>CBDHFX010000001.1:0-559499 GCA_965262845.1 Flavobacteriales bacterium
GATCGACTAAAAGCAGGGCGAAACGGATGGATTGTCCACTTGTAAAGTCCGAAAGCGACTATTTGATACCCCCAACTTCTGATACTGTTTTTTTTCACCGCCCGCAGGGCGGTGCGCGCGCTTTGTCGGTTGCTTTTGGCGAGTCGTCGGCATTCTATTTGGAGTATCGTGTCCCTTAGGGCCAGTCAGTGCCCTTGAGGGGAGTTAAGATCTTGAAATTTGAACGAACTCATCTTCAAAGGCGACCTTTTGGGGGGCTTTTCGTTGCTTGCTTTTGGCCAGTCGTCGGCATTCTATTTGGAGTATGCGTGTCCCTTAGGGCCAGTCAGTGCCCTTGAGGGGAGTTAAGATCTTGAAATTTGAACGATCACTTCTTCAAAGGCGACCTTTTGGGGGGCTTTTCGTTGCTTGCTTTTGGCCAGTCGTCGGCATTCTATTTGGAGTATGCGTGTCCCTTAGGGCCAGTCAGTGCCCTTGAGGGGAGTTAAGATCTTGAAATTTGAACGATCACTTCTTCAAAGGCGATCTTTTGGGGGGGCTTTTGTCGGTTGCTTCTGACGAGTCGTTAGCATTCTATTTGAAAGATCGGTGTCCCTTAGGGCCGGGTAGCTTACCCTGAGGGGAGCACTGAACTTAATATTGAAACGATTTTTCCTTTGATGGCGATTTCTTTAGCCGTCCTGCGGACGCCTTGCGCTTCGCGCTTTTTCACCGCCCGGTCGGGCGGTGGGGTAGCTGCTGCGCAGGCTACCCGTTGGGCCAGTGCCCTTGATTGAGAGTCGGGAACTTGAAATTTGAACGACAGTTCTCCTTTCAAAGGCGATCTTTTTGGGGGGGCTTTTTGTCGGTTGCTTTTGGCGAGTCGTTAGCATTCTATCTGGAGTATCGTGTCCCTTAGTGCCGGGTAGCTGCCCATGAGTGGAGCACCGAACTTAATATTGAAACGACTTTTCCATTGATGGCGATCTTTTTAGCCGTCCTGCGGACGCCTTGCGCTCCGCGCTTTTTCACCGCCCGGTGGGCGGTGGGGTAGCTGCTGCGCAGGCTACCATCGTGCCAGTGCCCCTGATTGGAGTCGGGAACTTAAAATTTGAACGATCACCCCTTTGAAAGCGACCTTTTGGGGGGGCTTTTGTCGGTTGCTTTTGGTAAGTCGTTAGCATTCTATTTGGAAGATCGGTGTCCCTTAGTGCCTTGAAAAGTGTATTTTTATAAATTGTTGAAATACATTTTTTTATATAGCATTAATTACAGAGCTAGCTACAGAGCTAGCTCTGTAGTTTTGCTTTTATGGCGAAAGGGAAGTAAGCAGATGAAAACGCCGGTTTAAACAACTTGCAAACGGCCGGAAGTTGTTCGCTGCCGCTGAATGAAGTTAGGATTTCTGGAGAACTTTTTTGGATTGCAGGCGCAGTAGGAAGTAGGTTTTGAGAAAGATTTAAAGCAAAAAATAAGCCCAAGCGGTGAACTTGGGCTTTGATTCATTTTGATTTAAAGAAGAATTTGCAAGGTTTGTTTACTTCACTTTCGTTTATTCCTAATTCTTCCTTAAACGTATGGATTTTAAGTCCTTCCTTTTTTGTAATCTCAATAAATTCTTTGTATGTGAGATTATCTACTATCGTAAAATCAAAAGGGACAGCCATGTAATCAATCTGAATAAACAACTTGAATAAATCAGGTTTTTTTGGCAAAGGAAAGCTATATGCAATCGCTGTATATTTTTCTCGTGCCTTGAGCCTCTTGAAACTCATAAAATGCCCAAAACTTGGCTGTAATAGAGATAGTCCCGAACTTGACAGGCTCAAATCTGCTGCCCATTCGTTAGTTCTAACTTTGGTAACGTTGATATTCTTTTCATTCAGTATCAAAACGGAATCAGAAACATTTTCAATTTGAAAGAATATACAACTATCAGATTCGTGTAAATAACCTGTAATTTTGACTAAGATATCCTGATAAATAGCTTGGCTTTTAACAGTCAAAAGGGTTAAGTGAAGGCAAACGAATATCAACTTTTTAACTTTTTCATAGTTCAGTTATTTTGTTGTTGGAAAAAAGCGACTTGCCTCACTCGCTCCACCTGCTTTTTGATGGGCTTTATCATAACAGCAACCTGCTGCGGTTCTTAAAAATGACTCTCTTAGTTCATGGTAAATTATGAAAGACCTTGGAATTGTTAGTTGGATAATTATTGTTTTCTCTTGATCAACATATTTGTAATAGTGATTAGGAAAATAGGAATGCAAAGATTTGCTGTCAACTTCCAATAGAACATTCCTTCGCTTACTTGACAGTCAAAACATTTTCCATTAAACTCTCGGTAAAATACAAATGGAAATCCAACTTCTAAAAGTCCGTCACTCGCTAACTGATTATCGTATGACACGACATTAAGCAAGCCAAATACAATCAATATTATTAATGAAATGAGTATCGTTTTTTTAATTCTATTTTTGATTGATTTCGTCATTAGGTTGTATGCATCTCTAGCAGATTCCAGGGTTTTTTGCTTGTTCCGAAGGTGTCATTAGGCGTTATTTTACCCATTGATTTGGGTTGAAGTTTTATCATTCATATATGGACTACTGCCTGAGAACATCGCATTATTAGGGTTTTTTGCTTGTTCCGAAGGTGTCATATATTGCTGGATTATTCAAGGCATCAGCTCCCTGTATCAAATAATGTTTCTTCTTTTTGATCTATGTGTCTTAATCCCAAAGTATGTCCTAATTCGTGAACTAATGTATTGTTATCGTTCCCGTTCATCATATTGGCAACTTTAGACTCATTAATGTAAACTTCAGTACCGCCAATTTCATTAACCTTTCCATAAATACCCGGTAAATCTTTATTATCTTTTATTTCAATTAAATGCTCATTACTTGTTAATTGGTTTTTATTTGATATTACACGAGCATTGACTTGAACATTTACAGTAACGGTTACTTCTTTAGGAACCATAATCGTTTTACTTGGAAAGTTATCCAATCCACTTTCTATTGTTACAGGCTCGTAAATTGTTTTTGTATATTTTATTGAATACGAGCTTTTGATTTGACTTTGCATTGCTTTTACAAAATCCTGTATTTAGCTGCTGTTTGAACATTGAATTTACAACTGCTGCATTTAAAGTAAGTAAGACAGTTTGATTACCGTTATTATCTACCGTTGTTGAAATTTCCCAATCCTTACCGTCAGGGTCAATGTAAATTATCGGGTTGTTATTGAAAGCACTGTAAGTAGAATACATTGGGTATTTGGCTTCCATTGGGTCGGGAGATAGCCAACGGCCTAGTCTTGGGTCTTGCATTCTGGCTCCGAAATCGTAGCTGTTTCCAGCGCCTTTGACCTCTTCATCACGCTCCATCCCATTAAAGCCATAAGTGTAGGGGTTGCCGTTGATCTCGTCGTGGCGACCCGGCATCAACATGCCGAAGAGGTACGAACTACGCACCCTTTTTACCCAATCGCTGGAGGCCACAGCCTTTTTACCATGCACCACCCGAAGCTCAGGTCTTTGATCATGCGTTAGTTTAAGACAGCCCATCGTTTTCCCATTTTTTTAAAGAGTGGGGTGCCTCAAATATAGGCAAACAAGTCTGTTTTGGGGCAAGCAGGGCCGTTTTTGGCCTGCTGCACCCCTGATTGGAGTACCGAACTCAATATTGAAACGATTTTTCCTTTTAAGGTTGTTTTTTTGCACCGCCCGTCGGGCGGTGTGGTAGCTGCTGCGCAGGCTACCCGTTGGACCAGTGCCCATGAGTAAAGTACCGAGCTGCCCATATGAAGCAATCGACTTTTGAAAAGTCCTTTTTGGGGGCCAATTTGCCGCATCTGATTGGAGCAAGGAGCTTGATATTGAAACGACTTCATCTTTTAAGGTCGTCTTTTTTGCACCGCCCGACGGGCGGTGTGGTAGCTGCTGCGCAGGCTACCCGTTGGACCAGTGCCCATGAGTAAAGTACCGAGCTGCCCATATGAAGCAATCGACTTTTGAAAAGTCCTTTTTGGGGGCCAATTTGCCGCATCTGATTGGAGCAAGGAGCTTGATATTGAAACGACTTCATCTTTTAAGGTCGTCTTTTTTGCACCGCCCGTCGGGCGGTGTGGTAGCTGCTGCGCAGGCTACCCGTTGGACCAGTGCCCTTGATTGGAGTCGGGAACTTGAAATTTGAACGAGTTCTCCTTTGAAAGCGACCTTTTGGGGGGCTTTTTATCGGTTGCTTTTGGTAAGTCGTTAGCATTCTATTTGAAAGTGAGGTGTTCCTTAGGTATATAAAAATCGTCTTTTAATAAGTTATTGAAATGCAAGTTTTTATATAGTATTAATTACAGAGCTAGCTACAGAGCTAACTCTGTAGTTTTTCATTTATGGCGAAAGGGAAGTAGGCAGATGAAAACGCCGGTTTAACCAACCTGCAAACGGCCGGCCCCTACCGGCTAACAATGTGGGTGTAGATTTGCTAAAAAGGGTGAAAGCGATCAGGATCATTGGTCAGCTGCTCCAGCTCCTCATCAGTAAACAGGCATTGCAGCTCCCGCTTTTTGATTCCCCGTATCCGGATAAACTGGGTCAGATTTTGAGCCACCAAACCCTGCTGCATTAGGTAGCCGTAGTAGTGGTTCAGTACGCTTAGGATACTCTGTTTGGTTCGATTGCTCAAGGGTCGTTTTCTTATGACCTGATACCTGCTTATTGGTCGTTTCTCGCTTTGGAGGTAGTCCAAAAGATCTTTTTTGGTGGCGCATTCCGGACTTTTACCCAACAGGTGCAAAAACTGGCGGTGCCGCCTCATCTCGGCCCGGTAGCGTTTGATCACTCCCTCACTTAGGCCCTTATTCTGAAGATATTGTTCAAAGTTCATCGGTTATGTTGGTATAGATTTGGGTACTCTCTAAACTGGCGTGACCTAAAAAACGAGCAATGCCCTCTATGCTCATACCCCCTTGCAAAAGGTGGGTGGCTACGCTGTGTCGTAAGGTGTGGGGAGTTAATTTCTTTTGCTTTAAGCACTGGTTATCAGTGGCCCGAAGCAAAATCCCCAGAGTATATGGAATGTAATGCCCGGTATATGGAAAGAGCATGCCGCTCCTGCGACTCCAATAGGCTCGGTATTGGTAAACGAAGAGCTGTACAGACCGATAAACGCCTTTGCTCAAAGGTACGTAGCGATCCTTGTAACCCTTGGCCTGACGAACATGCAGTACTTTGCGATCCAGATCCACATCATCAAGAGCCAATTTGATGACTTCGCCTCTTCTGAGTCCACAGCCGTAGAGCAGATCGAGCACCAGATGTAAAACGGCCTGACGAGGCTCGCGCGTGGCCAACCCATAATTTGAAAAAGTCGAGGGTATCGCTTGGTATAGTTCCCGGACTTCCTGCCGGGTAAGTACGGAAAGTCTTTCGCCGTGCTGGTGGGCCAGCCGGTATCGGGTTGGACTCGGAGCCTGATCCATTCCCATATGGTGCAGGCACTCGCAGAGCTTGTCCACGGCATCAAAGCTCTTGTTTAGGTGGGCAGTAGACAGGCCCCGACCTGCAACCCTTTGGTTGGGGCGCCTTTCTATATAGGTGTAGTAACGATTAAGGTGGTCAGCGGTTAGGTGACTTATGTGAAAAACGCCGTTTTGCTGCAACCAAACTAAAAAGTGGCGTACCATTTTTGGATAGCCATATACAACCACAGCTGAGAAGCCGAGTGTTTGCAACCATTGAGTATAGGTGCTCAAAATAGTGCTATGGTTCTCGCTTAGCTTCATCTTTACACTTTTAGGTCATGTATGTTTTTCCTGTTTGGTGTCGTCCTACCGTTTTTTGCAGTCGGGGCAAGGGCTGGAGCGTTGGACACCCCGTTTTGACCAACTGACCTACTCTTTTTTGCCGGTTTTACCGGTTTTTCAGGGATAAACGCCTCATTTTGAGCCGTTTTTTCCTTTACTGAAGGGCTGGCATAGGCTTTTCTGATCGTTTCCATGGTCTTTTTTAAGCTCTGCCCGATAGTGTTTTGCTTTTCTGAGAGCTCATTGAGGTTCGAGAACTTGTACTGGTAACCTTCCCGGTGCTTGTTGCCTCCGATTATTTGGAGGTAGTGGAAAAGAGTGAGCTCCTGCAGGTAGCGGTTTAGGGTTCTTGGGTGTATGCGCTTGACCTTGCGCAGGTCCAGCGCCATAAACTGATTCGTCTTGGCCTCGTTTAGGAAGGTTTGCAACCAGTTGTAGAACCCCCGCGCAGGGGTACTGAGCTCATCGGCCCTACGTAAAAGGCAGTTTTTGAGTAGCGAAAAGGCCAGCTCAATATCGTCGGGGTGGGTTTCGATATACACTTCTCCGGTTGCCTCATCGGTTACTTCCTTGCGCTGGTATTGGAAAAAGAAGGTGATGATGTCTATGAAGTTTAGCAGTAGCAGCAAGGTTTTGCGAGGGTGTGGCAGATCTTCAGGTAGGGTGATCAGGGGAGCGAACGGGTTCACTATTCGTACGTTTTCAAGGCTGGCCAACACACACTGCAGCTTGCGTTGGGTTCGGGCTATATCGCTTTCATTGATCAACCCGGCGCGGAGCTTTTTTTGGTAGTCCATTACGTTCTCATCCTGAGTAGAGCTATGGTTCAGGTGCAGGCATAAAAACGGCAGGCTTAATTGGTCGTAGCTCTTTTCAGAATAAGCACAGGCAATCAGGCAGAGCTTACCGACCACTTCAAAAGTGGTGGTGTGCAACATGCCATCCTTATCCTTGGTGGCCCTTGTTTTGACTAGCCTCCCTTGTGTTTGAAGCGTGGCTAAAGGGGTCAGCATCTTTTGTGTCCACTCAAGGTCTTCGATAAACAGCACCCTGCCGTCGATCTGCTGACTATCGAAGTAGTAGAGGGCATTTTCGCTGATCTGCGTATGGAAGCTGAACCAGTTGGGGGGTAGGCATTCGGATAGTTTTTGAAGCAAGTAGCTTTTGCCGATCCCGCTTTTGGCCAGACACAATACTGAGAAGGGGTTACTAAACCGGTGGGAAGCTATAGCCAAAAAGAGGATCAGGCCATTTTCCGACTCGCCCAGAATGCCCAGTCGTTCCAGATCTTTTTGCAAGTTGGTAATTAACTTCCCATTTGATAAGTACTTTTTCGCTTGCTTGGCCTCTTCCTCAGTTAGCTCAAAAGGTTGTTCGCTGCGGTCTTCCGGATACTGAAGGCGTTTGAGTTTGTAGCTCTCCAGTTGGCCGACCAGATCATGAACCGATTTGGATACTTCCAGCAGGGGTAGCTGCCACTTATCACACAGGTTGCGGACCAGCTTATCGGTTTGCTGGTCGCTGTATAGATCAAGAGTGGTGCGCAGTGGTGGGTAGTTCTGGTAGGTGATCCGCAGGGTGCAGATCATCCTTTCAATTTGTTGGAGGTCTACGCCACCCAGAACATCAATGGTAAACAACTCATCGGCATAGGTGATAAACCGGGGGTTGTGTATCTGCAAATGCTTCATTGCGCGGGTCGCTTTTGGTTCAACTTCAGGCGACAAAAAACGAGAGTGGGGAAGCCAGAAACAAATAAAGAAATGAACAAAAGGTGGCCGGCGAAAGCCGGCCATCGCCCCCCGCTCGGCGCGCCCGGCCGCTCGCCAGCAAGGGGGTGGGCCGGCCCGGTTTCCCGGGCCCCCTTTTCTCTCTTTTTAGATCTTGGGTTGGCCCTAAGGGCCAGGGGTCGAATTTTCCGGACTGACAGACTCGGAAAAGGACTTTTTATGCTCTAAAACGACAAAAAAAGAAAAGCTCCGCTGCGCGCGGAGCCTTTCCCAACGTAAACATTACGCCATCTCGGCGCAGTAGCGACCGGCCTAAAAGACCGAACGCCACAATGAAAACTTACAACAAGACATATAACGCCCAAAAAAGATCAATAGTTCATTATCCGGATCACTTTTTTAAAAAATGAATTAATAATGGTATATATCTATTTTATACTTTTTATAAATAATTGAAATATAGGTTTTTATATAACATTAATTACAGAGCTAGCTACAGAGCTAGCTCTGTAGTTTTACCTTCACGAAAGCAGAGCAATGAGCTAATAAAAAACGCCTTCTTTATTATCCTGCGAACGACCGGAAGTTGTACCATTGCCCTTGAGTAAAGTATTGAGCTGCCTATTTTAAGCAATCGACTTTTAAGAAACTTTTTTTTGGGGGCCCGCTTGCTACCCTTGGTTGGAGCAAGGAGCTTGATATTGAAACGACTCATCTTTTAAGGTCGTTTTTTTGCACCGCCCGGTGGGCGGTGTGGTAGCTGCTGCGCAGGCTACCCGTTGTGCCAGTGCCCATGAGTAAAGTACTGAGCTGCCTATATGAAGCACTCAACTTCAAAATAACTCTTTTTTTGGGGGCCGTCCGCAGCCTTTGAGTGGGGTACCGAACTTGATATTGAAACGAATCGCCTTTTAAGGTTGTCCTTTTGCACCGCCCGTCGGGCGGTGGGTAGCTGCTGCGCAGGCTACCCGTTGGACCATTGCCCTTGAATAAAGTATCGAGCTGCCCATATGAAGCACCCGACTTCTAAATAGCTCTTTTTTGGGGGGGTGCCGCCTCCCCTGAATGGAGTATGGAGCTTGATATTGAAACGACTTCGCCTTTTAAGGTTGTCTTTTTGCACCGCCCGGTGGGCGGTGTGGTAGCTGCTGCGCAGGCTACCCGTTGGACCAGTGCCCCTGAGTAAAGTATCGAGCCGCCCATATGAAGCACTCGACTTTTAACAAACTCTTTTTTGGGGGGGGTGCCGCCTCCCCTGAATGGAGTATGGAGCTTGATATTGAAACGAATCGTCTTTTAAGGTTGTCTTTTTGCACCGCCCGGTGGGCGGTGTGGTAGCTGCTGCGCAGGCTACCGTTGGACCAGTGCCCATGAGTAAGGTACCGAGCTGCCTATATGAAGCACTCGACTTTTGAGAAGTACTTTTTGGGGGGGTCGCTCGTTGCCCCTGAGTGGAGTACCGAGCTTGATATTGAAACGACTTCGTCTTTTAAGGTTATCTTTTTGCACCGCCCGTCGGGCGGTGTGGTAGCTGCTGCGCAGGCTACCGTTGGACCAGTGCCCATGAGTAAAGTACCGAGCTGCCTATATGAAGCACTCGACTTTTAAGGAGTACTTTTTGGGGGTGCTTTGTCCTTTATCTTTTATTGTAGTAACTAACTGACTATTTGAGGGTTACAGCTACAATAGTAACAGAGTATTTTGTTGAAAGGAGCCTCTCACTTTTTATTAAAACTACAGAGCTAGCTACAGAGTTAGCTCTGTAGTTTTACCTTTTGTGTGCCGACACTTCACTTGAGCGATTTTTCTCGCTGCTGGTTGACATTATAATATGGTGTAGGAATACATTATTCGGTTTTCAGCTATTTGCCTGCTCCTTTTCCACTTCTACAGAGCGTTTTTTAGCTCGTTCCGGATTTTCGGGGATTAAAATGGCCTGTTTTTTACCTTTTTATCCTCTTTTTTACCTGTTTTAGTCGTATTAGTACTGGTCAAATCTTGTCTGCAAGTGGTTTTGGCCCTTAGGGCCAGGTTTTTCGGTTGGTTTTTCTTTTTTACTTGCTTTTTTCCTTAGGCCCACCCCCTTGCTGGCGAGCGGCCGGGCGCGCCGAGCGGGGGGCGCGAAAAAGAAAAGAAAGAAAAAAGGAAAAAGGGGCCGAAAAGCAAGCAGGCAAAGGGATGGAGGCGAAAAGGAGCAATTGTTAATAAGTTTTTGCCAGCGACCGGAAAAAGCAAGTTGCTGATCGACTAAAAGCAGGGCGAAACGGATGGATTGTCCACTTGTAAAGTCCGAAAGCGACTATTTGATACCCCCAACTTCTGATACTGTTTTTTTTCACCGCCCGCAGGGCGGTGCGCGCGCTTTGTCGGTTGCTTTTGGCGAGTCGTCGGCATTCTATTTGGAGTATCGTGTCCCTTAGGGCCAGTCAGTGCCCTTGAGGGGAGTTAAGATCTTGAAATTTGAACGAACTCATCTTCAAAGGCGACCTTTTGGGGGGCTTTTCGTTGCTTGCTTTTGGCCAGTCGTCGGCATTCTATTTGGAGTATGCGTGTCCCTTAGGGCCAGTCAGTGCCCTTGAGGGGAGTTAAGATCTTGAAATTTGAACGATCACTTCTTCAAAGGCGACCTTTTGGGGGGCTTTTCGTTGCTTGCTTTTGGCCAGTCGTCGGCATTCTATTTGGAGTATGCGTGTCCCTTAGGGCCAGTCAGTGCCCTTGAGGGGAGTTAAGATCTTGAAATTTGAACGATCACTTCTTCAAAGGCGATCTTTTGGGGGGGCTTTTGTCGGTTGCTTCTGACGAGTCGTTAGCATTCTATTTGAAAGATCGGTGTCCCTTAGGGCCGGGTAGCTTACCCTGAGGGGAGCACTGAACTTAATATTGAAACGATTTTTCCTTTGAAGGTTATCTTTTTGCACCGCCCGTCGGGCGGTGGGGTAGCTGCTGCGCAGGCTACCCGTTGGGCCAGTGCCCCTGATTAGAGTCGGGAACTTGAAATTTGAACGAGTTCTCCTTTGAAAGCGACCTTTTTGGGGGGGCTTTTTGTTGCTCGCTTTTGGCGAGTCGTTAGCATTCTATTTGGAGTATGCGTATCCCTTAGGGCCGGGTAGCTTCCCATGAGGGGAATCGGGAGCTTGATATTGAAACGATTTTCCCTTTGAAGGTTGTCTTTTTTCACCGCCCGGTGGGCGGTGTGGTAGCTGCTGCGCAGGCTACCATCGTGCCAGTGCCCTTGATTAGAGTCGGGAACTTGAAATTTGAACGAGCTCTCCTTTAAAGGCGACCTCTGGGGGGCTTTCGTCCGTCGCGTTTGGCGAGTCGTTAGCATTCTATTTGGAGTATACGTGTCCCTTATAGCTATAAAAGTCTATTTGAGTAATCTATTGAAATACAAATTTTTATGTAACATTAATTACAGAGCTAGCTACAGAGCTAACTCTGTAGTTTTTCATTTATAGCGAAAGGGAAGCAAGCAGATGAAAACGCCGGTTTAAGCAACCTGCGAACGATCGGAAGCTGCCCGCTGCCACTGAATGGAGTAATGGACTTGATATGGGAACGATTTTGTCTTTAAAGGCCATAGCTTAAGGGGGCAGGGTCAATTATGGATGGTAAAGCTATTGATCATTTTTTGGAATGTTGGAAGGTATTTCTCAAAGTTTTGATGAGTAGAAGAGCAGGTTAAATTATAAGATTTTCCTTTATAAAGTGTAAGATAATAAGCTACCTGCAAGGGCAAGTCATAAGTATTATGCTGATAGATAATTCGAGCATATTTTCTTTCATTTATTTCTAAGTATTCTGTTGATAATTCAGTATATCCAGAAATTTGATCTTGTAATTGAACTTTTGCAGCCCCCACATATTCTTTTAATTTTAATTTTCTGCTATCATTGATAATTAAATTTATATTTTCTCTAAAAATTTGACCTTGTTCTTCCATCGGCCTCCTTAAGATAAATACCGTAGCAGAATTAGCTAAATATTCCCATGAAGAAGGATGTTTTATACTTATCTTGTTAGTTTCATCTGTATATATCTTCATTTCTTGGGCCTGAGATCCTAAAAATGACAAAGTGAATAATATTAATGACAGTATATATCTCATTTTGTTGATTTATTCAAATTTATTATTGCTCTTTTTGGATTTTTTTCCCAATATTCTACATCATAAGAAGCTCCTTCTTTTATATTTTTGTATTTTTCTTTATAGTTTTTAGGTAAAGATTGTGCCTTTTTAAATTTTTCTCCATTTATTACATATTCAAATTCAATCCCATGGTTAGGTCGATATTCATTATTACTCCAACTAAACCAATAAATTCTTGTTATTGTTCCTGTACACTTTTTTGTTAATTCTGATTTTATAAAAATTGGTTGATATTCAAGCACTAAATTTTTAGAAGGATCTTTTTCTTCATAGACTACCATATATTTTTCTCCAATAATATTTGCTTCATACTTAGAGGATCCTATACGTTTTTCGTATATTTTATTATGAACATGGAATATAATAACGGCTTCTAAACCCGAAGATTTTTGTCCTTGTTTAAGACTCGTAAGCGTCCCTACGGTATATTCAGGATGTGTAATCTTTGGAGGTCTTCCCGCATCAATTGCTTTCCAAAATAGCCAACTAATAAACAAAAGAAGAACGCCCAGTACCAAATAAGTTTTCATTCTTCTTTTCGGTGCTTTTCAATATTGGTTTTAAGGTGTGTATGGACTTTCTTTTCGCCTTTAGGCGTTATTTTACCCTCTCGAGTTACTTCTTTTCTTTCTGCAGAAACCTCTACTTCAGGAAGCAGAATTGGCGTTAGCCCTTCAATATCATTACCTGAATTATTCAAGGCATCAGCTCCCTTATTAAAAAGACCACTTGCTGTACCGCCAATTAACGAGTTAGTAAGCAGCCCTGTTGCTAAATCAGAAACTAAAATCTGTGCGTTATTTTTTATGCCGCTTTTTGCAACCTGGTTTGCTACAGCATCTCCCACAGGCAATAGTTTTCCTACTCCCATACCAATAAGCCCTGCTCCTAAATCAATTCCGGCTTGTGAAATATTTTTTTCCTTTCCAATAATTCCTCCAATGGTATGGAACTTTCCGTCTTTAAAATCAATTGCGGCTTTTGCTGACTCAAAACCACCATGAGCCAACAAACTCAAGCCTCCGGTTGCTCCCGCTAATGTGCCTTCTCCCACGGAAATGGCTACATCCGCCCAGTCTATCTTTTCAAATGCAGGTTTACCTTGTACCACATTAGAAACCACTTGAGATCCTAATTCTACAATACCTCCTACAACAGCACCAATAGCCGCACCAATAAGCCCAATTTCACCATTGGGATCAGTATATTGGATCGGGTTATTATTGTTTACAGAATAGGGGCTTTGTCCGGGTAGTTTTTGCCATTGAGGATCTATATTCCACCTTCTCCCCAACCTCGGATCCATTCCATAACCTCCCCAATTTAGGTGCTTTCCTGCTCCTTTTACTTCATCATCCCGTTCATGTCTATTATACCCGTACGTGTAGGGATTGCCGTTGATCTCGTCGTGGCGACCCGGCATCAACATGCCGAAGGGATAGTAATCCTGATAGGTATGGACATCGGGGTCTTTTGATATGATGTTTCCACTAGTAGAGGTAGCAGAAATATACGTCCTGTCCGAGATCGTGCTCAATACATTTCCAAGGTGGTTGGTTAATTCGTAAGTATTATTTTTTCCGGCGATCATCTTGTGCGAATTATACGAGTTATTCCAGGAATGATTAACATGAAAGGTGTTAAATGATCCATCTGAGTGGTAGGTGATGTTACTTAAGGCATGATAAACAACCCCATAACCTTTCTTATGTCCAAGTCTGCCAGAGCCGTAAATGTATTTTCTGCGTACTCCTAATTTATGTAGGGTTGTACTATAATGAAAAGATTGGTAGGTCATGAGCACATTTCCCTGCATATCTGTGACATAAACATATTTATCCCAATTCCTTTGATATTGACGGCCCGACTTGATGATCTTTTCCGTTCGGTTTCCATCGGGGCCATATTTAAACTCCAGTTCCGGGTTTCCATTTTTTTCAATGTGCCGGATCTTGCCATTGATGCCCCACTCAATATCAGTAAAATTCTCTGAATTGTCCTGTATCAGGTTACCGGTGGCATCGTACTGGTAATTATTGCCGGTTTGGTCAGCGAGATCGCCGACACCGGTGGACGTCCCGCTCGGATCATCCACCCTTTTTAATCTGTTCAATCCCGAATAATATTCGTAATCGAGATCGTCGAACTGACTGCCGGTTGCTCCCCAGCGTTCCAGGGTGTCCAGGTTTCCGTCGGCATCGTAGGAGTAGAGCGATTTGTATTTGTTGCCTGAAGTGGCTCCGGCCCAGTCAGTGGTATTTGTTGCCGCATGTTCATACCAGTTCCTTGAAGTAATCCGGTTAAGCTGGTCGTAGCGGTATTTGCTCATGCCCAGGGAAACGGCGGATTCGTCTATTTTCAGCAAGCCCGAGCTCATGGCACTGATGTTTCCGTTATACAGGTCCGTAGGACTGACCACACTGCTCATTCCGCTCAGTGTTAGTCCGTTGCTTCCACCGGTTACGATCGGTTTGTAATCTCCGCTGTAGTAGTTCAGGACGAAGCCGTAGGCATCCCGGGCAAAATCAGGATGGCCTGAGGAAGTGCCATCTCCCCCCAGGTCTTCATCCGAAGCAACTCCTGCGGCATTTATTCCCTTGAGCCAGCCCTGTATGGTGTAGGCATAATCGACTCCCTGCAGATCATCCTGTCCGATCTCCAAACGCGCCAGCGGTCCATGGTGATAATAGGTGTATCTGGCATCTCTTTCGAGGATCAGTTCCGTTTGATTTGTATAGACTTCGGTGATACGGTTATCGGAATCATATTCATACCGGTGTTCCAATCGGTCGCGACGTCCGTTGGGGCTATAGTGGACCCGTTTGACATTTCCCGAGATCAGGTCGTAGTCATACAGGGTTCCCTTGTATCCATGTCCCCAATGTTTGAGTTCGTGGAGGTAGTTGAGCAGTTCCTTGACATTACCGTGGGAGTCATAGGAGAAATACTTGGCGCTCTCACAACTGATAGGGGAGGTATTGAAGCTATATTCCGGGAAATAGGCCATGGCGGCCACCCGGTTTCGGAGCCGTTCCTGTGCTCCGTTGTAAAATTCATTGGCTATGGTAGGGTCATTGGGTTCATCGTACCAGGTTCGGGAGACTTCCCTTGCGGTTCCGCCTGAGACCCAGTTTCGATATAGGAACGCATCCTGAGCAATTCCGGAAGAAATGCTGGTGCTGCTGTACATCCGGCCCGATTCAAAGACCCGGTCCTGCCCGTCGTATAGGGTATAGGCGGTGCGGGATGCGGCATCTCTGCTGGCCACCAATCTTCCTCCAAGGTCGTAGAAGAACTCTTTTCCGCCCGCATCCGGCGTACTCTGCCTCACGATCTGGTTATAGGTATTAAACGTATATGTTGATCCTTTGCTGTGAGTTGGATACGTAGCTGGCATTATTGTTGTTCCTGCCCTAAAATTCTGGACCGTGGTGATCTGGGCGGATGTGAGCAATGAGACCCCTGCCGGAGGCACTGTTTTGGTGAGGTTGCCAACCTGGTCGTAGTAATACAGCGTAAAATGATGAAGGGTATAGTCGTATGTTCGCTTTAGTTCTTCGGCAAGTCCTGTTGTTTGATCCAGGCCCAGGCAGGATGAGATGTAGTCGTTTCGAAAATCGTTGGATAGGGAGTCAATGTACTGCCCGTACAATACTGTTGCGTTGTGATAGGCTATGGCCTCCAGATCCTCTGTACAGGGATCTTCTGTAAAGGGGAAGTTTTGCGAACAAAGTGTAATGGGTTCGTTCTCACAGATATCCGAAAAGCAGTTTGTATATCCCCTGAGTCTCATCCAGCCTTTTCCATTGGAAAGAGCAATGTTCCATACGGAACAATCCAATGCCCATAGTCCTGCAATTGAGTTAAATTTATATTTCGATTTCGATAGATCCCTCTCGGAATATTCTCCCAGATCGAATTCAAGTCTGCATAGTTCAAAGACATCATTAGCAAAAAAGGCAACCACGAATTTGTTTCCGGTGGGAGTGGTTTCAAAAAATGTTCTTATTTGGGGATGGCTAAGGCCTGCCGGGTTAATATAGGGTTGAAGGACCGACCATTGCGAACTATATTGACCGGGAAGGTTTTGCGTATGCACCAGACTGGGGAAGCCAACCAGTATTAAATGCAGGGCCCGTGCAATCTCTTGTATCTCCCGGCAATCTTTTACTTTTATACAATTGCTATCGCAGGCCTGCTTAAAGTCAATGACATCCATTGCCGACAGCTGTATGTTATGGGTCGTGCTCAGAAACCGGGCTACCAGCTCCGCATTATCCTGGAGGCTGAACCCGGGTTTGTATTTACTGCTCAGATAGTCCACAGCGGTATTTAACTGGTTGCAGTTAATACAGTCTTCACAGGACCAGCTGTTGGGGATGAGCATATCGGAATAGTTTTGCTGCAGTGAAAGAGCATGCGCATCGGTCCAGTTGAAACCGGTGTTCCAGCTGGAGGGGCTGATCACATCCTCGCAGGCGCATACCAGGCCTCCTATATCGGGAACTCCCTTTCCTATGTAGTAAAAATACCCTTCGAGGGAGTGAACTCCTTCGGGCAGGTTGTTATTGGCTTTGAGCGTGTCAAACTCATCCTTTACCGAGAGTATAAGCTCACAGGAGCAGGTATCCAGAGGCGACAGGCCTATTCGGGCCATCAGGGCGCTGTTGTTAGCGGGGAGCGGTCCAAGATAGGGTCCGGGGGTTGTGATCAATTCTGCTGTGCAATCCGGGTTGGTTACAGCGGAACCATTATAGACGAGGGCCTTGATGGCTGCCTGAAAGGAATTGTAGGGGGAAAGTCCGGGTGCGGTACTGGTTCCTGATGGATACCCCTGATCGCAGCCCCATTTGCAGATATCGATCAATGCATTTTTTAGAGTGGTGATGTTTGCAGTACTGTTCCAGTTTGGATTCACCTGGTCACAACCTTCAAGCGCCAGGATCCAGCTATCGGCCAGGCTCTGGCAATAGGTATAGCAGTTATTTACATTTCCGGCGTTCATGGAAGTGGAGCCGATGTTGGTACTCATCCAGTTATTTGCTGTTGTTCCATTGGGAAGTGGATCTCCGAACATATCTTTAAGATCGTCGCCAGGGTCAGGAAAGAAGACGGATTGGTATCCTGATCCTGAAGGAATGGTGCAGTCCAAATACCCGCATGAATCAACAACATGCCCATATCGCGCGCTCAGATATAAGGTTCGCAGGATAGTCCAGTACAGGTCCTTATCACATCCCTGCAGGCTAAAGCTACCTAATGAAAAATTCTGTTTAGCCGTAATGGCATAGGCTATATTTTCGATGCTATATAATGAGGTAAGGTATGCGTCCAGCTTACCATTAAATCCTGAGAGGTCTGCACAACTACCTGCGGTGGTAAAATGTGGATCTAGTGTACCGGGTATTTGAAGCATGCCGCCTGAGTTGATGTATCCGTCGGCCACAGCATCGGCAAAGCTACCGGTATGGTTCAGTTCGTTTTCGAAAATGAAGGCCGGTCGTAGTTTTTCAACGCAATTCAAATAGCAATTGTATTCGGGATGCAGGCTAAGTAAGGCTTCTGCCCAGGATGCCTGGAAGAGGGCTACAAAGTCTGACCGTTGGTCGAGCTCATTGGGAGTAATTCTGTAGAGTCCTCCTCCCAGGTCGGTGGGGTTGGCAGATGAAGATACGGGAGGGATATAGGTGGTTCCATCACTGTGGACGATTACGTAGGCCGGGTCGCCATTTTCGTCGGTGTATTGCGTACCAGAAGGGAGGTTATTCCAGCTATTTCCGGATGAGCTATTATATACCGAGTGTGTCCAATTTGGATCTGTTGTTAAGTAATGTCCGTACTGTCCGCCGGGGCTAACATCTACGAGCATTTGGACCAGTGCCATATAGCAGGGGTCGGAAGAGCCACAGGCTCCAGTGGCATAGGCTGTTGAGTCCTCAGTGTATCTCGTTTGAGAAAAGCTGTAGTCCTGTTCCCGAACGATCTCTGCGGCCATTTCTTCACAAGGCACCTGATCGTTACAGGCGCTATCATCAGCAAGGGCCAGCTCCTGGTTATAGTAAAGGGAAAAGTTATTTGCGCAGCTGTCTATATATGCTGCCGTGGCATTATCGACCGCCTCCTGATTTACCTGCAACACTTTGGAAAGGGTGTATTCACCAATGCCCAGTGTTATTCCGGCAGACAGGGTCAGTTCATACAGGCTTGTATCACAGGTTCCATTGGCGAGCACCGAATCCGGGTTGCCGATCGTTTCCGACAGGCTATAAACAAGGTTGCCACATTCATCTTCGAGCATCACTTCCAGATCGTAGACGCAGGTTGCACAGATACTGTCGCAGATCTGCTGCATGGCCTGGGGGGAGAACTGGTAGCTAAAGCTCTGGGAATCATCATCTGATTCCACTAAAAATTTTTGGGAGAAACGGATCGTTCCGTCAATTAGGTCCACCGCCTGGATTTCGGGGATCATCTCCACGGTCATCTGCTCATTATTGCTTGCATAGGAAGGGATTGCCTCATATGCAGCTGGTTTATCTCCGGCAAGGGCCGTTGCGATCACGCTACCTTCCAGGTCCACGTATTCCAGGGAGAGCTGCCCGTTGGGGTCACGGGTCATTTTTTTTCGGTAGAAGGAGCTATAGCCCACGTCATTACCAAAAAGGATATCGAGTTCATTCTGGGAAGGAACGCCGTAGCGCATCACTGTTTCGTGCCCGGAATACAGGGCATGATCTCCACCGGGGAGCGATTTTCGCTGAATGCGGCCAGTGTTGTCGGGGGTGTACTCTGTTTGCACAAAAGGTCTTTTCCGGGCATCGGGGAGGTGTGCCTGATGTTCTGTATTATTGGGGTTGGAGGGGGAGTAGTACCTGCTTGCCCCACTGGTGGTGGACATGGTGTCGGCGGCAACTGCGGTGCAACTGCCACTCCAAAGCAGGTCTTTATAGGAATAGCGCTCGTCTGAGGAATTAAGCGTAAACCCGGACTGGTACCTCAGGGCCTTGTTTGGAGTGCTGTTGGTAGGGGCCGGCAGAGTTGAGATCGCGGGTCTGCCGTGATAATCGTATATCTGGTCCTGGACCAGGATCAGCTCTTCGGAGCTCAGGCTGGTTATTGATTGGCGGTTACGAAGCGTACCGTCCAGATACTGAATGACATCCTTTCTTTTTGCATCCTCGGCAAAAACGGCTTTGTGCTGCCAGTTAAGTTTTGGGTTGTGTGCCTCGCCATTGTTTCCGTGAATATTGTGATGATGGTTTGCCGGAAGGGAGGAGATCGTTCCTGACGCCGCTGTCAGGGACCAGGGGCCATAGAAAATATTGCGGTACTGATCTGCTGTTTTGGACACTGCCCGAATGCGCCACACCAGGTATCCGTCGGGATAGATCAGCGGGATCTCATAGGAATATGTTGAGGGGTGGGTTGGAGAGCCGGCCGGTACCTGAACCCGGGTGCTCCGTTCCGAAAAATCGTATTTATTGGTATTGACTGTTCCCCATACGTAGGTATATTCCAGATCATACCATAGGGCTCCCTCAACGGGAGCCCAGGAGACCTTAGCGTTTTTATTAGTTGGTGTATTGGTGATCTGTTCTGTAACACTGGTAACCTGAGCAAGTCCTGAAGTACCGTATTGCACTGTGCGGTCAAATTCCATGATAGCTCCGATATAGAGGTTTTTTGGCGGGGTTGTTGGGCAGGGGGTTGGATCACAGTCATTCCACGTGATGGAAGTGACCTTTACCACGATCCTGTGGGCCCGTTTGGTACGGGCAACCTGAAGGCCTGTATAACTTGTGTTGGAGGCCTGATCATAGGTCATGGTAAAACTAAAGTTTTCAGAAGAGCTGCTTCCGGACTGATCCCAGCTTTTAGCAGTCAGGTTTACCTTAACCTTATAGGAGGTTATGGGAGCGGGCTGACCTACCTGGTCACTAATGCGCAGGTATACATTTGCCTCTCTTTTAAGGTAGTGCTCAGCCGTAATGGACGGAGTAAGGTATAGCGGGTCGGTGAGGGTAAGGGCATTACCCACTCCCAGGGTTCCCAGGCGCATTTCCGTTTCGTAGCGATCGTGTTGCCCAAAGCTGTAAAGAGCACAAAGCAACCCGAAGATGAAGGTATGGAATAACTTTTTCATGGTCTTTCGTTTTGGGAAATTAATTATTGGCCTTGAGGAAATAGTTGTTTTCTTCGATGGTGTAGATCCCTCTTTCGGTTTCCTTTTTGATCTGGGTGAGCCTTCCTTCCTCGTCGTATTGGTAGAAGGTTGCAAAGTTGTTTGCATCTAGTTCGGCTACCAGTCTGAGGGTTACCGGGTCGTATACATAGGCGACCAGGTTGCTCTCAAAGGGTTGGAGTCTCAGGTCATCGAAATACAATGTGTCTGTTGTGGAGGTATTTTTAAGCTGGAGCGTATAAGAGTTTGACTGACTGGTTATGTTAAATTCGAGTTCCAGCAGCTGCCATCCTTCAATCATGGGGCTTTTTCCGTTCACGGGGCTGGCTGTCGTGACCGTATTGGAGCCTGTTTTTAGCCCAAGCTGAGCAAAATCAGTGTTGTAGCCACTTAGTTCTGGTGCATGTACCCATACCGATGCGAGGTACCGGTCGGGGTTGCTGCTGTTTGCTTGCGAAAGATGGACCGGTATTTCCTCACAGGGGCATGATGAGGGAAAGCAAAACTCGTCTTCCAGCATTCCGCTGGCATTTTCGAAATCCACCATGGATTGGAGAAGTGCCTGAACATGAGCAACTGTTTTTGGATCATTATGTCCCAGGACGGCAAATGCGAACCCCGCGTAGTCAAAAGCGCCGGTAGTACCGTTCCAATTCGCAGTAAGATAATTCCGCATTTGTTGCTGCGAGATACAGGTAATGGTGGTATCCCAGCATGTCTGGGGGGACAGATTATAAGTAACTGAATCATTGGGGTTTACTCTAAGGGAGTAGGTTCCGGTGTGGGCATAGTCATTGCTGTAGTTTGCAGGCACGGGCCTAAACCGATCAAAGATCCCGCTACCCAGGTCTATATCATATTCAGCTGCGTCGTAGTTGTCGACCCCAAAGTACTGGTATTTTGCGTTATCGGCCTTTGCCGTTACAAACGACCGGTTGTATTCCCATTGCTGGCTGGTGAAGCGGCCCAGGGCATTGAGCTCACTTACCGGATTTCCATAAGCCGAGATACGATCTGATCTGGTTCGCCATACCCAATCGGAATACACTGGGGTATAGAGGTGGCTCGTTGTATTATAGTTCCAAAATTCCCTATAACCCTGCACTCCATTAGCCTGCTGATAGGGATTATGTCGTGTAGATGGATAGACCCAGTTCATTTCGGCCTTCCAGCGACCTTTTTCTCCGCTCAGGTAAGGATTGTACTTAGACTGGCTGTCATTCCCACTCCGACTACAGAAATAGGACCACTTATCGGAGTATTCCATTGCCTGGGCATCAAGCACCTTATCTGCTGTAATGCCCTGATACCAACCGGTCAGGTAGGAAAGACTGACCAGGTTAAAGATCGGGTCCTGAATTTTATTGCGATGGCCGCTGCGCAGGATCTTTATGGAAGATTCCAAGGCTAAAGAGTTGAAAGGCGCCCCGTATCGGTCAATAAGCCAAATTTGGTTGGAATTTACCTGACTCACCCATAGCCGCTTATGATCGGTACTATTCCATAGGTATACCTCATCTCCGGGGATGAACACCTCTGTGAGATCCGACGAACTGATCAATGTGGTTGACAGCTCATAGGTGCCATTTGTGCCGGAAACCTCTTCCATCCTGGTGAGCATATTCTCATTCAGTGCGGCGGCATCCATTTCCGGGTAGGCCATTCTTGCCAATAAGCTGCCTGAGTAGACCTGGTCGTTAAACTCATTGTTGTGGTGAGTTGCGAGCACGCTGCCGGTTTGCCGGTCGTAAATGTCGTTATGGGTTTCTGTTCGGGAGCCCTGGTCATAGGAGATGACCTTTTTCAAGAGTCCTCTTCGGTGAACATGTTTGGTAGTGGAGATAAAACGCGCCTCGGAGATATTTAGTCCGCCTCCGGCACTATGTATGCTCGGAACTGGAAATGGTCCTGCGAATTCGATATTGCCCTGCAGCTGGCCTGCTACTGAAGTGGATCTTGTTATTCCGTGATCAACCACAAAGTCGGTGGTGACTCCCATTTGAACAGAGCTAATGGTGTTTCCATCCCTGGCATCAACTGTATTGGACAGGTCAAGGCCGGCTGTTCCTGCGGAGCTGCCTGAGGTGTGGTAGACGTATTCCGTACCTGTCAGAGGCTGGTCCACTCCTTCGGGGAAGTTCCAGACAGCCTTGGGCTTTCCGTTCATATTGTTGGTCTCCACAACATGTCCCTGGGTTAATTTCAGGCTTTCCTGAGTTGAGCCAAGGGGAAAAAAGGCGGTCGCGCCCAGTGGAGGATCATAGTAGCGATAAAGCCTTGATTTTTTCACCCGGGTGGGGAAATCCCTGGTGGTGTAGAACTCGTGCACCATTTTGCCTGTTCCCTTTGCGTAGTTTAATGTGGGTGTGGGAGTGCCCAATGAAGGCTGGGGCGTACTCACCACCACTCTGGAGTAGCCTACGCGGGCTGAGGGGAAATACATTTCCCCGAAGGGTCCTTCCTGATAAACCGGCATATCTGGTGACAGCCGGTTGGTCAGGGCGAAGGAAGCGTCGGTTTTGAACGGATTTTCCTCACCGGCATGTGCGGGTTCGTAGCTGGCCACGCCGCTGCATTTGCCGTCTTCGGTTTCATAGGTGTAATCAGTGATGTAGGTATGTGAACTGCCATTGGGGGTGTCCATACCACCCCAGTTGTCTGAGATCGAGATGCGTTTTACCCTGGAACCTCCTCCCAGCTTCTCTCCCAGAATGGGAATTTTGATCCTGGATTTTCCTGGGTCGTCGTCAAATTTCCTCGCGCGTTCCCTGCGGCGCATGGATTTATAGGGGTGGGTTGCAAAATCAACTATTTCAGTGACTATCCCGGCAAGGGAGGTCAGCACGTCCACTATTCCGGCTCCGCTGCTTGGTGAATGCAAGGGGTAGAGCAGTTCGGGCAGCTGGTTGCGCAACTGTGCCCAGCCATTTTTGGAGATCACATGGCAGCTACCTGTTTGGGCATCGGAAATCGGCTCAGAGGCCACCTGAACATAACCGTATGAGTTGTTATCCGGGCAAATACCAACACTTTCGATCTGTGCCCATCCTTTTACGTATTCATCGGCACTACTTTGGCCTGATTTTTTGGACAGATCAACGAAAAACTTGAAATAGAGCTCATGGACTCCTTCAAATGCCTGCTCAAGGTCCGAAGCGTTGGAAATACCGCCTGGAAGTTTAAAGAACAGGTAGTTATGATTGGTTGAGCCATCGTAGAGCTCATCTTTTCTTGTACTGTAGAGTTGGGTATTTGAGGCCCCTACCACATCAACCAGAACGGTGGCTTTTTTATTTTGCACGAAACGGTATCTGTCGGACTCATATTCGATAGCAATGGTGGCATTCTCCGGTGTTTTAATGGAATCCAGTTTCCAATTGCTTGCCCAGTTATCCTGGTTGGTCGCGTTTTGCTCCGAATAGGGAAAAATGTCAAAGTCATCATCTGAATATACCCCGTAGTTACCCCAATGGTCTACGTTCATCGGCTCATAGTCGGCATTGAATCCGTTGTAGGTAAAGGAGTATTTGTTATCCTCGCCACGCGAGCTTGCTCCGTAGGTAAAGTAGACTTCCTTTAGGGTTAGCTTTCCCCCGTTATTTGTGGTAGTGGTGTAATTTGGTTTACCACTGAGGTTTGTCTGTGAAGAATTATTGTCCACTCCTTCGCAGAGGCTGTAGTCGTATTTAAAATGGACCGATTTGATCGGGATAGCCGAGGTGCCGTTGACCTGAAGATCGGCTCTTGAATAAAGATCGATCCGCACCAGTCTTTTGGTTCGGTCGTTGTTTGTAATGGGGTTTGGCCGGCCACCATGCCTGCCTTTTACGCCCAGTCCATCCTCGCGATTGGCCAGGACGAACCTGGCCTCGTAGTTTTTGCTTCGGATCCTGGTAAGGTACCACAGTTCCTTTTCTCCATACTGGATGACTCCCTGATCATCCTCAATCTCATCGGTGGATGCTCCTCTTTGGAAGTTGGCATATTTTTCCCTGTATGGGATCCGCCATTTGTAGCTTTCTGAAGTCCGGGAATAGCCGAATTCAACAGCCGAGCCGAGGTCATCGGATGAAATTCCGTCGTTTTTACGATCCACATAGTCATCGGAGAGCACCTCTGTAAGCAAAAAGCTCTCTGCATAGCCGGGTGTTGTTGTCACCTGGATGAAGTTGTCCCGGCCTTTGGCATCAATTTCTGCCAGGCTCTGGCTATTAGCAGGAACTGTTTCGTATTCAATAAGGGTATTATCCTGGTCTCCGCCATGAGCATTAAAAACGACCTCTTTCTTAACCTTATTATAAACGGGAAGGCCATAGACATACCGCTGGCCATCTTCTCTGGTGATGGTGATCTCAGAGAGGTGATGTTTTTTTCGCCCAGTTGTCTGATCCAGGCGCGATGTATGCGAACTACTTGTTGTTGATACATCCTTATCTTCGTAAACAATGGAGTTTAACGTGAGTGATCTTCCTACTCTTACTGCCTGTTCGGCTGTTAAAAAGGCAAATGACTTATTGCGATCATACCGGTCATTTTTATAGTTAAATGCCGCAACGGTGGACGTCAGCCCCCCCTTGCTATTAAAGGAAAGGGGATCGTTCTTCTTTAGTTCTGCCCATCTGTCATAGGGATCACTGTGGACCTCATCCTGATCCATGAAGTAGACTGCTTCTGCAAGGGGTTTGTTTGCATCGGGCCATCTTGCTCCCCATTTTAAGAATGCCATGGCCGGAGTTTTCCAGCCATATGATCTTTCGGTTACCGTTTGCCTGGAGGTATTAACCCCGATCTGTGTTGTTCCCCCTGACATTTCTCCGGCCACATTAGTTGAATTGGAGCTACTATTCCTGGAGTCAGGATCCTTTACTACGGGGATATCTGATCGGTAGGGTCGGAAAGAGGCTGATAGACCCTGGCCGTTGACCTGGAACAGATCGTGAGTTAACTGGGTGGAATGCAGATTTTTTGCATTTTTATTCATCAGGGTCACTTTTTCCCGGTTAAAATCCATCAGGGCATTTTCAGATCGGGCATTTTGCAGATACATATATCCATAGGCCGGTGCGCTCACTGTTTCTTCCTCAATGGTTGTGGTGGTTTGGCTTCCGGTGAACTCTACCTGGCCATTGAAGGGCAGTGCGTCCAGGCCCAGGGCAAAGGAGCAGGCAAACGAGCTGGTCTTTGTTTGTGGTCCTTTTCGCGGAGTGACCGTATAGCCTCTGCCAAAGCCTCCGGTGAGGTCGGCAAAACCGTATTGGATCGATTGCAGGCCTGCCCGGGTGGAGATATTTCCTCCGATCAGGTTGCTAATAACAGGTAATCCCTTCAATTGCGTATTGAAGGTAAAATTGGCTCCGCCGAAGGAGTTGTAGTAATATCCTACCGAAGCCCCAAAGTCTTCCGACACGCTTTGCGTGGTGCCCAGACTGGCTCCGAGTTCGTAACCCAGCCCCCGGTAGTTGTCGTGGAGGAGTGCCAGGCTCAGGTTAAGATTACCTTGCTTCCCGAGCACTTCAACGCCAACGCCGGTTTTTATCCTTATGACCCTATGATCCTTCATTTTGGTGTGGGTTGTAATGCTACTTTTTCCATTGAAATCATCGGGCAGGCCATTGACCACCCTTGCAATGGAGCCGGGGTTCAGGTTCCAGCCCAGGCCCACCCATGAGGCTTCCTGGTCCATGCGGATCTGCGAATTATAGCTCAGGTTGATCGGATAGCCCTCAATATCGAGCAGTGGGATATTGTATTGGAAATCCCCGGTGAACAGGTCAACCATGTTTTCCTGGGAGTTGGCGGCAAATCCGCTGGCTTCGGGTGAGGTCGGTGAGCCGGAGAGGGCCCAGGTGATCGTGGGGGTCAGCAGATCGAACATAAACACGGTCAGCAGGATCAGTCCGAAGGATCTTTTTATTGGGTTCATATATGAAAGTTTAGGTCTTCACTAATTAATTCGGATCGCTTTTCTTAAAATGGCCTCACCACCCACTGAGGTGATGGATACCTGTATGAGGTAGATCCCCGGGTAGGGGGCGGTAAATTGCAGTTCATGTGACTGGCTGCTTACCGGATAATCCTCATGGCGGTTGAATATTCTCCAGGCGTACTGGGCATCTGAAATGGAATCGGTAGCGGCCGATATCACCCCGAGGCTATCTGAGGTTATGTGAAGCCGGGCGTCGAATGTATTTTGTACCTGGATGATCCGTTCGATTTGCCGGGTGCAGTTTCCCTTGGAAATAAGGGCGGTGAGTATTCCGGTATGCTGCACACAAAGAGACAGGGTGGCGGTATCGGCCATAAGGCTTCCGTTCCAGTACCATTCGACCTGGTCGAATCCGGCTGGCTGGACCGAATAGGTAAGGGTATCCAGTGGGAGGGTGACCGAGTCGCCCTGCAGGCTGTAGTTTGCGTAGTTTCCATCAAGTGCCAGGAATACGGAGTCTGTTTGCGAGCATCCCGCCCCATCGGAATAGGTATTGGTTACCAGGCCTGAGGAAAAGTTGGACACATAGCATGCGCTGGAATCGGCACTCCAGGACAGTGTGGCGTTGCTGGTTGAGAGGACCCCTCCCAAATGATAAATCGGTATGGGCAGGGAATCTCCCGGGCACCCCAGTACGGAGTCTTTTTTGGCTGTTGAGCTTAAGACAACGATCTTAAATCCCTTTTCACTGACGCATCCGTTATTTACCTGGCTCAGGGTGTAGTACTGGGTTTTCCCTGGGTTGAGCGAGAGGGTATTTCCGGAGACGGTATAGGTTGTATCGATCGTTGCGAGCTCGGTTTGTCCGGGTGGGAGCGCAACTGATGCCGTACCTCCCTGGCAAATGGTGTATACCTCATTGACCATGGACCAGGATATTCCGGGGGTAACCTGCACCCATATGGAGTCAACCGGCCCGGTGGTATCCACTGCGGGGATGTTCAGGTAGAACCAGGAGTCCTGTGTGGGATAGGCGATACAGCTTGCCTTGTAGGGTTTGCTGATGCGTTCGGCTGTTGAGCTCCACCAGTACAGGAAGTCGTGCTGGCCGGAGTAGGTTAGTGTTACTGCCTCGCCCGGGCAGACTGGCTGGGCGGTTGAGACCGAAATAGTCTGGGCCGGAAGCCTGAGGCAAACGGCAAGGAGGCATGAGGCCAGTAAGAGTTTTTGAGCCATGACGAAATTTTGCTCCAATACTACAAACAATTTTTCGAAACGGTGTTGGACAATTTACCTGAAAATGGCCAAACGGTGATTATTTGCGGGATTGCCGGCGTTTTGCAGCTTGCTGCGACCAGGTGTTTGTTTCGGATCTTTTATTCTCACAACGTTCAAACTGTACCAAAATGTTTTCATGATCCAAGGCAAAAGCCCGGTAATCAAAATTGACTAACGGGCTTTTGTCTTGGAATAGATCCGGGACTGTGGTCCCAGCAGGGCTTGAACCTGCGACCCACAGATTATGAGTCTGTTGCTCTAACCAACTGAGCTATAGGACCAAAAATGTAAAAGGTGCTGCAAAGTTAACTCTTCACCAGGTACCTTGCAACGCCAACGAGCTCCACCTTGAAAAGATCTACAGGGAGTGCAGACCTCTCCCTGTAATACTCCCTAACCATATCTTGGCAAGATCAAATTACCCCAACGGGAAAAGGACGCTCCAATAACCAACTTCCCCCGGGCTTCATAAATGCACATTCCGATCATTTCACTTTGCTGATCTTCAACATATTGGTCATACTCCGATCCTTGATCGGCATACTGGCTATGTTGATGAGCAGGTCCCCTTCACGAGCCAGGCCCCGCTTTACGATGATGTCCTGTATATCCTGGAATGTTTGGTCGGTACTCTGGTATTCGTCGTAGTAGAACCCCTGTACTCCCCACAACAGGCTGAGGGTATTCAGGATGGTCTGGTTCTGTGTAAAAACGAAAATATTAGTACGTGGGCGATGGCTTGAGATCTTAAAGGCCGTATACCCCGAGTGCGTATTTGTCAGGATCGCCTTGGCGCTGATCTGGTCTGCGATCCGGCTCGCATTGTAGCATATACTGTCGCTCACATAACGCTCGTCGCTGTGGTCGAAAGGCGGATATTCCTCCCGGGTGATCTGGCTTGATCCTTCCACGTGAGCGATGATCTTCTTCATATTCCGGACCACCTCCACCGGATGTTTTCCGACAGCCGTTTCTCCGGAAAGCATCATGGCATCGGCACCGTCGAGCACTGAATTGGCGACGTCATTCACCTCTGCCCGCGTAGGCGTAAGGCCATCGATCATACTTTCCATCATCTGCGTGGCGATGATCACTGGTTTGCTATGTGCCCGTGCCTTTTGCGTGATCATTTTTTGGATCAGCGGCACTCTCTGCATCGGGACTTCCACGCCCAGATCGCCCCGCGCAACCATCAGCGCGTCGGTTTCCTTAATGATCCGCGTGATGTCGGCCACGGCACCTGGTTTTTCGATCTTCGAAACTATCTTGGCATTCGACCGATGCCCGGAGAGGAGTTTCCTGAGCTTGATTACGTCCTCAGCCTGACGCACAAAGCTAATGGCGACCCACTCCACTTTCTGGTCCAGGGCAAAATGCAGGTCCTTCATATCTTTTTCGGTCAGGCAGGGCAGCGAGATCCTGGTATTGGGCAGGTTTACGCCTTTCCTGGACTTCAGTGGTCCACCCTGGATCACCCGCACGCGGACCTCGTCCTTGCCGTTCGTTTCCAGCGTCTCGAACACCAGCTTGCCATCGTCAAGCAAAATACGCTCTCCCGGTTTCACATCCTGCGGAAACTGCTGGTAAGCGATATGCACTCTGGTCGCGTCTCCTTCGGTCTTATTGGTCGTCATCAATAGTTCATCACCCGGACCCACCACCGTTCCCTTTTTCACGGTACCCACGCGGAGTTTCGGCCCCTGCAGATCGGCCAGAATGGCCACACTACTGCCCAGCTCATCGTTCAGCGAACGGATCTTCTCTATGTTCTCAGCAACTATCTGATGGCTTGCATGTGAGAAATTGATGCGGAAGACATTGACTCCGGCCAGTATCATTTCGCGCATGACCTCACGGTCAGATGTGGCCGGCCCCAGTGTGGCCACCACCTTGCACTTGGTCATCATATTCGGTTCATTAAGTGAAGAGCGCAAATTAAAGATTTATACACACTCCTTCCGTTAGGTGAATGTGAAGGATCTATTGATCAAGGAATAAAAGGTGATCCCGGTGTTTCAATTGTTCCGGATCAACACTTTTGCTCGCCAGCACCCCGCTCGCCTTCCGGACCACTAATTTGAGCCGCTCTTCCTGAGCGGGTCCCATTAATCCGTGTACCACCAACAAATAGTCGAAATCCTTCAGTTCGGGCAATAGAAAGCTGGTGCGATACGCTTCTTCCTGTCCGGAAAAGAGCCCCTGATCAAAAGCAGGCATCAGCTGGCTTCCCCGGTTCACTGCCAAAAACCAATCCCGTTCCATGTCCAGTTCCTCAAATTCGAAATAAGTGTAGCAGGTCGGTTCGGCTCCCTTAAGTCCCTCCAGCAGCAGATCCCGGCTGCTGCGGCGGAGGCCGATTTTCAGGTCGCGATTCAGAAAATAGGCCAGGTGATAGCCGGTCAGGTCACTGCGTATCCCGAGCAGGTAGAAATGGTAGTCATAATCAAGTTCCAACGTGCGTTTTGCTGCTCCCATCAGCTCTGGATATGTAGTTTCTCAGCAGCTCTCCTGGCTGCCTGCTCTCTGGCGGACTTTTTATTGGGTCCCGTTCCCCGGCTGACTACTGATCCGTTGATCTGCAATACACTCATATAGGTTCGGTCGTGACCCGGACCCGAAGTCTCTTCTGTTTGAAAGACCAGATCGGCTTGTGTTTTTTGGGCCCATTCGTGCATCATACTGCGATAGCTGAGTACTTCCTGATGCAGTTTGCCCTCGTTCACGAATTGCCCGATCATTTGCGTCCGGATGAAGCGATCAACCACTTCATAGCCCTGATCCAGATATATAGCTCCTATCAAGGCCTCCATGATATTCCCGGGGAGATGTTGCGAACGCTGGCTCTGATCCAGATCCTGCCGGATCATCGGCTCCAGGTTCAATGCTTCAGCGAAGCGGCCCAAACTTTTCCGGCTAACGATCTTTGAACGGTTTTGCGTTAAAAACCCTTCGTCCTTTTCCAGATACCTGTGATAGAGGTAGTCTGAAACCACGGCGTCCAGAATGGCATCGCCCAGGAATTCCATGCGTTCGCTGTGTTCTCCATCCTTATTGCGCACACAGGAGCTATGCGAAAATGCCTGGTGGTACAGGGCAATATTTTTCGGTCTGAACCCCAGCACCTGCCTGAGCTGGCAAAAAAAAACGTCTTCTTTAAAACGGGTGGGCTTTTTTAAGACGCTCAACCAATTCATTATGGTTAGTCCGCTTTTTTAAATAATACGGACGCGTTGTGACCTCCGAATCCAAAAGTATTGCTCAATGCAGCCCGGATCGTTTTTTTCTTAGGTTGATTGAAGGTCAGATCCAGGTTTTTGTCCAGGCGCGGATCATCCGTAAAGTGGTTGATCGTCGGCGGCACCAGGCTATGGGTCATGGCAAGAACGGATGCGATCGATTCAATCGCCCCAGCTGCTCCCAGCAGGTGTCCGGTCATACTTTTAGTTGAACTGATGCTCAACTTGCAGGCATGTTGTCCAAATACCTGCTGAATTGCCTTGGCTTCGGCGATATCGCCCAATGGTGTGCTGGTTCCATGAACATTTACGTAATCCACATCCTCAGGGTGCATCCGGGCGTCGTTCAGTGCATAGCGCATAACGTTCTGTGCTCCCAGTCCATCCGGATGCGGGGCTGTTAGGTGGTACGCATCTGCTGACATTCCGCCACCGGCTACTTCAGCATAGATCCTTGCTCCGCGAGCCTTGGCATGGTTGTATTCCTCAAGGATCAGTGCTCCGGCACCTTCTCCCAGGACGAATCCGTCGCGATCCTTATCGAAAGGGCGTGAGGCCGTGGCCGGATCGTCATTACGGGTACTTAGGGCGTGCATGGCGTTGAACCCGCCAATGCCCGAATCCACCACCGCCGCTTCGGACCCGCCTGTCACCATGATATCCGCCTTCCCCAGGCGGATGTAGTTGAAGGAATCAATGATGGCGTTGGACGACGATGCGCAGGCCGAAACCGTTGCAAAGTTCGGACCGCGGAGACCGTACCTGATAGAAATTTGCCCGGCGGCGATATCAATGATCATCTTGGGAATGAAGAACGGGTTGAAACGCGGCGTTCCGTCCCCTTTGAAATAGTTCTCTGTTTCCTGACTAAAAGTGAGGAAGCCACCAATTCCGGATCCCCAAATAACCCCGGCGCGATCATGATCTATGGCATCCAGGTCCAGGCCCGAATCCTTCATTGCCTCATCCGCCGTCACCAGCGCATACTGCATAAAGGGATCCATTTTGCGTGCCTCTTTCCGATCCATGTACTCCAGGGGGTCAAATCCCTTGACCTCGCAGGCAAACCGGGTCTTGAATTTAGAGGCATCAAACCTGGTTATGGGTGCCGCCCCACTGGTACCGGCTGACAATCCCTCCCAATATCCGGAGAGGGAATTTCCGATCGGTGTGAGGGCACCCATACCGGTGACCACTACTCGCTTCAGTTCCATAAAAGCGGAGGCTTATTTTGCTTCTTCAATGTACCTGATGGCTTCACCTACCGTAGCGATGTTCTCTGCTTGATCGTCCGGGATCTGGATATCGAATTCCTTCTCAAACTCCATGATCAGTTCAACCGTATCCAGTGAATCAGCACCCAGATCGTTGGTAAAGCTCGCTTCCGGCGTTACTTCATTCTCGTCAACTCCGAGCTTGTCAACGATAATCGCTTTCACACGTGATGCAATGTCAGACATGTTTCTATAGGTTTAGACGGTTAGTAGTATGCAAATAAAAAAATATTCCGCAAATATAAGCCGTCTGAACGACCTGGTCTTTTTTTCTCCCAAAAAAACGAACTTTACCACATGCCTGCAGCTCTTGCCATTTTTGCCAGTGGGTCCGGAACCAATGCTGAAAACATCGTTCGCTACTTCAGGGATCATCCCGATATTGAGGTCCGCGTTATCCTCTCGAACCGGAACGATGCCGGCGTTCTGGACCGGGCCGATCGCCTCGGGATCGCCACCCGCACCTTTAACCGCAGGCAGTTCCGCAACCCGGGTCACATGCTCCCCCTGCTTGGTCAGTTCGATATTGACTACATCATTCTGGCCGGGTTCCTCTGGCTGGTGCCCCCGTATCTGGTCAAAGGCTTTGAGCAACGGATCATCAACATACACCCCGCCCTACTTCCCGCCTACGGCGGGAAAGGCATGTACGGCGATCATGTTCATCGCGCCGTGTTAGGCGCAAAGGAAAAAGAGTCGGGCATCACGGTCCATTTCGTAAACGGGAAGTACGACGATGGGGGCATCATTGAACAGTTTCGCTGTCCGGTTGGGGATGACGATACGCCGGCCACCCTGGCTGCGCGTATCCATGAGCTGGAGTATGCGTATTTTCCGAAAACGATCGAACGCGTTATTAAAGGAGCAAAATGAAGATCGAACTCTATACTGATGGTGCCGCCAGCGGAAATCCGGGTCCCGGTGGCTATGGTATCGTGCTGGAGGCCGGACCACACCGAAAAGAACTATCAGAAGGGTTTCGCATGACCACCAACAACCGCATGGAATTGCTGGCCGTGATCGTGGGGCTTGAGGCCCTGAAGGTCCCGAACAGCGAGGTGACGGTTTGGAGCGATAGCAGATACGTGGTGGATGCCGTAAAAAAAGGGTGGGTCTTTAACTGGGCCAAAAAAGATTTTAAGAACAAAAAGAACGAGGATCTTTGGCGTCGCTTCCTGCGCATCTACCCAAAACATCGGGTGAAATTTTGTTGGGTCAAGGGGCATGACAGCCATCCGCAGAACAACCGATGCGATCGCCTGGCCGTTGAGGCCAGAAAGCAGTCAGGTCTGCGGGCCGATCAGTGGTATGAGGCGGGCGGGGGCCGATCAGCCCGTGAGGGCTAATAAAAAAGGCTGCATGACCCAAAAATAGCGATACTTTTGCGGAGCATAACGGAGCGCTGCACAATATGTATGCCATGAAGGCCAAAACACCACAGGATTCACTTGCCGTACTGACCGAGATCGTACTGCCGAACGATACAAACAACCTGAATAATTTGATGGGAGGACGTCTGCTGCATTGGATGGATATTGCCTGTTCGATCTCGGCACATCGTCACTGCAAACGCATTGTGGTGACCGCTTCGGTGAACAACGTGGCTTTTAACCACGCCATCCCTCAGGGCTCCATAGTGACCCTTGAGGCCAAAGTGAGCCGTGCTTTCAGATCGTCCATGGAGGTGTTCTGCGATGTATGGGTAGAGGACCACAAAAATCCCGACTGCAAGACCAGGACCAATGAGGCGATCTACACTTTTGTGGCTGTAGACCAGCTGGGGAACCCCATCCAGGTGCCCCCCCTGAAGCCGCAGACCGAGCTCGAGAAAGAACGCTTTGAGGCAGCTTTGCGTCGTCGTCAGCTGAGCTTGATCCTCGGTGGTAAGATCAAACCGGAGGACGCCACCGAGCTGAAGGCCCTCTTTATGCCGGAAAAGGCATGATCCTGAGGCAATACCTGTTGAAAACAGATCACCCAAGGGCATGCAGGATCCTTTCCACCTCCATTTTCTCCATCCCCCTGAAGTTTGGCTTATACCATTTATTATCTCCCAATTTGGAATAAGGCCGATCCCAGGAGCCTCGCGGCTCGATGATCACGCTCCCGGCTCCCGGCCGATAGGGATACATACCGAATTCGGGCACGGTGGCACCCCAGATGCTGATGATCCGCTTTTTAAAGGCAGCGGCGATGTGCATGAGTCCGGTATCGTGGGTGATCACCGCTTCGGAATGGCGCAGCAAGGCGGCCGATCCGTTCAGCCTGAATTTTCCGGCCGCGTTAAAAACGCTGTCTCCCACTTCGGCCGCGATGCGTTTTCCCTTTTCCGCATCTTCCGGTCCGCCCAGCAGGATAACCGGACGGTTGGCGGCACGGCAAATCGCGGCTATTTTATCTTCGGGAAGCATCTTGCCGGGGTGTTGTCCGCCGATCACAAAAGCCACATAGCCAGTGCGGTGCGATTTGGGCAACCGGGCCGGATCGGGCGTATCACCCGGGGCCAGGAAATAGTCAAGTCCGCCCCCATCGTCCCCTACCCCTAAAGGTCTGGCCGCATTGAGGTAGCGATCAACAATGTGTATCCTGGGCATCAGGTTCCACTTAAAATTAACGTAGATCCACTTCGCTATATTGTGCTTTTTGAAAGCTGTTGACGGCACTTTCAGCATCAATTTGAGCTGAGCCGTTCGCAGGTTTCGGTGCAGGTCCACCACGTGGGCGAAGGCTTCGGCCCGCAGGGCCGGAACCACCTCACCGATCCCCTTTTCAATGGTCCAGAGCCGATGAATGTGCGGATTGTGCTGCAGCACCGGAGCGAACAAGCGCTTGGTGAGGTAGTGCACTTCGGCGCCAAGCTGCTGCCTGAGTGCACGAACAACCGGCGTGGTGAGCACGATATCGCCTATGCTGCTAAATCGAACGACGAGGATCTTCATGGGGGGGCAATTTACCCTAATTTTGGGGGGTGATACTGACCGATACCCACACGCATGTGTATTTGGATGCCTTTGACGAGGATCGCGACGCTGTGCTCGGTCGCGCGTTCAAAGCAGGCGTGCAGCGATTGTTCCTGCCGAACATTGACTGCACTTCGATCAATGATGTAAAGGGCCTGGCGGCCCGATGGCCGGGGAAGGTATGGCCAATGATGGGCTTGCATCCATGTTCGGTCCGGCAGGACTGGGAGCTGGTGCTCCATGCCATTGAAGCGGAACTGCGGGGCAAAACGGAGTATGTAGCCGTTGGTGAGATCGGTATTGACCTGTACCGGAACAGGAGTACATTGACGTGGCAGACAGGGGCATTTAAGCGTCAGATCAGATGGGCCAGGGAACTGGACCTGCCGATCGTGATCCACTGCCGCAACTCCTTTGACGAGATCTTTAAGGTGTTGGATGAGGTTCAGGACGGATCCCTGCGGGGGGTGTTACACTGTTTCACCGGAAATGAGGAGCAGGCGAAAAGGACGGTGGAACTGGGTATGATGCTCGGTTTGGGCGGGGTGCTGACCTTTAGGAACAGCGGTGTGGATCGCGCCGTAGGCGCCATTCCCCTGGAGCATATCGTGCTCGAAACAGACAGCCCTTACCTGGCCCCGGCGCCGCATCGGGGAAAGCGAAATGAACCGGGCTATGTGCCATTGGTAGCGGAAAGGCTGGCAGCCATAAAGGGAATATCCCTGGCAGAAGTGGCAGAGATCACCACAGGGAACAGCAAGCGACTTTTTGGCGTATGAGTGCGTGACCCCACATCAGCCCGAAGGGATGGATCTGAAAAAGTCTGCCCGAAAACATATAAAAAGTTGATAATGATTGTTTTAACTGTATGAAACAGGCCGTGACGCGGGTTTTGATCGTTAAGCTTCTGATGATTTTTGCAGTAAGCTTTTTTTTGTACTTTGGCGGCCTCTACGGAGAAAGGGGTTGCCGATACAAAGGAGAGGTGGCCGAGTGGCTGAAGGCGCACGCCTGGAAAGTGTGTATACCGTAACCCGGTATCGGGGGTTCGAATCCCCCTCTCTCCGCTGAGAAATAAATGAAGTAACTGAACCGGAAACCTAATCGTTCCAAATAAACAAAAGGCAAAATGAAAAAAGCGTTATTACTTCTGGCCATTGCAGGTCTGCTGGGCCCTGGCGCCATAGGCGTTTATGCACAGACCGACACTGCTACAGACCATACTGAAATGGTTGCAGATACAACCGCAACGGATACAGCTGCTATGGAAACGGCAACGGATGAAGCTCCTGCCGAAGCTGAAGATACCGAAATGATGGAGGAGGCCACCGACGAGCGCGGGTTTCATCAGGTGGTGAAACAAAAATTCATTGAGGGCGGTGCTACATTTATGGGCATTGTTCTGGTATGTCTGATCCTCGGACTGGCGATTGCCATTGAGCGCATTATCTACCTCAACTTTGCCACTACAAACACCAGTAAGCTGCTCAATGAAGTTGAAGAGGCGCTTAAAAGCGGTGGTGTTGAAGCTGCCAAGGACGTTTGCCGCAATACGCGCGGACCTGTAGCGAGCATTTTTTATCAGGGTCTGGACCGCTCCGGGGAGGGAATCGATATGGTTGAGAAATCGGTGATCTCGTACGGATCCGTGCAAATGGGCCTTCTGGAACGCGGTGTTTCCTGGATCTCGCTGTTCATTGCGCTGGCTCCGATGCTCGGGTTCATGGGAACGGTGATTGGTATGATCTCGGCCTTCGACTCAATCGAGGCAGCAGGCGATATCTCTCCCTCACTCGTGGCACGAGGTATTAAAGTGGCCCTTTTGACCACGGTGTTTGGTTTGATCACCGCAATCATTCTGCAGATCTTCTACAATGTCATCGTGGCCAGGATAGACAGCCTGGTGAACAGTATGGAAGATGCCTCTATTAGCCTGGTAGACATCCTGATAAAGAACGCTAAATAAGATCCCGCCATGGAGAAGATTGCAAGAATTTTGAGCTACATATTCATGGCAGGCGCCGTGATTTTCTTCATCCTGACCCTGGTGAAGGGAGATGACACGATCGGGAGCGATGCAGCTGTTCAGGCATCAATCCTTGATCCGTTCATATACCTCGCCTACATTTTGATTGGACTGGCATCGTTGCTTGTGATTTTTTTCGCCGTTTACTTTTTGATCACACATCCTGAAAAAGTGCGTTATTCATTGATCGGAATAGGAACCCTGGTCCTTGTTGCGGGCATTTCCTATGTATTGGCCTCCGGTGAGGTAACCGAAGCAATGGGTCGTATGGAAGGTGGGGTAACGGGAGCTACTTCAAGAAGGGTAGGTATGGGATTGATCTCTTTTTACCTCCTGGCAGGTATTGCTGTACTGGCTGTGATCCTTTCTTCGTTTAAAACTTTAGCACGTCGATAATTAATTGCTATGGCTCGCAAAAGAAGAGGAATACCCGAGATCAATGCGGGGTCAATGGCCGACATCGCCTTTCTGCTGCTGATCTTCTTTTTGGTCACCACAACCATGGATGTGGATACCGGTATTATGCGGAAACTGCCTCCGATGCCGGATGAAAGTACCCCTCCGCCGGATGTGAACAAACGCAACCTCTTTATTGTATTGGTCAATGCCTACGAACAATTGCTGGTGAACGAACAGCCTACCGATGTTGACGATCTGAAGGAGAAGGCCAAGCAATTTATCGATAACAACGGTGATGGATCCTGTACCTATTGCCAGGGCTCCCGCGACCCGAAAAAGTCTGATAACCCCGGTAAGGCCATTGTGTCGCTCCAAAACGACCGCGGTACCTCCTACGAAATGTACATTACGGTGCAGGACCAGCTTGCACAGGCCTACACGGAGCTGAGAGATCGTGCCAGTATGGAAAGGTTCGGCAAGGAGTATGGCGATTTATCGGATGCCGAGCAGGATGAGATCCATGAAATGTATCCCAAGCTAATTTCCGAAGCGGAACCAAAAAACATAGGTGGATACGCTAATTAAAGAAGATGTCCAGGTTTAAAAAACAAAGATCGAAAGAGGGACCGGGAATTTCAACCGCCTCCCTTCCGGATATTGTATTTATGCTGCTTTTTTTCTTCATGGTAACCACCGTCATGCGTGAGGTCACCATGCTGGTGGAGATCCGGCTTCCAAAAGCCAGTGAGGTTCAAAAGGTCCGGCGCAAGAGCCTGGTCAGCTATATTTACGTAGGAAGACCCGTTCAAGGCATCCGCGCCACATATGGAGAGGGGCCGTACATCCAACTGAATGACTCCTTTGCTTCGGTGGACGATATCCAGGAATTTGTTGCTCAGGAACGCGAGGCACGTTCAGAGCAGGAAGCCAAGCAACTCGTGAATTCCATCAAGGCGGATAAGGACGTGACGATGGGGATCATCACCGACATCAAGCAGGAGTTGAGAAAGGCCCAGTCGTACAAGATCAACTACGCCACCCCGCGTGCGACGGAAATGTAAGGTGGGCGTGCTCCCGGCTTTTTTGTTCCACTGAGCTATGGGGGCTAGGCCTGTGACCTGAACATTGGGCAGGAAAGGGCCATCAGTCCAAATCATTACCTTTGCCCCCAATGAAATTTGCCCATCCCGAATTCCTGTACGCTCTTTTTGCGCTGGTCATTCCGGTACTCATTCACCTCTTCAACTTCCGCCGTTTTAAAACCATTTACTTCACGAATGTCCGCTTCCTTCGTGAATTGCAGCAACAGACCAGGCGCCAGTCACAGCTAAGGCATTACCTCGTTCTTTTGAGCCGGCTATTGGCCATCACCTTTTTGGTATTCGCTTTTGCAGGGCCCTATCGGGCCGATGAGGCCCCTAATCCGGGTAGCAAAAATTTCGTGTCCATCTATCTCGACAACTCATTCAGCATGAACGGACAAAGCTCAGAAGGGCGACTGCTTGATGTGGCCAGACAGCGGGCCATTGAAGTGATCGAAAGCTATGGGAATACTGATCGTTTCCAGATACTCACAAACGATTTCGAGGGGCGGCACCAACGCTGGCTCACACAGGAGGCGGTGATCAACGAGATCGAGCAGGTGGAACTGAGCGGATCGGTACGTTCTCTGGAGCAAGTGTATCGGCGCCAGATCGACCTGCGGTCGGATATGGAAGCGGATGGACACTACCTGCCCATGTGGTTCAGTGATTTCCAGAAGAGTACCTGTGAATGGAGCAACTGGCAGCCCGATTCGGCCTTTCCCGCTCGGTGGGTACGCTTTGAACCGGAAATGGAGCAAAACCTGTACATCGACAGCGTATCTTTTGATCAGCCCCTGCGCCAGCCCGGGCAAAACGAGATCCTCCGTGTTTGGGTGCGCTATTCCGGATCCGAAACGCGATCCGATATCCCCCTGCGGCTCCTACTCAACGGGCAGCAAAAGGCCATCAGCACCTTCAGTATTGATCCGGGTGAGCGTAAAGAGCTGGTATTGAGCTATCTGAACGGTCCGGCCGGATTTTACAATGGGGAAGTGCAGCTGGAGGATTATCCGATCACCTTTGACGATCAGCTATACTTTCAATACGAGGTACGCAGGCAGGTATCTGTCCTCGAGATCCACGAAGACGTTTATTCGTCCAGTCCCCTGGCCCTGTTGCTTCATCGGCCCGAGTTCCGCTACGAGCGTACTTCCGTACAGGAAATTGATTATGCCCGATTAGAAACCTTTGACCTCCTTATACTAAACAGCCCCGGGCAACTCCCTACCGGATTAGCCGGAGAGCTGGACCGGTTCATGCAGGAAGGCGGTACGGTGGCCCTGTTCGCCGGGCCCGGGAGTTCAGGGCTGGAATTGCTGGGTAGCCTGGGGCTGGAGGCAGCCTTGAAGGATACGGTCCGGCTCAGCAAGATCGAATATCGTCACCCACTGTTCGCCGATGTGTTCGAAGCGCAGCCGGAACGAATGGATCTTCCGACGGCCTTTGAATACCGCCCGGTGTCCATCCCGCCGCAGGCGGAAATCCTGATGGAAATGGAAAATGGCCTCCCCTACCTCTATCGTTTGCCTAAGGGAAATGGGCAGCTATTCGTGTTCGTGACGGACCTGCAGCATGCCTCGGGTAATTTCCCGCGACATGCGCTGTTTCCGCCAACGCTGTACAATATGGCATACCTGAGCGTGCCGGAGCCGGCACTCTATTATACAATGGGGCGTGTGGAAATGATCGAACTGAAAGGCGTGGCAGGTGCCTCTGAAACCGAAGATCAGCCATTCAGGCTAGTGGGTGAGCAGTCGGGCACGATTCCCGGACAGCAAATTCGCCGGGGGACCTTACTGCTCGAAACCTTCAATACGGTGAACGAGGCTGGCTGGTACGCTTTGGACCGGGCCGACAGCACCTACGGATATCTGGCGTTTAACTACGACCGCCGCGAAAGTGATCCGACCGTGTGGACCGAAAGTGAGCTTGAACACGCACTGGCCTGGTGGCCCGAAAATGCCCGCAACCGGTATTCCGGGAAGCAGCCCCGGCTGGCCGGAGTGCTGCAACAGGACAATGCCGGAAAAACGTACTGGAAAAGCTGTATCCTCTTAACTTTGCTATTCGTACTGATTGAAGTGCTGCTCCTAAAATTTCAGAAGTGATGAAACTACTGCTACATTCCGTGCAGATCATTGATCCGCAATCGCCCTGGAACGGTAAAACGGTGGATGTGGCATTGAAAAACGGACGGGTTACCCGCATTGGGAAGAAGCTGGACACAGCGGACGGAGCCACGGAGATCAATGCAGCGGGTCAATGCCTTTCGCCTGGATGGTTCGATCTGCACGCCGATTTTGCCGACCCAGGCTACGAATGGCGTGAGGACCTGAGCACAGGAGCTGCAGCCGCAGCCAGAGGAGGGTTTACCGGTGTGGCACTGAGCCCCCTCACGGATCCAGTCGTTGACAGCAAGGCCGATATTGAGTACTTTACGCAACGGTCCAATGACACCGTAGTGGAACTCCTCCCAAAAGGTGCGCTTACAGTGGGAGCCCGGGGCAGGCAACTGGCCGGGCTTTTCGACATGCACCAAAGCGGAGCGGTTGCCTTCACGGACGATTCGCGCGCCATAACCAATCCCAATCTGATCAAACTCGGGCTCCTCTACACCCGCGACTTCAATGCACTGGTCATGAGTTTTCCACATGAGCCACGCATCTGTGGCAAGGGGGTTATGAATGAAGGAACGGAAAGTACCTGCCTCGGACTAAAAGGCATGCCCAAAATGGCCGAGGAAGTCATGGTACAGCGCGATATCGGTATAGCTGAATATACCGGTGGCAAACTCCACCTGCGCACTATCACCACGGCCCGAAGCGTGGAGCTGATCCGCCATGCCAAGTCGCGCGGGCTCAGGATCACTGCCGATGTTGCAGTGGCCCATCTGCTCTTTACCGACGCCGAATTGCGCGGATACGATACACGATGGAAGGTATTGCCTCCCTTACGGGAAGATGAGGACCGCGCAGCGCTGCTGGCCGGATTGCGTGATGGAACTATTGATGCCATCAGCACCGATCACCGTCCGCAGAATATCGAAACCAAGAAATGCGAGTTCGACCTGGCGAGTTTCGGCATGATTGGCTTGCAAACGGCCTATCCCCTGTTGCGTGAGATCCTAAGGGATGAGGAGATCGTTCGTCTGATGGGCTTGCAACCGCGTCAGATCCTCGGATTGGAGGTTCCAACCGTACAGGAAGGTGCGGAAGTCAACTTCACGCTTTTCGATCCGAAGGCCAGGTGGACCTGGACGGAAGACGAGTGCGAGTCCAAATCAAAGAACTCCCCGCTGTTCGGGAGAGCGTTTCGTGGTAAGGTGGTCGGAGTTCTTCGCGGGAAGCGCTTCGTATGGTTCTGATCACTGCTTCACAAAGGTTTTCGTGTGAAGGGCCCCATCTGTCCGCAGGACAAGCTGATACGTTCCTTTGGCCAAATGGGTAATGCCCAGGCGGGCCTTATGGTTACCCTCGCCGAAGGATCCAATGCTTTGCTCCAAAAGCAGTCGCCCAATCACATCAAGCACCTGCACATCCACATCCGTATTCCGAACAAGGTCAAAGTCAAGAGTAAGCTGATCTGTAGTCGGATTTGGATAAACATTGAAGTAGGTCACGTCGTGTTCTTTGATGCTGATATCCGCCTCTTCCCAGATCTCCACATCATCAATGGCCGCTTCCACAATTGCTACCGGATCATAGTCGGAAGCGACGAATCGCAGGCTTACTGTAGCGTTTGGAGTTACAAAGTCGGCAACGCGGTGCACCGCCCTACGCCAGCTTTGATCCCAGGCACGTGTGTTTTCCACTTCCACCCAATTTGCTCCACCGTCATTGGATATATACACAATCCAGGGATCCGTACCCGGATTAATTCCTGTATTATTCGAGAACCAGCGGTAGTACGAAATGATCGGATCATCGTATCCGGTCAGATCAAGATCTGGTGAAACCAGGTTGGTTTCTCCATTATCCACATCGTCCTGGATGGAAATGCCGTTCCCGTTGTTCCCGGTCACAGCACAAATGGATCCGCCCGGAGTGTGCTGTGTACCCGGTTGCACTTCGCCAAGTCCTGGGTTGTAATTGTCGTAGGTTGCTGAAGGCAGATCAATTATCCAATGGCCAGTTGTCGCATTATCACTGGGCAACCCCTCTATCCAAGAGTCCTGATTGAAGTCGAAATCTTCAATGTGCATTCGGTTGTAACCGACCAGCACGTTGTATGCCAGGTTGCGTAGGAGCGGATCGGATTGGCTCACTTTGAATGGCGCTTCAAGCGCCGGTACCCCATTGACATCGTCAAGTGTTATGTAGTAATCAATGATCGTTCCTGCGGGTTGACCCGGAATTTGCCCTTCGTAGGTAGTTCCGGAAACCAGACTCATCGGTACCGTACTCCAGGGCCCTACCCGGTTGATCCGGTAGCGTACCGTAACCTGACCGAAGTATTGATTGAACTGCACGTTTGCCTGTGCCTCCAGCATAATGGGTTGATTGATATTCGCCATGTCCGCAGGCATATGCGTTAGATCAATGATCCCCATCAGTGAGATCCCGTGATCGGTGAACCCGCGAACGATCCCGGATCCGTTGGGCGTCCCATTGGTAATGTCATTATCCCCTCCATTGGCTACGACATCATCAGCCATCAGCATTTCCAGAAGCACATCGTAATACAGCTGTCCGGTACCGGAAAGGGTATACGGTTGCATTGGCAACCCGAACCAGCTCTGCGTCCAGATCTTCGTGATGGAATCCATGGACAAGCCTGTGTACCGATAACTATCCCAAAACGAACCCGCGATGATCTCACCGTCGTTATGCATCTGTCCGCTCCAGTTGTCTGGATACACCTTGATCCCCTGATCGTAGCGCCGAATGTACCTGGTTGTATCACCTGGGTCAGTTCCCTGCGCAAGTATACTGTCAGCTGTAATGGAAATACCCCAAATGTCCGCGTATCCTTCATGCATGCCACGGTTCGAGAAAGACACTCCGTTGGAAGAATAAAAATGATCGTTGATCGCATGGCCATACTCATGATAGACCACATCCTTCACCTGAGCCAGCGAATAGCAACTGTTTGAGGCTACATAGAAATTGATCGACGACCCATTATAGAAAGCGTTACACAGGTGCGGCGTGATCTCAATCCTGCACGGAAGCGGCAGATCCAGTTCGGAAAAATTCGGGAAATACTGCTTCATATGATCGTGCACGATATCGGTATGATAGTAGGCAGAACGCGCTTCTACAGTAAACAGGGAACTGATATCCAGTGTATCCGGATTCAAGTTTCCAGGCATGATACCTGAAAAAACAGGTGAAGTGGCCGGATACTCACGGACCGATACCCAATCACCCTGCATATGCACCACAATAGAAGATAGGTTAACTAATGGAGCTGCTAAATTTCCCTGATCGTCAGTGGAATAGGTGGTCCCGTCCACCTCGACACGCACACGCCTGAAGGGCTCCAGGGTCTGTGGATGAAAAACCTTACCCGTACGAACATTGCCACGCACATGTGTTGTATCGTTCTGTAATTGGTGTATCTGGTTTTCGCGGAACAATACGGTTCCATCCATCACATCCACATAGGTTGTATAGATAGCCGGCATAGTCTGCTCAGAATGAACCGTGAACTCTGCGATCTTCCGGTAATCATAGGCCCCTTCTCCGGGGAAAGGATAAATAAAGTAATCGATAAAATCGACCCGGGTCACATTCGGTACACCCAACGCAGCCATTGATGTTAGAGCCGATAAAGGTAATTCCGATCCGGAAGGCAGGGCTATTTCCGGATGAATATCGAGTCCCAGTAAAATGAGCCTTCCATCCCTGGTGAACTTAAAATCAGCCCGCGCATTCCTGACCAGCATGCCCTGATGGCGCTGCTGAAGGATCACGTGTTCATATTCGGCAGTTTCCGTCTTCGTGAGGTATTCCAACTCATTTAGCGGTAAGCCGGCATTCGCAAATGACGAAGTCAGGAAGGACAAAATGGTCGCCTTATTCGCCGGCCCAACATGGAAGGGGGGTCCGTAAGCCCGATGCGGCAATGCGGTCCGTTGATCAAAAACGGCCATCCAATCTGGATGTTCGGCCAAAAAAGCCTGCCAAACCGGTCCGCTCTCAATGGCTTGCTGTAGTGCCAGACTGGGCAACTCGTGATCATACATATACCCGACCCGATATGGATCCTGATCGCGTTCCTCACCTGCGAAGGAGGGGAAGGAAATCGCCAGGATCACCGCCAGTCTTCCAAACAGCCACTTGTTCATAACGGTAGCGTATTTTTATTATAACGCAAGAATACAAAAATTATCTTACATTCCCTTGGTTCAATACGTCAGACACATCCCTCTGGATTGGCAAAAATCAACATTCCAGTTCCAGTTGGTCGTAAGCCAGGTGCATATGTTCCGGCAGCTCCTTCCCCACCTCCTGATGCGTACCCAGCTGATGGCTAATATGTGTAAAGTAGGCAACTTCCGGCTGCAGGCGTTCGACCCAGGCCATTGCCTCTTTCAGGGAAAAATGGCTGTAGTGTGTTTCATGCCGTAAGGCATTCAAAATGAGCACCTTGCTTCCTTTTATCCGTTCCTCCGCCTGCGGCGGGATGAGGTTGGCATCGGTGATATATGTAAGATCGCCAAAGCGGAACCCGTAGACCTGCAGGTCGCGGTGCATCACGGAAACAGGAATGATCCTATGACCCTTGATCCCGAAGGGTTTGTCTGTAATTCGTTTGAACCGGATGGCCGGAGTACCGGGGTAGTTCTCAAAGGCATAGGAAAATCGGGTGCGGATATCTTTTTCGGTATGGCCTGAAGCGTAAAGCGGCATGGGCGTTTTTTGGAAATAGTTGAACGCCCGCACGTCGTCCAGTCCGGCCACGTGATCCATATGCTCGTGCGTGTAGAGGATCGCATCGAGATGTCGCACATTGGCCCGAAGCATTTGATAGCGAAAATCCGGACCTGTATCCACCACCAGGGTGCAGTTATCCCACCTGACCAGTAGGGAGGTGCGTAATCTTTTGTCACGCGGATCGCTGGAACGGCAAACGGAGCAAGGGCAACCGATCATCGGTATGCCTTGTGAGGTGCCGGTTCCCAGGAAAGTTATTTTCATGGGGGTAATTTATGATTTATTAGAAACAGGCTTTTTATCTTTGCTCCAACGTACGCGCCAAGTATGATGGACCGGATCATTCTACCTACCAAGCAAAAGGCTCTGCAAATTAACCTGGACCCTGATATTTATGGTGCATTTGCTGAGATTGGTGCCGGACAGGAGGTCGTCCGACATTTTTTTCGGGCCGGAGGAGCATCCGGAACCATTGCCAAGGCAATGAGCGCGTACGACAAGGATTTTTCCGATGCGATCTACGGAAAAGGAGCTGACGGACGCTACGTAACGGAACCGCGCCTGTGCCAAATGCTTAAACAGGAGTACGGCCTTATGGTTGAACGGCTTGATCGCACCAAGTTCCCAAGCAAGCGCTTTTTCGCTTTTTCTGATACGATCGCGACGATCGATTTCACCAAGACCTTTAAGGGACATGGCTGGCTGGGCATTCGTTTCCAGATCGAACCGGAGACCGAACCCTCCGATATCATGTTGCATATCCGCATGCATGAAAACAATGCACGGGCGCAGCAGGAGAGTATCGGTATTCTCGGTGTAAACCTCATCTACGGTGCGTATAGCTTTTATCAGGATCCAAGAGAATTGCTGATGTCGCTTTACGATAACCTCAGTCGCGAGCAGATCGAGATCGACATGATCAATTTCCTCGGACCGATCTTCGAAAAAGTAGATAACCGACTGCTCAGTTTGCAATTGGTGAAGAATGGCATGACCGACGCGGTGATCTTTGGACCGGACGGAAAGAACATCCAGCCTTCCGACCTGCTGTACAAAAAAAACATCCTCACCTTGCGCGGTAGTTTCCGGCCCGTGACCAAGGTGAACATCGACATGATCAAGAACGGCTACAAGCTGTTCGTAAAAACCAAGCGCGTGCAAAAGCAGAAGCTTCAGGTGCTTTTTGAGATCACCTTGCACAACTTAAGAATGGATGGCTCGCTTGACGAGCAGGATTTCATTGACCGTGCCGACATCCTCTGCAGTTTGGGGCAAACCGTATTGATCTCCAACTACCAGGAGTACTATAAGCTGGTTGAATATTTTTCACGCTTCACCAAAGCCCGGATGGGACTCATCATGGGGGTAAACAACCTGCTTGAGATCTTCGACGAAAGCTATTACCGCGATCTGAGCGGAGGGATCATGGAAGCGTTTGGCAAGTTGTTTAATCGCGACCTAAAGGTATTCCTCTATCCCAATCAGCCGAACAAGGGGGATGTCCTGCTCAACAGCCGGAACCTAAAAGTCCATCCACGCCTGAAACCACTGTATCAGTACCTGCTGTACAACCGCCGCATTGAAGATATCGAACATTTTGATCCGGATATCCTGCAGATCTTTTCCCCGGCCGTTCTCAAGATGATCCGCACTGGCGAAGAAGGTTGGGAAAAGATGATCCCGCCGTACGTCGACAATATCATCAAAAACAAGAAATTGTTCGGCTACAGGGAACCCGCCAGGGAAAGCGTCGGGAACAGGTAAGTACTACCCGCTGTACAGCCGAACGACCTGTTCAACGGCATAATCCACTTCCTCTTCCGTATTGTAGCGGCTGAAGCTGAATCGTACCGAGGGACGCCCTTCCGGAACCCCAATGGCATTAAGCACGTGCGATCCGACACTGCTTCCCGAGGAGCAGGCACTTCCGCCTGAGACACAGACTCCTAAAATATCCAGATTGAACAGCAACATGCCCCCTGCTTCATTTTCAGGTAAACAGACGTTCAATACAGTATAAAGGCTTTGGTCCGGGTGGGCACTACCGCCATTGAACTGCACACCTTCAACTCCTTTCGTGAGGCCGTCAATCATCCGCTGCTTCAGAGCCTGCACATGCTTTCGGTGTCCCTCAATACCTTTATAGGAGAGTTCCATAGCCTTGGCCAGCCCCACAATCCCGTATACGTTCTCGGTACCACCCCGCATATTGCGTTCCTGTGCCCCGCCGCGAATGAACGGCTCCCGCGCAAGTCCCTTGCGGATATATAAAAATCCGATCCCCTTGGGTCCGTGGAGCTTGTGCGCCGAGCAGGTAATGAAATCAACTTCGGTATCAGCCAGATCGAAGCGATAATGCGCCATCGTTTGTACCGTGTCGGAATGGAACAGAGCATGGTACTTACGGCAGATCCTTCCAACCTCTTTGAGTGGCAGCAGGTTGCCGATCTCGTTGTTGGCATGCATCAAACTGACCAGGGTTTTTGTATTTCCCTCCGCCAGGAGGCGCTCCAAATCAGCCAGATCCACCTGCCCATTTTGGCTGAGCCTTACGTGTGCCACCTCCACCTCACCGAGCGCTTCCAGGTGCTCAACCGGGTGCAGTACGGCATGGTGCTCAACCGGGCTCGAAATGATGCGTTGTACCCCATAGGCGCGAACCGGGCAGTGAATGGCCATGTTATCGGCCTCGGTTCCACCCGAGGTGAAAAAGATCTCGCCCGGTGTGCAATTCAGGAATTGTGCGATCTGCCTCCGGGCCATTTCCACCCTGGAACGGCTCTCGCGTCCCTTATAGTGCCCGGAACTCGGGTTCCCGAACAGATCCCTCATCACAGGCTCCATAGCATCCATCACTTCCGGTGCAATGGGGGTCGTTGCTGCGTTATCCAGGTAAACTTTCATGGTTGTCAGATTAAGGCCAGCACCTCATCACAGAACTGATCGGCCAATGCCCGGGCCTTTTCAGGCGTTGTACTCTCCGAATACACCCGAATGATCGGTTCTGTGTTTGACTTTCGCAAATGTACCCACTCCTGCGCAAAATCGATCCTGACCCCGTCAATAACATTCGGTTGCAGGTCTGCGTACTTCCTGGCTATTTGGGTCAGCAGCACATCCACGTTGAGCCCTGAGGTAAGCTGGATCTTTTGCTTGCTCATGAAGTAGTTCGGGTACGAAGCGCGCAATTTGCTCATCTTTTTTTCGCCTGCGGCGAGATGGGAAAGGAAGAGCGCCACGCCCACAAGTGCGTCGCGGCCGTAGTGCAGCGCTGGTAAAATGATCCCTCCATTACCTTCTCCCCCGATCGTTGCGTTCGTTTCCTTCATGGCCTTCACCACGTGGACCTCGCCCACTGCAGAGGCCGTATAGCTCTGCCCATGCTTTTCCGTAACATCGCGTAGTGCGCGGGATGAGGACATGTTGCTGACAGTGTTCCCCGGTCGGATACCCAGATAATAATCGGCACAGGCCACCAGGGTATATTCCTCTCCGAACATGGAGCCATCTTCGGAAATAAAGGCTAACCGGTCTACATCCGGATCCACCACAATGCCCAGGTCACATCCTTCTGCAAGCACTGTTTCCGACAGATCGGTCAGGTGTTCGGCCAGGGGTTCGGGGTTGTGTGGGAAGTGACCGGTCGGTTCACAATGCAAGGCAACCACCCTGCCTACACCCAAAGCCCTGAGCAACTTTGGAATAGCGATCCCGCCCGTAGAGTTCACCCCGTCCACGGCAATGGAGAAATCAGCTGCCTTTATGGCCCCCGGATCCACTCCTTCGAGTTTGAGTACGCATTCAATATGGCGATCTATGTAATCGTTATTTTTTTCCACCTGGCCCAATTCCCATACTGAAACGTAGTCGAAATCCCCTGCTTCGGCCAGGGCCAGGACCTGAGCACCTGCTTCGGCATTGAGGAACTCCCCTTTTTCGTTCAAAAGTTTAAGGGCGTTCCACCCGGCCGGATTATGACTGGCCGTTAAAATAATGCCTCCATCGGCACTTTCGAGAGATACGGCCATCTCCACGGTTGGAGTCGTACTGAGTCCGAGATCAATAACGTCAATCCCAACCGACTGCAGGCTGGAAACGACCAGTGCCTGGATCATGGGACCGCTGATGCGAGCATCGCGGCCTACAACAACCCGGGGTTTGGAACCGGCCCTTTGGCGCCTGACCATCGTGCCGTAGGCACTTGCAAACCTTACCGCATCGATTGGGGTTAAGTTTTCAGATACTCTGCCACCAATCGTACCTCGGATCCCGGAAATGCTTTTGATCAAGGGCATGTAAAAGGAATTTAACTGTTCAAAGATAAAATTCAAATACGCTTTTCAATATCGGTCTGTTAAGAACTTTCGATAATTAAATCGATATTTACACCCGATTTGAAGTACTTTCGGAGAAAAGAATAACCTCCCGGGCATATGGATTACGAAGAATTTAAAGCGACTGAAGAGCTGATCAAGCGATTTGAGCAGATGCTGAAGAATGATTCGGAAGTCTTTTTCGACGTACACGAATTTGAGGCATTGGCCGATCACTACATGATGAGCGACAACATCAGGAAAGCTTTGCTGACGACGAAGTACGGTGTGCAGCAGCATCCGAATGCGGTGAATTTACCGTTGAAGCGGGCACAGCTGCTGGAGGCATGCAATCGGACTGATGAAGCGCTGAAGGAACTGAACCGCGCAGAGGGAATTGATCCGTACAACGAGGAACTGCACATCTCGCGTGGGATGATCTTTTCCGATAGGGGATTGGCGCATCAGGCCATTCGTATGTTTGAGCGGGCTTTGGAGCTGGCAGATCAGCCGCTGGCCGAGGTATACCTGTTGCTCGGGAATGAATATGAGGATCTGGAGCAATACGAACAGGCGATCAAATATTACAAGCTGGCGCTGGATCACGATGGAGCGGATGAGTTGGCACTGTATCATATTGCCTACTGCTATGATCTAACTGAAAACTACCAGGAATGTCTCGCTTTCTTTAAGGAGTTTTTGAACGAGCATCCCTATTCCGAGACCGGATGGTATCATTATGCGGTAAGCCAGCATAATGATGAAAACCTCCAGGAGGCCCTTAAGGCCATCCAGTATTCGATCCTGATCGATGAGGGATTCGCAGCGGCCTACCACGAAAAAGCGGAGATACTGGAAGACCTCAAAGCCTATGAAGAGGCGATTGACGTGTACAAGCAGCTCATTGAACTGGATTACTCCACCGGCATCTCGTACCTCAGGATCTCCAATATCTACAAATCCATAGGAAACCCACGTGCTGCCCTGGTATATTCGATCAAGGCAACCCACGAGGATCCGCAGCTTGATCAAGCCTGGATGGAGCGTGGACTCCTGCTTGACGAAGCTGGCAAACTATCAGAAGGGATCTGCTTTATCCGCAAGGCTACCGAGCTTTCACCGGATAACAGCGATTACCAGTTCATTTGCGGCACATCAAACCGCAAGCTGGGGTTTTTGGACGAAGCGAAAACGAATTTCCAGAGACTACTGGATCTGGGAAATATTGAACCGTGGGTGTGGATCAACTACGCCGACCTGATGGTCGAAATGGAGGAATATGACCAGGCCATGCAGCTACTTTCCAAAGGAATGGAACTGAATCCGGAGAACGCGGCACTCAACTGTGCCTATGCAGGATACCTGTTCCTGATCGGCTCCGACGATAAAGCAATCGGATTTCTCGAAAATGCCTTGCGTTTTAACGATGATACTGAGTTTGACCTTCTGCAGTACCTGCTGCTGCTGACCGAAAACGACCAGGTTCAGGATTTTTTGAACAAGTATCAAAATTAAACCATGCTGAACGAACTCGCTCCTGAACAGCTGCTTCAAATACTGGAGCAAAATAAAGAGGTACATATCATTGACATCCGGGAGGACTATGAGTTTGAGGATGGGCACCTTCCCTGCGTGCACATGCCTATGGATTCGGTATTCGAACGTGCTCATGAGCTTCCTCGCGATATTCCGGTCGTGATCTATTGCCGGACCGGCAAGCGCAGCAATGCCATGGCGTATATGCTGTGTCGTGAAAAGGGCCTCGACAACGTATATTCCGTTACCGGAGGCTACGAAGCCCTCGCTCAACTGACCCATCGTTGATGCGTACCGTAAAAGATCATGCCTTACTCGTGCTTAAGGGAATGGGCATGGGGGCTGCCGACGTGGTTCCCGGTGTTTCCGGCGGAACCATCGCCTTTATTTCCGGTATTTACGAAGAGTTGATCAACACCCTCAGATCAATCGGCCTCAACGCCCTCAGGCTCCTGCTCCTGGGCAGGATCAAGGATCTCTGGAAGGCCATCAACGGCAGCTTTCTCGCCTCTGTCCTTGCAGGTATCGCCATCAGCGTTCTGAGCCTGACCCGCGTTTTTGGTTATCTGCTCGAAAACCACCCGGTCCTCGTCTGGTCGTTCTTCTTCGGACTCATCCTTGCCTCAGCGCTTTTGGTCGGGCGCAGGATCAGCTCCTGGGGTCCGGGCATCGTGATCGCCCTGATCATCGGAGCCGCCATCGCCTTCTGCATCACTGTTGCCACGCCAGCCTCCACCCCCACTGCCCCATGGTTCATTTTTCTCAGCGGCGCCCTGGCCATCTGCGCCATGATCCTTCCGGGCATCAGCGGCAGTTTCATACTATTGCTGTTGGGCCAATACCGCCACATACTCGATAGTATCAGCGCCCTGCGGGCGGATGTTCTAGCCGTGTTCCTGGCAGGCTGTGCGGTCGGCATCCTGAGCTTCTCGCGCCTTTTGAGCTGGATGTTCGCCAAATATCACGATCTGACCGTTGCCTTGCTCACCGGATTCATGATCGGATCGCTCAACAAGGTATGGCCCTGGAAAAATATCCTAAGTACGCGGATCGATCGTCATGGGGAAGAAGTGCCTTTCCTCGAAAAAAGCGTGTTGCCACAGGTCTTTAAAGGCGATCCACAGGTGCTGGCTGCAATTGGGTTAGCCCTCTTCGGATTTGTGCTTATTTGCTATCTTGAACGCCTTTCCACACGGAAACCGGCGACCTGATGAATGACCTCAGATCCTTTCTGATCCTGATACTGAAAGCGACCCTCATGGGCACCGGAAACATCATTCCAGGTGTCTCCGGTGGAACTATCGCACTGATATTTGGCATCTATAAGGATTTCATTGATTCACTCCGACGACTCAATTTCAAAGCACTAAAACTCCTTGTCCAGGGACGCTTTACCGAGTTCAATCTATACGTCAACGGACGCTTCCTGCTCGCCATGATCCTCGGGATCGTGTTATCCGTCATGGTCATCGCCCAGATCTTTGAGTACCTGTTTCTCCATTACCCGGTATTTGTTTGGTCTCTGTTTTTCGGGCTCATTTTCGGATCGGTCCACTTTATTGGTCGCAAGGTGGAGCGTTGGACCCCCGGAGCAAAGCTGTGGATTGCCATCGGTACGTTGATCAGCGTGTCTTTGGCCTTTTTACCCCCGGCTTTCGAAAATGCTGCCTGGTGGTATGTGTTGCTCTGTGGAACAGTGAGTATCACCGGCATGACCCTCCCCGGCATTTCCGGATCCTTTCTCCTGATCCTCATGGGAAATTACGAACTTCTTTTGATCGAATCGGTCACCGAATTCAATGTGCCGCTCCTTTCCCTTTTCCTTGGCGGTAGCATCCTCGGCCTCATCGGATTGTCGAACATCCTGGCCCGGGTACTGCACCACTATCACGATCGAACCATGGCCTTGCTCACCGGATTCGTGCTTGGATCCCTGCTAATCATCTGGCCCTGGCAACGTCCTGTCAAAACCACGGTCAATGGAGCCGGCGAAGAGATAGTGCTGTTGTACGAACGCTACTGGCCCGATCTATCGATCGCTCACACATGGATCGCATTCGGGATTATGCTGCTGGGATCCGGGCTCATCTTCGGACTGGGATTCTACGCCGATCAACGCAGATCATGAAACGCCTGGGACTTATTGGTCATCCGCTGCTGCACAGCTTTTCACCTCGCTACTTCGAAGAAAAATGGCGCCACGAAGGCATTCACGGATTTAGCTATGAACTCTTTGATCTGCCTGAGTTACCCGGATCGCTTCCGAACTGGTGGTGCGATCAACGCGGTCTGATCGGCCTCAACGTGACCATCCCCTACAAATCGGCGATCCTTTTCCATATCGAAGCGGATCAGCAAAGTGAACAGGTGCAGGCGATCGGGGCAGCGAATACGATCGTGATGGACCCGAGCAGTAATGCCCTGCGGGCAGAAAATACAGACTGGCGTGGGTTTCTGGACGCTTTGGACCGGGAGCAGGTCTCCGGAACAGGAAGGCCTGCCCTGATCCTGGGTAATGGCGGTGCTTCCAGAGCAGTGCGTTACGCCCTGGAGCAGATCGGAGTTGACCACGCAGTTGCACATCGGGCCGCAGGCCCTGACAATATTGAATATGCTGCGTTAAAAGGGCAGATGGAAACCTACGGTTTGATCGTCAATACCACACCCCTGGGAACCTATCCGAAGGAGCATCTGTATCCACCGCTGCCGTATGAGGAAATCACGCCGGAGCACTATTATTTCGATTTGGTATATCGGCCCAGACAAACCGCGGCGATGAAGATCTGTGCCTCGCGCGGAGCCTACGTTCAAAGTGGGTATGGAATGCTGGTCGCGCAGGCCGAATATGCGTGGGATATCTGGTCTGAATGCTACCAGATTCATTAAATTTGTGCTTCTTCGCCCGAAAATGGGACAATGCAGAAGAAATACCAGTGATGACAGACAGGAAACAGAACGGGGAGATCAGGGAGAAGGAAATCCCTGAAGAGAAAATACCTGCAGAGGCGGAACCTAAAGGGGAAAGCCATGCGGAGGAGGTGCATGATGGTGACTGCGATGTGTCCGTGAAGGAAGAGGAAGAGAAACGCGAGGAGGAGAGACGTGAACAGGATGAACGTGAAGAGGAGGAGGCCATCAGGATCCCGGATCTGGAGCCGTTGGGGTTAGAGGAATTGTACAACCTGACCAGGAAATTGATCCAGGAACATCCCGTTCAGCGGATCAGGGAGCATGTGGAGCTTATCAGACATCACTTCTTTACCAAGGCCAAGGCAGAGTGGCAGGAAAAGCTGGAGGCATTCACTGCAGACGGCGGGGTGGAAGCCGACTTCAAATTCAGGCAACCGATCCGCGATTCGTTTAAGCAGCTGACAGGCACTTACCGCAAGGAGCTTCAGGCCTATCTGAAGGACCTCGAAAAGCGATTGAATGAGAATTTGCGCCTGCGGGAAGAGGTTATTGGAGCGATCAGGGGCTTGTTGCAAAGCGAGGAAAAGTTTTCGGAGACCTTTCAGCATTTTCGGGAGTTGCAGAAGAAGTGGCGTAGCATTGGGCCGGTACCACGGGCAGAGAGCAGCGAAATCTGGCGGGTTTACCACCACCACGTAGAGAATTTCTATGATTACCTGCATTTGAACGACGAATTGCGGGATCTGGACTTCAAAAAGAACCTGGAGCAGAAGCAGCGTTTGATCGGGCGCACCAGGGAGCTGGTGCAGAAGGACGACGTGCATGAAGCCTCCCGGGAGCTGCAAAAACTGCATAGGGAATGGAAGGAGGAAGGTGGTCCGGTCGCAAAGGAATATCGCGAAACGATTTGGGAAACGTTCTCGGAACTCACCAGACAGGTGCATGGGAAGCGTCACGCTTATTTCGACAAACTCAGGGAGCAGTGGGAAGAGCATTTGAAATTGCGCGAAAACATCTGCAGGAAGATCGAAAAGGCTGCGAAGGAAGACATCAAATCGCACCAGAAATGGCAGGAGAAGATCAGGGAAGTACGCACCCTGGTTGATGCCTTCCGTGAGGTGGGACACGTACCCAGGGGAAAGAGTTCAGAGATCTGGCAACGGTTCCGCAAAGCTCTGCACGCTTTCAACCATGCCAGGAACGAATTCTACAGGACACTTCAGGAAACCTACAAAGAGAACCTGGCCCAGCGCAAGGTCCTGATCGAAAAAGTGGAAGCCCTGAAAGACAGCGAGGACTGGAAAGGAACGGCGGAGGCCGTGAAAAAACTGCAGTTCGAATGGAAAAAAATCGGGCCGGTCACTCACTCCGAAAATCAGAAAACCTGGAAGGAATTCCATACGGCCTGTGATCATTTCTTTTCGCGCCGTAAGGCGCATTTCAAAGCACAGGACAAGCAGTGCGAAGACAACTATATCGCCAAGGAAAAACTGATGGCGGAGCTTGAAGCCTATGATCCGGGTGCCGATACAAGCAAAGCTATGGCGAAACTGGATGAGTTCACGGCAAAGTGGCGCGGGATCGGCTTTGTGCCGCGGAACAGAATAGGTATTAATAAAGACTGGGTTCAGCTGATGGACTCGAAATTTGATCAGCTGAAACTGAGTGGTAAGGAAAAGAGTCTGGCCCGTTTTAGGAATAAGATCGGAGGTCTGGTGGCGAAGGGAGGTGGCGAACTGGATCGCGAGAAAAATCAGGTGTGTCGTGAACTAAACAGGGCCCGGGACGAATTGCAGAGCCTGGAAGCGAACATTCAGATGCTTTCTCCGACAGGGAACAAGGATAATCCGCTCGTGGCTCAGGTTGAGAAGAGCATCGGGGCACAAAAAGGGAAAATTGAAAAGTTGCGCGAGAAAATGCTCCTGATCCGTGAAGTAGAGAAAAGCGAAGCGGCGAAATAAGGGATGAAGTTCGAACTGGTATCAGACTACAAACCAACGGGGGATCAGCCGCAGGCTATTCAGGAGCTCAGCGAGGGGATCCGGCAGGGAGACAAGTCGCAGGTACTGCTCGGAGTTACCGGTTCAGGAAAAACCTTTACTGTTGCCAACGTTGTTCAGAAAATTCAACGTCCGACCCTGGTGCTGAGCCACAACAAAACGCTGGCGGCACAGCTGTACGGGGAATTCAGGCAGTTTTTTCCGAACAATGCCGTAGAGTATTTCGTCAGTTACTATGACTATTATCAGCCCGAGGCTTATATTCCCGTTTCCGGGACCTACATCGAGAAGGACCTCAGCATCAACGACGAAATCGAAAAGCTGCGGTTGAGTACCACCTCTTCCCTACTCTCAGGACGGCGCGATATCATTGTGGTGGCTTCGGTCAGTTGTATTTACGGGATCGGAAACCCGGAGGAGTTCAACAGGAATGTTATCGAGATCGGGCAGGGGATGGTCATCCCGAGGAATAAGTTCCTGCAACAATTAGTGGCAAGCCTGTACGCCCGGACCGAAGCCGATTTTCATCGCGGTAATTTCCGCGTGAAAGGGGATACGGTAGATGTTTTTCCGGCTTATGCGGATACGGCTTTCCGGATCCACTTTTGGGGGGATGAGATCGAAGAGATCGAAACTTTTGATCCGTCTTCCAATGAGCGGCTCGAAAAATTCGATCGTGTAACGATCTATCCGGCCAATCTTTTTGTAACTTCCAACGGAAACCTGCAACGTGCCATTCATGAGATACAGGACGACCTGGTGGATCGGGTGCAGTTTTTTAAAAACGCGGATCGCCCACTTGAGGCAAAGCGCCTGGAAGAACGCACGAATTTCGATCTGGAAATGATCCGCGAGCTCGGCTACTGCAACGGGATCGAAAATTACTCGCGTTACCTGGACGGTCGGCAGCCGGGGACCCGCCCTTTTTGTTTGATCGATTATTTTCCGGACGATTTCCTCATGGTGATCGACGAAAGTCACGTGACCGTTCCGCAGGTCACAGCGATGTACGGCGGGGACCGATCGAGAAAAGAGAACCTGGTGGAGTATGGATTTCGTTTGCCCGCTGCCCTTGATAACCGCCCTCTTAAGTTCGGGGAATTCAAGGAACTCATACATCAGACCCTGTACATTTCGGCTACTCCGGCCGATTACGAGCTATCCGAGACCGGAGGGGTGTATGTGGAGCAGGTGATTCGTCCGACCGGACTCCTGGACCCCAGAATCGATGTACGACCCAGCGAAAATCAGGTTGACGATCTCCTGGAGGAAATCCGGCAACGGGTCAAAAAAGAAGAAAGGGTGCTGGTAACCACCTTAACCAAGCGCATGGCCGAGGAACTGACAAAATACCTGATACGATTCGATGTTCGGACACGCTATATCCACAGTGATGTGGATACCCTGAAGCGGGTGGAGATCATGCGCGACCTACGTCTCGGAATTTTTGATGTACTGGTGGGGGTGAACCTGCTTCGCGAAGGGCTTGATCTGCCGGAAGTCTCACTGGTGGCCATTCTGGATGCGGACAAGGAAGGATATCTGCGATCTGAGCGGTCACTGACACAGACGGCCGGACGAGCGGCCCGTAACATGAACGGACTGGTGATCATGTACGCAGACAAGATCACCGGAAGTATGCGCCGGACCATTGACGAGACAAACCGGCGCAGGGCCAAGCAAATGGCCTACAATGACAAGCATGGGATCACTCCCGCCCCGTTGAACAAATCCATGGAGCAGATCCTCGGGCAAACTTCCGTATCACGGTACATACGCCCCAGTGAGGTAGACGATGCGCCGGGGGCTGCAGCAGATCCGGTACTTCAATTCATGAACAGGGAACAGCTTCAAACCTCCATTATCCGTAGCCGAATGGAAATGGAAAAAGCGGCCAGGGAACTGGACTTTATTGCCGCAGCCAGGCATCGCGACGAGCTTCATGAACTCGAGTGCATGCTCGCAGAAAAAAAGTAGATCATGAAACGAACGACCCTCTTCCTTCTCCCCCTCGTTTACCTTTTTTCCGCCTGCGGCGGGATGCCCACCAGGCAAACCCCGGTTGATCTTATCGTATACGGCGGAATTATTTACACCTGCGATCCGGATTTTTCCATAACCGAGGCGATGGTGGTTGCAGACGGACAGATCCTGGCCACCGGACCTGCGAAAAAACTGTTTGATGAGTATTCCGCTCAGGATTCCCTAAACCTCCGCGGAAAGGCCTGCTACCCGGGTTTCATTGATGCCCATGCTCACTTCTACAACTATGCCCGCCAAAAACTGCGCGTTGATTTGACCGGAATCTCTTCGTGGGAAGAGTGCCTGGATCGGGTGAAAATGTTCGCAGATGAGGTTGCGGGCGGACCCATCCTGGGGCATGGCTGGGACCAGAACGATTGGGAAATACAGGAATATCCGACCAACGCAGAGCTGAACGAACTCTTTCCGAACCAACCCGTGGCCCTGACTCGTATCGGCGGACACGCTCTGCTTGCCAACAGCGCAGCACTGGCTATGGCGGGATTTACATCGGAGACGCAGATCGCAGGAGGAGAACTCCTGCAGGCCGATGGCTCCCTGACCGGACTTTGCATTGATGCGGCGGAAGACAGCCTGCGCAGGAGTTTGCCCGGGGAATCGCTCACGGCTCTTGCCGAAACCATACATGAGGCCGAACAGGATCTGTTCGCGGTCGGACTCACGGGTGTAATTGATGCAGGTCTGCCCCTCAAAACGATCCGGTTCATTGACAGCCTCCAGCATTGCGGCGTACTGCAGCTCCCCCTCAACATCTGGGCGCAGGCCGAAGACCGGGAACTCGATCATTATCTGACCAGAGGCATTTACCAAACCGGCCTCCTGACCGTACGCGGATTCAAAATATACTGCGATGGCGCTCTGGGATCGCGCGGGGCTTACCTGAAGGCCCCTTACTACGATCGGCCCCATTGGCATGGTTTGCTCGTTACGGACAGCGCCCGTTTGTTCGAAGTGGCCCACCGAATTGCCAACAGCGATTTCCAGATGAACACTCACGCGATCGGTGATAGTGGCAATGCCTTGGTCCTCAGTGCCTACGCTTCCGTTCTTGAACCCGGGAACGATCGCCGATGGCGTATTGAACACGCCCAGGTGGTGACCCCAGGTGATTACCCGATGTTTAAAAGGTACGCTGTGATCCCCAGTGTTCAGCCAACCCATGCCACTTCAGATATGTACTGGGCAAAGGATCGGCTTGGGCCGGAACGTATGGCCCATGCCTATGCCTACAAGGATCTGCTCAGCCTAAACGGCTGGATGCCACTCGGAACCGATTTCCCCGTGGAGCAGATCGATCCGAAATGGACATTCTATGCGGCGGTTTTTCGCACAGATGCCGATGGTTTTCCAAAAGGTGGTTTTCAGCCCGAAAACGGCTTATCGCGCCGTGAGGCGCTGCTCGGCATGACCCTCTGGGCGGCGAAATCAGGCTTTTGGGAAGATTCCAGAGGAAGTCTGGAAGTAGGCAAGCGGGCCGACTTTGTCGTGCCAGACGTGGATTGGATGAGCGCTGAGCAGGCTGAGATCGGGATGAGCAATATTGCGTTCACATATCTGGCCGGCCAGCGTGTCCATACATTAGGGAAATAGGAATATGGAAGCCTTCAGGACAACCGGGACCACCTCATCATGCTATTTTGCCGGAATGGTGAATTTCGGACGTTGGATCATCACCTTAAAGAGATTGCCATCCCTGTCACTTTCAAACTCGATATCGTGGTAGGCTTGCAATGCGCGAATAATCCCGCTGCCCAGCCCCCGGTATGGGAGTATTTTCGTGGCAAAAGAGGCCAAAACCGGGTTGCGGATATTTGAAATTCCAAGTTTGATATTTTCAACCGTCAGGTTATTAGGCAGGTGTCCAGGGCTGATTATTTCCACCCGATTGGAGAAAATAAAAATCCGCACTGGTGCCGATACCAGATAGTCACGATGTATGAGGGCATTAGCAATCAGTTCTTCGGGTACAATACGGGGAATGGAAGGTTCACCTGTAGAATTTACACTCTGCCTGCCTTGCAGATGTTGAATATTGCCCAATATGAAACTGACACTCTGACGAAAAACATGCGCCAGTTTACCGGTGATATCGCGGCTGTCGATATACTCGGTTGCATGGATTTTATCCCCTGGGAAAGCAATGGCCTTGACGATAAAAACAGGCAGATGGAAATCAGCGTTTTGGGAAAAAAGCAATGTGCCGGCAATATTCAGCGCATCATCTTTCATCAGGTTCATGTTTCGCAGAACATTCGCCAGCGAAAGATTCAGGCGATCCAATGGTTCCCAAAAATTTTTGTTATAGAAATCCTTGAAATAATCCAGGTCAATATCGGCTATACTCGTGCCGGGAACAGGCATTTTATCTCCGGAAATCAAGCCGGCGCTTTGATAGAATCGCTGAATTTCCTCCTGAGCAGTTGCTTTCCGCTTATCTGAGCCGGATCTGACCCAAATCGCTCCATTCTTGTCCATATATGGTTTCTTGATACCATCTGGAATGGTTACTCGCATCACGAGTTTATCATCTATGGGAATATTCTCTGTTTTCGGATTGATCGGCGGTCGAACGTGTTGGGAAGCCGCATTCGAGATCAACTGATTGAGGCGCCCCATATCGTCCCGACCAAGGTTGGCAATATCACCTTCGTCAGTTACGCCAATAAAAATAGAGCCACCGCCGAAATTACTGAATGCAACCATCTCCTGTGCAAGTGAGGTCACATTGGTTACGTTCGCCTTGAACTGGTAACGACTGTCTTCACCACGAGCGATTATTTCCAGTAATTCTATGGCTTCCATGTTTCATTTCCGTTTGCGTTGTCTGAATGCTTCTTCGCCACCTATACAATAGCTACATCGCGGGACCACTTATTTTTCCGAATTCAGCAGAGGCAACCGAATACGATGATACCCCTTACAGAATAATAAGAGAGGTATGCTATGTCCTGGATGATGTTGAATAGCCAAATATCGTTTATTTTGTCACACTTGCAGCATTGCTGCCATCACGCACACCCCTTGCCCCGGAATCACAAAAGCCGTGATACGCCCCCCAACATCTGGGCGCAGGCCGAAGACCGGGAACTTGATCATTATCTGACCAGAGGCATTTACCAAACCGATCTCCTGACCGTGCGCGGATTCAAAATATACTGCGATGGCGCTCTGGGATCGCGCGGGGCTTAAAGAGCTTGCAAAGTTTACATATCTGGCCGGCCAGCGCGTCCATACATTAGGGGAATAGGGATGCGGAAAAAGCAATACCTAACTTTCAGCAGATCCTATTTCAGGGCAAACCTCATAAATTGTAGGAGATGTATTGATGGGATCTGGCGTAGATCATTATCATCAATAGGGCCAGGGGAGGCGGCTATACGCCTGTCTTTGCCTGAAGCAGCTGAAAAATACGATGTGCTTCCGCCAGCAACTCCTCCGACGCTGTGTATTCGGCCTTCCGGCGGTTGTAAAATGGCTCCACGTTACCATCCTCACGGATGGATACAAAACCGCTTGTTAACCGGCGCACCACAGCCGAAGGATCCTGACAAAATTCCCTGTACGAAACAAACAAGGTGTTGGGATCGTTGATGGAGCAGGTGAACTGATAGACCGACACCCAAATCGACAACCAATAGTCAATAGAATCCTTTGGCCGGTCCCGATATTTGAGCGCCATTTCCGATTCATCGTTAAAGCAAAGGGCCTTTTGCCCCAATCCGAACTCGTGGTGTCCGAGCCAGTTCATATATTCGAGCACAAAGGGATCGTTTTGCTGCATTTCTGAGTATTGCTGATGCTTTTCCATGAGCGATGCAGCATGGTACAAGGGATCACGGAACAGGATTGCCACACGAAAATCGGGATTGTACTTTCGGACCGACCGATACCGGAGCAGAAAACAGTTATTCTTGGCGACATACATGCGCTCATTGGAACCTCGAATGATGCGCTGATAGTCGAGATAACGCTCATACGCTTCCCTTGACAGTTCGTGCTCCTTCAGGCAGTCTCCCCCGATGAACGAGTCCTGCGTCACGGCCTTAAAAAACACCTCCTCCAGTGCCTCGTCCGATCCGAGTCCGATCATCACCCCATCGCCATGGCTCCGCTCCCGCACCTCATCCCCCCTGGGCTTGTAAAACCGGGCCCAGGTGCCAGGCGCCAGCACGAAAGGCATGTTCCCGTAATTTAACGACGCAAAATCGCCCAATGGCATCAACGTGTTGAGCAGGCTTGTGGTCCCTGCCCGTGCCAGTCCGGTAATGATCAGGAATTCATTCTTCCGCTCAATGCCCTGTTTATCAGCCGCTTTTACATCGCGCCGCTGGAGGCGCATTCCAACATTCGGATTATCCAGGGCCAGGCGATGAAGCAACCGGGCAAGGGGCAAATAGGCAGACTTTGATCTGCTGCCTAACGGCAGGATGAGCGGCAGGGTAGCTCCGACAGACAAGGCTGCGATATTCCAGAGCCCACTCGGTGCAAAAGGCCGGTCTGTAGCTACGAGGATATCCCAGAGCACGGGCGGAATGGCGGCAATGAGACCCGCGATAAGGAGGAGGGCGACGACGCGGAAAAGGCTTCCGGTGAGTTTCCTGGTACGCGATCCGATCAGAGGCAGTTTTTCGTCATCGGTGCCCGGTGCGAGGAAGGCATCAAGCAGATGGACGCTGGCTTCGGCGAGTGAAAAGCACCACGAGGCCCGTATGCGAAGGATCGCGGCAAACAGCGCTCCGGCCAGTCCGATCAGGAGGTAGTCCACGACCTAGTCTTTCTTGCGGAAGCGCTGTTTAAGGCGGACCCGCAGGATATAGCCGAAGGAGAACAGCACCATGCCGGCAATGAGGAGGATCAGGGCGATCGTTCCCAGGCCGAGTCCGGGCCCGATATACAAAATGGGTACGCTCATGGCATTTCTATGATCCGTGTCCAGTTGGGCAAATGATGATAGCCCTCGTGTTGCGAAGTAAGCACATTTTTATACAGCACCTCGCTATTTTTCAGTACCCAGAGAACACCGCTGTTTTGCTCCTCAACAAACACCGATCCGTCCGCCATCCAGTCCACGATTCCTTCCGTGGTCGTAAAGATCCGGTTGCTCTCAAAGGTCGGCTTTTCGATGAATTCCGTTTCGCCACTTTCGAGGTGGTAGAAAACGATGTTCGAATAGTGATCGCCTGCTTCCTTGCGCTCAGATCCCAGGGGCAGGTTGGTCCTGGTCTTCTGCCAGGTCACGTGTGCATTGTTGTTGAAGATGCTGAGGGTTGAGTCGTTTATAACGTCTACGTCGTGTTGCGTATAAAACGGGCCCTCAATCACCCGGATCACCTCGTCTGTGGAAGGGCGGTAGTGGATAACGGTGGAGATACAGCGCATGCTGAGGAAGACATCGCCCTGTTTCCAGTAGGGTCCGTCCGTAAGCACCGGCTCCACATCATTCAGGTGGAACGGGTCCCAGGCCTGACCGGTTTTTAAAAGTAGGTGTGTAAGGTTATTTTCGACCAGGATATCGGTGAGCGACCTGTGGAACAGGATACGCCCGTCGGCCGGATCAAGCCGGGTGATGGTATTGTCGATGTAGTTGAGCAAACGCCCGTCGAGTTCAAGCAGTCCGCGGTAAATAATAAATCCTTTTGGCTCCCGGGTATAGGTACATGCCCACACCATTCCTTCATGGTCCAGGTTGAGCCCGTGGTGGTGTGCAATGGTATCCTGTTTCCAGACCCGGTTTCCTTCTGCATTGATCCGAAACAGTCCGGTAACTCCGTTGAGCGAGTAGATCAATGACCGGTCGGGCAGCATGAGCGAATGGATTACTCGGTTCTGGGCACGTTGAATGTTGTTGATGGTCCAGGAGTGTGCAACCGAGTCGTTCCGAAAGTTGCGCAGCTCCACCTTGCGTTCAAGATCTTGGGTAGAATAGGAGATCAATCCCCAAACGTCATTTTTCAGCTGGTTGATCGGTTCAAAATCTTCCGGAGTTTTCACGAATGTACCGGGCAGTTCCTTCACCTCTTCAATTGTTTGTCCGAACAGGTCAAGGAAGCTCACGAAGGTAATCAGGCCCTTGTTCACAGACGCACCCCAGTTAAGGGTGCCTTTGACGGCGTGCCTGACCATCCAGCCGAAGGCTGAGAGCAAAAAAAGTATGACGATCGTTTTGGCAAAAAAGAGGATGACACGCTGCATGGGCGCAAAGGTAAGGAAAGGCGGGAGGCTGGGGGTTAAAATTCCCCCGGCCTACCCGACTTTGCAAAGGGTTCCAAAAATAAAGATATGCTCAGACCGGAAATTAGCCGTATGCGATCTGTCAGATCATACGATGACCAGCACCATATTGGCAGATGCAAGCAACTCTATCTGACTATCTCTATTTTTTTGGTCTCCGAAAAATCTTCCCCTATTATTTTCACAATATAGGTTCCGTTACTAATGGACTCTTTCAGCTTTTTCTGTATAATTGGGGTTTGAACCAGTATTTGCTCTTGAACAACCAGCCGCCCGCTTACATCAAAAAGGGCAAATGAAATGGTTTGACCTATCACTTTTTCCGGCAATTCTATTTTTAACATTCCATTAGTCGGATTCGGATATATCGTTCCCTCCTGTAAATCAAAGGATCGTTCCTCTTGCAGGGACCGAACAGTTTGACCACATGTACCAACATGTTTTACTTTCAAATTATCCAAGACAAAATCACTTCCATCCTGATAAGGATCAGAGTCATGTAGCAACTCTATGTATACGAACCCCCACCAACCATTATTACTCACACAAAAACTATTAGCATAACTCCCCCAGTCACATGGATCGTCCGGGTCAGTCATAATTAAATTTGTTTCGTTTAATAAATTACCGCCAAGGAATTGGGTCACGCGGCTGATAAGAGCTGGTGGAGCTAGATCAAAGCAACAGTTTTCCAGCCTCTTTGCATCATAGCACACTTGATACCTGCCGTTTGGGATCAGATTAAGGCCAAAGCCAATAACCCTGGTCAATCCATTCCCGTTGGTTAATCCATTGACGATAAGAGAGGGATTATCATCATTACAATCAGTTGACTTGTAATTCCAATTTTCGCAAAATTCCCTGCCGTCGGACGGTGTAGATATGTTCAGCATACCTGGTGGTAAATGGCCATCTATTGATGAATACGCGTAGTCACTGTAAAACCAATCGTAGGCTCCCGAGTTGTGAAAACGTCCCCAGTGAATGTGGTTGTTTCCATTGAGACATGCTTCGGGAGTGGAACAACCGCTATGAAAATTGTCAAAAGCCAATCCAATGTCAGTTGTTCTTGTAGCACTTGGGTGATAGCGAATAACAACATAGGAAATAGCGTTGGCTGTACCGGATAGATCAATTTCAAACCTTGATGGTATACCGTCCCCTGTCGGTGAGCCATTATGCCCGCTGATTGCTGCTAATTGTTGACATCCATCGGATGCGATAATCTCGGTGGCGATCTTTATAAAATTTGGATCATATGCCTCAATGATCCACGCTTCACACTTATTTGATGTTCCGTTATCATCCACATCCATGATATCCCCGCTTACAAATTGAACGGGGTCCAGCGGGTATTCTATTAGCAGTGCATGCATATTACTCGCTGTAGATAAACCTAACTCGTCGGTGAGAAACTGACAATTTTGGACACCACCACTATTAGTAAGACTAAGGTTATCCATATTTCCCGCATAACAGGAATACGATGATACATGACCATCATTTTTGTATGCATGAGGCGTTGAACCTCCTGTTTCTACAACATTTGGCTTCGCTGTAACGACTGAGTTAATTAGGTCAACCCCTTGCTGGATCAGGTCTGGGTCACATAAGTGAAAGTGAACGGAACAACGTTCCGCCAACGAGAACCCGGAATTAAGCAGTGCATGGCCATTGCCATTATTGACGGGTATGTTAATTGACTCAAAATCAACAACCTGACCAAACGAGTAATGATTAACCACAAGGGCAAAAATTAGAAAACAGAGGGGTTTTTTGATTGTTCTCATAACGTGTGTTTTAGAAAAATTAAGGTTTAACTTATCAAAATTTAGGCTGACACAGGTCAGGTCATGACCGATCCTATATCATTTCATGTATCCATTCACGAACTCAACTTCTCCTAAATCATTGTCTTTCCAAAGAACGGTCAGGATCTTCATGTCTTCGGTCACATCGGTATCCGAAATAGTGATGGTGAAATCCATCGTATACTGATCGTTGGCAGTGGGCGAAACCGGAATAGCTTCACCCCAGTAATCCATGTCATCAGGGCCGGAAGTCAACGTGTGGGAGTGCATGTAGGTATCCCCTGACCTGATCAGGTATTTCTGGTTCCCGTTGCCGTCTGCCACCGGAGCAGCATCTTCCTTCCACTTGCTCACGCCATTGATCTCTTCCACACGATCGGTATAGTCAACCTGTACCAAAGAGCCTGAAGCTTCTATATCTCCCTGTACGAAATAGGCACCCACATAATACGTGCCGGTTCCGGCTTCGTAGAACTTCACTCTGCTCTTGATCTTGACTTCATTGCCTGAACGATTCCAGGAGTGACCCACACCAGCCATCGGAGACTGAGCGATCAGCGATGCGATGTTTCCGGCAATGTTCTGACCCGAGTCTTCGTTTCCAACGTAGAAGTTAGGAACACCACTTGAAGGGAAGATTGCGTCGAATACATTAGCGATCTCCGTCTCAAGATCATCACCCGTATGAATGGCTACCGGCATCATATCCGAACCGAAGTTGTACTCTTCCTGTGTCATTAATTCAGCACCGTTCGGACACCAACCACACCAGGCACCAGTAGTTTCCACCACCAGGGCACGCTGCTTGCTGGCCGGATTCAAAGTACCCGTCCCTGATTTCTTTTCTTCTTCTTCCTTCTTACAGCCAGCAAAAATGGCCCCGGCCATCATTGCCATGATCAATACTTTTTTCATAATAAATAAAATTTAGTCTGCGACATAACTGTCAGTTAAAGATCAATTTGAGGGCGCAATATACAAAATATTACGCAGTTAATATTTTTTTCGTTGTTTTTTTTTCTGCTCCCTCATCATCTGTTCCAAACGCCTGGAGAATGCCGACTTCGGTTTTTCCTTCTTTTTATTCTCCTGCAGCATAGCGTGGATCGCATCCTCATCGATCATTCCGCGGATCGCAAACTGCTGCCCAAAGGAAATCACATTCGCCAGAAAATAGTAGTAACTCAGTCCACTCGCATAGCTGTTGAACCAGAATAACATCATGAATGGCATGATGTACTGAATGATCTTCATCTGCTGCTGCATCTGCGAATTCCCCGACTGTGGCGTCATCTGCTGGTTGATCTGGGTGTAAAAGAACAGCGATGCAGCCATCAGCAGCGTAAACAGACTTACATGATCCCCGTAAAAGGGAATATTGAACGGAAGCGACAGAATACTGTCGTACGAACTCAGATCGTCTGCCCACAGGAATCCTTCGCCCCTTAGTTCGAAACTCGCCGGAAAAAAACGGAACATGGCAATGAGGAACGGCAACTGGAATAGCATCGGCAGGCAACCCCCAAGCGGATTTACCCCTGCTTTTCGGTACAGCTCCATCTGTGCCTGCTGTTTTTTCATCTTATCCGAATACTTTTTGTTTATCTCGTCCAGTTCCGGCTTCAGTACCCGCATCTTCGCCATCGAAAAATAGCTGCGGTACTGCAGTGGCAACAGCACCACCTTGATACCGATCGCCATGATCAGTATAATGATCCCGTAGCTCCATCCGAGTTCATCGAAAAAGTTGAACACCGGGATCACCAGCCAGCGGTTCACCCATCCGAAGATCCCCCATCCGAGCGGGATCATCTCGTCAAAATCCCTGTGGTAGGCCTTCAGCACATGGTACTGATTCGGCACAAAACTGAACCTAAAGTCGTACCCAGCCTTCTGCTCCAACGGCATCCGCGCCGTCATGCGTTTCGTATGCGTACTGTCTTCCAGCTCCAGAGTGCTCATTTCCACCTGCGGCAGAGTAGATCCCGGCTGCAGGACCGAGCTGAAGAACTGCTGCTTAAAAGCCAGCCATTCAACCTCTGTCCGGGTTCCTTTCTTATCTCCCCGCACACCCATGCGGCTGACATCGCCGTCGCGATAGTAGTAGATCGCAGTTGGATTTTGCAAGTTATCCCTGGTCTTCTCCAGCTTTCTTCCGTCAAGGCTCCAAACAAGGGTTGATTGCTGAGCAAGGTAAGCGTCCATCCCTACCATACGCACCTGGTAGTCCAGATCAAGTCCATCTGACAGCATATAGCGTATTTCCACGTATTCGCGGTCCGATCTCGACAATCGGTACACCGCCTCACTACTGGTCGCGCTCAGGCGCTCGAAATACAACTTGTCCGACAGCACCGGCACTCCGTTCACCGTCCACTCCCAGCTCCATGTACTGCGTTCCGGATCAATCAGATCAAGTGCACCGCCTCCATACTGCTGATATTCCTTAAGCTCCGCCCCGATCAGTTTGGCGCCTAACGGCGCGATGGTCACCTTAAGCTGGTCGTTCTCCAGCACGGTCAGCTCCGGATCTTCCGGAACCGGATTAAAAAATCCGAGTTGTTTTTGGCCTGTTTCCGTAACAGCTTCAGCAATATCCGATACCGTGCTGTCTGCCTCTCCGGCCAGCTCCGGAATGGGAACTTCCGGCCTGGTCTCCACGGGTTCCTCAACCACCTGCCCGGAACGGGCAGGATCTGGCCGTGAGGCCGTTGTTTCTTCATCAGAGCCCTGATTCGTGTAAGCGAACCAAACGAGGATCCCTCCGATCAGGATCATTCCGACAAAGGAATTCCAGTCGAATCCTTTATTTTCCATTCTTCGCCTCTTTGTATGCTATGGCTGCCTTCACGAGGTGGATAAAGAGCGGGGCCGGACGCTCAACCGTGCTCTTGTATTCCGGATGAAACTGTACGCCGACAAACCAGGGATGGTCGGGTAGTTCCACGATCTCCACGAGGCCGGATTCGTCATTGATCCCGCTACATTTCATTCCGGCTGCCTCCAGTTGCCCACGATATTCGTTATTGAACTCGAAGCGGTGGCGGTGGCGTTCGGAAATTTGGCCGCGGCCATATACCTGCGCTGCCAGGCTTCCCTTCCCGAGGGTGCATTGATAGGCACCGAGTCGCATGGTGCCTCCCTTGTTCCTCACTTCTTTTTGTTCTTCCATGAGCGCGATGACCGGATGCGGGGTATCGGGATCCATCTCGGTGCTGTTTGCATCCCCGAGCCCGACCATGTTGCGGGTGTATTCGATCACAGCACACTGCATGCCCAGGCAAATGCCCAGGAAGGGGATCCTGTTCTCGCGCGCGTAGCGCACGGCATCCAGCTTACCCTCCAATCCACGTTCGCCAAATCCGGGTGCAACGATGATGCCATCAAGGCCTTTCAGACGGATGGGCACATTTTCACTGTTGAGGTACTCGGAATGGATCCAGCGCACATTGACCTTGCATTCGTTTACGGAACCTGAATGGGTGAGTGCCTCGGCAATAGATTTATAGGCATCCTTAAGCTCTACGTATTTCCCGACCAGACCAATTTTCACTTCACTGTCCGGGTTTTTAAACTTGTGCAGGAAGTTTTTCCAATCGCGCATGTCTGCATGGGGTGATCCCGGCAGACTGAGGTACTTCAGCACCACTTCATCCAGGTGCTCCTCCTGCATTAGCAAAGGCACGTCGTATATGGTATCGGTGTCGATGGATTCGATCACTGCCTCCTTCCTCACGTTACAAAAAAGGGCCAGCTTGCTGCGGATCTCCTCGCTCAGATTGTGCTCGGTACGACACACTAAAATTTGTGGCTGAACGCCTGATTCCTGAAGCATTTTTACAGAGTGCTGTGTGGGTTTGGTCTTAAGCTCTCCGGTAGCGGCCAAATAGGGCACCAGGGTTAGGTGGATCACCATGCAGTGGTCGCCCAGTTCCTGTTTCAGCTGACGAACGGCTTCAATGTACGGAAGCGACTCAATATCACCCACGGTACCCCCAATTTCCGTAACGACCAACTCATAGTCACCGGATTTGCCCAGCAACATCATCCGGTACTTGATCTCATCGGTAATGTGCGGGACCACCTGAACGGTTTTTCCGAGGTATTCGCCCTTGCGTTCCTTGTCGATAACGCTTTGGTAAATGCGTCCTGTTGTGACGTTATTCGCCTGCGAGGTGGGGCGATCCAAAAAGCGTTCGTAGTGACCCAGATCAAGATCCGTTTCGGCGCCGTCATCCGTCACATAACATTCGCCATGTTCGTAGGGATTCAGTGTTCCCGGATCCACATTGATGTACGGGTCGAATTTCTGGATCGTGACCGAATAGCCCCTTGCCTGAAGAAGGTTGGCCAGAGAAGCGGAAATGATCCCCTTCCCCAGGGAACTGGTCACCCCACCGGTGACAAAAATGTACCTGGTACCCGGCATACTGCGGTTTAGAAGTGAAAGGCAAAAACCGCGTACAAAGCTACACAATTAGAACGAGTAGGTAAATCCGATACCTGGCAGGATGGGTAGCTGATCAACGCGCTCGTAATCAATCCGATCAAAGTAGAATATATTCTGGCGATCGTACACGTTGGTCACGCTGATGATTGCTTCCAAACGTTCGTGGCTGCCCCATTCCCAGGTGCGTTTCAATCCTATATCCAATCGGTGATACGTTGGCAACCGGCCCTTGTTCAGCTCGCCGTAGATGATCCCCAGATCGCCATTGGCATTGATTGGATCCGAGTTGATCCCGTCTGCAAAGTCCAGCAACTCATAGATCCCGATCGTTTGCGTGAACGGAAATCCGGATCCAAAGTTCCAGCGACCATTTAGTTCCCATTGCATTTTGTTGCCCCATCGGTAGGTTACGACCACGTTCAAATTGTGCCGGCGATCAAAGTGCGGCGGATAAGTAATGATCTCATCCTGACGCGTCACCTTACCCAGGCTGTACACAAACCACAGGTAAACCTGTTTACCCGAATATTTCATGCTCAGATCAATGCCACGGGCCAGCCCGGTCTCGACAATAAAGTCTTTGCGCAGGTATTCCGGCTTGTCCTGATTTTGAGTATTGTCCTCGTAGATCTTGTTTCGGTTGATGTTGGTCATCTGGTTAAAATCCTTGAGGTACCCTTCCACATTCAAATCAATCTGTTTCGCCAGGTCAAACTCGAAACCAAAGATCACGTGCCGCCCTTTCTGCAGTGGATTAATGACTGGTTTCTCCCTGAACCCATCCGGAATATTATCTGACCCGCTCAAAAATCCATAAAACAGGTTCACGACGTCCCGGTCACTGTTCGCAGCAATCAGGTTTTGGCTGAACAATCCAACATTTGCCTTGAATCGCAAACGGTCCGTAGCATTGAACTTCATTCCGATACGTGGTTCCGGACTTCCTGCATCCAATGATGCGTAGTAATGCATGCGGAAGCCCAGATCCCACACCCAACGGGCAGTATTCCATTTGTACTTCAGAAAACCGGCCAGTTCGGTTGTACTCTGACGTTGCTGGATCTTTCGACCCAAACGGTTGTAAAATATAAAATCCGTATTGAAGCCCTGGATATCCAATCCGTACTCCAACTGTTTTTCACCCGGCAGGAAATACGTAAAATCCAATCCCAGGTTGAATCCGCCTATTTCACTTGTCCGCGGCAATCCATCTCCCTCATCCAATTCGATCATGTAGTTCGAAAAGCTGAAATCACCCTGCATCAGCAGAGGTGATGCAGCCGGAACCAAAATAAAGTTCGATCCCGCTCCGTAGCTATTCCAGTCCATCTCCTGAACCCCCTCATAATGTACACGGTCGCGGAAGTTAAAACCGAACAGGTTGAATTTTGATCCGGCGTTGCTACTTAAGCTGATCTTTCCGAAGAGATCTGTAAATCCAAACGGAAGACCATCTTCGGAGGCATACTGATAAAATGTCTGCGAGGTTTTTTCCAGGTAGCTATGCTTGGCACTCAATAAACAGGTGGTACTTCCCTTGTCGTTGTTACGCAAGGGACCTTCCAGGGTCAATTTTGTCGCAAAAGGGTTGGCTCCTACCTTTCCGGCCAGTCGGTTCTTGTTTCCATCCCGTGTGCTCACGTCCAGGGTTGAGGAAATACGACCACCGTATTCGGCTGGCATACCACCGGTGTATACATCGGCCTTGCGAATGATATCCGTATCGAAAACCGAGAAAAGCCCGATCGAGTGGAAGGGATTATACACGACCATTCCGTCCAGCAATGTTAAGTTGTGTATGGGTGCCCCACCGCGAATATAGAGTTGTCCACCCTGGTCCCCGGTGAAGATCACCCCCGGTAATACCTGTATATACTGAGCCAGATCTGGTTCCCCTCCCACTGCGGGCATCGTTTCGATTTCCCTGGCCGTCACCTTGGATACCGAAGTTCGAACCTCGGTCTTCATTTCTTCCCGATCGGCCGATACTTCCACGGTATTCAGCTGAACACTTGATTCCACCAGGTAGAACTTCTCCGTGGTGATCCTATTCGCTTCGATCGTCACGGTTACCGAAGTCGTATCATATCCAATGAACAATCCCAGAGCCCGGTAAGTCCCTGCCGGCACCCCCGGGATCGTAAAAAAGCCGTCTGTATTCGTTGATGCCCCGAAGGTTGTTCCCTCCAGCACTACATTGGCTAACATGACCGGCTCTCCTGTTTCCTTATCGTAGACAAATCCCCGTAGAGTCCCGTATTCCTGAGCCTGGGCGAAGAGGGATAAAAGAGCGGGGCCGACGGTCAGGATCCCGTTTCGCAGTAGTTTATGAACCATAACATCCCGTAACAAGCGCGCTAAGGTAAGTAATATGCCCTTAGCTGGCGATAGCTGATGCAGTTCGCCTTTGAGTTGTTGATCAGTGAAGGATCTTAAAAACCAGCTCCCGGAGCAGTTCATGCTGACTAGTGCTCCCATTTCCCATCCCTTTCGATCTCACATCGGTCTCGCGTAAATAGCCGATGATACGGGCCGATTTCCGTAAGGGGAAGTGCTGCGCAGCCTGTTGATATTGCTGCACAAAATACGGATTTACCTTCAGGGCACTTGCCACCGATCCCCTGCGCTTGTCCTTCAGACTGTGGTATATCAATAGCTTTGAGAAGAAGTTGTACAGTACGCCCAGGGTAACCACCACAGGGTGATGCCCGGGGTCCGCAGCGAAGTAATCAATAATGCGGTTCGATTTTCCAATATCTCCAGCCCCCAGTGCATTCTGCAGCTCAAAGTTGTTGAAGTCCTTGCTGATGCCGATGTTTTCTTCTATAACGGTCGGAGTCATCTCCTGTCCGGGATCCAGGAGGATCGATAACTTCTCCAGTTCCTTAGTGATCTTACTCAGGTCGTTCCCCAGAAACTCCACCAACAAGGCTGCGGCCTTGAACGAAATAGCGTAGCCCATCTGATGCACCTGCTGCTCTATCCAACCGGGTACCTTGTCGTCGTACAACTTCTTCGACTCCATGACCACGGCTCCACTCCTGGTCAGCTTCCTGAACAAGGTCTTCCGCCTGTCAAAACTCCTGTACTTATGTGCCACTACCAGAACCGTTGCCGGCTGCGGTTTTTCTACGTAGTGTTCCAAGGCATCCCATTTTCGCAAATGCTGGGCCTCCTTTACGATCACTATATGGCGTTCCGCCATGATCGGAAAGCGCCTGGCTTCCAAAACCACCGCGTCAATAGTGGTTTCTTTTCCGTAGAGTACGGCCTGGTCAAAACTGCGTTCGCTTTCCTTTAAGGCGTTCTCCTCAATGTAACGGACCACCTCATCAATGAAGAAAGGCTCCTCCCCCATCAAAAAGTAAACAGGTGCATACCTTCCGGCCCTGAGGTCCTGAATGATCTGACTGAACTGATCCATTAGTGGTGCAGATACCTTATGGTAACAGTATTCGTACTCAATCCCGTGTCTCGTGGCAGCCCGTTCAGGATGATTTCTTCCTTGTTCAGCATAATTTTACCTTTAACGCCGATGCAAAAGCTCAACCTTCCGCCGTTTCCCTTCCGCCTCCGAAGGCGGCCTGACGGATCTACCGAGATCCTAGATCCGGTACGCAGCAAATATATTATATTGACACCGGAAGAATGGGTTCGGCAGCACTTTGCCCAGTACCTGATCAACGAGCACGGCCTCGCGGCCGGAAGGATCACCATTGAATTTTCCATCAAGGTGGATCAGCTCAGCAAACGCTGTGACATCGTTTACTTTGACCATTACGGCCTGCCTCAGCTCATCGTTGAATGCAAACGCCCTTCAGTCAGGATCACCCAAAAGACCTTTGATCAGATCGCCCGGTACAATATAGCCCTGAAGGTACCCTGCCTGGCAGTCACGAACGGACTGGAACATTACTATTGCACGCTTGATCACAAAAATCAGCGATACCATTTTCTCAGGGACCTCCCGAAGCTGAAGTAAGCTCCTCCACCACTTCCTGTGGATCACGGTGCCCCGGATAAAACAGGAGGATCCGCATCATTACGCGGTCTACGATCGCATCGGGGCAACTGGCACCGCTGGTCAGGATGATCTCCGGAACATCATCGGTCTCCGGCAAAAAGTGATCGCTGTGTACCCGCTCCCTTCGGTTCAGATCGAAGTGATACACAGATCTGGCGTGTTCAATCTCCCGCTCCGAATTAATGAAGAAGGTCGGTAGCTTCTTCTGGCAGAGCTCCACGAGGTGATTCGTATTCGAGCTGTTGTAACCGCCCACGACCACCGCCATGTCTGCCGAATGCTCCAGCAGGCCATAGGTGCTTTCCTGATTGTCGTTGGTCGCATAACACAGCGTATCCCGCGTATTGGCAACGTGTTCCTTAATATTCCGTTCCCCGTACTTTTCCAGCGCAATGTTCCTCAAATGATCCGTGATAGCCTGGGTCTCGGTAGCCAGCATAGTGGTTTGATTGATCACTCCAAAACGGGCTAAATGCTTTTCCGGATCAAAATCCGGACTGAACCGTCCTTCAAAACAGGTATAAAAATCCGCGATCGGACGCTCTCCCTTCATGATCGCACCCAGGATCATAGCTTCCTTCAGGTCTCTGATCACCAGGGCCGGCGCCTGCCTGCTGCTATGCGAAAAGGTCGCACGTGTTTCCTCGTGCCAGTGTTTCCCATGGATGATCAGCGCATAATTCTGCTGGCTCAGCTTATCGGCCCGCTTCCACACGCGGGTCACAAAAGGACAGGTGGTATCGTAGGTTGCCGTTTCAATGCCTTTCCCCTTCAGCAGGGCCTCGATCTCCAGGGTGGTCCCGAACGCCGGTACGATCACCACATCGTCCTTCCCGATCTCATCCCAGGGGATCAGCTGATTCCCCAGCGTATCCTGAATGAACCGCAAGCCGCGCGATTCCAGATCTGCGTTCACCTCCTGATTGTGGATCATCTGGCTCAGCAAAAAGATGCGCTTATCCGGATTCTCCTCAATGGCGCGATACGATATCCCGATCGCGTTCTCCACCCCGTAGCAAAACCCAAAATGTCGCGCGATCACAAACTTCACAGTCCCGAAATCGAGCACCGTCGGTGTGAAGTCCTTCTTTCGCGGATCAATGATCCTGCGTGCTTCCTTGATAGGCCCGATGATGGGCGATCGGTAGAATGTGGGGATATCGAAACTTTTCATTGTCCGGTAAACCGCCCTGCGGGCAGATGGTTCAGTAATCAACGTAATCCTGTTCCTTCCGCGCCTGGTCGCGCTCATAGGTTCGGTAATAATCCAGTATAGCCATATAAAATCTGTAATCCGTTGCCGTGAATACGAATTCATAGCTAAACCGGCATCGCTGCATGAATCGGATCAGCTCCTCACCCTCCAATCCGGTCAGGGCATTCACTACCCACGGAGTAAACCGATAGGCCAATGCTGCCTCGTACGCATCGCGCCGTTCCAGTTCGGCCAGCTTTCGCAATTGCCTCGGTCGTTTCCCAAAGCTTTCGTACAGCAGATCAAATGGGCTCATCCAGGTCGCCGGGACTTTTTTCGGGGCCTCGGTCCGCATTTCTTCCGGCTCTTCAATGAAATCACGGCTCGTTCGCTTTCTATTCCTTTCCCATTCCAGGATCTTCGCCTTGAGCTTGTCGTAATTCGCCAGCTCTCCCACTTCCACTTCGCGCAGCACATAGACTTTCGGGGTCAGCAGTACTTGAACAAAATGCTGCTTAGAGGTCACATGGGCAAGGGTAAGCGTGTCACGGACGTGGTCTACGCTGGAGAAGATGATGGTATCTGTTGTCCGAACACGCATCTTGAATTTACCCTCCTTGTTGGTAACGGTACCCGTTCGATCGCGCAGATTGATTACGTTGATCAGCGGCAGGGTATTAAATGTCTCTCTGCTCAGGACCTGGCCCGAGAGCTCCACGTGTTTTATCTGGCCGTAGGCCATAGGAAGCATTAAAGGGAACAGGGCGGCAAACAGGAGCGGTTTCACGGGTATAAAGGTAAAAATGACAACTATTTCCCAAAAAGCATCTGTTTGCCTGTCCTTTTTTTGTCAGACATTTTGGACAGGTCCGGACCCGGAAAAAAGAAAAATAAAAAAATTATCCTATTGATGATCAAGGTCTTACATTGCTTATTGGGAATATCAAAATAACTCCTTTTCAGTCCGGTATATCCAAAATAGAGAATATTTTGTATTTTTTACTTAGCCATTTTGATGTCGGAGCTATTGAGCTATCCCCTTTGTTTGTGCAGTGATAAATGATAAGGGACTTGTTCCATCACGTCCTGCCCGGCAGAAGACTATGAAACCTGTTCCTGCATTTTGTCAATAAGAAAGTTTAATTTATAACTCATTTGCTTATGGATTTTGTTTGCAAAAACATTCGCATTGTTCGTGAGATCAAAGGTTTCTCACAGGAATATATGAGCATGAAGCTCCATATTTCACAATCGGCCTATGCCAAGATAGAGCGGGGTGAAACCAGATTAACCGTTCAGCGTTTGCACACTATTTGCTCTATCCTCGACATCGACATGGCCCAGCTGTTCAAGGAAAACCGTATCATCGAACGGCTGCAGAACAAATCCCGGCAGCCTGGGACCGATGCGCCCGCCGCACCTGTACGCTATCAGGAAAACGCAGAGCCCATCAGGGACGAGGTCCTCCTGCTCAGGGAAGAGCGCCAGCTATTGCTCCGGATCCTGGATCAGCTGAGCCACACCACTCTTCCCATGCACAACTGAACCTATCGGGTTTTCAGGGATGTTGCGCTCCCGGTACTGAACGGCATTTTTTATATTTTTGTCCGTCGCTGAACCACACTGCCCATGAGCGCCGGATCAAATCTCCAAACCGATCAGGATATTTCCTTCGAAGACTTCAAAACTGAAGTTATCAGGGACTATCGTATCGGGATGGAATCGAGAGAGGCCAGTTTGCTCGGTCGTCGTGAAGTGCTAACGGGAAAGGCCAAATTCGGTATTTTTGGAGACGGAAAGGAGGTCGCCCAGTTAGCCATGGCCAAAGTGTTCTGCAATGGGGACTTCCGCTCTGGTTACTACCGCGACCAGACCTTTATGATGGCCATCGGGGCGCTTTCGGTCCGGGAACACTTCGCCGCCCTGTATGCCCATCCCGATATCGATGCAGAACCAGCCTCAGGCGGGCGACAAATGGGCGGACACTTCTCTACCCAGAGCCTGACCGCAGAAGGCGAATGGAAACCCCTCACGGAGATGAAGAATTCGAGCGCCGATATTTCACCAACGGCAGGGCAAATGGCACGGCTGGTTGGGCTGGCACAGGCATCCAAAGTGTATCGCCAGCACGAAGGGTTAAGGGACCGAACAGGCTTTTCAAAAGGCGGAAATGAGATTGCCTTCGGCACGATCGGAAACGCCTCCACTTCGGAAGGCGTCTTCTTCGAGGCAATCAACGCCATCGGGGTATTGCAGATACCGGTGATCATGTCCATATGGGACGATGAGTACGGCATTTCCGTACCGGCCAGGTATCAAACCACCAAGGAGAATATTTCCGAGATCCTAAAGGGCTTTCAGCGCGATGAAAACGGTGCTGGATTCGAGATCCTGAAAGTCGAAGGCTGGAATTACCCGGCCCTGGTGGAGACCTATAAAAAAGCTGAGAAAATCGCTCGCAGGGAACACGTACCCGTGTTGATACACGTCGTGGAAGTGACCCAGCCGCAGGGACATAGCACCTCCGGTAGTCACGAGCGCTATAAATCGCCGGAAAGGTTGCAATGGGAGCAGGAGCACGACTGTCTTCTGAAAATGAAGCAATGGATGCTCGAATCGGCCATCGTGACCAGGGAAGAATTAGAACGTATCGATAAGGAATGTGTTAAAGCCGTGCGCCAGGCCAAAACATCTGCATGGAAAGCTTTTCTGGCTCCGATCAGGGAAGAGCGCGAAAACGCCCTGAAACACATCCGGGCCACAGCGGAAGCAGGCACACAAAAGGCTTTTGTGAATAAGGTCGCGGACGATCTGGAAGCCATGATGGATCCGATCCGCCGGGATATCCACCATGCCGTTCGCCGGGCGTTGTGGCTTTCGCGCGGCGGGCATTCATCGGCCCGCGAGGGCCTGAAAACCTTCCTGCAGGAAGAGCAGCAAAAAAATGAAGATCGCTACAACTCGCATCTGTACAGTGGATCGGTACGATCGGTCCGTCAAGTGCGGGGGGTGGCGCCCGAATATGATGGAAAAGCAGCCCCGGTGGATGGCCGGATCGTTCTGCGCGACAATTTTGATCGAATCCTGAACGAACATCCCGAGGTGCTGATCTTTGGGGAGGACAGCGGGAAGATCGGAGACGTGAACCAGGGACTTGAAGGCCTGCAGGACAAGTACGGAGAACTGCGCGTGTTCGATACAGGGATCCGCGAAAGTACGATCCTGGGTCAGGCGATCGGGATGGCCATGCGGGGGCTTCGTCCGATCGCTGAGATCCAGTATCTCGACTATCTGCTGTACGCGCTTCAGACCATGAGCGACGATCTGGCTACTCTGCAGTATCGTACAAAAGGGCGTCAGAAAGCGCCCTTGATCATTCGCACCCGCGGACATCGTCTGGAGGGAATATGGCACTCCGGTTCACCGATGGGCATGATCGTGCATGCATGCCGGGGGATCAATGTGCTGGTTCCCCGCGATATGACCCGGGCTGCAGGATTCTATAACACACTGCTCGACAGTGACGAACCGGGATTGATCGTGGAATGTTTGAATGGATACCGCCTGAAGGAAAAAAAACCGTCGAACCTGGGCGAGATGCGCATAGCCCCCGGAGTTCCGGAAATAATCCGGGAAGGAAGCGATGTGACCCTGGTAACCTATGGCTCCAACTGCCGGATCGCTTTGGAAGCCTCCGGATTTTTGAGTGAACTGAACATTTCCCTGGAGATCATTGATGTGCAGTCGCTGATCCCATTTGATCTGGAACACATGATCGTAAACCACCTAAAGCAAACGAACCGCATCGTATTCCTGGACGAGGATGTCCCGGGAGGGGCATCGGCCTACATGATGCAAAAGGTGCTGGAAGAGCAGGGAGGATACCATCACCTCGACAGCGAACCGGTCACCATCACCAGCAGGGAGCACCGTCCGGCCTATGGCAGCGATGGCGATTATTTTAGTAAGCCGGGTGCGGACGATGTTGTGGAAACAGTGTACCGCATCATGCACGAGGCAGACCCGGGCACTTATCCGGCCCTTTAAAACCAGCCGAAAACGAAGGCCAGGCTTGCGCTAAGGCCGCTGAGGTCCCGCGAATTCGCAAGCTCAAGGTCAGAACCACTCACGGCGCGGTATCTGGCCATGAGCTGTATGCGAAAGACCTGCGTAACGTTCATTTCCACTCCGGCCGAGGGCAGGAAAACAAAGATGGCCGTGTTGGCATAGTTGCGTCCATTCTCAGCATCTTCAACGGAAACTCCTCCCCATCCGAGACGTACTTCGAACTGTGGGTGGATCAGATCCTCCGGTGCCCATTTGTACCCGGTCCAAAGCCCGCCATAGCCCATTCCCAGGCTGATCACGCGTTCACCGTTATTGCTGAGGTAGGTGTAATACTTATTCACCCCTATCCCTTCACCGAAACCACCGATCCAGAAAGTTCGGTTGATCAGCATGGCTCCGCCGCCGCCGAAGCCGGGTGATGAGGAACCGTCGATCAGGTGGATCCCCAGATCAAACCCTCCGAAACCACTGATCTGGGCGTTGCTATTGAGCCAGGTTTTCGCCTCCTGAGCCGAAAGTCCCAAGGCACCCATGATCGCAACAAGGAGCGGGATCCCTTTTTTCATGCCTGCAATTTTGAACGAAGGTAGGAGCTTTTTGCAAAAATGGAAGAGTCGTTTCTTAAGTTTGTTCCCATGAGCAAGGAAACAGAAAAGAGCAGTCGCTACGATGCCCTTGAGCAAATGGGCCTTCGCGATCTGCTGGAGAACATCAATCGGGAAGATCAGACTGTGCCCCTGGCGGTGGCCGAGGCGATGAATCAGATTGAGGCGCTGGCCGATGCGATCTTCCATAAAATGGAAACGGGCGGGCGGCTTTTTTACCTCGGTGCCGGCACTAGTGGCCGGCTAGGTATCGTAGATGCCAGTGAATGCCCCCCCACCTTTGGGATACCGCACGATTGGGTGGTCGGATTAATAGCCGGTGGCGACGAGGCCATTCGGAAGGCCGTTGAATTTGCCGAGGATGACCGATCCGGAGGATGGCGCGATCTGCAAAAGCACGGGGTCAACGGGTCCGACATCGTCGTAGGCATTGCTGCTTCGGGAACCACGCCCTACGTAGTCGGCGCTTTGGCATCGTGCCGCAAGGCACATATTACTACCGGCTGCATCGTGTGTAACCGGAATATGCCCTTGCGGGCAGAAGCGGACCATCCCGTGGAAGTGATCGTGGGGCCGGAATTCGTGACCGGGAGTACGCGGATGAAGGCAGGAACAGCGCAGAAGCTGGTGCTGAACATGCTAACGACAAGCACGATGATCCGGCTGGGACGCGTGAAGGGAAACAAAATGGTGGATATGCAATTAAGCAATGACAAGCTCGTGGAGCGGGGAACCTATATGGTCATGCATGCTACCCGACTGCCGGAGGAGCTAGCGCGGGAACGTTTACTGGCTGCCGGAAGTGTGCGGGCCGCAATTAAAAAATTCGAAAATGACACAGCCAAAAACAGATAGAAGCAAACTGATGAAGGGCATCAAACTGATCGCTCTTGCCTTTCCGTTCATTTTTAGCGCCCCGATCGTGCTGACCCTGGCCCTGAACCCGGAGCAAGGCACGTGGTGGCTGATGATACTGGCCGTGGTGCTCATCCTCGGCGCTTTTTACCTGGGTGGGCGCGGCCTGTTGACGATCATTTCGTCATTTTTTGATCAGTCTTCCTCAGAATAACAGAGCAAGACAACGATCTTCTTCGGTCCGCATAGCCTCCTTTTCCTCGTCCGTGCGATCTTCATGCCCCAGGAGGTGCAAAACGCCGTGGATCATCACCCGGGCCAATTCCATATCGAACCTTACCTTAAAGGTCCTTGCGTTTTCCCGTACGCGATCGGTCGAGATAAAAATATCCCCACTGATCCGGTCTGCCTGAGCGTAATTGAAAGTGATAATGTCCGTATAGGTATCGTGCCTTAGATATTGCTGATTGATCTTCAACAGCTCTTTATCTGAGCAAAATATGTAGGTGAGTTCACCACAGCGGCAATTGGCATTTTCGATCACCTGGGTGATCCATCTGGCCCTGCGTTCCTCCTCTGCTGAACTCAGGCGGAAGTTATTTTGACTTTGATAATATACGGCCATTAAAAAAAGGGTTATGACCCAAAAAAATTGCCCGGTACAGGGAGCGGTTGCCTGAAAGCGGCACTAATAAACGATCTTATGGTAAGTGGTATCAAAAGGCGAGGTGTAGAGCGTATCGTAGTGCGTTGTTTCAACTCCGTCACTGTTGGTGAAATACCGAATGATCGTTTCCCCGTTCCAATAAAAACAGCGGTATACCGTATCGCTGAGCGGAATCGCAGAATGGAGGAACCCCAACCCCCTCGGATAACCCCCCGGACCATATGGCAGCTCTCTTCCTTCGATATAGATCTCGTTACCAAGGCTGTCACTGATCAGGTGGAAGGCGACGCAGGTGCGGGGCATCAGCGAAATAACCCGCCAGACATCAGTCCCCTGAAGTACCCCATCAGATACCCCCGCACCATGTCCAGGAACGCTTGTTTCCACTGCCACCCGGAAGTAGACCGGGAGATTATACTCCCCCCCATCATCCCATCCCCTGATCACAAATGAGAACCTATAGGGTGGGCCAATGTATTTTCGTTCCATACGAGGATCAAAAGGATCTGAGTATAGGGACACTTCAACTTCCCCGTTCCACAGGAGGGAATCTTCCCGAAAGGTCACCACCTCACCTCTTATGCGGGTCTCCCTGTTCTTTTTACAGCCCGCTGAGGCGAGGAACAGGGCCGCCAGGCAGGTAAGGACAATAACCGGCCGCATTATTTTCACTGGTTCCAGCATCCTTATCTTTTGTTTCCGGTCAGCGATCCTCATTATCCTTATTCCGGGATTCATCTCCAAACCTCCAGCCAATGTTAAAAACGTACCCAAAATTATTTAAAGGTAAGGCAGTAGGGCCATAATAGTCAGGATTGCTGTTAATGAGGGACTGCTGGCTACTCATGAAGTGATGGCCATAGCCTGCTGCCACTTCAAAAATGAAACCGGAATTGGCTACAAACTTAAACCCCGCGGTGATACCGACTCCCACGTTATGGGTCGTCTGTTTGAATTCAAGGGTATCCATTGAGGAAACTCGTGAGAGGATTGACCCCCTGGTATTCCTATAGGTGAGAAAAGCACCTGCAAAAAAACCTCTGGCATTATGATCACCCGGCCGAAAATAGCAGCGAAATTCAGGCATCATTCGAAATCCGGAATAGTCAATATCAGGATAATCGGAACTTTCAAAGGATCGGATATACGTTCCCGAGATCAAAACACCCATATGTTCGTTGATCACATACTCATAATTCCCCCCGACATGTCCTTCGCTAATTTCATGATTATTCCTTTCAATCAGATGGAACGCTCCTCCAAATGAGCTACTGACCTTAACATCGTGCTGGGCATTTGCCCTCGGCATACCCGCAAAATATGCAAGCAAAACCGTTGCAAAAAACTTCATCCATTTGTTCATCATGTTCCTGCTATCTTCATACCTGGTTGATCTTCCCTGTTTGCACATTTACTGAAAGTCCCATCATAAGCTTTCCGCTATTCCTTCCACTCTACCGGTATTTCCGCACAGATAATGGCATAGCCATCGGTCAGGTACATCCGGTTGTTTGCCTCATCTATCAGCGGAGTAGTGTAGGAACTACCACCCCCATAGTAAGGTAACCACCACCCCTTGTTGTGCAGTATTTTACCTGTGTTTAAGTCCATAAGCCGTAAATCACCCGTAGCTATTATGCATTTATGCCCCCAAGGTTCAATGCGATCCGGAATTCCATCAATATTTTCCCGGTAGATCAGCTCGCCAGTATGTTTGTTTACCGCCGTGGCATGCCAATCGCTATCTACCCAGACCACCTTCTCTCCATACAAAATGTAATTGGATGAAGGTGTACCATTTGAGCGCCAGACCTCCTGACCGGTAATCAGATCATAACAGTAAAGGGTTCTGATATCCATCACATAGACCCGATTGTTCTCCAGATCAACCTTGGGATAACCCGACATGCTTAGCAGACCGGCAAATCTTTCATCTTCCCCTACTCCCAGCACCTCCCATACCAAGCTGTCCTGGGAATAGTTATAACATTTTAGGTCAAACCAGTTATCCGGATATCTATAGCGATTTATTCCGATGATCAGGATCAGATCACCTGAAGCATCAATGTAGGCCGAATGTGCTCGTACTTCCACACCTTCCTGATCATCCGTTGCATATTCCCGGAACGCCAGGTCACATTGACTTCTTATCTTCGCGTCGCATACCAGCACATCCACACTGTGTGCATCAAGACAACTGGAGCTGTTGGAAGTTATGTAATATTCATCTATCAAAAAGCTGGTCACCTCTCCATACTCCGTATCAAAACGCCAGGTCTCCTGGCCATTGTTCAGGTCTATGGCATGGTGTGACCTCATTGCGTTGATGAACACATAACGGGAATTGGAAAAGGAACTCGTCTCATCATCACCAATATTTCTTGGTATTGACCCTGACTCCCATTCCACCTCTCCGCTGTAGATGTTTCGGGATTGCAAAGCGGATAGCCGGTCAGCTATCCTGTAACTATGAATAATGCTGTTGCCCACTTTTATGATCGGGATCGTTTCAAATAGATCAGTGGTCAAGGTATCGATCCACAAGATGTTCAGGGTATCCCGATCGCAGTCGTAGAACTCATCGTTACAGGGCTCAGGAGCAGGGTTTGGCGGATCTTTTTTACAACCTGTCAATACAAGCAAACCTATTGCTACATTCAGAAAGAGTCTCATTATTTGTTTGTTAGCCGGAACTCCTTGTCCCACTTTAGTCCTCAAATATACAAAATAATGCACAAATCCAATTTTTTTTCATGTATGGCCCGATCAATAAGATAAGTTATTGATATTCAGAATAAAAGATGTTCAAAAAGATTTTGCCTATCGATAAAAATGGTTGTGGAGGCCTCCCTTTATGGACGTGCGTACGGATAACTTAATTTATCCCGTTAAAGTACTCGTTAACCAAATTGCGGTAAAAAGGAGCTAATTGCGGCGGCACCGTTTTTAACATTTCCGCCTGTTCCTTCTTCAGTTTTTGATACTCCAAAAAGGCATTGGGGTTCCGTTCCGGAGGCTGAATAGCCTCTTTCGATTCCCGTTCATCGTCGTATTCCCGTTCTCTCTCTGCCTTTTCGGCTTCCAGGAGCCGGGTCAGGATCTCCTCCTGCCGGCGGATGGTCTCTTCAGTGATCTTCCGGTTGAGCAAATCCCGCTCTGTTTCCTCCATTTTCCTCATCGCATCCTGAAGCCCTCCGGGACTCCCGCCATTCTTCCCTTCATCACTCATTTGGTCGGCCATCTCCCGCAGCTGTTGGCGAAGCGCTTCCTGCTGAGCCGCCATTCGGGCCAATTCCCTGCTCATCTTTTTACCCTGACCCCTTCCCTTCTGCCCATCCGGCATCTGTCCCTTCTCCATTTGACCTTTCATCTGCCTCATCTGCTCTGCGAGCTGTTGCTGCTGTTTCATCATTTCCGACATATCCGGCGAACCGCTATTCGGTCTTTCACAGCTTTGTGACCCCTTCATCATCAGGGCCATCGAACGCTGCATCTGATCAAGCACCTCGCTCAACAGCAAAGCCAGGTTGTTCGTGGCCGTCATAACAAACTGCTGCCGCGACGAAGCCTCCTTCGTTTTCCGCTCTGCCAGATCACCTAATGCAAGGTTCATGTTCCGGTTTACCCCGGCCATCTCCCTGTTGATCGTGCTTTCGATCTGGATCACGCGTTTACTCAATGCAAAAAGCGAATCCCCGATCATGTTCAGGTCATCCCTCAAACGGTTCTGCTCCCGCAGTACCTTCACAAATTTCGGATCGTTCCGGTTCAGTCCTGCCGTCTGCTTCAACAAGTCCTCCTGCTCGAAACTCAACCGTATCAAATTGTCCAGCAATTGTCGCAAAGCCTCCATGTCCTCCATCTGCTGCTGCTGTCCCATGCTCTGCTGCAAACCGTTCAGCGAGTCATTAAGCTCATCCATTTTCTCCTGCGACTTCTTCTGCCGCTCCGAGGCATTTTCCCTTTTACCCTTATCCAGTTCCCGGGCCGATTGCTCCATCTGCTCCTCAATATCCTCCTCCAGCTCCTCCGTATCCGGCATGTTGTTCCCAAACTCCAGCTTATCGTTCAGCTCCTCCAGGTCGTCCAGATCTTCCCGCAATTGTTCAAATTCCCCGTTCAGCTTCTCCTGCCCCTTCTTCAGCTGTTCATCTGTTGTCTCGCTATTCTCCGTCTTCTCCCGCAGCTCTTCCTGTCCGGACTTCAGCTCCTCCAGCTTATCAATGCTCTCCTGCAACTTCTGCTCAAATTCCAGCTGCCTGAACAGTTCCAGATTTCGGTCTAATTCCTTTTCCAGTTCCTCGTTGCTCAACCGCAATTCCCCGATCTGCTTCTGCAGGTCATCCCTGTTCAACTCCTCCATTAATTTCTCTATATCCTCCATCAGCTTCTTCATCTCGTCCGACATGATCTCGTTGAACATCCTGTCCAGTTGCTCCCGCTTTTGCTGAATGCGTTCCTTTTGTTCGCGGTAGTTCATCTGCTCACGGTTGTTTCGCTCGTTTTCGCGATCCACCTCCTCCATGTTCTGCTCCAGCTGTTTCTGCTTGTCCAGCAGGATCTGCAAACGCTGCCTGTCGCTAAAATCCAGCTTTTTCTTTTCCAGCATTCGCTCCTGCAGCTCATTCAGGTCCTTTTGAATATCCCTGGCCAGATCAATGCTCTCCTCCAGCCTGCTCTTCACCTTGCGCTTCGACTGCTCGTCCTGTGCCCGCAATTCCTCCGGCGTCGGTGCCTGATACCGCTGCGCCTGCGACCGAACCGACTTCGGCCCATTTACTGCGTCATTGTCTGTCAGCTGAAAAAAATACTCAACCTGGTCTCCAGGATCCAGGCCTAACGGCCCGATGTCAAAGCTGTGAAAAAAGGTGTGCACATGGGCAGAGCCTGGAACCGGCAGCATTTCAATACGGGCAGGAGTCGCCCCTGACTCCCTGATGACCTGGTATTGAAAAGTGAGTCGGGTAAATCCGTAATCGTCCTTTCCAACCCCACGGAAATACAGGAGGCGGTTATCCGTGCTGTCTGCCTGCTCCTCCACGTTCAGGGTCGGATAGGCATCCGGGGTCACCTTGATAAAGTAACTCACCGTATCCGCGCCTTCCACAAATTCATTAGCCGTCGTTAGCCCATAGCGCAGATCCTGCAGCAAATGGCGCCTGTAGCTGTATCTATCCTTCGCCAGGCGGTCGGCAGCCAGCGCCGTATCTGAAAAGAATAAGTGGATCGCTTCCGTATTTCGGGTTGTGAAATTCCAGCGCGCTTCTGTCCCGGCCGGAACCACAAGATCGCCCGAATTCTGCAGGGTTTCCGGCTTGCGGCCGGTGTACGACGGATATGCCAGCGATACTTCAAAACCGAGTAAGGTCGGATCGGGCAGGGCCTTCAGCGTATACGACCTCGTTGCAAATCCCGCCGCTTCGAGGCGGAAACCAATATGCTTCTGCACATTCCGAAAAGTATAGCGATAGGCGTTACGGCCTGCGGCCTGAAGGCGAAAGCGGCTGCCATCGCGTTCCAAATACACCTTTTCGGGTAGCTCCTCCCCCGTCACCCGGACCTCCAGCACGAAATCCCGATTCCGCAAAACGCTTAGGTCATCGTTCGCGATATGGATCCGGAAAGGAGCTTCCGGAATGAACTCCCGGTTGTAGTTGATCACCTGCTGCGATCCCCGGGTCAGTACTTCGCTTTGGCCAGTCAGCAAAAGCACCAGGATCACGGCAGCCGGGGCAATGAGATAGCGCAGGTATTTCCGGTTCTGACGAAGATCAACGGCTTTCGGAAAGGGAATCGGTTCCAGCTGGGCACTTTTTTGCGCAATGGAGGCCAGGATCAATTCGCTTCCCCGATTCGCTTCCCTGTGTAACTGCAACACGTTCAGCAACTTATCATCAACCTCGGGAAAATGCCTTCCAACGATGCGCGCGGCCTGATCGTGATCAATGCGGTTGCCGATCCGGAAAAGCTGCAACAGGGGATAAATGATGAAACGGCCCAGGATCAGGGTGCAAGCCCCCACGAATGCCCAGAATAAAACGGCCCGTATGGCCGTATCCCATTGGCCAAAATAGGCGAGGAGCACTACGGCCAAAAACGCAGAGCCAATCAGCGCACCGCTATAAATGGCTCCCTTGAGTAAAAGGTTGTGATAATACCTGCGAATAAACGCATCCAGGTTCCTTATGATCAGATCGTACGTATCCATATCTTCTTAATAACTCCAAATCGCCCGCTTTGGTGCATCAACCTCCTCTGCAAGGCTCCCCTGAGGGGAAGGACTAAAGGTAAGCATTTTTGCTCATTGGCCGGCAACCGGCTCAGATGGCCCTGAAGCGTTCTATCTTTGGCCTGTCAAAAAAAGGAAACTATGAAGGCAGCCCATTTAAAAAAACAACTTCTTCGCGCCTTTGGATTCCCACCAACTTCCGAACAGGATGTGCTGCTGGATCGGCTGGCCGATTTCATACCTGACCGGAACCCCCAAAAACTATTCCTGCTCAAGGGATATGCAGGAACGGGAAAAACCACGGCAGTGCGCTCCATAGTACTTTCCGCACCTGCGGTGCGAACAGAAACGGTGCTCCTCGCCCCAACCGGGAGGGCTGCCAAGGTCATGTCTCTCTATTCGGGCGAGGCGGCACAAACCATCCACCGCAAGATCTATATCCCCCGCGTTACGCAGCATGGTGGCGTGTTTTTTGAACGGCTCGAAAACGAGCATACAAACACCCTCTTTATTGTGGATGAAGCCTCTATGATCACCGGCACGGGTGGCATGGAGGAGCATTCCCTGCTCGACGACCTGATCGAATACGTTTACTCGGGTCTCCACTGTAAATTGCTCTTTATTGGCGATGAAGCCCAGCTGCCGCCGGTACACAGCAAGCTCAGTCCGGCCCTGGATCCAAAATATTTGTCGACCCGGTACGATCTCGAGGTCATGGAGCATCAATTGACCGAGGTGGTTCGACAGCGGCTCGATTCCGGCATACTGCTCAATGCCACCAGGGTCCGGCACATCATCGGTACCGGCAAGCCGGAGGTCCCGAAGTTTTCCATCCGCTCATGCCGGGATCTTATCCGCATTCGCGAAAGCGATGAGCTGGAGGATGTGCTCAGCAAGGCCTACGAAGAAGGGGTGGATAATACCGTTGTCGTATGCCGGTCAAACAAGCGGGCCAATTTGTACAACGGTCAGATCCGCGCACGCATCCGCTTTCAGGAAAGCGAAATTAGCCTGGGCGACTACCTCATGGTGGTCAGGAACAACTACTTCTGGCTCGAAGGCAACAGGAGCGGCCATTTTATCGCCAACGGAGATATTACCGAGGTGATGGCCGTGCACGGGATCCGTGAGCTGTACGGATTTCGGTTTGCCGAAGCTACGATCCGGCTGGTTGACTATCCCGATCTGGAAGAGCAGGATGTGATGCTGTTGCTCAACACCCTGCGGGTGGATGGGCCATGTCTGGACCGTGAATCCAGCCAGCGGCTGTATGAGGCTGTGAAGGAGGACTATGCCGATATCCCGTCCAGATACCAGCAACTCCAAAAGATCAGGCAGAACGAATATTATCAGGCCCTGCAGGTCAAGTATGCCTATGCCGTCACCTGTCATAAGGCGCAGGGGGGACAATGGAAGCACGTGTTGGTGGAACAGGCCTATCTCCCGAACGGAGAACCGGACATTGAATACCTGCGGTGGCTATACACTGCGCTTACCCGTGCAACGGAAAAAGCATATCTGATCGGGTTCAGCGACGATTATTTCGAGCGTGCATGAACATTCCCTACCGCCCGCCGGGCGGCCTGGGGGGCGGTTGTTTTTGGCGAGTCATCGGCATTCTATTTGGAAGTGAGGTGTTCCTTATGAATATAAAAATAGTATTTTGATAAGTTATTGAATTACAAGTTTTTATATACAATTAATTACAGAGCTAACTCTGTAGCTAGCTCTGTAGCTAGCTCTGTAATTATGTATTTACGGCGAAAGGAGGAACAGGCAGATAAAAATGCCTCAACTAGTCATGACCAAAAAAAATTGGACAGGTGTGATTTGGTACATCAAACCATTTTATCAGAAATGGATGAATATGAACGCACTGCGTTCAGAATTGAGTCGGACACATTACAGGCTGCTTTTAAGTGTCTTGTCCTGAAATAACTTTACTTTTTTTACTCATATGTGGAGGGCTTTGGTGTAAACCTACTTCAGGACAAGACAATACAAATTGGCCTGCCAAACATGCGTGAGAAGTGTCCTCATTTTGATGATTGGCTAAAGCAGCTGGAGGAGTGAGGTAAAAGAAATACTTTTGCATAAGATCCCTGCTGCTTCCATGGCCGATCCTGCTCAACTACGGGACCTCGTTTTACAGACACGGCGCGATATCGTCCGGATGGTTCACGCAAGCAATTCCGGGCATCCCGGCGGTTCGCTGGGATGTACTGAGTATTTCATTGCCCTGTACCACGAGATCATGGATCACCATCCTGCCCCGTTCAATATGGGTGGGAAGGATGAGGATCTCTTTTTCCTCTCGAATGGGCATATTTCCCCGGTATACTATTCTACCCTGGCCCGCAGCGGATACTTTTCAATTGACGAATTGCGCACCTTCCGCAAGATCAATTCACGTCTTCAGGGCCACCCGGCCACGCATGAAGGGTTGCCCGGGATACGTATCGCCACCGGATCCCTCGGTCAGGGAATGTCTGTGGCGATCGGAGCGGCCCTGGCCAAAAAGCTGAACGGCGACAAGCATCTCGTCTACAGCCTGCACGGAGATGGCGAGCTGCAGGAAGGTCAGGTCTGGGAAGCGGCCATGTTTGCTCCGAACAAGGGAGTCGACAATCTGATCGCGACCGTGGACCGGAACTCCAAACAGATCGACGGGGATGTGAACGATGTTATGCCTCTGGGCGATCTGGAAGCGAAATTTACAGCCTTCGGCTGGAAGGTACTCGTAGAGGAAAATGGGAATGATCTGCAAAGCGTTATGGATGTATTGAATAAGGCAAGATCCATGACCGGGCAAGGCAAGCCGATGATGATCCTCCTAAAAACCGAAATGGGGAATGGGGTTGACTTCATGATGGGAACCCACGCCTGGCACGGAGTGGCACCCAACGATGAGGAATTGGCCCGCGCTCTGAAGCAAAACCCGGAAACACTGGGCGACTATTAGCAATATGCGCACCGTTTCGTTCATAGCCGTATTTTTCTTTCTCGCCGCAGGCGGAAAAACCACATTGATAGCTCAGGAACGCGGGGAGCCGAAACCTCCGAAAACCCGGATCCTGTTCGTATTCGATGCCTCACAGAGTATGTATGCTCAGTGGGAAAGCGGAACCAGGATCGGTATCGCGGAACAGCTCATGAACCAGATGCTCGACAGCCTGGCCGAAGTGCCTGATCCGAATTTCGAGCTTGCCCTTAGGGTCTACGGCCATCAAAAACCAGTGCCGCCGCAGGATTGTTCCGACACGCGACTTGAGGTTCCTTTTTCTTCGAACAACATCCGCCGGATCAAAAAGTATTTGGGCGGGATCCGCCCGAAGGGAACTACCCCCATTGCCCGATCCCTTGAACAGGCAGCCAATGATTTTCCAAATAACTGCAGCACCTGCAGAAACGTGATCATCCTGATCACCGATGGGGTTGAGGCCTGCGATGGCGATCCCTGTGCGGTAAGCCGGGCCTTGCAGAAACAAGGGATCATCCTAAAGCCCTTTGTGATCGGTATCGGGCTTGATGACCAATTTACGGAGACCTTCGAATGCGTAGGACAATACTACGATGCCACCAATGAACGCTCCTTTGGGAATGTACTCGGACTGGTGATCTCCCAGGCGCTAAACAATACAACGGCTCAGGTAAATCTACTTGACGAACGCGGATCTCCGACGGAAACAGATGTGAATATGAGTTTCTACGACATTATTTCCGGGCAACTCAAATACAACTATATCCACACGATCAATCACCGCGGAAATCCCGATACCATCATCCTTGATCCGCTGATCGAATACCGCATGGTCGTTCATACCATTCCACCCGTATCCAGGGACAGCATCAGGATCATACCGGGTACCCATAACATTATTGCCGTGGACGCGCCACAAGGATGGCTACAGCTCAGGGTCGGGGGAATCGGCGGAAACCGGAACTTCCAGTGTATTGTTCGGCGGGCCGGATCTATGAGGACCCTGAATGTACAGGAGTTTAATGTTAATGGGAAATATCTGACCGGAAAGTATGATCTGGAGATCCTGACAACACCTCGTTACCTGGAATATGGAGTGCAGATCAACCAAAGCAGTACGACCAAGATCGAGATCCCGGCTCCAGGGTTAGTAACGTTGAATGCTCCGACTTTTGGATCGGGGAGTATTTACGTAGAGGACGGGAACGAGTTGGTCTGGGTCCTGAATTTACCTGGCAACAAGCGCCAAAGTACCTATTATCTGCAACCAGGTCGTTATCGGGTGGTTTATCGGCCGCAGAACGCCAGGGAATCCATTTATACCATCGAAAAGAAATTCTACATTGAGTCCGGAGGCTCATCTGTGGTCAACCTGTGAAAGAAGTATCCTAATGAAAGAGTATGCAAATCAAGGAAACAGAGACACGCGATCGGGCTTCGGGGCCGGATTGAGTGAATTGGGCAGGCAAAACGAAAACGTTGTGGCACTCTGTGCCGATCTAACAGGATCGTTAAAGATGAACGATTTTGCCAAACGCTTTCCGGAACGTTTTTTTCAGGTGGGGGTTGCCGAAGCGAATATGATGGGGATCGCAGCCGGGCTCACGATCGGGGGAAAGATCCCATTCACGGGGACTTTTGCCAATTTCTCAACCGGTCGTGTGTACGATCAGATCCGTCAGTCCATTGCCTACAGCGGCAAGAATGTGAAGATCTGTGCTTCCCACGCCGGTTTAACCCTGGGTGAGGATGGCGCTACCCACCAGATCCTGGAGGATGTGGGAATGATGCGTATGTTGCCCGGGATGACCGTTGTAGTTCCATGTGACTACAACCAGACCAAAGCCGCTACTTTAGCCATTGCCAGGCATCAGGGACCGGTTTATTTGCGTTTCGGACGGCCTAAAGTAGCCAATTTTACAGATGAGAACGACGTTTTCGAGATCGGACAAGCTCAGTACCTACAGAAAGGAACGGATGTGTCCATCATCGCGAACGGACACCTGGTTTGGAAAGCATTGGAAGCAGCCGGGGAATTATACCGTCGTGGCATCTGCGCCGAGGTCATCAACATGCATACGGTGAAGCCTTTGGATGAAAAGGCCGTTTTTGCCACAGCCAAAAAAACCGGTCGTGTCGTAACTGCTGAAGAGCATCAGCGCAATGGCGGCCTGGGAGATGCGGTGGCTCAGCTGCTGGCGCTCAAAAAGCCCACGCCGATGGAAATGGTTGCGGTGAACGATTCGTTCGGAGAAAGTGGCACACCGGATCAACTGCTCAAAAAGTACGGCCTGGACACAAAGGACATATTAGCTGCCGTAGATTGTGTCCTGGCTCGTTAAACCACGTGCAAAAGCAAAATAATTTCGAACAGGTGTGAATATTTTTGTGATCCTGTTCACAGTATGAAATTCATGAACGAGTTTATAAAGAGATATATTCCATTATGCGCTTTATTATTTACGCTTTGGTTTATAGTGATGCCTCATAACGGGCATAAGTGGGATATGGATTGCTGGAGACAGTGGGCAGAGTATATATTTCAAAACGGATTGAGCAATGTATACCACTCAAGCACAGATTATCTCCCCTTATTCCATTATATTCTGAAACTATTTGGGCTTCTTGAGGGAAGCATCGAGAAAATAAATGATAATATCCATCATTTAAAATCTATTGTCTTACTGTTTCATTTTGTCACAGGTTTTTTTCTTGTATTGATGATAAAAAAAGAAACACAAAATTGGAACAAAATGCTTAAGAATATTTTTTTGTTCTATTTATTTAACATAGCTGTTATTTACAATACAGTGATATGGGGGCAATTGGACGCCATTTTAGCTTGTCTGGTTTTTATTTCCTGTTATTTTGCTTTCAAAAAAAAGGTCCTTGCTTCTTTAATTTTCATTGTCTTAGCTATCAATTTCAAACTTCAGGCTATTATTTTTCTGCCTGTTGTCGGATTTATGATCCTACCAGCCATCATCCTGACATTTTCAATTAAAAGAATGATAGCATGGGTCTTCATTCCTCTGATCATGCAAATCAGCATCATCATACCATTTGTGTTATCAGGGACACTTGAAAAGTTGTGGTTTGTTGTAACCAGTTCTGTTGGAAGATACCCTGTGGTATCCATGCATGCCTATAACATCTGGGATTTTCTCTTGTCAGGAGACCTTTCTGTTGTTCCTGATAGTAGATCCTTTATGGACGTCAGTTATAAAAACTGGGGATTGCTTATGTTTTTTACAACAAGTGGCATTGCCTTGTTTCCAATAGCCAGATACGGATATTTATCCGTTACAAAACGAGTTAACCTGAATATTCCCCTGGAAAAATTTTTGATCACCTGTGCTATTATTCCCTTGCTTTTCTTCTACTTTAATACCCAAATGCACGAAAGATATGCTCATCCAGCCTTCGCTTTTTTGATTGCCTATTCTTTGCACATGAAAAAACCTTTCATTTCAGTTATCGGATGTTTCGCCTATTTTCTAAATCTTGAAGGAGCGCTTAAGTTTATGCATCCTCGTGATTATGAGCTATTTATTTTCAATCGTGATTTTATTTCGTCTTTATATCTCTTTACTATTGCTTGCCTTTATATTAATCTTTTTGATCTGAAATTCAAAAAAAAGTTCATGTTCACGCGTTTTGTGTAAACTTATTTTAGGATGACAGGCTTGCAAAGAAGGAGCGAGGAGTGAACCTTTCTCATTTTTGGATCACCAGCTGACGGCTGTTGCTCTGGCTTCCGTTGCTGAACAACACGTTGTAGATACCACTGGCCCACTCGGCCACCTCCAGGCGGAACTGGCCACTTATTGCATTTGGCTCACTGATCGTCAGCACCACCTGACCCAGGTGGTTCATCACCGTTACCTCCAGATCCACTTCACCGGTGAAGTTGTAGTCAATGAACACTCCATCTGTTGTCGGGTTCGGATACAGGTCAATGTACTGAGCAAAACCAGGCTCTTCCATGCCGATCATGAAATCCCAGGTAGCAGAACAGCCACTGGCATCTGTAACCGTAACCGTATAGGTACCGGGTGGTAATCCTGTTGCTGTTAACGTGGTCTGAGGAGGGTTTGTGCTCCACACATAGGTGTAGGGAGGGCTTCCACCCGTTACGTTGGCAACTGCCGCGTCAGGGGGAACGATGTCCACCATGACAACTAGTTCAGCCGGCTCGGTAATAACGACCTGATTGTCAATAGTACATCCATGGGCATCGGTTACGGTTATCTGGTAGAGCCCGGCTGTCAGGCTGCTCAGGGTTGAAGTGAGGTCTCCTGTGTTCCACAGGTAGCTGTATGGAGGAGTTCCGCCCGATACATTCAAGATGGCCCATCCATTTGATCCACCGAAGCAATCCACATTGTCTTGTATAATGATCGCTGAAATGGCCGTGTTCTGTGTAACCGTAGTGTTGATACTTACTGCGCAACCGCCGGCATCGGTCACCGTTACCTGGTATTGTCCGGCTGTCAGGTTGCTCAGGGTTGGGGTGATGTCCCCCGTGTTCCACAGGTAGCTATACGGAGGTGTTCCGCCACTCGCCGTTACTGCCGCTGTACCATTATTAGTGCCGAAACAACTGGCACTAATTGCCGCAATACCGACATTCATGAAACAAGGTGGACCTACAGAAATATCATCCAGGGCCAGATCAACGAGAACACCTCCGGAAATAGCACGGAAACGGATCTGAAGTGCCGTGGAACCGGTAAAGGGGTTCAGGCTGAGTACTTCCTCAACCCAAGGGTCGGTCTCAGCTATTTGCGGACCGGGGCCATGTGTTGCGAAAATCGTTTGAAATCCACTACCCGTATCAACCTCAACGAAGAACGAGTCAATATGGGCACCATAAAAGTGCTTCCAAAAACGCAGCTCCGGGTTAGTTATCCCACTGATGTCGATCCACGGTGTCCCAATTTCCGCCTGTTGACCTGCCGAGTTTTTATTAGTCTCTGTATAGATGTACTTGCCTGCAAACGGCACACCGGTGGTGTGGTCGGCAGAGGGACCCGTGTTGGAAGTAAACGTGTAGCCATTTTCCAACCACCAACTGTAATACCAATGGTATTGTGCACTCACTGGAATGGTTGTCCAACAGGAGTTGAAAGTGTTGTTCAGGGAGAACGTCGGGCCTTCGAAATCTTCTGTCCATGGAGCCGTTACAGCCAAACAAAGCGTGAGAAAGCTTGAAAAGTTCCAGAGCGAGGTGCCGTTTGCACACATGGCGCGAACGTATACAAAGTACTGAGTGTTCGGAGTCAGGGCGGTGGCAGTAAAGGAAGTAGCCGTCGTCGCTGTACCGGAACCCGTTGGCGTGCCGTAAGTCGTAGTGATCACGTACTCATAGCCGTTGGCCGGATTCGATGTGGAAGCTGTCCAGCTGACGTTTGCTGAGGTGGACGTAATACCCGCAGCAGTAATACCCAGTGGTGGGATACATCCACCCAGGAAATTGGTTAATACCGCCGTTGTGGTATAACAATTCCAAGAACCATTACATGCCGCGTTATCAGTCCAGTGTACACGGTACTGACCTGTTCCTGGGATTGATGCCTGAAGTGGCGAGGGACCATGAGCGATCAAGTTGCTCAAGGCATCGGTCAGGGTTACGTAACGCGAAATTCCACTAGAATTCTCCGTTACCGTAAAGGTATAGATCCCTGAGGAATTCACCAGAACCACGGAATACTGCGTTGTAGAGTTACAAGTGCTAATAGTAACAGGCGTGGTTGTCGTTTGATCAAGGGTGGTGATCATATACGGATACTGTATGGTGTTGAAACATTGCGCCTCCACTGTATTGGGTGTGGGTTCAAAAAACGCCAATACTGCCCACCATGAGGGCCATAATAGTCGTCTTTTCATGGGATCAATTTTTAAGATGTACGGTTAGCCTTCCTGTCCGTGAAGGCTTCCCTTATTTCTCCATCGCGTCAACAACGGATCCCGATTCGCTGTGGCTATTTACAGCATTGGAAGTGGTCCCGTCTTCCTTTGCCTGAAGAATAAAATCCGTCATCTCTCCCAACAGCTCACGAAAGCCCTCAAGATCTTCCTTGTACAGATAGATCTTGTGCCTTTTGTAGTGGAATGATCCGTCTTCATTGGTGAATTTCTTGCTCTCGGTGACCGTGAGGTAGTAATCGTTCGCGCGGGTTGACCGAACGTCAAAGAAATAGGTTCTTCTTCCGGCACGTAAGACTCTGGAGCAAATATCCTCCTGATCTCTTCTGTCTTTTTCTTCCATCAGCTTTGGGTTTGTAAGATCATGTACAAACCTAAAAAAATACTGCAAATCATTGCTACTGTCCTGCGCCTGCCGTTTCCTGCTCCTCAAGGAGCTGCTGCTCGTACAGATCTGCGTAGTATCCGTTTAGATCCAGTAACGATTGATGATCGCCCCGCTCAATGACAGAGCCGTTGCTCAGGACCATGATCTGATCAGCGTGTTTAACAGAACTTATACGGTGCGAAATGATCACCGTGGTCCGATCCTTCATAATGCGTTTGAGGTTATGCAGGATGCTCTCTTCCGTTTGGGTATCCACAGCAGACAGGCAATCGTCAAAAATAAGGATGGTCGGGTCCACCACAACAGCCCGGGCAATCGACACACGCTGTTTTTGCCCCCCCGAAAGTGTTACCCCGCGTTCCCCGACTTTGGTATCAAACTCCTTTGGGAACTCCCTGATGTTATCGTAAACGTCGGCGTCCTTTGCAGCTCTGATCACCCGGGCATGATCATATTCATCCAATCCAAAGGCGATATTCCGCGCAATGGTATCGGAAAACAAGTACCCCTCCTGCGGCACATATCCTATAGCGCTCCGCAGAGTGGTCAAATTTAAACTGTCAATGGAACGGCCATCCACATAAATGCTACCTTCGGTAGGATCGTAAAGCCGCCCGATCAGGTGGGCAATGGTGGATTTGCCGGATCCCGTTTTTCCAACAATAGCCAGGCTGTGACCCGGTCTAAGATCGAAATGGATGTTTTTTAGGGCCTGAATACCACTGTCCGGATAGGTGAAGCACACGTTCCTGAATTCGATAGCTCCATTGATCGGAGTGGGTTCTGTGGCCGGACCCTGAATTTCGGGTTCGATGTGCAGAAATTCATTGATCCGTTTTTGGGAGGCGGCAGCCCGTTGCACGATGCTGGTGACCCACCCCAGTGAGGCCACAGGCCAGGTGAGCATGTTTACGTAGATCACGAACTCAGCGATGTTACCGGTAGTGATGATCCCGGAAATCGTCAGACGTCCCCCGATGTAAATGGTCAGCAAGGTGGATAAGCCGATCAAGAGGACCATCAGGGGAAAGAACAAGGCATTTACTTTGACCAGATCCAGGGATTGATCCCGGTATGTGCGGATCTCCACATCGAAATCCTGTGCCGAACGCTGTTCCCGGGCATAGGATTTGATCACCCGGATACCGGAAAAACTTTCCTGCACGAAGGTAGACAGGGCCGATAGCTGGCGCTGAACCTGCTCAGACCTGACATTGATCTCCTTCGAAACATAGTATATTGCTATACTCAGGATCGGCATGGGTAGCAGAGCGTAAATGGTCAGTTCCACGTTGACCAGAAGCATGGATCCGATCACCAGGACCAACTGAGAGATGACATTGATGGAATACATGATGGCCGGACCAATATACATACGCACCTGGCTCACATCCTCGCTGATCCGGTTCATCAGGTCGCCAGTGCTGTTTCGCTTGTAAAAAGCGATGGAAAGCGCCTGGTACTGTTTGTAGATCTCGTTCTTGAGGTCAAATTCAATGAAGCGCGACATCACGATAATGGTCTGCCGCATAAAGAACATGAAAATTCCTTGCGTCAGGGCCGTGCCGATGACGATCAACCCGTACGTGAGAAGCATTCGTTGCAGATCAGACACATCCGCCCGCAGGGCGTTGGCCTGAAAAGCCTTAATAGCTTCGCTGACGGCATCAAAGCCTTCCCGGACCATGCGGGCCGGAATGAGGGCGAACACATTGGATATCACGACAAATACGATGCCGATCAGAAAACGCCACCTGTATTTCCAGAAGTATTTATTGAGGTGAGCAAGCGCTTTCATGCCGTTTGGTATCGATTGAAAATAGGATTAATTTTACGGTGCTTTTGCAGGCAAACTAAACACCTCCCCTGCTTAGTGATAATGAAAAGGGACGGTTTTCCTGCAAAAATAAGATTAAAAGTCATGAGGAATTTAATGCAGGAACTGCCTGCGGATCGCGATGGTAAATGGGGTTTCGGCCGAATGGATCAGATGAGGCACGAGCAGGTGGTGTTTGGCCGTGATGAAGAAACCGGATCGAAAACGATCATCGGTATGCACCATACGAACTTAGGTCCGGCCTTAGGCGGAACGGGTATGTGGGACTATCATAACGAAGAGGAGGCCTTGCGGCGGACTAAACATATTTACGATGCCACGTTGGATATCCTTCAGTTGTCCGAGACCAGAGGGATCCTAACCACACACGCTGCCCTGCAACTGGCGCAGAAGCGCATTGACGAAAATCGCTAAAACGGCCACATGCTCAATCGGCGATTTATCCGCATTCGGGTTCTTCAGGCCCTATACGCTTTTAGTAACAAGGAAGAAGAGGACCTGTCCCGTGCGGAGAACGAGCTGATCCGATCCATGGATCGGATCTATGACCTCTACGTGTTGATGCTGGAGTTACTTTTTTCGTTCCACCGGTTGGCCGAGGACCGTATTAAGGAGGGCAAACGAAGAAACCTTCCGACCCATGAGGATCTGCATCCGAATTTGAAATTCGTCGAAAACCCGGTCCTGCTCAATCTGATAGCCAGCGATCCGCTCTGTCAGTACAGCCAGTCGCACGCGGTTAGCTGGTCCGATCAGGAAGAGTTCGTTCGAAATCTCTTCCATACGGTGCGTGCCTCAGAATTGTACGAACAGTACATGAATCGGAAGGACGAAACGTACAGGGGGCATCGGGATTTCCTGGTGGATATGTATGTGGAGTTCATCGCAGGCAACGAAACCCTGCACGATATCCTTGAGGAAAAGAGTATTTACTGGGTGGAGGATCTGTCCCTGGTGAATACGGCTGTGGTTCGTACCCTTCAGGCACGGAAGGAAAAAACCGGTGCTGAGGTCATTGAGCCCCTGTACCGGAATGTGGAGGACAAAAACTTCGCCATTGACCTCATACGTAAGGTGGTGACGCAGGGAAATCGCTTCGAAAAGATGATCTCGGCCAAAGTGAAGAACTGGGAGATGGATCGGATAGCCCGGATAGACGTCATCCTCATGAAGATGACCCTGGCCGAAATTCTTTATTTCGAAACCATCCCGGTAAAGGTGAGTATGAATGAGTACATTGAGCTGTCGAAGGATTTCAGTACGGCCAGGAGCAAGGTGTTCATTAACGGAATTCTCGATAAATTAGTGTCAGAGTTGAAAGAAAGCGGCAAAATACGGAAATTTGGCCGCGGTTTAATCGAATAAAATCAAACTGAGTTATGAAATTTAAAACATGGACACTGATGGCAGCAGCCGGATCCTTCCTCATCTCCTGCGGAGAGAAGGCTTCTGACCGGGTAAAGGAGGGGAATACCGAGCCGGTAGTGACCGAAATTCCGGCTGCCTCTGCTCCGGAAGTGCAACCGGTTCAGACCACTGCGGAAGCCAGCAACGTGAATCCGGAAGTGGTAGACACGGATGGATCTCCGGTATTCAGCTTTAGCAAGGAAAGCCACGACTTTGGTCAGATCGAACAAGGTGCCAAGGTTCAAACCACCTTCCGGTTCACGAATACGGGCGATGCCCCCCTGATCATCACCTCTGCGAGCGGAAGCTGTGGGTGTACCGTGCCGAAATGGCCGAGCGAACCCATTCCACCGGGAGGAAGCGGTGATATCGAGGTCAGTTTCGATAGCAAGGGCCGGCAGGGAGTACAACAAAAAAACGTGACCATCGTTGCTAACACTACGCCGAATACCAAGATCCTGACGATCACCTCGGAGGTTATGGTACCGGAAAAAACCGAATAACAAGCCTATGATCCTATTACAAGCAACGGGCGGATCCCTGGGTGGGTTCCTCCCATTTTTGCTCATCATTGTGGTCTTCTATTTCTTTATGATCCGACCGCAGATGAAGCGTCAGAAAGAGGAAAAGAACTTTCGTTCAGACATCCACAAAGGACAGCGCGTAGTCACCAACGGTGGTATTCACGGCAAGATCGTTGAGATCACCGAGCGGCACGCGACCCTTGAGGTCCAGAATGGTATCAGGATCAAGGTTGAACGCGCCAACATCAGCAAGGAACTGAGCGTCCAGTACATCAAAACGGACGACCAGAAGGCATCGGGTAAGGATGCCGACAAAAGATCTTCCGGGAAGATAGAAGGAAAGGGTACTTCGAAATAACCGGTGCCCAGCAAAAGTTTAGCAAAAAACGAGTTCCGTTGTCGGCTCCGTTTTTTATTTTGGGTCATGACCCTTTATTTTTTATCCTATGCCGCCCCCTTCACTTCGGAATCCCATTATCCGCCTGTTCCAGGACGAGCATAAACGCATGATCTTTATTTTCTGCCTGGTCCTGTCGTCCGTATTTTGGATGCTGAGCAAGCTCTCGCGCACCTACACTGTCACGATCGATCTGCCCATCCGCTACGAAAACCTGCCCGACGACCGCATTTGGCTCCTGGACGAATCGCCCCGTATTGTCCTTGAGGTTGAAGCCTATGGGTTTGCTCTGGTCGGTTACCGCTACCGCAACCGGAACAGCCTGGTGCTTGATCTTGATCAGATTGGGCTCCGTCAGCGTCACAACGAAAAACAACGCGCCTACTTACAGTTGTCGGACCGCCGCATGAATTTGTTGAACCGCCTTTCAGGTTCGGTCACCGTTAAATCCATTTTTCCCGACACCCTCTATTTTCCCTTTGCCCTGCGGGCAGATAAGCCCCTTCCCGTTTCGGTCCGGCAATCGATCTCCTTTAAGCCGGGATTTGGAGCCACGGGCGAAATGATCATAGAACCCGGCCGCGTGAAGGTATCGGGCCGTGAGGCCCTTATAGATACCCTCCAGATGGCCTACACGGAGCTTTGGGTGGCGGAGCATGTCGATGATACATTGCAGGCCAGGTTGCAAATGGCGCGGCCCGACAGTACCCTGCGGTTCGATCCGGCCGAGGTGCATGTACTGCTGCCCGTGGAGGAGTTTACGGAAGTTGAATACACGGTCCCCCTGCAGGCCGTTGGATTACCGGATTCGCTCAGGCTCCGGCTGTTTCCGGCCGAGGTAAAGGCCATCTGCCGGGTGCCGCTCTCGCGGTACGAAGAAATTTCGGCCGATGATTTCACGGCAACCGTGGAATATGAGCAGGTGCACAGGACCACCGGGGATCGCGTACGGCCCAGCTGGACCCTGGTGCCAGAGGCGGCAAACCTGGTGCGAACGGAGCCTGAACGGGTCGAATTTTTGATCGTGCAGAGATGATCCGGGTCGGACTTACAGGCGGGATCGGATCGGGTAAGACCATGGTGGTCGGGGTGTTTGAGCAGCTCGGTGTGCCCGTGTATAACGCCGATCAACGCGCGAAGCACCTGTATGTGACCGATGCACAGCTGAAGTCGGAGGTGATCAAACTCCTCGGAGCAAAGGCCTATGAAGGTGGGCGACTCAACCGACCCTGGATCGCAGGACAGGTGTTCAACAACCAAACACTGCTGGAGCGGTTGAACCTGCTGGTGCATCCGGCCGTAGGCCGCGACTTTAATGCCTGGATAGAGCAGCAATATGAGCCGTATATCATCAAGGAGGCGGCGATCATGTTCGAGTCGGAGGCACATTTAGCCCTGGATGAGGTGATTTTGATCAGCGCACCGGCAGAGGTCCGGCTGAAGCGGGTGATGCAGCGTGATGGGCTGTCGGCGGCAGAGATCAAACAGCGGATGGCACGACAGTGGAGCGAGGAGCAACGACGCAAACTGAGCCAGCACGAGATCGTAAACGACGGCTACCATTTGGTGTTGCCGCAAATACTGAAACTACATGAAAATTTTATCCGTAGAGCAGATTCGTGAGGCCGATCGGGTAACCATCGCAAGGGAACCTGTGGCCTCTATCGAGCTGATGGAACGCGCAGCTAAGGGTATTTCGGACCAACTGACAGACGTGTTCACGACTGACATGCCTTTTTCGATCTACTGCGGCATGGGTAACAACGGAGGTGACGGATTGGCGATCGCAAGGCATTTGCGCGAGCAGGGGTACGAAGTGCGCGTGGTGGTGGTTCGCTATACCGAAAAGGCAAGCCCGGATCTTCAGGCGAACCTTAAACGGCTCAATGATTTTGAGGAGTGGACACCCAATAAGCATCCGGCACCGGACAGGCTCAACACGGTGCGGATCGATGCGCTCTTAGGTTCCGGACTTACCCGTCCACTTGACGGCTTCCTGGCCGAGGTGGTTGCAGACCTCAATGCAGATCCCCGCTTTACCGTGGCCGTGGACCTGCCCACGGGGGTTTTTGCCGATGACAATCGGGCCAATGATCTTTCCAGGGCCCTGCGGGCCGATATGACCTTTACGTTCCAATGGCCGAAACGAGCCCTGCTGATGCCAGACAGCGGCCCTTTGTGCGGGGTGTTTGAAGTGATCGATATCGGATTGGATGCGGATTATGCGGAATCGGCCAAAACGGCCCATTACTTTGTTGATGAGCATTGGGCTCAGTTGCGTTATGGCGATCGTTCGCGGTTTTCGCATAAGGGTCATTTCGGCCATGCCCTGATCGCTGCCGGCGCACGGGGAAACATGGGTGCTGCAGTGATGTGTGCCCGTTCCTGCATGCGCAGTGGGGTGGGCCTTTTGACCGGACACGTACCGGGCTCTGCTGAACACATCTGGCCGCAGGCCATTCCTGAAGCCATGGCAAAATTCGATCCCATGTCTGAACACCTGACGGACCATCCCGACCTGAATGGCTATTCGGCGATTGGTATCGGACCAGGAATAGGCCAGCATGAGGACACAGCGCATCTGCTACATAATTTTATCCTTCATGCCAAAGCCTCGCTGATCCTTGATGCAGATGCACTGAATATCCTGGCCGGGAATAAGACCTGGCTTTCATTTTGCCAGCAGGTGCCGATCCTTACTCCGCACCCGGGCGAGTTCAGTCGCTTGTCGGAGGTGAAGCCAGGGCCCGATCAGTACGATGCTGCCATTGATTTTGCCAGGAAGTACCAGTGTGTGGTCGTATTGAAAGGAACATATACAGCAACCGTGCTACCAAACGGAGATACGTACTTCAACAGTACGGGGCACTCTGGTTTGGCCACGGGTGGAAGCGGAGATGTGCTCACCGGGCTTATAACGGGACTACGCGCACAGGGTTATGGTGTGGCCGAAGCGGCTATCCTGGGCTCATACATTCACGGCAGGGCCGCTGAATTGGCCTTGAACGACCAGAGTGAGGAAAGCCTCATCGCTTCAGACCTGCCCGAACATTTCGGGGGGGTGTTTGATGAGTTGAAGGCTTAGGATCTTCGGCCAGTTTCAGGAAGAAACACATTTTGGTGCCTAACCGAAAAAGATCGTGCATGGCGCACCACACGCCATAACGAAGGATGTTCCGACAGGACATCCTACAAGTACTTTGCATAAAAGTGATCGCTTACTGAATGATGACCCCAGAGGCCATGAAGCTCACAGACATCTCGGGTTCGGTAATCATCGCGATCTCTTCCTCACTGGCGCCGGCGTCTTCTGCTTTATGGCGCAACCACTCAACAGACTGTTCTTCCATTTTTGCCCAGCCTTCCATGGTTGCGGTACGACCTTCACTGTCCATCGGTACGAAGAATCCATAATCCCTGAAACGCACGAGCATCTCCTGGTCTTCGCCCATCCCCACGTTCATCCAGCAACCTTTTTTTTGACATACCTCATTGATGGTACCGGTCACTTTGACCTGGACGCTGTCCTTACCATCCAACATGACCAGCAGCTCACTGGCTTTCGCGGCACCTTCCGGTGTGATTTCCTCTCCGTACATCTCGTAGGCAACCTCTTCGGTAGTTATTTCCTCAGACGCAGATCCGGTTTGGGCAGCTTCTTTGTCCGAAGCACTTCCGCAGGCATAAAATGTGCCCACAGCAACCATGGTGATAAACACGTTCTTCATGATGTCGTTTTTTGTATGCGAACGCAAAGATACAAAATTGTGTATCTTGCATTCCCAAAATTACGCTCATGAAAATTACTCCCACGACACATTCGCGCCTTGATTCTGTCGATCTGAACAACCTGGTTTTTGGCACGACCTTCACCGATCATATGGTAGTGTGTCACTATCGGAACGGAGAGTGGAAGGAACCGGAGATCGTACCTTACGGACCCTTTCCGATTGCCCCGGGAGCACCCGTGTTCCACTATGGTCAGGCCATTTTCGAAGGCATGAAGGCCTATAAGGACGATCAGGGTGACTGCTTCCTTTTTCGTCCACTCGAGAACTGGAAGCGCTTTAATAAGTCTGCCGTTCGGCTGGCAATGCCCAAGGTGCCGGAACATGTGTTTATGGATGGATTACACCGTTTGGTACATATGGACAGTGGTTGGGTGGTTCCGGGACTTGATCACGCCTTGTATCTGCGCCCGTTCATGTTCGCCAACGGAGAGTTTATCGCGGCCAAAGGGGCCTCGGACTTTACTTTCATGATCATTGCTTCACCGGCCGGAGCCTATTACAAAAACTATATAAAGGTGAAGATCGAAGAAGAGTTTTCCCGCGCTGCAAAAGGCGGTATAGGAGCAGCCAAAGCAGCCGGAAATTACGCCGGGGCCTTTTATCCAACCAAATTAGCTCAGGAACAGGGGTTCACCCAACTTTTGTGGACCGATGCAGCCACGCATACCTATCTTGAAGAATCTGGCACCATGAACATCATGATGCGCGTAGGCGATACCCTGGTAACCCCGAACCCGACCGGAACCATCTTGGAAGGGGTTACGCGTAAATCGATCATTCAGATCGCCCGTGACCACGACATCGCTGTGGAAGAGCGCCCTATTCCCGTGGATGAATTGCTGCAGCGCCTTAAAGATGGCTCGCTGACCGAGCTGTTCGGGGTGGGAACGGCAGTAACTGTTAGTCCGATCAGCGAAGTAGCCTACCGTAATGAGCGCTATTTGATTTCCTACACTGAAGAGAATTGGGCATTGTCCCTGAAGAAACGCTTGCTCCAACTGCAGCACAACAAGAGCGAAGACCCCTATGGATGGCGCGTCAAGGTGATGCCTTTATATGAAAATGCCTGATAACGACTTCTCAAAAAGGCTCCCGGAAAATCTTGCTATTCCGATCACAGCCAAACGCCCGGTCTTGTACCTCTGTGAAATGGAAAGAGGTGCAGACTCATTGGTTTAGGATGCTGGCAATATCGGGCGTGAAATAAAACTCACTCTTCATCACCTTGCCGTCTTTCCGATAGATCGGCTTGCCTCCGGCATCAAGCTTGCTCATGTTACTACGCTGGATCTCCTCAAAGATCTCTTCGATCTTGTGCTGGAGCCCGTGTTTCAATATAGTACCACAAAGGATGTACATCATGTCGCCCAGGGCATCGGCAATCTCGATAAGGTCGCCCCGCTCCGCGGCCTCCAGGTATTCCTCATTCTCTTCGCGCATCAGTTTATAGCGCAGGAGGTAGGTGTCGGCTGAAACGTTTCCGATCGGTTCCTCTTCATTTCCAATGCCAAAAACCTCATGGAATTTAGCAACGTGATGGAGCTGTCTTTTCATAACTTTTGTAGGACTGGGGGACAAATTTAGGGCTAAATTTGTCGACGGTAAAAAGTAGAGCTATGGACCATATAACCCCGGGGCACTGGATCTTCGCCCTTCTTTTTGTGCTCGTTTTTATTGGATGCCTCGTATGGGCTTATCGCAAGGATATCAACCTGCATCGCTTGTACTACCGGGGAAGTTACATCGTGCTGCTCGTGATCCTGATCGGGGTAATCCTTCTTTATTTGATCAGAGACAAGCTGAACTAATGCCCGCATCCAACAAAGCCTGTACGACCAGGCCTTCCTGACTGACAACTTTTTTCTCCTGCGAAGGTGTTCAAAAACATAAGCCTATAAGCGGCCTAATTTTCTCAGGAACCGGGTATGTTCCATCAGTGCCATGGCGAAATTTGGCTGTGAGTAATAGGGCAATCCGTATTCCTGTGCCGTTTCCCGTACGATCTTCGATATCTTCTTATAATGCACATGGCAAATATTCGGGAACAAGTGATGTTCGATCTGGAAATTGAGCCCCCCCACGAACCAGCTGAAAAATCGGCTCTTCGGAGCAAAATTAGTGGTTGTGAGCAGTTGGTGGATGGCCCAATCGTTTTCCATGGTCCCTTTCTCGGTCGGAATCGGAAATTCCGTATCTGGCATCACATGCGCCGGTTGAAAGATCGCACTCAGGATGCTTCCGGCGATCAGGTGCATGATCACAAATCCGATCACCACCCAATACCAGGCCCCCGGTACCAGGATAATCGGCAAGGCTATGATGTAGAAATAGTAGATTGCCTTCCATGTGATCAGTTTGGAAAGTAGCTTACCAAATCTATAGCGCACATCGGCCAGGTTTTGTCGCTTGAATCCGACCAACTGAACAAAATCCTTGGCAGTCATCCAGTAAAGGGTCATCAGGGAGTAGAAGAACCAGGCGTACAGATATTGAAAGCGGTGGAAGTAATAATGGCGATCGTGTGGTGTGAAGCGCAGGATAGGAACACTCCTGATGTCCTGATCCATCCCGTGTACGTTTGTATAGCTGTGATGTAGCACGTTGTGCTGCAACTTCCAGTTCGTGTCAAATCCGCCTAGTATGTTGATCGTATTCCCGAGCAGATTATTGACCACTGCTTTCCGCGAATACGCATCGTGATTGGCATCGTGCATCACGCTCAAGCCAATACCGGTCATGCCCAGCCCCATGAATGACCAGAGAACAAGCTGTTCCCACCAAAGCTCAGCTATTCCAAAGATCAGCAGGAAATAAGGCACTGTGTACAGCAGGATCATGAAGATAGTTTTGAAGATCATGTGTCCGTTCGCGTACCGGGAAATATTGTTTTCCTTAAAATAATTGTTCACCCGGACCCTCAGGGTCTTGATGAACTCTGCATCCTGCGTGCGTGGGAAAGTAACTTTCTTGAAATTCATAGATCAGGTTAAAAAAGGACCGAAAGATACAGATTTTCTCCTCAACCACGGAACTGAATTAGTTCAGGAACTCCGTAAGCTTCCGTGATCCGCTGATCTACCTACCCCTGTGTGCTGAAGTAACCATCACGTCCTCAAGGGATTTGGGAAATCAGCTTGATGCCTTTTCACGAATCAGTCACCAATCGGGGCAATCGCATTCTTCCACATCTCGTCCAGTAAATCCAAGAAGGACCGTAACGGTATCCCGGTTTTCGACAGCGATCTGAAGGTCGAGATCATCATGTTTGATGATGTACCGACCAAAGGGTTCGCGCCGCGGTTCACTCGTTCGAAAGTCAACATCACCGTACCGCCAAAATCCGGCCATCGCAATAGAATCCAACTCCAGGCAATCAAGTTGACAGGCCGCCCGATCCGTTAGTTCGGGATGACCCTGTTGCAGATGGCTCAGTACCCGGGCATTGGGGAAATAGCTACAGGAGATATCGGTCCGCTGACCAAACAGGACATATACGAATCCGATGCCCAGCAAAACTCCAATGCCGTAGTACTTGAATCGCTGAAGAAATTTCACAGCCCGGAATTTCAGGCAAAAGTATGAAGTCTTAAAGTGTCGCGAGCAGCAGATCCAGATTTTTCCAGGGGAGTTTGTACCATTCGCCAATTCCCTTGTTGGTTAGTACGCCACTGTACATATAAAGCCCATGTCGCAGGCCTTTATTGAATCGGACCATGGCATCAATGCCTCCGTATTCACCCGCATTGAGCAGGATGGGCATGAAAATGTTGCTCAGGCTCAAGCTGGCTGTTCTCGCCACCCGACTGGCAATATTGGGTACGCCGTAATGGATCACATCGAATTTTCGGAACATAGGATGTTCATGCGTTGTCACTTCGGATGTTTCGAAGCATCCTCCCTGATCAATGCTCACATCCACAATGACTGAACCGGCCTTCATTTGCCGGACCATTTCCTCCGTGACGATACACGGTGTGCGTCCTTCATCGGTACGAATGGCACCGATCACCACATCGGCCCGTTTTAGGGCCTTTTCCAATACTTTTGGCTGTACCACACAGGTGGCAATGCGTTGGTGCAAATCGTTCTGCAAACGACGCAATCGGGTCAGACTTTTGTCGAACACCTTTACCTGCGCCCCAAGTCCGATCGCGGCCCTGCAGGCAAATTCGCCCACGGTTCCCGCTCCGAGGATCACAACGTCGGTCGGACCCACGCCGCTAACGCCCCCCAGCATAAGCCCCTTACCGCCGTTGGCGTTGCTCATGAGTTCGGCGGCGATCAAAATGGCTGTATTTCCGGCGATCTCGCTCATAGAACGCACCACGGGCATAATTCCATCGTTATCCATCATATAGTCAAAGGCAATGGCTGAAACCTGCTTGTCCATCAGCGCCTTGAAATACTGATCATTTTGGATCTTCAGCTGCAGTGCACTGATCAGCGTTTGCTTGCTCTTCAGCAATCCGATTTCCTTCGGCGTTGGCGGATGCACCTTCAAAATGGTCTGTGTCTCAAATATCTTTCCGGGTTCGTAGCAGATCTCAGCCCCTGCATCGCTGTAATCCTTATCGCTGAAACTGGCATCCTCCCCGGCGCCCGACTCTACCCGAACCCGGTGGCCATTCCGCACCAGTACATCCACGGCATCCGGGGCTAGTGCGATACGCTTTTCCATGTACTCGGTCTCTTTGGGGATCCCGATATACAGATCTTGTTTCTTGCGTCCGACTTCGAGCCGCTCCTCCTGTGGCATCAGGGTCTCCGATGAAAAACTGAGGAATTGGGGTTGCCTGCCTGCCATTAGATCTCCATTTCAATAATCCGGGTGGAATGTACAACTTTTATCCGAATGACCATGGCTTCCTGCGGAAGGATGGATCCTATACGCTCAGGCCATTCAATGAGGCACAGATGACCGCTTTCGAAATATTCCTCAACCCCAAGGTCAAGTGCCTCCCTGGGCTCTTCGAGTCGATAAAAGTCAAAGTGACAGACCGGTTCACCATGATCACGGAGGTATTCGTTAATGATCCCGAAGGTGGGGCTACTTGCTTCTTCAGTACAGTTGAGTTCCCGGCAGATCGCTTTGATCAAAGTGGTTTTACCGGCACCCATCTCGCCGTGGAAGGCGAGAATAGTCTGTTTCGTGCTATCCAGGATAAACCGTGCGACTTTTTGCCATTCAGCCCCGTCTTTTACCTCCCATCTCATCTGGCCCTGAGTTGCACAAATGGTATCAGCATTTCTTCCAGGGAAATACCGCCGTGCTGGTAGGTGTTGCGATAATATTTTACATAGCGGTTGTAGTTATTTGGATAGGCGAAGAACCGGTTATCCTTAGTGAACAGGTACCTGGTACTCACGTTTGGTTTGGGCAAACCGATCTTCTCCGGATCACGGACTGCATATACGTCCTTATCCTCGTAGGAAAGATTTCTGCCCTGTTTGTAACGCAAGTTGGTATTTACCTCGCGATCGCCCGCGACCCTGGTGGGTTCCTGCACATTAATGGTTCCGTGATCAGTAGTTATGAATACCTGGGCATCGGTACCCGATAGATTTCGGAGCATCTCAAGCAGGGGCGAATTTTGAAACCAGCTCCGTGTAAGGGAGCGATAGGCCTTGTCGCCATCGGCCAATTCCTTGATCATATCCATGTCCGTTTTCGCATGCGAAAGCATATCTACAAAATTGTAAACGATCACGTTAAGGGCATTTTGCCGAAGATTTTTCAAATTACCGGTCAGCTTTTTGCCATAATCAAGCCGTATTACTTTGTGATAGCTGTATTTGTAGTTTTTTCCACTGCGTTTGAGCAACTCCCCGATCAAGCCGTCCTCGTGTCCGTTCCTGGCACCCTCTTCATTATCATGTACCCACCAGTCCGGATAGCGTTTATGGATCTCACCCGGCAGTAGTCCGGCAAAAAGAGCATTTCTGGCGAATTGTGTTGCCGTTGGCAGAATGGAATAGTAGAGATGTTCCACTTCCACGGCATAATATTCGTTGAGAATGGTCGCCAGTACCTTCCACTGATCAAAGCGCAGGTTGTCAATGACGAACAGGAAGGAGGATTGTTTCGGACTCAGCTGTGGAATCAGGTATTTTCTCAGGAGTTCGTGACTCATCACGGGCCGATCTGCATCGGCGTTATTAAGCCAACTTTCGTATTCCTTCTCCACGAACTTACCGAACAGGTGATTTGCTTCTGTTTTCTGTGTTTGGAGGATCTCCTGCATTCCACCCTCATCAAGCTCGTCCATACGAAGTTCCCAACGGATGAGCTTCCGGTACATTTCACTCCAGTCATTGTGATTCCGCAAATCAATCAGCTCCATTCCGATCTTGCGGAACTCCTGCTGGTAGTTGATCTGTGTTTTTTCGCTTACCAGTCGCCTGGCATCGAGATTACGCTTGATGCTCAACAATATCTGATGGGGATTTACCGGTTTGATCAGGTAATCGGAGATCTTTTGTCCGATGGCGTCTTCCATGATATATTCCTCCTCGCTCCTGGTGATCATGACCACCGGAAGGGAGGCTTTTTTTTCCTTGATCTCCGTCAGGGTTTCAAGCCCTGTAAGTCCGGGCATATTCTCGTCCAAAAATACAATGTCGTAACTCCATTCGCCGATCTGTTCCAACGCGTCGTGCCCGTTGGTCACGGTATCGACTTCATAGCCTTTTTGTTCGAGGAACATGATGTGCGGCTTAAGTAAGTCGATCTCGTCATCGGCCCACAGGATGCGGATTTTTTGCATCTTCGTTGTAGCGTTAAGTGTTCAAAATTAGCAAAAGTCTTCTCCTTTGCCTCCGCCTCGTATCAATAAAAAAAAGACCCTAAACGATCCTATCTACGGCTTCATTACCATACCTAACGAACTTGTCTTTGATCTTATTGAGCATTCGTACTTCCAAAGATTGAGAAGGATCACTCAGCTCGGACTCACTTACCTGGTCTATCCCGGTGCCTACCACACCCGTTTTCATCATGCGCTTGGAGCTATGCACCTCATGCAACAGGCGGTAGCGGTACTTCGGTCAAAGGAGCACGAGATTACTTCCGAGGAGGCAAAAGCCGTATACATTGGTATTTTATTGCACGACATAGGCCATGGCCCTTTTTCCCATGCGTTGGAAACCTGCATCATTCCAGGTGTACATCACGAGCGGATCAGTTTGGCCATTATGGATGAGCTCAATCAGGAATTCGAAGGGGAACTCTCACTGGCCATCCAGATCTTTCGCGATGAATATCCCAGGCGTTTCCTGCATCAGCTGATCTCGGGTCAGCTCGACATGGACCGGCTTGATTATCTGCAGCGCGATAGTTTCTACAGTGGGGTTTCAGAAGGGCGGGTAGGCACGGAACGATTACTCAAAATGCTGAATGTGGCCAACGATCAGTTGGTGCTTGATGCCAAAGCGGTGTACAGCGTGGAAAAGTTCCTTGTGGCGCGGCGATTGATGTACTGGCAGGTGTACCTGCACAAGACCGTTCTGGTAGCCGAATACACATTAATGCATATCCTGAGACGGGCAAAAGACCTGGTGCAACAGGGAGAGGATCTGTTTGCGACCAATGCCTTCAGGATATTTTTGAAGTCGAAAATGGTCCCGGAAACGTTCTATAAGGACGGTGACTTACTAAAGCTATTCGCCCAGCTTGACGATACAGATATCATGGTTTCCATCAAGGAGTGGAAAAAGCATGACGACCCGATCCTGGCCCGGCTCTCAGCGGCTTTGATTGACCGGCAACTCTTCCGGATCGAATTGTCGGACAAGGCCTTTGCACCGGAGGTCATTGACCACTATAAGGCCGAGGTGACCGGCCAGTATAACATCCGGCCGAATGAGGCCGACTACATGGTATATGCTGATTCCATCACGAACAATTTGTATGATCCCGGAAAGGATTCGATCAAACTGCTCTCGCGCGACGGAAGCCTGAAGGATGTTGCAGAGGTATCGGATCATCTGTATTGGGGATCGCTGCATGGGCGAATGATCAGGCATCTGCTGATCTATCCGAAGTCTTGTCGCCCGTATAAGCCCTGCCCCGAAGTAAAAAAAGACTAATTTTGCCGGAATGGAATTTACGGCGCGACAAATAGCCGAAGTGCTTGAAGGCGAAACAGTAGGTAACGCCGAGGCAGTAGTTGATTGTTTTGCAAAGATCGAAGAAGGGACAGAGCGGTCGTTGAGCTTTCTGGCGAACCCTAAGTACACCCAGTACATTTATAATACCAGATCGGCGGTGATCATTGTGAACCGCGATTTCAAGCCGGATAAAGAAGTTCAGGCCACCCTGATACGGGTGGATGATGCCTACCAGAGTTTTGCCCGGCTCCTGAACTGGTATGACAGTCAGCGAAAGGCAAAGGTGGGTATTGAGCCAGGAGCTTTTATCCATGAATCCGCAGAGATAGGAGAAGGTGTTTTTATTGCGTCGGGGGCTTACATTGGCCTGGGGGCCCGGGTTGGAGATGGTGTCAGGATCTATCCGCATTGCTATATAGGCGACCACGTATGCATCGGAAAAGAGACGGTCCTGTTTGCCGGGGTCCGAATTGAGCATGATTGTGTCATTGGGGATTATTGCCGGATCCATGGGGGCGTAGTCATTGGTGGGGATGGGTTCGGTTTTGCACCGAATTCCAGTAAGTCGTACGACAAGGTGGCTCAGATAGGGAATGTGATCATTGAAAACCATGTCGAAATCGGTGCCAATACAACCATTGATCGGGCAACGATCGGGTCAACCATCATCCGGAAAGGGGCTAAACTGGATAATCTGATCCAGATTGCGCATAATGTCGTGATAGGAGAGAATACTATTATAGCTGCACAGTGCGGTTTTGCGGGCTCTGTAAAGGTGGGAAGGAATTGTATGATCGGTGGTCAGGTTGGAGTAGTCGGACATTTGACCATTGGTGATAACGTGAAGGTAGCTGCACAGTCCGGTATTTCAGGTAATGTTGCGGATGGAGAGATCATCATGGGCTCACCGGCCTTTGGCTTGAAAAACTTCAGGAAATCTTATATTCATTTCAGGAAGCTATCCGAACTGGTTGACCGACTCGAGGCACTCGAAAACGGTCAAAAGGGAAATTCATGAAATCGGATCAAAGCACCATCCGGAAGTCCGTATCTATTTTGGGAACAGGGCTGCACACAGGTAAGGAAGTGACCCTGACGTTTCATCCGGCCGATGCAGATCACGGTATCGTATTTCGCCGGACTGATCTGGAGGGAGCACCGCTGGTGCATCCACTGTGTAAATATGTGGTTGATACGAATCGAGGTACAACCCTTGAGGAAAAAGGCGTGCAGGTGCTAACAGTGGAACATGTACTGGCTGCTGTGGCCGGATTGGAGATCGATAATTTGATGATCGATATCGATTCGGAAGAGCCGCCCATTTGTGATGGTAGCTCCAGGGAGTTTTTGGAAGTGCTCGAACTGGCCGGAATTGAGGATCAGCAAGTGCCAAGGAGATTTTTTGAGTTCACCGAAAATATTCGGTTTTCCGATGACAGGAACAATGTGGAGATCATCGGGATGCCGGCGGACGAATTATCGGTCACCGTTATGGTTGATTTCGACAGCCTGGTCTTGCGGAACCAATTCGCACACATGAACCGGATCGAGGAATTCAAGGATCAGTTCAGCCGGGCACGCACCTTCGGTTTTCTGCACGAGCTCAATATGCTGCTCAATGCAGGTCGGATCAAGGGTGGCGATTTGAACAATGCTATCGTTTATATTGATGAGCAGATCTCGGAGAAGGACCTGAAACGCCTGCGCAAGGTGTTTGATCGCGACGATATTGACGCGAGCCAGTCCGGGATCCTCAATAACCTTGAGCTGGAGTATCCAAATGAGGCAGCCCGACACAAACTTTTGGATGTTCTGGGCGATCTGGCCCTGGTCGGGCGCCCGATCAAAGGACGCATCATTGCCACACGTCCGGGACACACCGTAAACACTGACTTCGCAAAAATGATCGTTAACGAAATCCGCAGGCAGGAGAAAAGTCAGGCACCAAGGGTTGATTCCAATGCCGAACCCTTGTACAACGCAAACCGGGTGATGGAAACCCTACCGCACCGTCCGCCATTCCTGTTGGTAGACAAAGTAATTGAATTGACAGATGAGCGTGTGGTGGGCGTAAAGAATGTCACCATAAATGAGCCTTTTTTTGCAGGTCACTTCCCGGGAGAACCGGTAATGCCCGGAGTTTTGCAGGTTGAGGCCATGGCACAGGTGGGTGGTATTTTGGTGTTGAATGCCGTGCCTGACCCAGAAAATTATTCAACCTATTTCATGAAGATCAATCAGGCAAAATTCAAGCGTAAGGTGGTTCCGGGAGATACTTTGGTTTTCAAACTGGAGCTTGTCTCACCCATCCGCCGGGGCATTGCGCATATGTTCGGGCGTGGGTACGTCGGCAATGCCGTCGCCATTGAAGCAGAAATGATGGCACAGGTTGTTAGGAATCGCAATTAAATGAATCAACCTTTAGCATACGTAGATCCGGGAGCCAAGGTAGCTTCAAATGTGGTTGTTGAGCCCTTCGCCAGTATCCATAAGAACGTCATTATCGAAAAAGGAAGTTGGATCGGCTCCGGAGTGAGCATTATGGAAGGGGCGCGTATTGGAAAGAATGTCCGGGTATTCCCGGGCTCCGTGATCTCAGCACCTCCACAAGACCTGAAGTTCGATCCGGACGAGATGACCGAGTGCATTATCAGGGATAACGTAGTCATTCGCGAACATGTAACCGTTCACCGGGGTTCCAACGAAACGGGCATGACCGTGGTCAATGAAGGGGCCTTCCTTATGGTCGGTAGTCATGTGGCACACGATTGCTACATCGGCAGGAATGCGATCATCGTGAACAATGTGGCTATGGGTGGGCACTGTGAGGTGGGCGACTACGCTATTTTGGGTGGTCTGACCGCTGTACACCAATTCGTGAACATCGGAGCTCATACCATGATCGGAGGTGGTACCCTGGTGCGCAAAGATGTACCGCCCTACACGAAGGCCGGACGAGAACCAGTACAGTTCGTGGGGATCAATTCGATCGGACTTCGTCGTCGCGGGTTCGATACCTCCAGGATCCAGGAGATACAGAACATCTACCGCGCCATTTATCAGTCGAAAATGAACACCACGCAAGCACTGGATATGCTTGAAGCCGAATTTCCGGTTTCCGACGAGCGTGATGAGATCATTTCTTTTTGCCGCAACTCGAAACGGGGGATCATGCGCGGTTATCAATCAGGCTGATCATGATCCGCCTCAAGGCCGAAAAACTCAGCCAGGCATATCATCGCCGGTTCGTGTTTCGCAACGTCAACCTCGATCTGTCGGGTGGCGAGCTCATTGCCCTCCTGGGATCCAACGGTTCCGGAAAGAGCACGCTCCTGAAAACCCTCGCCGGGGCACTTTTGCCGTTCGGAGGCACCGTATCACTACGGGTTGGGGAGGAACACATCGCGCCGCAGGCGCATTTCAAATATGTAAGCCTGGCCGCACCCTACCTTGAGCTGATCGAAGAATATACACTCACTGAATTCCTCCATTTTTGCGGGAAATTAAGGCCCTGGCGGGCCGATGTGACCCCGGCCGGGATCATGCAATACGCCTGCCTGGAAGAGGTGAGGAACCGGGAGCTCAAGTACTTTTCGTCGGGCATGAAACAGCGGGTTCGTCTGACGATGGCACTACTGGCCGATACACCAGTGGTGATGCTGGACGAACCGATATCCAACCTTGATCGCCAGGGGATCGAATGGTACCAAAAGCTGATCAGGGAGCACGGGAAAGATCGCCTGCTGATCGTAGCCAGCAATGAAAATGAAGAGGAATACTACTTTTGTAACCGCCAGCTACGCCTTGAAGACTATAAATAAAGGCCTTCCATAGGTGAATGGAGAACTAAAGGGAATATCTATGGCAACTACTTCAGATATCAGAAAGGGACTCTGTATCCGGCACAACCAGGACATCTGGAAAATTGTGGAATTTCAGCATGTGAAACCAGGTAAGGGTGCGGCCTTTGTGCGCACCAGGATCAAAAGCCTGACGAGCGGGAAAGTGCTGGACCATACGTTCCCGGCCGGACATAAAGTTGATGATCTACGTGTGGAGAACCGGACCTATCAGTACCTCTATAATGACGATCAGGGCTTCCACTTTATGAACACCAACGACTACACCCAGATCTTTTTGGCTGGGGAAATGATAGATGCGCCCGGACTCATGAAGGGGGGAATGGAAGTACAGATCCTTTTCGATGCGGCTAATGAAATGCCACTGACCTGCGACCTGCCGGCGACGATCGAACTCGAAGTGACCTACACGGAACCTGGTTTCAGGGGTGATACTGCTACCAATGCCACCAAGCCCGCTAAAGTGGAAACTGGTGCTGAGATCCAGGTTCCGCTATTCATCAACGAAGGCGATAAGATCAAAGTGTCGACCGACGATGGCAAATATCTGGAGCGCGTAAAATAATGAAGTGATAGGCTCCTTGCGGAGTAATGTGCAGCGCAATTAGTTTTGATTGCGCTTTTTTATTGCCGGCAGGTGGTACACCTCAATAGCTGTCAGCACGGCCAGTGAACCCCATACCGCCACAGAAGCCTTGTCCGTATCCAGAAAATTGTTCAGAAATGCGTGGGTCCAGTAGGTGACCAGCCCCAAAGTGGCGATCATGGTCAGCATACGTAGCTGGCCAGGCGGTAGCCCGATGTACAGAGTGATGCCCTTGTAAAAGAATACCCCGACCAGGAGTAACACCCAAATAGAGCCGGGAAGCCCCTGCTCTGCGAGCGGACCCAAATATTCACTATGGGCATTCCCCATGTCGGCATTGTTAGTGGAAATAATGGTTTTTTCATCCGGATGTTGATACGGGGCATACTGGAATTGATAGGTGTTCGGACCGAATCCTACCACAGGCCTGTCCAAAAACATACGCCAGGCCGATTTCCACCGATTGATCCGCTCCAGGTTCGATGCATCGGTCGAGATGTTACTCATTGACTGTACGTGGTTCATCAGGTCACCCGAGCTTTCCTGATCGTTCTCATCCAGCTTCATCAGGAGATCATCCCGCACCATCAGGAAAGCCCCGGCCAGGATCGCCACCAGAAATAAAATATACTGAAACCGGACCTTGAAGATCATGAGCAGGCACACGCACATGGCGGCGATCAAACTCAGCCAGGCGGCACGGGTATACGACAGTACAATGCCTACAATAAAGATCAGTACGATGATCCCCATCAGGACTTTCAGCAGGTTGCTCCTGGTGTTGAAGAAGGTTAAGCCAAGCAAGGCCGGAAAAAAGAAGGCTAGTATGGCCCCGTACGAAGTGTGATCCTTGAAAAAGGGCCACATCACCCAGTGGGCAATTTGCGCATCGAAACCGTTCAGGTAGTGTTGGTAAACTGTGTACACGATCACGGCGGCCAAACCAAAAATGTAGGCCCGAAAATATCGGACGATCTGCTCCTTACGCCTGAAGAGCTGGGTCGCCAGGAAATAAAAACTCGCAACATACCAAAGGCGCGAGATCAAAAATTTGAAGGAGACTAGTGGCATTGTGGAGGTTATGCTCGTGAATAACATCCACACCAGCTGAAAAATAATGATCAGCGAAACAGGATGCCAAACAACCCGGCGATCAAATCCGCCCTCATGCAATACGCGGAACAAAAATATCAGCAGTATGCCAAACATCAGCGGATCTGTAGGTAAGGCCATGCCAATCCCCAGCCCAGGCTCAAGCTCCGTAAAGTTCACGGAAAGCGGTGTTAGAAAACTGATCAGCAACAGCAGCTTGTCCATGGACAAAAGAGCCAATGCGGCGATGAACAGGGCAATAGGGACCAGTCCTGCCCAGAAAAATTCCAGCGAGATCAAAAGGGCATTGACCCCCACGAAGAAGAACCCTACGATCAGAATATTCCGCTGATTCAGGACCTTGTCCATGACTTAAGCCGTTTCCTTGTCTCTGGTAGTCGCCTTGCGAAGAGTGTCCAGTACAATGATGGTCAGGAGTGTCAAAACGAATCCGCCCAGGGTACTGATCGTCACGGTTAACCAGCGAATGGGGTAGCTCTTTTTTTCTGCCGGGAAAGCCTCGTTCACGATGAACTTGTGAGGCAGACTCAACCTGGCATCTACCTTAGCCTCCTCGTATCGGGTCTTCAGCAGGTTCAGTTCCTCGTAGCGGTATTTCAGCTGATCACGCAGGGAAGTATATATGCCCCCATACTTAGCCAGGGTATCCAAACGAATCTGTAGGTCTTCTGCCACGCTCTGACGATTCCCGATCAGGGCTGTGGCGATCTGCTCGCTCAGCACGGCCGACTGAACCTCGTAATCATGAACTCCTTTCACGCGCAGGCTGCGGAGCGAATCCTCCATTGCCTTCACTTCACGAAGTAAACTCTTGTATTCGGTCTCCACGATCCGCAATCCCTGGACCGCACGCTCTCTCTGTATACGGGTTTTTGCCGAATCCAACAAAGTGGCGATCTCATTCGCAATGTCTGCCGCCAGGTTCGGGTCGGTATCCAACACATAGATCACCACCGACATATATTTGGTTCGGCGATAGGTAACGTTGCTTTCGAATGTCCGGTACAGCATCGTTTTTCTGTATTTTGAATCCGGATCAATATCGTAGTGCTCCATCAAATTGAACTTGCTGATCACCTTGTCCCGGATCTCATCCGAATACAAAACCTGCAGCATCTGCTCGGCTTCCTCCTCCTTACCGAATTCCAAAATATCCTCCGTGTAGGCGTTCCGTTCACCCAATAAAGCACTCGACAAGGAATTGGTCGTCACCGGAAACAGCACCACCGTTGACTGATATTTGGGTGGAATAAACATCGGTGCACTAAAAATAGCCGCCCCTGCCGCAGACAAAAATGTAACAATAATCAACGGCTTCCGCCACTGATACAGGTATATGATCAGGTTACTCGAATCCAGGTTCATGAGTTTAGGTTTAGTTCCAGGGCACCGGCCGTCTCAAAACAGCCTCAAGCCGCTCCTTATCCTTAGCGTAAAAAGCCTCCAAATATTTTCGGTCTTTCGCACTCAATTGCGGCAAATGTACATCCGTATAGTAGAAATTCAACAATTTTTGCCTGAAGGCAGATGGCAACATAGCCCCCAGGGCCTTTTTTAATCCCTTATCCGTCAGCCACTTATTTATTCCCTCCCAACGTGCTCGCCTTGCCATATTTACTTTCTCCCCCTCTTTTTTTTCAGTGCCTGCGGCACGATGCGAACCGAGGCCCAGCCATTTATACAGCTCGTTCCAGGTATCTGGCTCATCCAATTGCGTGGTGAACAACACCTTGATACGGGTTCGGTCGAATCGCTTATACCAGCGTTCCAGTTGCGCTCCATACAGTCCCAGCTCCACGAACAGTTCACTGCATCCCCAGCCTTTATCGATCCGACCCAAATCCTGCTCTACTGCCTTCTGCAGGGGCAAGGTCGTGTAGCCGTATTTCCGCGCCATCAGATAATGCGAAAACAAGCGCTCAACCGGATCCCGAAGTACCACCAGGATCTTCACGTTCCCAAAGGCCTGCGCGATCCGCTCTGCGGCCACTTTGGAGTACAGGTACGAGGTGGAACACTCCCCTACGACCTGCTCGTTTTGCACGGAGTCGAACAGGCGCGCATATTCCTCATCCTTCCGCAGGAAGGCCACGGGTAATTCGGGTAGGGGATCCTTCCGGAAATATTCGCTCAGATCCAACGGCGTGTTAGCCCTGAAGGCCGGGCTGAACTGGGAAACATCAATATCGGTACTCCAGAAATTGGGTTCCTTCAACGGGGACAGGTACACTTCCGGATGGTTTTTCATCCGCTCGTAGAGCGTAGTGGTTCCGCTCTTTGCCGCGCCGATCAAAAAGAAATTCACTTTTTCCATTGATCGGGCAATGGGAAGGTGATAAATCCATATTCGCGTCGTATGTAGCGCACGGCGAGTATGTTCCAGAGTATCATGCTAACACTCGTGGCGATCGCTGCGCCCCGGAATCCGTAGGCTGGGATCAGCCAAAGGTTGAGGGCGACGTTGAGTACGCTGGTAGCCATCATGATGCGCTGGGCCGTGATTTCCTTTCCGGTCATGTTGAGGATGTACAGTACAGGGCCACACAGGGCGTTGATCAGCTGACCTGCGGCCAGTATGATCAGTGTGACCACTGCCACTGTGAACTCATCGCCGAAAAGCCCCAGCACAAAGTGGGGGAAGAGCACTATGCCGAGGAAAATGGGAGTGCTCAGAACCAGGTTTAAGTAGCCGATCTGGTGGGTGATCCGACGGATGCTGTCCACGTCATTCCTGGCAAAAAACTCACTGATCATAGGCGCAGCAATGCTGTTGATCGCGAACTGCAGAAAAGTGATCAGGGTAGCGATCCTGAAGGCAACCCGATAGATGCCGACATGGGTCTCGTCAATGAAATAGCCGATCATCAGGGTATCGGTCCAGCTGATGACCAGGAACATGGAGGTACTCAGCAGGATCGGGAGTGCAACGTTCAATACGGTCCTAAAAGGCATACCTGGCCCCGGGGCTGCCGGCACTTCTCCGGCCTGACGAATGCGCCAGCGGATCAGTATCATGCTTACGAGCATAAGCAATATCACCCCACCGCCGTAGCTGTACACCGGTGTCAGGTGATCCGGTACCCGGTCATGTATCAAAAGGATCCCCAAAGCCGCCAACAGCACAATGGATCCGTACTGCAGCAACGAGAAGTCCGTCATACGCCTGAGCCCCCGCAGCGCTTCAGTATTCATGCCGAGCCATACGAAGGGCGGGATCAAAAAAGCAGTCACGCGAAAAGCCTGTTCCAGCGACTCCGTCCCGGTCGCGAGCCGGGCTGCAAGCTCAGGTGCCAGCAGGTACAAGGCCGCCCCGAGCATTACCGAAAGCACTCCGCTGGCCACCATTGATTTGCGGTATACACGACGCAAAGTGCCGAACTGCTTTTTCGACTTAAATTCTGCCATGAAGCGAACCAGGGCCCCATCAAGCCCCAAACGTCCGGCTACCCCGGCAATCATAATGCCTGTGTAGCACAGCTCGTAAATGCCGTAGATCCGGGCCCCGTAGTAATTCGAGACCAAATAGGTGAAGAGGTATCCTGCCAGTGCGCCAGACACCTTGAAAAAAAGCACCAGGCCCGAATTGGTCAGCAACTGCAGCAGGTTGACGTCCTTACAGACATAGCCCCATTTCCGCATTATTTTTTTGCGCATGGCAGCAAAGGTATGTAAAAGCGTACCCTCGTTCGCGCCTTTGAATTCGTACATTTGAGCCCATGCGCATAGCGGTCAATACCCGTTTCCTATTAGAAGGCAAACTTGAGGGCATCGGTCGGTTTACCTACGAGATCTTCAGGCGGGTCACACAAGATCATCCCGAACACGAATTCCTGTTTTTCTTTGACCGCCCCTGGTCCAACACCTTCGTTTTCGGCAAAAACGTACGCCCTGTCCAGTTATTTCCGCCGGCCCGCCATCCCTGCCTCTGGTACTGGTTTTTTGAGCAGAGCATTCCAGCCGCCTTGCGCAGGCATCATGCCGATGCCTTCCTGAGCACGGACGGATACCTAAGCCTCCGAACCCCCACCCCCAGTTCTACGGTAATACACGACCTCAATTTCGAAGAGCATCCTGAAAACCTGCCCTGGCTCACACGCAACTATTACCTCCATTATTTTCGGCGTTTTGCCCTGCGGGCAGATCGGCTCCAAACCGTCTCGGAATACTCCAGGCAGGATATCCACAACCGCTACGGCGTGCCACTTGACCACATTGACGTGATCTCCAACAGCGCACACGAACGCTTTCAGCCGCTCAGTTCTGCCCGGATCACCGGGTACCGCAACACGCACACGGGTGGAGCACCTTATTTTGTGTTTGTCGGAGCGCTGAATCCACGAAAAAACGTGGCCCGGCTCCTGCGGGCTTTTGACCAGCTCAGATCAACCACCGATTTGCCCCATAAGCTCGTGATCGTCGGTGAAAAAATGTTCCTCACGAAGGACATCAAAAACGCGTTCAACGGCATGAAAAACCAGACTGAGGTGATCTTTGCGGGCCGACTCGACAACGAGCCGCTACACCAGTCCGTCGCTGCAGCCGATGCACTCATTCTGCCGAGCACCTGCGAAGGGTTCGGAATTCCAGTGGTCGAAGCCATGCAATGCGGCGTACCCGTGCTCGCTGCCGATGCCACCGCACTTCCCGAAATTATGGGCGATGCGGGGATCCTGTTCGATCCGTTCGAAATCGACGCGATCAGTGATGCCATGAAGCAAATAGCCTCCGACCGCGAATTGCGGGGGCAGCTTGCCCAGCGTGCCCTCCAGCGCGCCCAAACCTTCAGCTGGGACCGATCCGCTGAACACTACTGGGAGAGCTTCAAAAAAATGATGTCCGATGCCGGAGCATTATGATTTTGCCGGCCTCACGGCCGGATGCGATGAAGCAGGACGAGGCTGTTTAGCCGGGCCCGTCGTTGCCGCAGCATGCATCCTGCCAAAAGATCTTCACCACCCCTGGCTGACCGATTCCAAAAAGATCTCCGAAAAACAGCGCAATGCCCTCAGGATAATTATTGAGCGGGAGGCTGTCAGTTGGGCGGTGGCCTTCATCCCTCCGCAGGAGGTGGATGAACTCAATGTCCTTTGGGCCTCCATTGAAGGGATGCATCGTGCCCTGCGCAACCTTGATCCGCAACCGGAACTCATCCTGGTTGATGGCAACCATTTTAAACCCTATGATGACGTGGATTTTGAGACGGTGATCAAAGGCGATAGCAGGTTTCTGAGTATTTCGGCTGCTTCGGTTCTGGCGAAAACGCATCGGGATGAGTATATGACGCAGATGGCAGCACGGTATCCGGCGTACGGATGGGACCAAAACAAAGGGTATCCAACGGCCGCCCATCGAAAGGCCATTGTGGAGTTCGGCATCACCGAGCTACACCGCAGGAGTTTTCATCTCCTGCCAAAGCAGATAAAAATGGACTTCTAATCCCTATTTTTGTGCGAAATCACAGCAACATGGTTCGATTATTCCATTCCGCATTTTTACTCGTACCGATCCTGCTTTTTTCCTGCGTTCGTGATCAGGGGGTGCCCGAACTCCTGCAGGCGGTACCAGTAAACGCACTGGTGGTGGCCGAAGTGAACGACGTATCAGAGGTCCTGGAAAAAGGAACAACGAATCGATTTTGGGAGCAGCTCGACACGACCGCCTATTTAAAAACCGTCTGCGCGAAAGGAAGGCAACTGTGGTTGGAACTACACGACGGCGAAACGCCGGAAACGGTCGGCCCCGTGGTACTGTCGTGGCACGATAGCGGGGCGAATTCATATGACTTGCTACTGGTACTGGATCAGTCCGGGCATCCTTACCTACCGGAATGGTACAGTCGGTGGTCTCAGTCCGGAGCAAGATCGGCCCGCGGATACGACGGACAAACCATCATGCGCTTCGATCTTCCGAAATCCGGAAAGTCTTTCTTCGCCGCCAGGGTAAAGGGACTGGTCCTCGCATCAGAAAGTGATTTGCTCGTGGAAGATGCCCTGCGCCAGCTCAGGGCAAAAGTGCATTTGCTCAATGACCCCGTTTTTTCCAGACTACATCGCATGGCCAATCGCAAAGATGCGGTCAATCTGTACTTCCAATACGAGCCACTGGGCAAATGGGCCCGGGAACGCATGAAGGCCGGTTCCTTCGAATGGCTCGAACGCGGAGCTCAGTGGACCGAACTTGACCTGGCATTTAAATCGGACCGACTGATCGCAAACGGACTCACCCAGGTATCGGATTCGGTGGTGAACTACCTGAGCCTCTTCCGCAAAAATCCGGCACGGCGCAATCAACTGCTCAACCTCCTCCCGAACAACACAGCAGCTGTGGCGGCGATCAGCCTCGAAAACTTTGCCAGCTATCAGCGTGATTACGAAAAATTGCTGCGCCAGTTGAATCGTTCCGATGACCTCCTGGACCTGAAAGATCAATCAGCCCGGTACAAAGCCTATACTTCCTGGGTCGATACGGAATTCGGAATAGCCCTGCTCGAAAATCCCGGCGCAGACTGGGAGAAGAGTTCGGTCGGGCTCATCAAATTCCGCGATAAACGGTTGGCTGAGGAAGCACTCGGCACACAAGCTGCTTCGGAAGTGATCAAATACAACGACTTTGCAATCCGCCAGATCGGTAACAGTGCCTTCGCCACGGTTTTCGGACGCATCTTCAAGACAATGGAAGAATGCTATTACACGACCTACCGCGACTATGTGGTCATTGCACCGGACGAGCTCATCATCAAGCAATTCCTGAATGACAACCGCAATGGCCGTACCTTGAATGACGACGCTGCATTCACATCGCTCCGTGAGGAGCTCAGTGCAAAAAGCCACGTGTTCTTCTACGCTGAAAACCCGCAGGCGCTGAGCCTGTTGCAGGCAGTTACCCGACCGGAATATGCAGAGGGCCTCACGGCCCGAAAGGAAGAGTGGAACGGGATTGCAGCCATAGGCTGGCAAATGGTGATGGAGGAAAATGCAGCACACACCCAGCTCATCGTTCGCTACCGAACGGAAGAACAGGCCGAAACGCGATTGCGGTGGGCCACAGAGCTCGATACGGCGGCGGGCTATGCACCGGTTATCGTGAAGGATCACTACAGCAAGCAGTATGAGGTGCTGGTGCAGGATGTCGCAAATATCCTGTATCTGATCAATGCAAAGGGTGATATTGTATGGCGGCGTCAGCTGAGCGAACCCATTACCAGTGAAATTCATCAGATCGATCGCTACAGGAACGGCAAGCTGCAATTCGTATTCAATACACCGAACCGTTTATATATGCTTGACCGGAACGGGAAGGATGTGGAGGACTTCCCCATTGATCTGCCCTCAGAAGTGACCGCTCAGGTGAACGTATTTGACTACGACCATAATCGGAACTACCGCCTGCTCCTGGCCTGTGGCCAGCGCATCCTGATGCTTGAGGCCGATGGAAAACCGGTGTCCGGCTGGGAATATCCTCAGGCTGAAACCGAGGTGATCGGAAAACCCAGGCTGTATCAGATCAGCGGAAAGGATTACCTGGTATTATTTTTTGCGGACGGACATGTAACCCTGCGAAACCGGCGCGGACAGGAACGCGTGCCCCTGAAGGTCAGGATCGATCTGAGAGACCCGGAATTGTTCCTGATAAAGGGGCCGACCCTGGGCGATTCGCGCCTGGTCGGATTGTCAGGGTCAGGTCAACTGACCAGCATCTTCTTTAATGGAACTGTCGATATGACTGATATCGGGATTTCAGAAACCGATGCCTACCTGGCCTATTCCAAAGGTCATCAGATCATTTTGGAGAACAATAAACTGCGGGTTTCGGGTCCGGAAGCAAATTACTCCCTTGAATCCAGCGACGCACTGGACCGGAAGGTAATTCCCTTTGATATAGGACCACAGCTTGTGCTCGGACTTCAAAGTAGCAGGGAACGGACTCTGTGGCTTATCAGCGCCTCCGGAAATCCGTACACGGGGTTCCCGGTCACAGGAGATCTCGGCATAGCTATCCGCGATCTTGATCTCGACGGCAACCTTGATCTTATCACCGCTGATCGTGAAGGCTATGTCTGCAATTACGCCCTGGACTAACTTTTTTCCCTTTATTCCCGGGTGCCGCGTCTATACCCTCTGAGGAACAGAATGTCTCCTGCATTGGGTTCCTCGCCGAAGGCCATGCGGTTGCGTTCGTATAGTCTGCGCAATTTGATCCCGTATCGCTGACTAATCGCATACATGGTTTCGCCACTGTTGACGCGATGGGTCTTTACCACGCTTCCGTTCTTTTTGGGTTGGAGAAACAGCATATCACCAGGGGCCACGACCGCATCATACCGGAGCTCATTGTATTTCAACAGTTTTTTCATCGACACATGGAGCTCTTCGGAGATCTGCTCCATGGTGTATCCGGTGGGTACGCGAACGAACTTGATCTTGTTCGGGTGGTAGGCCACCGTCAGTGAGCTCAGATCGGAATAATTCACATCCTGATCAAAAGCCACTATCAGATCTGTGTCGTATTGGTAGAGTTTGTGCCGCTCGATCAGGTTGATCAACTGGTTTGCGTAGTTCGGATTTGTGGCATACCCTGCTTTCCTGAGCCCCCGCGCCCAACCCTTGTAGTCAGTCGGCTTCAGATCGAACAGTGCCGCATAGCGCGTTCGCCCGGTCAGGAACAGCGAATGGTCCCGATAACTCTCGTTCGGATTACGGTACGCCCGAAAGCACTCGTTCCGCCGATCATCGTGATGTTTGATCGTCTTGCCCGTCCAATCGTCATGGCACTTAATGCCAAAGTGGTTGTTCGCCTCTACGGCCAAACGCGAATTCCCATCACCCGATTCCAGGATACCCTGTGCCAGCGTGATGCTTGCCGGAATACGATACCTGTTCATCTCCTCTACCGCCACCGCCGCAAAACGTTTGATATACTGTTCGCGGGTCATGTTTTGCCCGGCGACTTCCAGGGTCAGCAGGATGCAAAGAGGGGTGAATATTCTGATCATAATGGTTGCCAAACCTATGTTATGCCCTATGTGGTAGCCAGCCTTTCCCCTATTTTTCTTCGGAAATTGATTGATCTTGCCCATAAATTCGTTGCTCAAAACCCACCGCTAATTTAATACCTTTGATCAATGGACACAATGGACCAATATCCATACGGATCCGGAACAAACAGCACATAGCCGTGACCACTGCATTTGCCGATGCCATACGCCAGGGGATCCCGGACGTGTTGCCCGACCCCAAAACCTACGACCCCGGAATTGATCATGCCCCCAGGCGCAGGGAGATCCTTTCCGGCGAAGAAAAAAAACTCGCCTTGCGGAACGCCTTGCGCTACTTTCCGGCCAAGTGGCATAAAATTTTAGCGCCGGAATTTGCAGAGGAATTGGCGGCCTGCGGCCGGATCTACATGCACCGGTTTCGGCCTGACTACGACATGTACGCGCGGCCTATTTCGGAATATCCGGCCAGGTGTCAGCAGGCAGCGGCGATCATGCTGATGATCCAGAACAATCTCGATCCGAAAGTGGCCCAGCATCCGCATGAGCTCATCACCTACGGAGGAAATGGAGCCGTGTTCCAGAACTGGGCGCAGTATTTGCTGACCATGCAGTACCTGAGCGAGATGACCGGGGATCAGACCCTGCATATGTACAGTGGACACCCGATGGGATTGTTCCCTTCACATCCCGGGGCCCCACGGATGGTGGTTACGAACGGAATGATGATCCCCAATTATTCGAAACCCGATGACTGGGAAAGATTCAACGCTCTGGGAGTCACCCAATACGGACAGATGACCGCCGGGTCGTACATGTACATCGGCCCGCAGGGCATCGTGCACGGAACAACCATTACCGTGCTGAATGCCGCCCGGAAACTGAACCGGACCGGAGATCGGCTGGCGAAAACCCTGTTCGTTACAGCCGGGCTCGGAGGCATGTCTGGTGCGCAGCCGAAAGCCGGGAATATCGCCGGGGTGGTGAGCATCACGGCAGAAGTGAATCCAAAAGCTGCCTGCAAACGGCACAGGCAAGGCTGGGTTGACGAGGTGATCAAAGAAGTGGACACTGCGATCGATACAGCCCTGGAATACCTGTCAAAGGGAGCAGCTCACTCAATAGCCTACCTGGGCAACATTGTGGACCTGTGGGAGCATTTGGCCGAACGCGGGATCAAGGTGCACCTTGGATCCGATCAGACCTCCCTGCATAACCCCTATTCGGGCGGATACTACCCCGCGGGTATGAGCTATGAGGAATCAAACGACCTGATGGTCAGCGATCCGGAAGAGTTTAGAAAGTGCGTGCAGAACAGCCTGCTCCGTCAGGTCGCAGCGATAAATAAGCTGACAGCCAAAGGCATGTATTTTTTTGATTACGGAAATGCCTTCCTGCTGGAGGCAGGTCGTGCCGGAGCCGACATTATGGCCGGGAATGGCACCGGGTTTCGCTATCCAAGCTACGTTCAGGACATTATGGGACCAATGTGTTTCGACTACGGATTCGGTCCTTTCCGTTGGGTCTGCACCAGCGGAGATCCGGCTGATCTGCAAATGAGCGACGATCTGGCCTGCGAAGTGCTTGAACGCATCCGTGGGAAAAGCCCGACCGGGATCCAGCAGCAAATGTCCGATAACATCCGGTGGATCCGGGGCGCACAGGAAAATCATCTGGTCGTGGGCTCTCAGGCCCGCATATTGTACGCCAATGCGGAAGGACGTATTGAAATTGCCCGCGCCTTTAACAAGGCCATTGCCTTCGGCAAGATGGGCCCCGTTGTGCTGGGCCGCGACCACCACGATGTGGGTGGAACCGACTCCCCGTTCCGCGAAACAAGCAACATATACGATGGCTCACAATTTACGGCGGACATGGCCATTCATAATGTGATCGGTGATAGTTTTCGTGGTGCCACCTGGGTGAGCATTCACAACGGTGGCGGCGTTGGCTGGGGCGAGGTCATAAACGGCGGATTCGGCATGCTGCTTGATGGGTCCAAGGAAGCCGACCAACGCCTGGAACAACTGCTGTTTTATGATGTGAACAACGGAATTGCCCGACGGGCATGGGCCCGGAACAGTGAAGCTCTTTTTGCCATCCGGAACGAAATGGATCGTACGCCTGGTTTGCGGGTGACCCTGCCAAATAAGGCCGATGACGATCTGATCAACGCTGCATTCAGGTAAATCCGGCACGGCTATTTGATGTGTTTTTTTGGGGAGAAGTCCAACCCACGAAGCAACTCCTCGCTAAAATGTACGATGAATGGAAAAGAAAAACAGCTTCGATATAGAGTTACTGTTATTTTTATCAATAACCTTAATAATATTAGCATACAGAATTTGGATATTAAATATATTTAGTTTTCAAATAGTAGATAGCGACCAGTCTATAATGTGGCTGGCTACAAAGAATTATGCTCAGGGTTTATTTTACGAACCGCGTTTTTATGGACAGGATTATAATTCAATGATAGAGGCTTTGCTGTCCGTTCCTTTATACAAATTAGGAATCCCTCTACATATAGCTTTGCCCATTACCACAACCCTGTTTACCTTATTTCCTGTATTTTTATTGGCTGTATTAACATATCGAAAAAAATCTAAAATAGCAGGTATTATTTTACTTTGCTTATTTTTAACCCTTTCCTTTGAATACGATTTAATAACATCCATGCCTAGAGGGTTTGTAACAGGAATTGCCTTTTCTGCTCTTATTTTTTTGTTTATGGATCATGATAATTATTTTTCTTATTTATCTATTCCTTTAATTGCAATTTTATCTTATTATATTAATGAAAATTCAATATTGATTTGCACACCTCTTGTTTTTCTGCTTTTTCTAAAAAATCATAAAAAGAAGAAATTTTATGTGTGTTTCACAGCAGGGCTATTGATAGGGTTATTTGTTCATTGGCTTATTGAAAGGTTTTATGCAAACAATTCACATTATATTGTACACTCTTATAAACTCGAGCTGTCATTTGCCTCATTAAAAGAAGGTCTTTTGCATCTTGATATGTTTTTTGATCAGGTCAGTCCTGCCCTCTGGAAACAAGGATCATTGATATTGGTACTGTTCCTTTTGATGGCCATGTTGTTTTATAAGACTAAAAAAAATGATCACGCGATCATTTCCTTGTTCATTCCATTTATGCTACTGGCTCCGCTATTGGTATCTAAAGTACACGATGGTACTGATTCTGTTTTTTTCTCCTACTCGAGAATGTACCTGGCTGTCCCGATCATTGTGCTGCTATTTGTTTCATGGATCGAATTTAAGAATAGGAAATGGGCTTATTTATTTACAATAATAGCAGTATTCTTTCTGAGTATAAAAATTTCAAATGCAAAAGCATTTATAGAAAAAAATATGAATAAAAATCATGTGGTCAGTACAATTAATATCAAAAAATTATATAAAGAATGTGCAGGATTATTTTCTATTGCAACAGGAAATAACATTGACCTCATCATTATTGTGGATCATTGGAATTATGATTTTTATAATTATGCTTGCCCTGCTTGCATAAAACAATTTCCTAAAACACTTCGTCCTGCTTATGAAAGAAGAACGTGGAGATTAGTAGAAGATGAAAACAAGGTTTACTCAAATGTTCTACTAATTGACCTAAAAAGAAAATTGGATGAGGAATCAGTATTTATCTCTGAAATAAAAGAAAAAAAAGGACTCTATATCATTAAAAATAATAAGCTAACCACTGAAGTATTGTTAAAAAAGCTAAAAATTAGTACGCGCCCATTCAAGATGGCCCATACCTACCCAAAATAAATTTCCGGCAGAGTGATGGACCAGGTTTTGCCACCGCCTGCCCTGACCAGCCTGCGGGTGTTTTTGTCTTCTCATTTTTTTCCTGCCATGTGTGCAAAGCTATTGTATTAATTACAGAGCTAGCTCTGTAGCTAGCTCTGTAATTAATGATGTATAAAAAATTGTTTTTCAATGCTTTATTAAAATAATATTTCAGAATCATATGAAAACAAATCAATTTTTTAAAAAATTAATCTGGATAATAAACTATTGATCTTTTTTGGCGTTATTTGCAATAGAGAAAAACAGGAGTGCTCAGTCACTTTTCAATCGCTCCTGCGCCGAATAGGCGCAATGGTTTTTGAATAGCAAGGAAAGGCTCCGCGTGCAGCGGAGCTTTTCTTTTTTGTTCGTAAATAATAGATAAATAATGATTAAATGATCTTAATTTTTGATTTTTTTTCGGAAAAAATAATTTTGCAATATATAAGAAATTTTATTTTGAACTAGTATGATTTTTTTTGTAACTTATTTCAAGTTGATTAATAATATGCGACTTCATTTCTCTATTTTCTATTTTTTGCAATTTCAGAATGATATTTAATAAATTAATTTGATCATTAATAGGATTTCGAAGCATGAAAAATATCTGAGAAGTATCAATTTCTTTATTTGATTCTATCAATTGCAAAATTAACTCAGGTTTCTCATTAAAGATTTCAAACAACACCTCATTACTAAGTTGACTGTACTCAATATTATTCTTACATTCCTCACTAATTGTTAGTAAAAAACTTAAAATATCATTTGAATTGAGATTTTCCATACTTCTCTTCAGATGCGCAACCTTGTTAATATCACACTTAAATACTGAACTCGTATCAACATTTTGTACTGTATCCGTTTCATAAGTTTCAATTAAAAGATTTTCTTCAGGATAATTTTTTTGTGAAGAACAACTCAATAATATGATAAAAAAAGAACAGTATATATTATTAATAAGTGTTAAATAATTCAAAATATATTTGTTTTAAAATTATAAAATTTATTTTGAGAATGCTATTCCACTGTTGAAATAGAAAAATTTATATGGAATCAGTTTAGCTGCCTTTTGATTTGTTTTGTATAACTACGCTTTCTAATGCATTATTGAATGTTTCTTGCATCTCTTTCGGCACATTATCGTAAACAACAGCAATTCCCGATTTATAGTTGTCTTCCCGCCAATATTTTGTGGTTTGTAGATTGACTCCTGAACAACTTTTGACAAGATTTCCTTTTCGTCTTAATCTGATCTGATAATCACATTCTTTAAGTATCGGAAATGATTGCATTAGACCACAAAAAATAAGAACGTATGAAGAATCTAAATACGTAAATGTTTTCATCACACCTTCTTCGTAGGAAAAAAATCTATCACTGTATCCCTCTGGTAATTGAATGGTTATTGTCTTACTTGAACCACATTGTATTATTTCTGTTTTTGTATTTTCAACAGATAAGATAACATTTTCATTGTAATTAAGAACAAATGATAAGAGAAATATATGATATATTAATTGAAACATGATTTAGATTATATTTTACTGGTTATTTTTTCTATTTCTCTTTCAAATATATTAATTTGATTTTTTAATTCCTGGTTTGTATCGTCCGTTACTACATTCATGACACTCATTTGTAGTTTTATTGGAATAAGGGTTTCTTTTAGAGTTATTTTGTTATCTGCTATCTGTTTGCTATTTGAATGTCCCTGTCCCTTAAAATTACGTATTCTTCCTGAAGACTTGTCGGAATTGAGGTAGTCCCGATCGCCTGAACAGTTTTTTTGTTGAGCTAAGTTACCCATTTTTGCATTAGGGTGAAATGATTTTGGAAACTTGAATAGCAAAAGCTGAGCTAAGTTATTCGTTAGGCGGTCATATAGATCATAGCCAGGCGTTGAATCGTTGAGTGAGGACTGATCCCTGCGATGATGATAATAGTGTCCATGAAGGATACAGATTCGTTGGACCTGGTGCCCGTCCGTTAGGTGTTCAAGTGTGGTAGGTACTACTTAACCTGACAAGTAGATCAAATTTGAGATTGAAACAAAAAAGTCAGATCAAGTAGTGTCTATTACAATTCAGAGGTTTTTGATTCTCATTAAAAGGTTAAATCTTAATAATCAGATATTTTCATTTTTACATTCCAATTTGATTTTTCTTTTTGAGAACTATTTATACTTAAATAAATATGTTTTGGAACATTTTTATTTAAAGTAATATTTATCAATTTTTTTATTACAGATTCAGTAACTTCCATTTTTGTGTTAAACAAAACATGATCAAATTCGTCTTTTATAATTAACTGATCTGGTATTTTATGAAAGTCATACTCAATCGTCAATATTGCATCACGAGTGTTTAATTTTATTTTTTTAATAAAATCATCCTTACCCTTAAATGAAAGTTCGCGTTCCTTTTCTTTATTTAAATAGAAAAAAACTCCATTGGTCGGTATTATTATTGAAGTCTCACTTATTTGCAAGATAGTCGAACTAAAGTTTAACGAATCTTCGTTAACATAAATAGGAGGGCTTAAGCAATTTAGATGATGCACTACAATACTATCTTCATTAATTGATAACGAACTTCTTTGCTTACAAGCGTTATACAAAAAATAGTCCTTATCCTCAATTTTATAGCTGTAATTTAGAGAATGACAAGTGTCGTCGAACATTATAGCGATATCAGAACTTAATATTACTTTTTTATTTAAATACCTTTGAGCTTCCTCGTCTGAAAAAGCAGCCGGAGCGTCTCCGAATCTGTATGATTTTACTATCCATTTACCATATATTGAGTTGTTTGAAGATAATTTACTTATTGTTTGAATTTCAACAAAGGCATCAGTACTGGGGGAATGTTTATATAGCAGTTGATCATTACAGCCAAAAACTGTATTGGTCAATAATAAAATGATTATTAAAATGGCTCCTTTCATGTTCAATACTTATTTAGTGGATGTGAAGGCCTCTCTTAATCAGGAACGCTCAAAACTAAGGATTTCCCATTTAATGTTGGTATTAATGCAAGTGGCGAAGCAGCTTTGCTCCGAAGGCGCTGATTGGAGTGATCAACTTGATATGGGAACAATTTGTCCTTAAAGGCCATAGCTTAGCAGGCCGGGTTCGCTAATTAACACAGAAGTATCGTTGTTGTTCAATATGCGATGATAATGGATTTTCGATAACAGGAAGTTTCATCGAAAAGGGAGGCTTTATAATTCTTGTAATATTTAGCGTAAGCCTTTTCAAGGTTATAATGTTGAATGAATACCGTTTTTTTTATGTGTTTCCAATTATTTTTCTTTAAGTGAATTCTCCCACTATTAAGAACAAGGTTATAAAAATCATTAAATTCATTATATTTAAATCCTTGTAATCTAAAGAATCTTTCTTCCTGATCACTATAAGCTAATATATATGCACATTCTTCACATTCAACACATTTTGATTTTATCGATAAAAAAACACATTCTAAAATTTCTTCATGGTCTAATATAGTGACTTCATAATATTTTAAAATAGTATCTATAATATTTTCTTTATTTTCAAAATAAAAGTCATTATGATCGGCATGCACAAGCATTACGGCCATATCTTTAACATGCTCAAAAGCCTGGCCCTGACTTATAGTGACCTGACACCATATTACTATTACAAGTAGTAAATGCCTCATATTATTGCTTAACTTCCTAAAAAACGACTTGTACTTACTGCGATCAGTGCCTAATGCTTCTGGTTTCTCCGTAGCTTTCAATCTGATTCATGGCCCTAATGGCCTTATTACTTTCATCCTATGCACTAGCCAGGTGATTCGTACCGCCAAAATCGTAAATCCTCGGCTATAGGCAAGGATCCAATCCGCTGAACGGTTCGAACTCTGGGTCCCTTTGTCTTGCTATCACGATAACTTTCCACCAATTTGCGGTTGCGGTTGGTTTTTCCCTTGGGTTTTACTGTGCTGCATTGAATGTACATCTTGCAAACGTAGCCACTACAAACATAGTATCTACGCCTTCTCCAAACTATTTTAGGAAGTTAAGTTAAGAGGTTTTTTACCATTCTTCGCCTTTCAAAAATTTGCTCCCATACTTTTCCAATAAACTAGCACTTCGTTTTACCGCTTCCAAGTATTGCCTTCCTTTAGGCTGTATCGTTTGGGGTTCAAAATTTGACTCATATTTTTTAATGAGACTCTCCAAAGGCTTTACCTTATTCCAATATTCAGCATCGTTAGGGTACTGTGTTTCTTTGCCTTTGATTATATCCACATTGAAAACGCTATCTCTATAATCGTGGCTTATGCCGATTTTTCCAAATTCATTTTGATAAATCAAAAACACACCTGAATTACTTACTTCATTTTGAATTATTTTGAATTATTTTGAATTATTTTGAATTCAAAATTTTGTTCCAAAAAAACAAATTCTTTTTTTATTATGTAAAACTATCAATTAATTTATATTTCATCTTTAATCGTCTTCAAATACTTCTTTAATTTCCATTCCAAAATAAATATTTTTTTCAGAATATATGAAATTTTTTTTTTGTCATACATTGCATATTTTTTATTTTTCATAATTTGTTTGATTTATTTGAATAATCACAACTTTTCATTTTGCCCAATCAACCATTTTTTTTTGACTTTAACTACATTATCAAGCATTCTATTTACACTGCCATAATCAAAACTCATTTTTGAAAGCTCTTTTGCGACTGTTTTTGAACCACACTTTGCAGTTAAATCAGCTAATCCACCGCCTGCAAGATTCCCGATAAATTCGACAGCAAAATCTTGTAAGGCTTGTGTGTAGTCTGAACCTGCATTGAAGGCGTTTACCAAAAGATCACCCGAAGCTGTGGCAGCTGCTTTTTCACCCTCCTCTTTAAAAGTCACACCCTTTTTAGCATACACCACCCGAAGCTCAGGTTTTTGGTCATACGTTATTCGAAGACAACCCATCGTTTTCCCGTTTTTTTAAGAGTGGGTGCCTCAAAGATAGACAAGTTTGTTTTATGGAAAATACAGCCTTTTTTGCAAAAGAAAAGGGTGTTTGGCGATTCTTTTGTCCCTTCTTTACTGCCCTGTAGGCGGCTTAGGGACCGTAGTCAACTGCTTTTGGCGAGTCATTAGCATTCTATTTGAAAGATCAATGTCCCTTAGGGCTATAAAAATAGTATTTTGATAAATTGTTGAAAAACATATTTTTATAAAACATTAATTACAGAGCTAGCTACAGAGCTAACTCTGTAGTTTTATCTTCACGACAAGAACAAAAATGAGCGAATAAAACAGCTTTTATTCTCCGGACGACTTGCGTGCTGACACTGTCTTGGGGGCCTTTTTTTCACTGCCAGTCAACAAACCATATTCTATTTGGAAGAGAACTGTTCCTTAGAGCCAGGCCAATGCCGAATCAAAGCTCTTTTAGCAAATACCATGTGTTCCTGCCATTGTCTCTCTTTTGAATTTTAAAAATGGCTCGTTCATTAGCATAGCATTGTTGATATAAATTAGAAAAATCCCCCTTGTTTCGAGGAAAAAGAATGTATTTGACAACTTTTTTATTGTTGATGAAAACTATCAAACAATTAACTTCATCATCTTGTAAATTGATCTTGTCTGCCTGTTTCCAATCAAACCCGAGAGAGGTATTAATTTCTGTGACTGGAGTATAAGGAGAAAAAATACACACTCTTTCCCAATCAAAATTGGTTATCTTGTTCAATTTGATTTCTGTTGCATTATTATTTTGAATCGCATTACATGCAATATCGATGAACTCATCGTCACTTTCAACTACTAAATCATTATTGACGCATGAAATAATACTTGTGCAAAGTATTAAAATACTACTGCTTATTTTTATCAATTGATTCATACTTTAACCCTTTTTGCTTATGATCATTGATACATACTTTTAAATTATTTTTGAATTTTATTCTACGTTATATTATTATCCTGTATTTTAATTTATAACTAATTCCCTTATACTTTATATATTCATCTGCATACAGAATCAATAAATTTTTATTGTTTTTTAGAGTTAAATAAATTTGATAAAAGTAACGTCGTTTCAAGACAAGACAGTACCAACCCGGCTTAGAGCCTCCACGTTGGGTTCGGAACGATCCCTTTTACATCAACAAGAACGCCATCCGGGACAAGAATGGATGAGTAGTCACTATCCGAAAGCTCCAGGAACTCATCGTGTGCCACAGCCACGATCACCGCGTCATAGCGTTCTCCCATCCCAAACGGGTTGGCCACAACAGTGTGCAAATCTTTATTTTCAGCAGAACCAGCTGAAATCCAGGGATCATAGACCTCAATCTTACATCCCAGTGAATTTAATTCCTCAATAATGTCAAAAACGCGCGTATTCCTCAGATCCGGCATGTTTTCCTTAAATGTCAGGCCAAGTATCAGTACCCGTGCTCCCCTGATCCGCGCACCTTTTTGGATCATCAACCGGATCGTTTTCTCGGCAATGAATTTCCCCATCCCGTTATTGATCTGGCGACTGGCAAGGATCAAATTTGGCCTGTATCCAAGCTCTTCCGATCTGAAAGATAGGTAATATGGATCTATACCGATGCAATGTCCTCCAACCAAACCCGGAGTAAAGGGAAGGAAGTTCCATTTTGTTGAGGCGGCATCAAGTACCTCCCGCGTATCAATTCCCATATGATCAAAAATGATGGCCAACTCATTAATGACCGCAATGTTGATATCGCGCTGGGTATTTTCGATCACCTTAGCTGCCTCTGCCACTCTTATGCCCGACACTTTGTACGTAGGCACTTCCAGGATCTCCTGATAGAGCGCATCTACCTGATCGGCCACTTCAGCAGTGGACCCTGAAGTGATCTTCGTTATTTTCGTCAGCGTGTTTTTCCTGTCTCCGGGATTTATCCGTTCAGGCGAATAGCCAACAAAAAAGTCTTTATTGTACAGCAGTCCCGAAGCCTGTTCCAGTATTGGCACACAAATTTCTTCCGTAACACCCGGGTAAACCGTGGACTCATAAATAACCACATTCCCGGATCTCAGGTAGCCCCCAATGGTCCTGGAAGAGGAGCGTATAGGTGTCAGGTCCGGAATATTATTATGGTCTATTGGTGTCGGAACAGTGACAATAAATACGTCAGCCCTCTCAAGAGCTTCCGGATTACTGGTGAAACTCAGGTTATTGAGCACCGAATGCAGTTTGTCAGGCTCTATTTCCCGGGTTCGGTCAATTCCTTTAGACAACTCACTGACCCGTTCATCGCTTATGTCATAGCCAATAACCTTTCTATACCTGGCAAATTCCACCGCCAGGGGAAGGCCAACATAACCGAGCCCTACTACTGCTACTGTTTTTTTTTTGTCCATCTGTATCGTGCCTTTTTTCAACTGCCCCCAACTTTAGAGCAGCAAAAGTGCCAAATTAAGGATTACTATCATTAATCTGTTTGATCGGAAGCCTTTGTCACAGACCAATAAACGGATCTTATATGCATTTATGTTGTTATCTGGCTCATGCCGGCGACCTGTCAGGTGTTGATTTAGTACCTTACGGGCGTGAAACAGGATCCTCTTTTTGCACCCGTAGCTGCGATAATCGCCATGATATGGGGACCCTTTGTCAACGCCCAGACCCTGTATTCCAGTCAGGAATCTCTCAACCGCGTTTGGTCGAATCCGGCCGAAACCGCTTTTCAAACCACTGGTGGGATCCGTCTGAATACCCGGCTGCAGCAATTTTCAGGAGTACCGGGGATCCCGTACCAAACCTATTGGGTTACTAACGAAAATCAGATCAGCGACTGGTTCAACTCCGGTATTTCCTTCTATTACGATCTCGATGGCCTCGCTCTCAATCGCTTTCAACTGGGCGTACCTTTTGCTTTCCATTTCGGCAATGCGTTCCGTTGGTCCATGGGGGTGGCCCCTTTTGGACACCTATGCTACTATGGCATTGCCACGGGCGACCTTCCGATCGAGACGCCCGGGGGTTTTCCGGCCGGGAACGAATGGATCTGGAATGCAGGTGCCCACTTAGGAGGAGCCATTGAGTACCAGGGCCTCCATGCCGGAGTTTCCTGGTTCAATGCCCTTCACACCGCGAACGACTTCACCGGGTACGAGGTCAACCGCCTCTATGCCTCGCACCGTTTCTCACTGCAGGAAGGCGCGGTTCTTGAGCCAGTGGTTACGGCCCGGTTCAACAAGCAGTTCAATGTAAACGATTACGGTGCCCACCTCTGGCTTCAGGATGCCATTCTGCTGGGTGTACACTGGCGCAACGTTACGGGCGGATACGGAAACTGGCTCATTCTGCAGGTTGGCTATATAAAGGTCAACCAGTTTGAATTCCACACGTCCTTTGACCTCGATATGGGCGTTAGACACCCCGGGTTCAACGCCGAGGTCGGCTTGCAGTACAACCTAAACGACAACAAACCAGGGCCCTCACGGGCCGATGAGCCCCTCCGCGGGTTTACTCAACCCAGTCGGAAATGAACAGGTTCGTGGCACGGGTTCCACCGTTCACGCGGTTACTCGCGAACACGAGTTTGTCGCCTCCGTAGCTAAACATGGCAAAAGCATCGAACTGGCGGTCAAAAGTGACCTGTTCCAATCCCTCTCCGTTCACATTGATCAGGTACAAGTTGAATGGAAATCCGCGTTCACTGGCATGATTCGAACTAAAGATGATCTTCTCTCCACCCGGATGAAAGAACGGTGCCCAGTTGGCCTTTCCGAGGTTGGTTACCTGGGTCAGGTTGCTTCCGTCTGCGTCACAAACATAAATTTCCATGTTGGTCGGCTCTACCAGTCCCTGCTCCAGCAGCTCTGTATAGCTGGCTATTTCCTCCGCGGTCTTCGGGCGCGAGGAACGGAATACGATCCTGCTTCCGTCCGGCGAAAAGAACGCCCCGCCGTCGTAGCCCAGCTGATCCGTTATCTGCACGATATCGCTTCCATCAATATTGCAGGTATACAACTCAAGATCTCCTGAGCGGGAAGAGGTAAATACCATACGATCACCATTCGGACTTACCGTTGGCTCAGCATCATAACCGGGTCCGCTGATAAGCGTATCCAGGATATTTCCTTCCAGGTCGGCCACAAAAATGTCGTAGGTATCGTAGATCGGCCATACGTAAGCTCCACCCTGGCTGCGCTTTGGCTCAGCCGGACAAGCATCGCCCCCGAGGTGGGTTGATGCATAAATGATGGTTGTATCGCCCGGCAGGAAATACGAACAGGTAGTGCGTCCCTTTCCGGTGCTCAGCATCGGTGGAGCTACATCTTTACGTGTTCCCCGGGCCAGGTCCATAAAAAAGATCTGATCACATTTCACCCCCCAGGCTTCGTTGTTCGATTGGAATACGAGGTTGTTATTGTCAAAGCTAAAGTATCCTTCAGCATTATCTCCGCCAAAGGTCAGCTGGCGAATATTCGCCAAATGCCTTTCCTGTGGGTAGTGCAACATGGTTTCATCCCTTTCTCCGGTTATTTTTTCGGAGATGGCCGTGGTATCTGCCCGTTCTGCTTTTTTCGCCTTAGTGGCAGGGCCCTGGCAGGCTATAGATACGGCCGTGAGGCCGGCAAAAAGAAGCGCAGTGGCTTTCATATTGGTGGTTTAAGCGTTCCTGATCTGTGCCATAGCCCTATTAGCGCGGGCAAAGGCGGTTTTATTTTTCCAGTTGAACCATTTTTTACCCAGGACCTTCCGGAGCAGGTCATCTGCGTGGGTAACGATCCCCACCTTACAGAGGCCCAGCAAGCGCACACGCCAATGTGGGCTCAGGGATCGTAAGCTCATAGCGAATCCGCCTTCCAGGTACTCTATGTGGTGCCACCAGCCACCTGGAATGAAGAGCGTATCGCCCATTTCCATGATGGTACTTTGGCCTTTTACGTAGTTCAGGGCCGGGAATTGGTCGTAATCAGGATGGTCAACATCCACCTGGCTATGCACGCCGAAGGGGAATCGGTACAGCAATTCGCTTTGATCCGGCGAAAAAAGGACTACCCGTTTTTTACCGTGGAACTGGGTCAGGAACACGTTCGACATGTCCATATCCTGGTGAATGCGAACGATGCTGTGCGCCCCGCCGAAAAAAGTGAAGGGCAGTTGCTTCACCCAGCCGCGGTTGATGTTTGGGAACTTAAAGTCGTTCTTCAACTCCGGCATATGCCTGAAAATGTTGAAGAGAAAGATCCGCTTGTTGGTTGGCTCGCGCTCAATGAGGTCCAGATAGTCGCCGAAGCGCATATATTCATCGGGGGTTTTGTATGAGCGGTCTACCTTCCCGGGAATATCGTCGAAAATGCCAACCTGAATATTTCCCAGTTTCTTGCGGAAAAAGTCCATCGTCCATTTCGTGTAGGCGGGCTCGTTTTTCATAAGCCCACGGATCACAACCGGCTTGTTCGGTAGTACATACTTCTTGCGGAATTGCTCAGCAGTGATTGCTCCTACTTCGTACTGGTCAATGAGTTGACTAAAATCAATTGGCATAGATCATTTTCCTTACTCGTCGGCAAAATTAAATTCCCGTGTAGTTATGTGGGGTGATTTTTTTCATTTCCTCCCTGACATCCTCTGACACCTCCAATTCGTCAATGAACGCGGCTAAGGCTGATCGTGTGACCGGTTCGTTCGTACGCGTCAGTGCTTTCAGGGCTTCATAGGGCCTGGGATATCTTTCGCGCCGCAGGATATTCTGAATGGCTTCGGCCACTACGGCCCAATTATTGTCCAGATCCGCCGTAATGCGTTCTTCATTCAGCAAGAGTTTACCCAGTCCCTTTAAGGTACTCTTCATTGCGAGCAGTCCATGCGCCATGGGCATTCCCACATTGCGCAAAACCGTGGAATCGGTCAGATCGCGCTGCAAGCGCGAGATCGGAAGCTTGGCGGCCAGATGCCCGAGCAAGGCGTTTGCGATACCCAAATTCCCTTCTGAGTTCTCAAAGTCGATCGGATTTACCTTGTGCGGCATCGCTGAACTTCCCGTTTCTCCCCTTTTGATCTTCTGTTTAAAATATTCCATGGAGATATACGTCCAGATATCGCGATCAAGGTCCAAAAGAATATTGTGTACGCGTTTCAGGCCATCGCAAAAGGCAGCGAAGTAATCGTAGTGCTCGATCTGTGTCGTGGGCCAGCTGTGCTTCAATCCGAGCCGTGTCTCCACGAATTGCGTGCCAAAGGCTTTCCAGTCGTGCCCCGGATAGGTTACCTGATGGGCATTGTAATTTCCGGTTGCCCCGCCGAATTTTGCCGCAAAGGGGATCTGCTCCAGCCCGGCCATCTGCAGGCGCAGACGTTGTTCGAATACCGCGATCTCCTTCCCGAGTCGGGTGGGAGAGGCCGGCTGACCATGGGTTCGGGCCAGCATGGGAACATCTTTCCACTCCCCGGCCATGTCATGCAGTGTTCTGATCAACTCTTCAAATACAGGTAGGTATACCTCGCCATACCCTTCTTTTAAACTCAGCGGAATAGCTGTGTTGTTGATATCCTGAGAAGTCAGCCCAAAGTGCACGAACTCCATGTAAGGCTCCAGTCCCAGGGCGGGAAAACGTTTTTTGATAAAATATTCAACGGCTTTTACATCGTGGTTGGTGATCTTTTCGGTTTCCTTGATCTCCCTGGCGTCTTTTTCTGTAAGATCCGTATACAAAGCGCGCAGTTTTGGGAACACCTCTGCCGGAACCTCCTTCAATTCCGGTATTCCGGCATCGCACAATGCAATAAAATATTCCACTTCAATTCGGGTGCGATAGCGGATCAATCCGTATTCAGAAAAGTAGGGTGCCAGGGCGTCAACCTTGCTGCGGTAGCGTCCATCGATCGGAGAAATAGCCATTAAAGCGTTGAGATCCATCTGCCCCCGAATTAGGGCGCAAAGGTAGTAAAAGGGGATGGAAAATGGTATCATTGCACCCCAGTCCGAGCCCATGGAACCAGTACGTGTCAGCACTGTTTCGTACCTGAATACCCTACCCTTTCAGTACGGTTTTAATCACGGTCCTGCATTGCCGATGGAGCTTAGTTTAGACAGCCCATCCGACTGTGCCCGGAAGTTGCTAAATGGTGAGGCCGCGGTTGGACTCGTCCCGGTGGCTGCCTTGCCCCAACTGCCTGAACACAGCATTATAACCGATTACTGCATTGCTGCAGACGGGCCTGTTCGGACAGTATTGCTGTACAGTGACGTGCCGGTGAGGGAGATCGAGACCATCTGGCTTGATTACCAGAGTCGCACGAGTGTGGAGCTGTGCCGCATGCTCTGTGCGGAGTACTGGGCATTCTCGCCCAGGTTCCGGGTAGCGTCAGTCGGGTTCGAAAGCTGCTTTTCCGGCCGTGAGGCCGGTGTGATAATTGGTAACCGCACCTTCCACATGGAACGCGACTATCCCTATACCTACGATCTGTCTGCTGCCTGGAAGGACATGACCGGCCTGCCCTTCGTGTTCGCTGCCTGGGTAGCACATGCCTGTGTGCCCCTTGATTTTCAGCGCAAATTCAACGAGGTGCTGCAGTTCGGAATGAGTCATCGCGATGCGGCCATTGCGGAGTATCTTCAAAAAAACGAAGATCCCGGCGATTTGCGGGGGTACTTAACGAAATCAATCTGCTACGAGTGGGATGCCCGAAAACAGGAAGCCCTGCAGCTATTCCTTCACAAACTGGCCCATCTGTGATGCCCTGATGTGCCCCAACCTACCTTCGTGGGATGCGTCGCTGGTATTCCTGAGCCCTGACTGTATCGCCTATCTGGTTGTATGTTATAGCCAGGTTCAGCAGTGTTTCCCGATTGTTCGGGGCCAATCGTTCCGCGTTTAACAGCGCCTGAATGGCCAGGTTGTACTGCCCCTGGATCCCGTAAGCGGTTCCCAGGCCCTGCCAGCCCTGCAGGTTGTCTTGATCCACCTCTGTGGCACGTTTAAAGGCTTCAATCGCCGGCTCCATTTGTTTGAGTGTCTTTCCATACAGCTCCCCTTTCCGAATCAGCATTTCGTAGTGATCCGGATTGACGTCCAGGTACCGATCAATGACCTCAATCTGGTATTGTGTGCTTTTGGAGCTGTTGAGCACTACCAAGATGTTCCTGGGAACATTGACGTTCCCAGGTACCAATTCTGTAATCCGGAAATAGTATTCAAGCGTTTTGTCGATATCCTGACTCAGTTTAAACTCCGCATTTCCGCGCAGTAGCAAGGCATCCACATAATTCGGATGGATCTCCAGGGACCGATCCAGGTATCCGATCGCCTCCTGGTACATTTGTCTCTGGCGCTGTGGCTCCTGAACGGCGTCGGCAGCTTCAATCAGGCTTCCGCCGGCCGTAACATTGCTCTTGGCACTGTTTTTCGATATTTTCACATCGTGCTGGAACAGGGTAAAGTCATTTTTCCAGTCGGCATTTCGACTGATGGTTTTTACTGTAAAGCCCACAAGAATGATCCCCAAAGTATACCGGGCGATCTTTTCGGCTCGCAGGGCCTTCGTCACTTTAGGCAAACGCCGGACCAACAGCACACCGATCACCAGTGCCCAGGCCAGGCTGCTGAAGTAAACGAAGCGCTCGTTCATGAATGCTCCGATCGGAAAGAAAATGTTCGAAACAATGCTTATGGTTGCGAAAAAGTACAGAATGGCGAAACTCACCACGTCGCGCTTCGGCAGGCGAACCAGGGCAAATACCCCCATCGCCACGTACAGTGCAGCGCTGATGATGAAGCGGAGATCGGTGACATCTGTGACGGGTATGTGGTAGGGGTAATAATCATAGGTGAGTGGATGCGGGAAGAATAATAGTTTAACGTACAGGCCCAGGGTATATATGATGGTTGCGTATTGCTGGGTCACGGTCATCCCGAGGAAGGGGTTGTTCATGAGTTCCGTAGCAACTTCGGTTTTCGGGAATCCGATCACTGCAAAGCGGATTGCCAGAAACGCCGCTGCCCCCAGCAGCAGGGGAATGAAGTTTCGGGCGATCTTCGGGATCGGGGCCCCGGTAAAGAAATAATGTGCCAGAGGGATCACCGCTAAAAAGGTGATCGTATTTTCTTTTGACAGAAGTCCCAGAAACAGGGAGAAGCCCGAAAACAAGGCGTATTTAAAGCCTTTCCCGTCCAGGTAATCCCAGGAGTATTTCCAGGCCAGCAGAGCGCCTAAAAAGGCCATCATATCGTCGCGGCCCTTGATGTTGGCCACCACCTCGGTATGCAGGGGATGCGCCAAAAAAAGCAAGGCCACCACCAGTGGGAGCGACAGGTACCACCTATGGGTCTTTTCCTGTCCTTCGCCCAAACGCCCGCGCATCATGCGCATCACCAGTTGCCATAGCACCATACCCGTGAGGGCATAAAACAGGATGTTAAAGAAATGGGCTGCAGTCGGATTTTCACCGAAAAGCTGCCACTCGATCGCAAACGTCACGAGCGATAATGGTCGGTAGCGTCCGCCTGCCACCAGCTCGCGTTTAGTGCCGAAAAATCCGGTGAAGGTATCATGCCTGAACAGATCAGGGATGCCAGCAAATCCCTGTCTGGTAAATTGATTTGAGGTAATGGTGATCATATCGTCCAGTGCGTATTCATTGCCCAGCGTATTCGCATACAGCACCAGGCTCACCATTGCGATCAGCGCGTACACCATCCGCGGCTGTTCCCACCAAGGTGCAGCCACAGTCGCCTTTTTCCCTTTTAGCCTCCCACTTTTCCTCACCATAACCTCTTATTATTTTAGTCCTTTCCTCAAGGTTTGGACCCGTGTGCTTTCGCCCTCACGGGCAGATAATTCCTGAATGGCTTTTTTTAGCAAGTCCTGATCCCCGTGGTTGTATGCCACCGCTCCCATGCTGTACCAGGGATCGGGGTTATCGGGTTCCCGAAGGGTTGCCTCGCGAAAGGCCTGTATTGCCAGATCCGTTTGGCCGAGTTTTTCTTCCAGGACGCGGCCTTTGGTTAGCAATGGTGCCGCGTTCACGGTATCGTATTCCAGGAACCGATCCAGGGCCTCTATGTGTTTTTCAGGATGCTCATGAGCATCAAACATAAAATTGATGTTCGACAGCATGACCTTTCGGTTATCCTGATTGTTTCGCACCTCCATGCATCGCATGTACAGGTCAATCGCCTCATCGATCTTCCCCTGATTGAATTTCACCGTACCGTATTCCGACAGCGCTTCGATATAGTCCGGGTAGATCTCCAGTGAGCGCTCAATATGCCTGATCCCTTCGTTCAGCATGGCCGTGCGTTTTTGCCCGGCCGGGCGTTTCACGGCTTGCTTGATCGTTTGCATGCCATAGACCAGGTGCACCTTACAGCTGTTGTCAGAGGTTTTTAGATCGGCAGTGTACAGCGCCTGGTTATTTTTCCAGTCGCGGTTGCGCGAGATACTCATTACCGTGAACAGTATGGCGATTCCCAGGACAGTCCAGCGAAAGGTATCCGGAACCTTTTTGCCCTCGCGATCGCCCAGAAAGTACATCAGGCCGTAGGCCGTAGCCAGTGCCCATCCGACTGATGGCATGAAAACGAAACGTTCGTTCATGAAGGCCCCGATCGTGAAGAAGACGTTGGACACAATGCTCAGTGTGGCGAAGTAATAAAGGATCGCGAAGCTGACCAAATGCTTCCTGGGCAATTGGATGAGCGCCCATAGAAGCAGTGCGCCGTTCGATACCACTCCGAGCCAAACGCGCCAGTTATCGAACCCCATAAGCGGGATGTGGTAGGGATAGTAATCCGCCGTGAGCCCGACCGGAACGAACAGTAGGCGCAGATAGCGCCACAGCGTATAAAAGGTGGTTCCGTACCGCTCGTCTGTCGTGGCCTCCATAAAAGGATTGTTGATCAGGTTGTCGGCCTGGCCGCCACTGAAGAGCCCCACCACCGAGATCCGCAAAGCCATAAAGATCGCCGTTGCGAGGAGTGCCGGGGTCAGGGTCAGGACATAGTCCTTTATCGCCGGTTTGCGGAAGTAGTAGAGGCTGAGTGGGATCACCGCCAAAAATGTGACGGTATTTTCCTTGGACATGATACCAAAGAAAAAGAGGAGTCCTGACCAAAGTAAGTGCAGGGGTTTTTGTTCGTCGCTATAACGGAGTGCGAACCACGCGGCCCCCAGGGCTCCGAACAGTGCAAAAATATCATCCCGACCCTTGATGTTGGCGACCACTTCGGTATGAAGCGGATGAACAGCGAACAGGAGGGCGGCTACGAAAGGCAATGACCACAGTCGGTGAGCTCCCTCCCGGGTAAGCCGCCAAAGCCAAAAATATATCAGGATCACCAGCAGGCCGTAGTACAGGAGGTTGAGGAAGTGACCTACAACCGGCGTTTCACCAAAGAGGGCATATTCTATCGAAAAGAAGATCAATGACATGGGCCGGTAGCGTCCGCCCATGACCAGATCGCGTTCGTTCCCAAAGAATCCGGTAAAGCTGTCACGCGTGAGGTGCTCGTCGATCCCGGCCAGTCCCTGTTTTGTGTATTCGTTTCCGGTAATCACGATGGCATCGTCCAGTGCAAAATCGTGTCCGAGGGTATTCACATATACCGCGGCGCTGATGGCAAAGAGCAACACGCTTATGGATCGGGCCGTGAGGTCCGGCTTCTTCCTGGCTGCTTTCTTCTTCGGGCTTCTGGCCATGGTTACCTTGATCGTTCGAGATAGTACGCGGCGCTGTCGGTTTGTCCGGCACGGTTATACACGTCGTGGAGCATTGCCTTCACTCTTTTGTCATGGGGCTTTAGCTTTTCCAGTTTGCGAAAGGCCGCCACGCTCCTGGGATAATCACGCAGCTCGAGATAGGCCAGTCCGAGATCCTGCCAGGCACTGGCGAATTCCGGATTGATCTCCAGGGCTTCCCTGTAGTATGGAATGGCCTTTTGGAATTGCCTGGTCACACTCGAATAGGTTGTAGCCAGGATCATGTTGAGATCGAAGGAACCGGACAGTTTCGGATACAGGTCCTCGTAGATCTGCAATTGTTTCGAGGGCGGATCATCCCTGGTAAGGTCCTGAATGTTCTTTAGGATGACCTTAACGTCCACATTGCGATTCAGTTCGAGCAGGCGCTTGTAGTTATCCACGAACACCTTAGGATCTCTGGTGAGGTAGTAGCCGGTAATGGCGAGTAGATTGTAGGTATCCGGTAGGGTTGGGTCAATGTTCTCTGACTTTTGGAGATGGTCATTTGCCTGTCTGAGCAACTGGCGTCGTTTTTGCGGATCGGCATGCTCCAATGCTTCAAAGTATTTCATTTTGCCGTAGGTGAAGTGGATCTTGGCACTTCCCGTACTCACCTTGATATCCGCCAAAACCAGGGCGGCATCATCCTTCCAGGCCCGGTTGCGGGCAATCGTGAGTACGCTGAAGAGGATCGCAACCGTGAGGAATAGCCCCTTTGCGGCAGAACTGGCATGGCTCCATTTTTTGGCTTCCCTGAAGAGATAGGTCCTGAACATCCACCCGATGGCAATGGCCCAGCCCAGTGTTGAGACGTAGGCAAAGCGCTCACTCATGAATACGCCGACCGGGAACAGCACGTTGGACGTGAGTGCCAGACCGATAAAGAATACTGCGATCCCGAATCCCCACCAGGTCCTCCGCAGGATCCCGACCACACCGCCCACGGCTCCGATAGCAATGGCCCCGCAGGACAGGAGGGTTCCGAACGAGCTCCACGACTGGATCGGGATGTGATACGGGTAATAATCGTGCGTAAGTGGATAGGGAACAAAACTGAGTTTGATATACTGACCGAGCGTATAGGCAATCGTGGCGTATTTTCCGGAAGTGTCCATCTCCAAAAAGGGGTTGTTCATCAGTTGGTCGGCTACCTCTGATCTGGGAAATCCAACCACCGCAAATCGAAGCCCGAGAAAGGCAATGGTGGCGATACCAATGGGGATCATACGACGCCAAACGATCTTATCCACGCCGCCGATCCAAAATGCGAGCGGGTATATGGCCACGAAGGCGATGGCACTTTCCTTGGAGAGCAGGGCGAGGAAAAAAAGGAGCCCGACGGCATATCCTGCCGCAGGCAGGGAACGCAAGGCATACCAGCCGGCTGAAGCAGCAAAAAGAAAGGCAAGCAGGTCATCGCGGCCCTTGATGTTGGCGATCACTTCGGTGTGGAGCGGGTGCACAATGAACAGCACGGTGGTCAAAAAGGCGAGGCTAACGAGGGCGTCATCTTCGCGGAGGAGGGTGCGGAGAAAGCGGTACAGGATAAGGGCAGTGAGCGCGTAGAAGAGCAGGTTGAAGAAATGACCCACGGCCGGGTTGTCACCGAAGAAGGCATGCTCAATGCTGAAGGTGATCAGGGAGAAGGGACGGTAACGGGCACCGGCAACAAGTTCCTTCCTTTTGCCGAAAAAGCCCACGAAGGATTCGGTGGTGAGGTGATCTGCGATGCCGGCAAGGCCCTTTTGCGTAAACTGGTTGTTGGTGATCACGATCTTGTCGTCCAGGGCGTAATCGTGCGACAACGTGTTGGCGTAGAGTACAGCAGCGAGGAGCATTAACACGATTTCGGGCCGGGTGAATCGCCTGCGAGAAGTCAGCTGAGGCTTTTGTTTCGCCATGCGCAAAAGGATAAGCCACGAAAATAGGTTTTTTTCGGTCACGCCCCAAAAGAAGGGGGCGGATGGATTTTTTACCTTTGTGCAAATTCATTCCTATGGAACTTTCGGTCGTTATACCAGTGATGAACGAGGAGGGGAATATTGTGGAACTGCACCGCGAGATCGTGAAGACCTGTACGGCGGAACAATACACCTTCGAGATCATTTTTGTGGATGATGGGTCTTCGGACCGGACAGCTGAGTTGATCAGGAGCCTGAGGCCGGTTAAGCTGATCGAGTTCCGCAGAAATTTTGGTCAGACCGCCGCAATAGATGCCGGGATCAAGGCAGCGCAATATGATTACGTGGTTACCATGGACGGCGACCGGCAGAACGATCCGGCCGACATTCCGGCGATGCTTGAATTCATTGAACGGGAGCAGCTTGATGTGGTCAGCGGTTGGCGCAGGAACCGGAAAGACCGTTTCACCAAGCATGTGGTGTCCCGGGGGGCCAACATCCTGCGCAAATGGCTGATCAACGACCAGATCCACGACAGCGGTTGCTCGCTCAAAGTCTACCGCCGCGCCTGTTTCAAAGGGATTTCCCTCTATGGCGAGATGCACCGGTTTATTCCGGCCATTCTCAAGATCAAGGGTTTTAAGATCGGTGAAATGGTGGTCCATCACCGGGCCCGTACGGCAGGAGTCACGAAATACAATTGGCGCCGAACCCTGAAAGGGCTGATCGATATGATCTCCGTGTGGTTCTGGAACAAATATTCGGTGCGCCCCCTGCATTTGCTCGGCGGCATCGGGATCGTGGCCATCATACTCGGATTGCTGGCCGGCATCTATACCCTATATCAATTCCTGAACAGCCAAAGTATGTCTGACAGCGCCTGGCCTTTAGTGACCATGTTCCTGTTCCTCGGTGGTTTGCAGTTGTTTATTTCCGGATTGCTCGCCGATGTGCTGATCAGGAGCTATTTTGAAAGCACAAAAGACCATAGTTACAGCATTGCGCGCGTCATCGATAACCAATAGGCCGAGGGTCCTGATCCTCAATTACGAATTCCCCCCGATAGGGGGGGGGGCTGCGAATGCAACCTATTACCTGTTAAAGGAATTCGGCCTGCGGCCGGATGACGTACATGCAACTCTGATCACGTCTTCGGAAAATGAAGAGCGTATCGGGTCATTTGCCGAAAACGTTGTCATACATTACCTGGACATCGGTAAAAACGGACAGGTCCACTATCAAAGCCAAAGGGAGCTTCTTGTGTATTCGTACAAAGCCTGGAGGCGCGCCCGCTATCTCCACAGTCAGGATCCTTTTGATCTCATACATGCCTTTTTGGGCATCCCCTGCGGATTTATAGCTATGCATCTGGATCTTCCGTACATCGTTTCGCTACGGGGGAGTGATGTCCCTTTTTACAATGACCGCTTCTATTGGCAGGATACGTTCCTTTTTAAGCGATTGAGCAGGAAAATATGGAAAAGGGCAAAACATGTAGTGGCCAACTCCGACGGTTTAAGATCGCTCGCTCAGAAATCGGCAAAAGAGCAGCAGATAACCGTTATACCAAATGGAATTGACCTTTCGGAATTCAGGGAAGCTGCCCGTATGGCAGACCAGGGGCCATTACGGATCATAAGTACGGGGCGGCTTATCCCGAGGAAAGGCTATAATTTACTTTTGGAGGCCGTCAAAGACCTGCAGGGTGTCCGTGTATCGATCATTGGAGATGGGCCTGAAAAAGCCAGACTAACTGCTCAGGCAGAGCATTTGGGAGTGGAACTGGTCCTTCACGGCGCCGTGTTACGCGAAAGCATTCCCTCTTTACTTGCTGATGCCGATCTGTTTGTCCTTCCTTCATTAAATGAGGGGATGAGCAATGCTGCGCTCGAAGCCATGGCTGCCGGTTTGCCACTAATCCTAACCGACGTTGGTGGCAGTAAGGAATTAATTCACGGGAATGGCTGGATAATCCCCAAGGGATCTGCCGAAGAGATCACGCGCTATGTCCGGCATCTGCTGGAAAACCGTTCCGAACTCAAAATAATGGGGTCAAGATCAAGAGAACGGGCAAAATCAATGAGCTGGACATCAGTAGCCGAACACTACCTGATCCTTTACTCCGAAACCTTCACTGGTTAAAACCATTCTCAACAAAAAAACCCTCCGCAATGGAGGGTTTTCCTTTACTATTTAGCAGCAGGACTTCCGCCTACTTCCGGATCACCACCAACCGGCGGCTATCTGTGTGGCGTCCATTACTGATCACAACGTTGTACACCCCACTGGCCAGATCACTTATATCCAGACGCAACTGACCATTCACCGCATTTGGCTCGCTGGTCGTACGCACAAGCTGACCCAGGTGATTCATCATCGTCACTTCCAGATCCACCTCGCTGGTGAAGTCGTAGCCAATAAAGACCTCATCCGCCGTCGGGTTCGGATACAGGGTAATGTGCTGAGCAAAGCTTCGCTCTTCAATGCCAACGTTAGTGGTTTGCCCTGTCCCGGTAGCAGAACATCCATTTGCATCGGTGACCACAACAGTGTAGGTGCCGTAAGCCAATGACGTTGCTATTTCGGTATACTGGGGAGGGTTACTGCTCCATACGTAACTGTAAGGCGGGGTTCCACCTGTTACGTTAGCCGTTAGCTCGTTAGGAGCAGGACCAGCGGTAGGGTTGGCGATCAGTTCAGCCGGCTCGGCAATGTTCACCTGATTTTGGACGTTGCACCCTAAGGCATCGGTAACGACCACATCATAAACTCCTGCAGCCAGGCCGCTGATGTTCTGAGTGGTTGCTCCAGTACTCCATAGGAAGCTGTATGGAGGAATACCTCCGTTCACATTCAAACTGGCCGATCCGTTCGTTGCACCAAAGCAACTTGCGTCCTGCTGTATAATGCTTGTTGAAATGGCCGCGTTCTGTGCAATCGTAGCGCTGACATTTATGGTACATCCGTTGTCATCAGTGACTGCTACATTGTAGGTTCCCGCAGATACGTTCAACAGATCCTGGGTAATGTCTCCATTGCTCCAGCTATAGGTATAGGGTGCCGTACCTCCGGTAACGGTCAGATCAACCGTACCGGTTAAATCGCCAAAACAGTCTACATCAGTTACTATCATTGAGCTAAGCAGGGGCGTTGGCTCGCCAATGGTCACGCTCAATGCAAACGTACATCCGTTCGCATCAGTAATGGCACATGAATAAGGACCCGCACCTATACTGACCAGGTCCTGGCCAATAAATCCATTGTTCCACAGATAGCCGTATGGAGGGGTACCTCCGGTCACCGTGACGTCAACCGCTCCATCATTACCACCATTACACGACACATTGGTGATGGTCGTAGTTGCGGCAATACCCGAAGCTGGCTCGTTGACCATTTCCGTAATACTGAGGGTGCATCCGTTATCATCGGTTATCATACACGTGTATGAACCAGCCGGGATGTTACTCAGGTCCTGGGTATTGTCTCCGGTGTTCCACGAATAGCTATAAGGAGCTGTGCCACCAGTGACCCCCAGATCAATTGCCCCGCTGCTCGCCCCAAAGCAATCTACATCGGTCGTGTTCGTACTTGCAGTCAAAGAAGACACAGGCTCTGCCACCGCAAACGTAGCATTAAAGGTACATCCTGCAGCATCAGTGACCGCAACCGTGTATGAACCGGCCTGGACATTGCTCAGGTCTTCCGTGTTATCTCCGTTGCTCCAGGCAAATGTATACGGAGACGTACCACCAGCCACCGCTATGTCAATGGCACCGGTCGAATTACCAAAGCACGCCACATCTGTTACACTGGCCGTTGCAGATATGGGAGCTGCAGGCTCGTTCACCATCATGCTCGCCGTATGTGTACATCCGTTCGCATCCGTAACAATCACTGAGTACGTACCAACAGACAGATTCATCTGGTCCTCGCTAATGGATAAATTGTTCCACAGGAAGTCGTACGGAGGGGCACCTCCGGTCACCGTTATATCAATCATTCCAGTGCTCGCGCCAAAGCAATCAACGTCTGTAACGGTCGTCAGGACGGTTATAGCATCCGGTTCGGTAATGGTTGCGGAAACACTAGCCATAGCACCGCAATCATCTGTTACATTGACAACATATATACCGGCGGGCAGATTGGTTCGGTCTTCCGTTCCCACTATTCCATCGCTCCAGGCAATCGTATACGGTGTTGCTCCACCCGTAATCGTAGTCATGACCGAACCGTCCGAACCACCGTTGCAGTCCACATTGCCGACCGCATCAATAGCTACAGACAATACGTCCGGCCCGCTTAGCATGAAAGAGGCAGTAGCCACACAGCCGTTGGCATCAGTAACTGTTACCTGGTAGCCTCCCACCGACAGGTTCGACAGATCCTCGGTATTGGCTCCGTTGCTCCAGGCAAACGTATACGGTGCAGTACCTCCGTTTGGATCTATATCAATTGATCCGGTGGAAGCACCATTACAGTCTACATCAGTCAATTTCACAAGGTTAGCCAGCAACTGAGAAGGCTGCCCTATAACTGCACCTTTAATGAAGGTCTGACATCCATTCGCATCGGTGACCGTTACCTGGTAACCGCCTGCAAAAAGATCCTGCACATTTTGGGTTGTTTCCCCATGACTCCAGGCAAAGCTGTACGGAGAGGTGCCTCCTGACACGCCGATGTCAATAAGTCCGGTGTTATCACCGAAACAGGTGTGTACATCCTGGAGCGATGTTATGATCGCTGTCAAGGCAGCAGATGGACCCGTTATTATCATTTCGAAGGTCCTGGTACACCCTATCGCATCGGTAACCGTTAGCCAATAGGTACCTACAGGCAGGTTCTGTACAATTTGGGTGGCCGCCCCGTGGCTCCATGCAAAACTGTACGGAGGAGTGCCTCCTGACATGGCTACACTTATTGAACCCGTACTCTCCCCAAAACAATCCACATGCACTACTTGTCGAGTAGCAATCAGCTCCGTGTTTTTATCAACCACAATGCCTGAAATGGTATTGTCACATCCGTTGGCATCAGTAATCACTACCTGGTATGTTCCTTCAGGAATATCACTTAGGTCTTGTGTGGAAGCACCACTGAAGGCAGTATTATCGCTTGTCCAGGAATAGCTATATGAAGGCGTTCCACCCGATACGCTGAGGTCAATAGCTCCGGTATTATCCTCTTCGTAACAAATATGGTCTACACTCAAACTGCTTGTCAAAGGGGCGTCAGGTTCAGTAATGGTTACGACCAATCCCAAAGAACAACCGTTGGCATCGGTGACCATTACCTGGTGAACGCCTGCAGAAAGATCCAGAGGGTCTTCTACAGTGGAACCGTTACTCCAGCTGTAGGTATACGGAAGCACGCCTCCCACCGCGTAAATGTCAGCTGTTCCATCGTTACCACCGAAGCAGTTCGCATCGGTAAAGCCAAGTACACTGGCAACCAAATTGGAGAATGGTTCCGTCACCTCCCAGCTTCCCGAAACGGTGCAGCCGTCAGCATCAGTTACCGTTAGACCGTAGGATCCGGCAGTCAGCCCGCCCAGATCTTCCGTAGTAGCCCCATTGGTCCAGGTGTAGCTGTAGGGGGGCATTCCGTTGCCAGCTACCGTGATGTCAATAGCTCCCGTAGCATCTCCCTTGCACAATACATCAACCTTGGAAGTGTTCAATGTAATCGTCGCCACCAAACCGATGGTGTAGGTCTGTTCCCCTACACAGCCGTACGTGTCCGTAATACGTACCGTATAATCTCCCGGACCTACTCCCTCCAGATCCTGATCCGTAGAGATAACGCTGTTCGGGTCATACGACGTTCCGGAGCTCCAGGAATACAGGTGCGGAGCCGTACCACCCGGGGTCACGTCAATCCTGCCCATTAAATGATTTGCACACTGCTCATCGGTAACTACTGCATCATTAACCCCAAGCACAGAATCCGGCTCATATATATCCATTGACATAATCTTACAGTACCCCAAGGCATCGCTTATAGTTACCGTATAGGTTCCGGCAGGCTGCGAATTAAGCGAATGACCAGTACCCAATATCGTTCCGCCATTATTGCTCCAAACATAAGTATACGGAGGAGTACCGCCCGACACAGTAGTAACCGTCGCAACGCCGTTAAATCCACCCGGACAATAATATACACTGTCCGTTTCCACTTCCGCGAATAAGCCACCAATATCAAATTCCTCCTGAGCCGAACACCCTTGGGCATCCGTTACAGACACGGTATAGCTACCAGCGACCAGATCGGTCAAATAAACTGTACTATCCTGGAGAACAGATCCCGTACTCGAAAACGACGGCCCGGTTACCGTGTACGTATACCCTGGCGTACCGCCCGATACCGTAAATGAAGCCGTAGTATCAACCCCAGTATTACAGGGCTCCCTCAACTCATATGCAATGGCAATGTTCAATGCATTAATTCCGACCGTTTCATGGAAGACTTCATAGGAAATACATCCGCTGGTCTCGTCTGTTACCTTAATCGTATAGTCACCTATACCCAGATTCACAGCCTGAGCTATTCCATTGGTTGCCATTCCTGACTGTCCGAGCGGAACAGTGTCCGGATGCTGACCTGAGTACCACTCATAGCTGAATGATGTGCCTGACCCTCCGGTGATCGTCGCCACCACCGATCCGGTTTCATCATAGTAACAAACAATATCGTTAGCATCGCTTGTGAAAACAATGTCCACTGAAGGCTCTTCTCCGACAACCGCCTGTTGAATTTTCTTGCATCCATTACCATCAATAACCGTAATGCTGTATGTACCAGCTGTCAACCCGGTTAACTGACGAGTAACCTGCTCGGCCACCCCGCTGTGAGTGGTTGCGGCGGCGTCGTTCCAGAAGAAGTCGTATGGAGGTGTTCCCCCTTCAGCAGATGCCGTAATGGTTCCGTCGGCAAATCCATAGCAAGTTGCTATCGTGGTAGTCATGGAAATCGCTAACTGTTCTGGCTGGTCAACTACCACTACAGCTCCTGCTGCCTGGCATCCGTTCGCATCAAGAGCACTGACCGTGTAGGTATCCGCCTCCAGACCGGACACATTAATTGTAGCTGGTGTCGTCGTAACAAGCGAGTTGTAAACCGTATTCGCACTGCCGTCTCTTACCGTTACATTATACGTTCCTGTGCCGGAAGACAGCTCAATGTCAATGGAGCCATCATCGGCTTCGAAACAGCTTAGATCGGTTGACCCAACTACCGTAGTAACCGGATTTGACCCTTCGCCCACGAAGAATGAGAACTCATAGGCACATCCTACGTCATCTTCCACAGTCAGGACATAGGTGCCCGTAGCCAATGAGGTAAGATCTGTAGTAACATTCGATATCGATCCTCCGTTCGGGCCGGTCCACGAATAGGCATATGGTGCCGCACCTCCGCTCAAGGTAATGTGGATCTCTCCTGCCGTACCATTTGTACACGCGGTGTTGTTAACAATATCCACATCCACCTGAACATCGGGCTCACCTACCATGTAGGTCTCCTTTAGGATACATCCATGGTCGTCTGTTATTGTCAGGGTTATCGGACCGGGATACAGGTTCGAGTCCGCTGACGTCGTAGCCCCCGAAGGCCACAGGTAAGTGTATGGAGACTCTCCGCCTGATACTATTACAGAGATCGAGCCATTAGCTACAAAGTTTTCCGCCTCAGGGATATTGCTACAGACAGTATTAATGATGGTGGTATCTGTAACGACAAGCGCAGAGGGCTCCGAAACATTATAGCTGTCGGTATACTGACATCCCCTGGCATCAGACACCACTACGTGGTATTGCCCGGCCGTCAGGTTGGTCAGGGCTGAGGTGATATCCCCCGTATTCCACAGGTAGGTGTATGGAGGCGTTCCGCCCGATACAGCCAGGACCAGGGCCCCGTCATTACCACCGGAACAGTTTACGTCGGTTGTGGAAGCCGTTGATGTCAGGATGTCCGGCTCGGTAATGGTATAGGAAAAACTCTCTGAGCAACCATTCTCATCGGTTACATTTAGTGTGTAGACACCACCTGGCACAGCGCTGATCGATTGCCCGGCAACACCGTTGTCCCACATATAGCTAAGTATTCCCGTTCCGCCGCTTGCCGTTACGGAAACAAAGGCCTGGTTATCACCGTTGCAGTCCAGATCCAACTTGTTAGCCGCATCATTCACCACCGTAATTGCATCCGGTTCATTGATAATAATGTTCGCATAAACCCTTTCACAATCCCTGGAATCAGTTACCGTAAGGGAATAAGTACCAGCCGGTACATTTTGTAGAGAGGGAGTGATGGCCCCTGTGCTCCACAGGTAGGTATACGGAGGAGTTCCGCCGCTTGTTCCACCGCTGCCTACACCCCCGTCCATTCCTCCGTGACAGGTCACATCAACAGGGGCAGGATTAGCCACCTCCAGAGCCGCAGAAGGCTGGCTAATGGTGTAATATTCCGTTATCGTGTTGCAGCCATCTGCTATCTGAACATTATAGATCCCAGCTGCCAACCCACTAACGTCCCTGGTCGTTTCACCATTACTCCAGGTGTACGTATATTCACCGTAGCCTCCCGACACGGTCAGCCATACGGCACCGTCAGCTCCCGGATTACAGGAGTTCATCACAGAATCACGGGTAACACTAATAGAACTTAATGGCATAATATCCAATGAAGTGCTCGTACTACATCCATTATTATCAGTAATGGTAAAACCATATGTGCCAGTCGGCAAACCTCCGGGCATAGTGGTGGAGTATGTAAACGGGCTAAGAACAGCCGTATCCTTAACGGTTCCATTGGGGTGAGTAATGGAAAGCGTGTAGCCCTCAGATAATGCATTGCCTGGATCAGGAGTTCCTCCACTCCATTCTATCTCGAAAAATGGTTCATAATTTCCATTGGAGCAGTTATGCTCTTCATTAACAAGCAAATTCAGTTCGTCTGGCTCACTTATCGATACTCCTAATACCTCAGCTGTGCAATTGTTGTCATCAGTTACCACTACATCGTACCCACCGGCCATTCCGTTGGTCAGGGTCACGTCATGGGACCCCCCGGGCGTTATGATGGTGGTGGCTAAAGCGTCTGTGGTACTCCCCGTACTCGTACTCCTCCACTCGTAGGTATACGGAGGTGTTCCGCCCGATACGTTTAAAGTAAACGCCCCGTCGCTATCGCCAAAACAACTTACACCCGTTACAGAACCCTCATTCACAGCTAGGGCGGGCGGCCTGGTGATGGTGTAGGAAAAGTCCTTCTCGCATCCGTTGCCATCAGTTACAGACACCTGATAGGTTCCGACACTCAGATTGCTGTGTGAAGTACCGGCCGAAAGTCCGTTGTCCCAGGCATAGGTATAACCGGGTGTGCCTCCTGACACAGTTATGCCGATGGAACCATCATTGCCAGCTGCGTAGCAAGTGATACTGTTTGCCTCTGCAGTAGCAGCCAGATCATCGGGCTGGTTAATAGTCACGGTAGATGACTCAGTACATCCCTCAAAGTCGGTTACTACTAGCTGATACTGCCCGGCCGTCAGGTTGGTTGGAGATGAAATTTGTCCCGCGTTCCAGGAATAGGTGTATGGAGGGATGCCTCCGCTCACTGCCACATCAATTGATCCGGTGCCCGCACCAAAGCAATCTGCGTGCGTAACATCTAATGAGATAGTTATATCCTCCGGCTCAGTAATAGTGTACGGGAAAGCCTGCTGGCACCCTCCGTTGTCGCCTATCGTCACTTGATAGGTCCCCTGGTTCAGGTTACTACGCGAAATAACGTATGGGGAGCTTAACATGCCGCTTTGTCCATCATCCCAAACATAGGTGTAATCGGGTGCGCCGCCGCTAATGGTCAGGCTAATGGAACCATCGCTGGCTGCGCAGGCAGTGGCGTTGATTATCTGAGGGGTAGCGACCAAGGAACTGGGTTGGGTGATGGCCAGGGCAAACGGTTGAGTACAGTCATTTGCATCAGTAACCGTTGCCTGATATGTTGCAGCCATCAGGTTGGCCAGGGCCTGGGTAGTGGCGCCCGTGTTCCACGAGTAACTATACGGAGGCGTTCCGCCCGATACAGCCAAAGTCAGCGACCCGTCATTGCCGCCGAAACAACTTACGTTGCTGGTACTACTTGTCGATACAGTCAACTGAGCAGCCGGCTGAGTAATGTTATATGTAAACGTCACGTCACAACCATTGGCGTCCTCTATATAAACAGTCTTAGTAGAACTTGTCGGCCCCAATCCCGACGCGCTTGGTACATCATCAGGGGTATCAGGCCAGTCATAGGTATAAGGAGCGGTACCGCCCGACACCGTTAAATAAACGGATCCGTCGCCGGCTCCATGACAGCTAACATTATTTACCGTTCCATCAACCGTTAAGGCAGCCGGTTCATTCAAGGTGTATGAAAAGATCTCCATGCAATTATTGTCATCGGTTACCGTTACGGTGTATCCGCCAGCAGTCACCCGACCAATGTCACTTCCAGTAGAGATAATTGTGGCTCCTCCATCGCTCCAGGAATAGTTATACCGACCCGTTCCTCCGGAGACGACAATCGACACCGATCCGTCGCTGCCTCCTGCACAGCTAACATGGTTAATAGTCTCTACCGCAGTAATCGGATCAGGAAGGACTGTCACCATCCCTGAATTAGTACATGCTCCCTGGTCATCCTGTATTTCTATCTGGTAGGTTCCTGGCGGCGCTGAGATACTACCCACGTACGGAGAAGTGTCCAAAATTTCCCAGCCAGGACTTAGGCCAACCACCCGCCACTGGTAGTTAGGCGTTCCTCCGGAGACCATAACCTCAATAACTCCATCCGCGGAGGAGGGACAGGTTGCATCAGTCACCGTTGTTGTAAAGGAAACCCCGTTTGGTGCCGTTATCGCTACAGGCTCTGACTTAGCGCATCCGAGGGAATCGGTTATTGTCATCTGGTAGGTTCCTGGCGACACTGAGACCGTGCCCTCGTATGGAGAAGTGCTCAATGACATCGTAGTGCCAGAAACGCCCCATTGGTAGGGTGGTACTCCTCCGGAGACCGTAACCTCAATAATTCCATCAGAAGCACAATCTGTCGGATCAATCGGGGTTGCTACAATAGTAATTTGATCCGGTGCCGTCGGAGTTACAAGTGACTTCACAACACATCCTTGGGCATCGGTTACAGTCGCCTGGTAGGTAAAGCCCAATAAAAACGTATTACTACTAGTGGTCTCATACGGATCATTATCAAGGTCCGGGTCCTGCCACAAGAGGCCACCCTGCGTCAATTGGTAGGGAGGTGTTCCTCCGGAAACGGTGACATACAAGGATACGCTGTTATCATTAGCGGAACGGCAAGTTATCTCCTCAAACCCTAATGAAACAGACAAGGGCTCCGTTACAGTTACAGACTCTAAACTAAGACAATTATTAGCATCTCTCACCTCTACCTGATAGGTTCCCGGCGGCGCTGAGGCCGTACCCTTATACGGAGGAGCGTTCAAAGTCGTCGTAGCAGTACTTACATTGACCACCTGCCATTGGTAAGGTGGCCTTCCTCCGGAGACGGTAACCGAAATAACCCCACTACCCCCAGAAACGCAGTTATCCGCACTTACCGAAAGAGAAAGCGGCTCCGCTATCGTCACAAGATTTGACTTCACCACACATCCGTTGTCATCAGTCACTGTTACCTGGTAGGGCACTGCCGACGGCAACGCTGAGACCGTAATTTCATATGGAGGAGGAGCGCTCAAAGACGTCGTAGACATCGTAATACTGCCCACGCTCCATTGGTAGGGTGGCGTTCCTCCGGAAACGTCAAACGAGATGACTCCGGCTCCACCTTCAGGAACACAGTTGATCTCACTTGTTGCCGAAAGAGATATGTCGTCCGGCTCCGTTATCATTACATTGTCTTCTGACCCAAGGCACTGGTTACCATCGGTTACCGTTACCTGGTAGGTTCCTGGTGAAACTGAGAGCGTTCCCTGATACGGAGAAGTGCTCAAAGATATCAAAGTGTCAGGCACGCCCCATTGGTAGCCAGACGCTCCAGGCGTTCCCCCGGAGATCGTAACTGAGATGACTCCATTCCCGCCGAAACAGGTTGCACCAATCGTATCTACCAAAAGTGAAATGGCGGGCGGCTCCGTTATCGCTGCAAACGCTGACAAAGCACTACATCCGTTACCGTCATTATCAATTACTTCTACCTGGTGACTTCCTGCCAGCGCTGTGACCGTACCCACGTACGGGGGGGGGCCGACACCGTCCAGACTCATCGGAGCAGTAGTTGCACCAGCTATTTTCCATTCGTAGGGTGGAATTCCTCCGGAGACCGTAACGACGATGCTTCCATTCCCGGAAGCACAGGTTGCATCCTCCGGTCTTATCGAAATAGAAATGGGGCTGTTCGGCTGCGTTATCATTACAGACTCTGACTCAGTACATAAGTTGTCATCGGTTATCACCACGCTGTAGGGCCCTGCCGACGCTGAGATCGTAGCCTCATACGGAGGATTGTCCAAAAGTATCGCAGTACCAGTTACGGCGGTCCCGCTCAGGTTGTAGGGTGGCGTTCCCCCGGAGATGGTAACCAAGATGTCTCCATTCCCGCCGAAACAGGCCGCATTGGTTGAGGTTACCGAAAGAGAAATAGCGTCCGGCTGCGTTATCGTTACATCAACCGAAGCCTCATCGTTATTTGCATCCGTTACAGTAACTTTGTACTCTCCTGCTGATAGCCCAGTACGGGTCGCGAATATTACACCATCGTTCCACTCATAGGTGTAGGGTGACAAACCACCCGATGCAGTCACTGCGATTTCGCCATCTGCATCACCATGACACTGCACATGCTGAACATTTGATACCGTCAGACTCAGCTGTTGCGCATAGGTCGTATTGCCCATCAACAGAAAAACTACTGCAGCTAACAGGGACAGCAGATCCTTTTTCCTGCTAAAAAATTGAGAACTCTTATTGCCGTCTTTCGGCGATGTCAAATTGTAGAAGGTACTCATGACTCATTAGATAATTAAATGGTGTTTCCTGTTTATATCCAACCTCCCTGCAAAGGATTTAGCCTCTTCGGGAATTTGGGACAAAGATACTCTTATTTAATAAACTACAAAAAACTAAAAAAAATTAAAATAAAAATACAAACTCCTGATATACAAAGGAATCCAAAGGACTTAACTTTCTTTTAGCCATTGCCTGGCAAGCAACCAAAATCCTCTGATGTTCCTTCGGCAACTCATCAGCCTCAGGAAATACATTCCTTTAGCTAAGCCAAATATACCATATCATACCGGTAGGGAACGCGGCAACCCCTCAACTTATTAAAAGACTGATGTTAATAACCCTGGGCGTAACGTTCTCCCAGAACCCGTGCCTACTCATTCGCACGATCCTGTTTTTTAAAATTCCATTCCACTGCGGCAGACATAAATTCATTTTGTTTTTTAACATTTTATATTGATTATCAATGACTTAGCTTATTTTTTAGAAGCGACTCCATCATTTAACGCGGTGTTTTTATCAGCTCTATATTTCTCTTTTAAGGGCCGTTCTTAATTTTTTCATCTAATGAGTGCTTAAGTGGTTTTTGGCCTCTTAAATAGCTTTAAAATCGCTTTTTGCTTTTTTGTCCCTTTCTTTAGCTTGCACATCCCTTCCTTTTGGGTGCTTTTTTACCAAATCCTATTTTCAGCTCCTTGTTTTTTTCGATATGGCGGGTAATAGGGCCCTATCTTTTCCATCGCAGCTAGCTCCCCACCTCCTGCGTATCTCTTCAATATGGGTCCAGAGGCAAGCGATTTGCAGGATCATTGAGCAGAAACAAGTTGGAGATAGTGAAGATCCTTTGATAAAGGGGTACCTTGAACGTTTTAGTATTCCCAAAGGTCATGTTCGAAATTGCGAATACCTTCCTTGATCTTTTGTGCCTCAAGCAGCTGTTCCATTTGGGAGTAGCGTTTATAATCATAGATCAGGCGGTCGTAAACGTTGGTCTCTTTAGTGATGTATCCGTGGAACATGCGTCTGTGAAAAATTTCGTCAAAGGTCTGTCGCTCTGCATCATTTGAGCGCTTGAATGTTTCGTGGGTAGCCAAAACAGGGCGTGTTTCGGGAAACCACAACCAAAACAGCTGTTCCTTTTCTATTTGACCGGTCTCCTGGTTTTCCCTGTAGGCTACCGGGCAAATAGCCAAAATACGCACTTCCATAGTGGAGCGCTCCTTGTCGAAGAACCAATCTTCCTTGATCAGGTACTCCAATACGTCACGGCTTTCCACCTTGATGGTATCCAAACGCCAAAATGGTTCTCCGGTGTTAATATCGAAATCCTGTACCGAGTCCACTGAGAAGACCTTCTCCGAGACTTCCTGAGGTGTGAGCATACGCTTGAATTCATCGTCTGCATAAGCCATAATGGAACCTTCGTTTATGACCGCCTGAAACAGGATCTCTGCCAAAGACTTACGGTCCTTGATGGGCACTACCGGATAATAAAGCGGGTGGTTTAGCTTTTGTTTCAGATCAATCTTCTGCCAATAGCGCTTCATCCACATGACATCTGCTTCACGCAGATGGTGATAAGGGATCACGCGGTTTTCCCTGAAGTGATGCTTAATATAAACGGCATCATCTTCAATGGTCGGCTGATGATCGTAGTCAAGTACGGTTTGGGCGCTTGCCCATGCGGTAGTCCCAAGCATTACCCCAACCAGGATCTTTTTTACTGGCTTCATTGTATTAAAATTACTGTACTGTGAAAACAACGGCTCCACAGTTTTTTGTGCCATCCGGTCCCTTTGCCTGAATGTTCGTGAATGATATATCCGACCCAGGCCTCATATCCTGGATCAGACTGCGCACTTCACTGTTAAACTGGTTTCCGGATACACGAATGGTTTGTGTGTACTCCCCTTTTTGTGCACGCACCGTAAATGAGGTCACCCGGTAATTAATATTGAATGGAAAATCCGGCAGGAAGGCTCCGACCCCCTGGGTTCCGCTCAAGGCGGATCTCGAGATTTTTCCTTCTGTTTTACCCGCGATCATGGCGGTGGGAGGAGGGATCCGCTTCACGCGGAACTCCATATCCCCAATTGATTTCATTTTGCCATTGATCTCCGCAGATACCTTGATCGTCGCTTCAGTTCCTCTACCAGCCCTGGCTACATACGATCCTTCCGATCCGGAAATGCTGCAACCGGCACAGGTAACCTGCAATTTATCCGGTGATACTCCGGGAACAGATACATCAATCGGGTTGGGAACACCCCGATAAAGTACGTTCATCTTTGTTGGAGAGATCACCGCCGCCGAGCGCGCTACCTGGTAGGTGCGCGGGGTCATCTCATACGGTACCAGGCCATCTGGTGTCATAACCTCTATGATCCCGCCCCAGGTAAAAGTGCCCTCCTTAGTTGCAGGAACTTCGTAGAAGCCGCGACCTCCCCGAACGGGAACCTTGGTTCCCTCACTAACGGGGTTACCCTCATCATTGTAGTCGTACACGGTCACTATCGGTTGCTGGGTAGAATCAAAGGCCGCAATGAAGATCTCTGCGCGAAAAGTATCACCGGTAAAGATGTAGGAACTCGGAACGATCGCCGTTGCATCAAGCCTGTTTACCTTCACATCCCGTGCCTCAATGTTGCGCTGGAGGTAGGAAATTACGTCACTTTCCGCCGCACGTACATCGGACTGCATTTTGGTCAAAAAAGTCAAAATAGCCATCAGAGGATAATGCTCGAAGTTCGCTTTTTCCCAACTTACCTTTACATCGCCGCCAATATCCTGCCTGTCTGTATTAAACACAGGGGTAAGCCTGTCCTGCAGGCGTTCATTTCCCTGAGCCTTGGCAATCAGCAGTTTGCGGTACTGTTCAATTTTTCCCTTGAGTTCGGTTGCTTTTTTTTCCTTGACCAACAAATAGTTGGCCGGCACCTCGCGGTTATCCATCCTCCTGGGTTTATTTCCTTCCTTGTTCATGCCCCCTGACTTTTCGATCAGGACAGACTTGAGATCTTCCATGTAGGTGTCAAGCTCATCGGCTGCGATTTTTACTTCATACGCTGCATCGCGCCATACCTTTGCCTTCGTTTGATTGTCTTTCATGGCGGCATCGAACTGGCTGTATACGATGTCGTTTTTTTCCTCTACCTTTTCATTTGTGTTCCTCATTGAGCGGTTGACCTGTGCAAAGGCATCCAGTATCTCCTTGGAGACGTTCAAGGCAAGAAGGGCTGTCAACACGAGATACATCATGTTGATCATTTTCTGCCTTGGTGTCATATATCCAGTTGCCATTTTTCTTCTCTTTTATCAATTTTAGAAGGAGATCTACGACTTGCTTCCACTGCCCATGGCAGACAGCATGTTGCCATATACATTATTTAAAGCGCTCAGGTTCTGGGTCAGGGCAACAACTTCGGCCTGCAGCTGCTTGCCGTCTTCAGCGGTTGCAACAAGATTACCGATAAGTGCCTGTGAAGCCTCTGACTGACGATCTGCAGATTGCAATTGACTTTCATAAAGGGCATTCAGGGATTCCATGTTATTTGCTGCTTTGGAGACCTCTTCATTGTAGTGCTGCGTAGCCGTTGCTGCCTCAATTGTTTCGTTCAATTTAGCGGTGGCTTCACCAAAGTTGGTCAATCCCTGACCCAGGCTTTCGATCAGGGCACTGTCAATTTTGGCCTCTTCAAGCATATTGTCCAGCTCCTGGGTAGGAGTGAGGTTGCTTTTGGCATCATCGCCTTCCATTCCGGCTAATTCCGGATAAACCAGGCTCCAGTCCACTTCTTCGAATGGTTTTTCAAAAGCGGAAAAGAAAAAGATGATTGATTCCGTTCCCAATCCCGCAATTAACATATAGTCAGCACCTTCCCAGTGCAAAATTTTAAACAGGGCACCAAGGATAACGACGGAGGCACCCCATCCGTATAGCTTGGCCATATTATTCTTCCATCTTCTGGAGTTTACATTGAAAAGTGCCATTTTCTTAAGTGATGATTTAAGTTAGGTTAATATAAATTAAAAGTCTGCTCTTTTATTGGAAATCCTCCACGTTGCGTCCCATGAAGGACTGTACACAACGGAATCCGATATAACATTTAGCAGTATCCTGATACTCGTAATCCCGGGTAGCCACCTCCAGGTAATAGCCAATATCCTTCCACGAACCACCGCGGATCACCTTACGCTTTAATACGGGCGGATCGCTATCCGCAGCATCGTACTGGAAGTCCGGGTTCATGTCGTGCTGGAAATGATATGCCTGTGGGTCATATGCGCTGATCGTCCACTCGGCCACATTTCCGGCCATACAAAACAGTCCGTACTGATTTGGCCAGTAAGCATCTGCCTTCAGTGTCTGGATCCCGCCATCAGCCACGTAGTTGCCACGCAGTGGCTTGAAATTACCCAGGAAGCAACCGCGACTGTTGCGGATGTAGGGACCTCCCCATGGGAACATATTATTATTGAGTCCGCCACGGGCGGCATATTCCCACTCTGCTTCCGTCGGTAAACGGAATTCCTGCTCATAGGGCTCTCCATTCGATTCAAGATAGGCATCGCGATAACGCGAACGCCAGTTAGCGAATGCGCGCGCCTGATGCCAGGTTACTCCAACCACCGGATACACATCATAGGAAGGGTGCCAGAAATATTTGTCGTGCATAGGCTCATTGAAGCTATACGAATAATCGTGGATCCAGGCCAGGGTATCCGGGTAAACCGGTAACTCACGTTCCTCAATGAACTCGGCACGTGAATCAATTCCACCACCGTATTCACCGGTACGCCAGTCATAGCGGTTCCTTTTCTCAGCCGCCTTACGCTTGTTGATATAGAAATAGCGATAGATCAGTTTGTGTGGATTGATGTGGCGCCGGCCATAAAACCGCTCTTCCGGAATAAAGTACAGCTCTTCCAGCGCGTAACGGAAGGCTTCATCCTCTGAATCCCACCTAAGTGGCTCGTCCCAGTTCAACCGGGGCTCGTTGAGCAGGTTCCCGTATTCGTCCTCTTCTATCAGCTCATAGTCTTCCACCCCGTTTTCACCCAGCAACAGCCGGGCAATGGAATCGCGGATCCAGAAAACAAACTGACGGTACTCGTTGTTGGTGATCTCGGTCTGATCCATATAGAAGGCCGCTACCGATACGGTACGGTTTGTGTTGGTCAGGCCATAGGGGATGTCATCATCATTAGCTCCCATATTGAAGCTGCCCATCGGAATGTACACCATTCCATACGGATCATTCGGGTACCAGGTCTTGCGATATTTCACCCCCACCAGCTCTCCGTGGTCACTCACACAACCGACAAGCAGTACACCTGTAAGGAAGACAAGAATATATGTTCTCATTGCGCTTATCATTGATCTATCGGCTTAGGGCCAGGGATGGAATATCTGGGCTTTTTCGATCAACAAACAGAAAACCACCGGCTGGTTTGAAATTGATGATGATTCCCCCCCTCGCTTACTAAGAACGACAAACCTACAAAAATCTTACGTTTCGATATCGCGTTGGTTCCTTTGGCGGGATTTCGATCGTAAAACAATAGTTTACGAATGCTTCAAAGCTTCCGCTTGAATTATCTCCACTCAGAGCACTTGTGCCAACATCATACGAAGCGCCAAATCTCAGTTGGTCATTCAACTGGTATCCAAGCAATATGGGGATCCCGTCCTCAAGTCTGTAGCCAACGCCCGCCCACAACTTATTATTATACATGGCCAGTACCGTGGCATCAAGGCTGATCGAAGCCAAATCGTACTTGATCAGGGTTGAAGGCATCAGGGTCCATTCAGGAGCCAGTTCCCAGCTGTAGCCCCCGGTAAGATACAGGTGCTGTGACTGGGCCAAATTGGTGAACGCTGCTATTTGATTTTCCAGACCTGGCAAATGGGTCATACTTATACCAGCATACCAGTTCGTAGCACGGTAAAGGGCACCGATACCAGCATCCATGGCGATTGAATTTCCTTCCGACTGAGGAATAATGGGATCTATTGAACCATCTCCTCCTCCCGGATCAACCCATTCCTGGCCAGATATGCCCACATCCAGAAAGCCAAAATAGGCCCCGATGCCCAGTTTGCCGTCACCGACCTCCAGGTGGTAGCTATAGCTGAGTTTGACATTCGTGCGTTTCAGATATCCTTCTTCGTCGCGCATCAATCCGAGGGCAATACCTCCGTGCAGCGCATCAATGGGCATGGAGGCATTCAGGTTCATGGTCGTTGGCGCCCCTTCAAACCCCATCCATTGGGAACGGTATATTCCGGTCACACAAATAGCCCCACCCAGCCCGGCAGCTCCCGGGTTGTAGTTCACGTGATTGAACATGTAGTGTGTCCACTGCGGATCCTGCTGTGTCCAGGCCGTTGTGGCACAAGCTAACAATCCAAGCGTAAGCATTCTTTTCATATAGTCTGTTTTGAGCCGTTCATCCTGCCGCGAGGCAGGTATACAGCGGCTAAAGGTACAAATATATATATTCTGCTCTTTCCTTAGCCCGATCACACAAAAAGGCGATTGAGCAGGCCAAAGGTAAAAGAATTATGGCAGTAACCAACAAAAGGTGTTATGAAAGTTTGTGAAAAGCCCTGAGCCAACGGTCGGGAATTTCGTTTTCGGCGGCCTGCAGGTAGTCCTCATAGCTACAGGGGATCAGGGCGTGGCGTCTATGGAAGACCGACGGGCTGCCCTGCAGCGGAACTTCGATCCACCAACGTCCCGAACGGTCACTCCTGTAAAAGGCCAGATCCTGACCGGTTGCGGAATTCGGAACGATGTATTTCGCATAGGTGGAGCGATCACCGAAGGGAAAATCGTTTTTGCGAACACTGATCCCCTCCAAAAAGTACCAGATCATTTGCGCGATAAGTTTAGCGGTTTGATGGTGCTGATCGTACTGCGGATTGTATTCATACACCCCGAAACTGGTCAGTTTATCGCTCATGCCGGCATAGCGGGCCAGGGTGCAGGCTTCCTCGCCGTACCACCCGTTCGGGCTCCCGTGGCGGTTGGCCGGGGCATCGCTGTGCCGAATGCTGCGCGTGTCGAAACTCACGATATCGGCATCGCGCAGAACAGGCTCTGCCTCCCTGATGTTCCTGTGAAAATGACCAACCCTGTACTGTTCGAAATGAAGACGCTCCATCAGGTCCATCTCTTCCTGATGTACAAAATAGGTTTGAAATCCCAGATTACTGTAATTGAAGAGGATATTCGGCTTTTGGAGGATGATGTGCGACAGATATGTTTCGTTGGAGAGTTCCTGATCATTCACCCCAAAATCAAAATGGGAATCAATGGAGCTGATATTGACAGAGCGCTCCAGCTGCTCATAGGCACGGTAGTTGGCAAAGGTCAGATCCTGGCTCCCACCCATGATCACCGGGATGCAGTCGTTCCTGACCAATTCGTGAACGACCGCACTCAGGGCGAAGTAGGTATCCCCTACCCGATTACCGGGCTCGATATTCCCAAGATCCACGGCGTCGAACTCCCAGCGGCCGTAAAAAAGCCCGTAAAGTTCCTTCCTGATATGATCCGGTCCCTCACTACAGCCCTCGTTGCCGCGGGCCCGACGATCCTCCATGGCTCCGATCAGGGCCACCCGGGCCTTTTGCCACTCCGGAAACTCCCCTTCCCCGATGTAGCTCCGGATCTTCGATCCGATGGATGCCGGAGACTTACTGGCCCATTCCCCGGCAAGATCAGCAGATAAAGGTCGGAAGAATGCACGCATGCAGGCACTTAGCTTTTTTTGATTCCGCGGGTTCCTCCCCGCTTTCCGGTCCTGGGCGTCTCTTCCTGCAGTTTCAGGCATTCCTCACGGGTCAGAGCCTTCGGATCCACCTCTTTTGGGATCCTGATATTCCGGCGGCCGATCTTTATATAAGGTCCGTAACGTCCATTGAGTACCTGCACAACAGGCTCTTCATCATCAAACACCTGTATGAACTTATTCCTGTCAGCTTCCTTTTTGGCTTCAATGAGCTCAACAGCCCGCTCAAGTGTCACCCCCATCGGGTCCTCCTCCTTCGGCAGCGAAGCAAATAACCGTCCCTGCTGTACATAAGGTCCGAATTTTCCGATATTGGCCCTGATCACCTCTCCTTCGTGCTCGCCCAGTTCACGGGGCAGTTTAAAGAGGTCCATAGCCTCCTCGAAGGTGATGGAGCCGATTTGCTGATCTTTCCGCAAGCTGGCAAATCGCGGTTTTTCCTCATCGTCCACCGACCCGATCTGGATCATCGGTCCAAACCGACCGATCCGCGCGATCACCTGCCTGCCCGTTTCAGGATCTTCTCCCAATGTTCGTTCTCCGGTCGCACGTTCCGCATGTTCCTTCACGTCCTCCACCCTCTTGTGGAAGGGCTTATAGAACTGGCGGACCATATTGTCCCACTTTTTTTGACCGCGGGCGATCTTATCGAACTCCTCTTCCACGCCTGCCGTAAAGTGCAGGTCCAGGATATGCTCAAATTCCCGGACCAGAAAATCAGTCACGACCATTCCAATATCCGTTGGGAAAAGTTTATTCCTTTCCGCACCCGCAATTTCTGTAGCGCGCTCACTGCTTACAGAACCATTCTCCATGGTCAGCACCTCATAGCTGCGCTTTACGCCGGGTTTATCTGCTTTTTCCACATAGTTCCGGGCCAGGATGGTTGAGATAATCGGTGCATAGGTCGAGGGACGACCAATACCGAGCTCTTCCAGTTTTTTTACCAGGCTCGCCTCCGTAAACCGGGGCGGATGCCTGGTAAAGTGTTCGGTCGCTGTCATTCGCTCCACACCCAGGGGCTCCCCTTCGCTTATTTGCGGCAGCATGCCGGTTTGTTCTTCGGCCTCGTTATCCGTTCCTTCCCGATAAACCTTCAGGAATCCTTTAAACACCAATACCTCACCTCTCGCTGTGAACGCCGGCGCCTCACCGCTTCCTTTTATTTTGACCGTCGTATGCTCCAGTTTCGCCTCACTCATTTGGGAGGCGATGGTGCGCTTCCAGATCAAATCGTACAAACGCTTCTGGTTCCGATCGGCACCCGCGCTATGGCGATCCATATAGGTTGGGCGGATGGCCTCGTGCGCTTCCTGCGCACTGCGCGATTTCGTCTTGTACTGTCTTGATTTGCTGTATTCATCGCCGTATACGGAACGGATCTCCACCGCTGCAGCGCTGATGGCCTCCCGGCTCAGATCCGTACTATCGGTACGCATATAGGTAATGAGTCCGCTTTCGTACAAACGCTGGGCCACGGACATGGTTTGCGCCACCGGAAATCCGAGCTTACGTGCGGCCTCCTGCTGTAAGGTTGAGGTTGTAAAGGGAGCGGCCGGATCCCTGGTCCCCGGGCGTTTCTCAACGCTTGCCACGGTAAAGGCTGCAGGTATGCAGGCATTCAGGGCAGCTTCTGCGCCCTCACGGGCTGATGGGCGATCCGAGGCCTCTGCCCGGAATGAAACGCCCTCTGTATTCCTGAAAAAACCCTGGATCCGAAAACCGCTCTCCGGTTTGAAATGGATCACCTCCCGTTCCCGCTCAACGATGAGTCGGACCGCAACAGACTGGACCCTTCCGGCCGAAAGGCCGGTTTTGACCTTCCGCCACAAAACCGGCGAAACCTCAAATCCAACTAAGCGATCCAACACCCGACGCGCCTGCTGTGCATGCACGAGGTTGATATCGATATCGCGCGGATTCTCCACTGCCCGTTTGATCGCGTTTTTGGTGATCTCGTGAAAGACGATCCGCCTGGTGCTGTCCGGTTTCAGGTCAAGCGTCTCATACAGGTGCCAGGCAATGGCCTCTCCCTCGCGGTCTTCGTCCGTTGCGAGCCATACCGTTTCGGCATCCCCTGCTAATTTCCTCAGCTCACTAACCGTTTTCCTTTTGTCGGGACTGACCTCATATTTTGGCTGAAAACCGTTCTCGATATCAATACCCATATCCTTCCTGGGGAGGTCTCTTATGTGGCCGATACTTGACCGGACCAGGTAGTTTTTCCCCAAAAATCCCTCAAGCGTCCTGGCTTTGGCCGGGGACTCAACGATGACCAGATTCTTAACCATACAGCAGTTTCATGCAATGATAGGAGTTTGCAAATTAAAGGAATAATACTTGCCTGAAAAGAAATCCTGTTTCAGATCTTCGTTTCCTGTTACGGATAAAGCAGAAAAAAATGTTAATCCACCTCATTTTTTTGCAGGGAATAATTCTTCTTACTAACTTTAGCGCCGCTTTGTCATTAATCAGTAAATTATTGATCCTATGAAAAGACGACTATTAGGGCCCTCATGGTGGGCAGCATCGGTGTTTTTTGCGTTCACGCCAAATACAGTGGAGGCGCAATGTGATACTGTAACAGCTCCGTGGACTGAAAACTTTGATGGTCCGACCTTTGTCCCTGCAACCCACCAGGTCAACTCAACCTTTGATTCATGTTGGACGACTATTCCAACGAGTGCACACTTGTATTACTGCTGGTGGGTGGGAACGAGCTATACGACATCAAATGGTTTTTTAAGTACAGGTCCTTCCGATGACCACACCCCCACCGGAGCAGGTCGGTACATCCATATAAAAGCTCTTTATGGTGGGACAGGTGACCAGGCGGAAATCCGGACACCGTGGATCGATATCAGTGGTATAAGCAACCCGACACTCCGTTTCTGGAAGCACTTCTACGGTGACGATATTGATTCATTTTTCGTTGAGGTTAATACGGGTAGCGGATTTCAAACGATCTACGAAACATTTGGTCCCGGTCCGCAAACAGATCATACCGACGCATGGGCTGAGGAAGTGCTCAGTCTTGACGCCTTTGCCGGTTCCACAGCACTTCAGATCCAGTTCCGTGCTATCCGTGCTAAAGATGGTGGATATGGTAACCGTGGTGAACTTGGTGACCTAGCCCTGGATGATATTTCCGTAGGTCCCTGTTTGAACGTCCATACCGCAGTAACCAACATTACCTGCCACGGAGCCAGCGATGGTTCCATTGATGTAAACGTATCGGGTGGCACCACTCCCTATACCTACGCCTGGAGCAGAAACCCACAAACAGGCTTTACTGATCCGGGAACACAGAACCTGTCGCAACTGGAGCCGGGTACGTATACCCTTACCGTAACGGATACCGATGGCTGTACCCGATCCCTTAACCTAAGCATTACCGAGCCCAGCGCCCTGGTTACTAGCGGTGGGGAAACAGATATTACCTGTCATGGGGTGAACGACGGGTCCATTGATATAACCGTATCGGGAGGTACCTCTCCATACAGCTATCTGTGGAATAACGGGCTTTCGGCCGGTACTTCACATAGCAATCTAAGTGCCGGAACCTACCGCCTGTCGATAACGGATGGCAACCAATGTGAGGCGTTCTTTTCATACACCATTACCGAACCGGATGAATTGACCGCAACCGTATCGGCAGGTTCGGTAACCCAGCTAAGTTGTTCTGGCGACAACGACGGGTTGATCAGTCTAACGGTATCGGGGGGCACCTCTCCATACAGCTACCTGTGGAACACGGGGGCTACCACTTCAGGCCTGAGTGGCCTGACAGCCGGGGTTTACCAGGTAACGGTTACCGATGCCAATAACTGTACCCATTCCCTTCCCGTGAGCATTACCCAGCCAGGTGCCCTGTTCGTTACTGATGTGGTCACCAGCGTATCTTGTTTTGATGGCAGCGACGGATCCATTGATGTAACCGTATCGGGAGGAACCCCCGGTTATACCTATGCATGGGATAACGGGCTTTCGGCCGGTACTTCACATAGCAATCTAAGTGCCGGAATCTACCGCCTGTCTGTAACGGATGCCAATGGCTGTACCGAGTCCTTTTCCACGAGTATCACCCATGTAACAGCTCCGTGGGCTGAAGACTTTGAAGGCCCGTTCTCCCTGAGCAATACCTTTGATCAATGTTGGACAACCATTCCGGCGGCGAGCAGTTGGGGTATTTACAGCTGGCGGTGGGTGGGAACGCCTATTGTTTCGTGGCCAACCACAGGTCCTCCAGTGGGAACAGGTCAGTACATCTATACAAACCCTGGTCCTGCTGGTTCGGCAGGTGACCAGGTGGAGATCCGGACACCCTGGATCAACATCAGTGGTCTCACTAACCCGACGCTCCGTTTCTGGAAGCACTTCTACGGTGCTGATATTGACTCATTCCTTGTTGAGGTTGATGCGGGTAACGGGTTCCAAACCATCTATGCAACACATGGCCCCGGTCCGCAAATAGCTAAAACCGACCCCTGGGTTGAGGAAGTACTCAGTCTGAACGCCTTTGCCGGTTCCACAGCACTTCAGATCCGCTTCCGTGCCATCCGCGGCGGAGGTTGGCTTCGTAAACTAGCCCTGGATGATATCTCCGTGGACGAAGGTCCGTCCTGTCCCAAACCGAGTGCCATTTCAGTGGATTCGGTAGGTATAACCCCAAATGTAACGGTGGACTGGGTCCCCGGCTCAGGAACTTCCTGGGAAGTGGCCTATGGTGCACCAGGGTTTCATCCGGACTCTGCAGTGGGCTCACCGAACGGACCAATCGGGATCGTTTCGGCAAGTGCTCACCCTTTCACGGTAAGCGGTTTAATGGCCAACACAGATTATCACTTCTACGTACGGGAAGCCTGTGCGACGGTTCCCGGAGCGAACAGCGAATGGAGAGGTTTTGCCAGTACACGTACAAATTGTGGGATTGTAGCTCCCTGGACAGAAAACTTTGAAGGTCCGACCTTTGCCGTGCCCGTCACCTTTGATCCATGTTGGACAACCATTCCGAGTTGGATTCCGCCGATTTGGGCTGCTTACAGCTGGCTGGTGGAGACAGGCGGTACAGCTTCTTCTTCTTTTTCAGGTCCTTCCGTAGACCACACTACCGGCTTAGGTAAGTACATCTATACAGAGGCCAGCTGGGGTTCGGCAGGTGACACGGCAGAGATCCGGACACCCTTGATTGACATCAGTGATATCGCCAACCCGGCACTCCGTTTCTGGAAACACTTCTATGGTACCCATATTGACTCGTTCTTTGTTGAAGTGGATACGGGTAGCGGATTCCAAACGATTTACCAAACAAAGGGTGAAGTGCAAACAGATCATACCGACCCCTGGGTTGAGGAAGTGCTCAGTCTGAACGCCTTTGCTGGCTCCACGGCACTTCAGATCCGCTTCCGTGCTATCCGTGGTGGAGGTTGGCAAGGTGATATGGCCCTGGATGATATTTCCGTAGGTCCCTGTTTGAATGTCTATACCACAGTAACCAATGCAACTACCTGTGGAGTCAGTGATGGTTCCATCAGTGTAAGCATTAGCGGCGGAACCCCTCCGTACACCTACCTGTGGAATACGGGGGGCACCACTTCATCCCTGAATAACCTGAGCGAGGGAACCTACCAGCTAACGGTGACCGACGACGGATGTACCCAATCCCTTTCCATTAGCATCACCCAACTCGGAGTTTTAGTCGCTACCGTAGAGACTACCAACGTTACTAACTGTGGAGTCAGTGATGGTTCCATCAGTGTAAGCATTAGCGGCGGAACCCCTCCGTACACCTACCTGTGGAATACGGGGGGCACCACCTCATCCTTGAATAACCTGAGCGAGGGAACCTACCAGCTAACGGTGACCGACGACGGATGTACCCAATCCCTTTCAGTGAGCATCAATGTCCTGAGTGCTATCGGTGGGGCAACGGATATTACCTGCCATGGAGCGAACGACGGATCCATTGATCTAACCATTAGCGGCGGTACACCTGGTTATATCTATGCGTGGGATAACGGGCTTTCGGCTGGTACTTCACACAGTAATCTAAGTGCCGGAACCTACCGCCTGTCTGTAACGGATGGCAACCAATGTGAGGAGTTCTTTTCATACACCATTAACGATCCGGATGTCCTAACCGTATTGACGGTAACCCAGGTAAGTTGTTTTGATGGCAGCGACGGATCCATTGATGTAACCGTATCGGGAGGAACCCCCGGTTATACCTATGCCTGGGATAACGGGCTTTCGGCCGGTACTTCACATAGCAATCTAAGTGCTGGGATCTACCGCCTGTCTGTAACGGATGCCAATGGCTGTACCGAGTCCTTTTCCACGAGTATCACCCATGTAACAGCTCCGTGGGCTGAAGACTTTGAAGGCCCGTTCTCCCTGAACAATACCTTTGATCAATGTTGGACAACCATTCCGGCGGCGAGCAGTTGGGGTATTTACAGCTGGCGGTGGGTGGGAACGCCTATTGTTTCGTGGCCAACCACAGGTCCTCCAGTGGGAACAGGTCAGTACATCTATACAAACCCTGGTCCTGCTGGTTCGGCAGGTGACCAGGTGGAGATCCGGACACCCTGGATCAACATCAGTGGTCTCACTAACCCGACGCTCCGTTTCTGGAAGCACTTCTACGGTGCTGATATTGACTCATTCCTTGTTGAGGTTGATGCGGGTAACGGGTTCCAAACCATCTATGCAACACATGGCCCCGGTCCGCAAATAGCTAAAACCGACCCCTGGGTTGAGGAAGTACTCAGTCTGAACGCCTTTGCCGGTTCCACAGCACTTCAGATCCGCTTCCGTGCCATCCGCGGCGGAGGTTGGCTTCGTAAACTAGCCCTGGATGATATCTCCGTGGACGAAGGTCCGTCCTGTCCCAAACCGAGTGCCATTTCAGTGGATTCGGTAGGTATAACCCCAAATGTAACGGTGGACTGGGTCCCCGGCTCAGGAACTTCCTGGGAAGTGGCCTATGGTGCACCAGGGTTTCATCCGGACTCTGCAGTGGGCTCACCGAACGGACCAATCGGGATCGTTTCGGCAAGTGCTCACCCTTTCACGGTAAGCGGTTTAATGGCCAACACAGATTATCACTTCTACGTACGGGAAGCCTGTGCGACGGTTCCCGGAGCGAACAGCGAATGGAGAGGTTTTGCCAGTACACGTACAAATTGTGGGATTGTAGCTCCCTGGACAGAAAACTTTGAAGGTCCGACCTTTGCCGTGCCCGTCACCTTTGATCCATGTTGGACAACCATTCCGAGTTGGATTCCGCCGATTTGGGCTGCTTACAGCTGGCTGGTGGAGACAGGCGGTACAGCTTCTTCTTCTTTTTCAGGTCCTTCCGTAGACCACACTACCGGCTTAGGTAAGTACATCTATACAGAGGCCAGCTGGGGTTCGGCAGGTGACACGGCAGAGATCCGGACACCCCTGATTGACATCAGTGGTATCGCCAACCCGGCACTCCGTTTCTGGAAACACTTCTACGGTACCCATATTGACTCGTTCTTCGTTGAAGTGGATACGGGTAGCGGATTCCAAACGATTTACCAAACACAGGGTCCAGGCCCGCAAACAGCTTCAACCGACCCATGGGTTGAGGTAGAAGTTGACCTGAACCCCTTTTCCGGTTCCACGGCACTTCAGATCCGCTTCCGTGCTATCCGTGGCGGAGATTGGCAAGGTGATCTAGCCCTGGATGATATTTCCATAGGTTCTCCCCAGCCCAACCCAAGTACCATTCCAGTGGATTCAACTGGTGTAACCGACACCACGCTGGACTGGGTACCCGGCTCGGGAACGTCCCGGGAATTTGCCCGGAGCATTGACGTGTACCCGAACCCGGCAACCAGGGAGGTCTTTGTTGACTACGACTTCACCAGCGAAGTAGATCTGGAAGTAAGGGTAATAAACCACCTGGGTCAGTTGGTGCTGACAACCCGCGAGCTGAACGCAGTGAGTGGTAAACTGCGTTTGGATGTAGCTGAGTGGGCCAGTGGTATCTACAACCTGTTGTTCAGCAATGGAAGCCAAAGCGACAGTCGTCAGCTGGTGATCCAAAAATAGAGAAGGCCCCTTCCAAACGACCCCTGGCTAGTGCCTGAAAATAGATCCTGCTTTTAAATCTCCATTCCCTGTTACGGATAAAGCAAAACCTGCCAAATTGGCACCCTTGGAGGGTTTTTTGTATCTTTGCCACCCTATTTCATAATGCATGAGCAGATCATGAGCGAAGTACTTTTAGACAGTAAGGTAAGCGACGAAAGGCGGCAGGGAGAAGCAGTCATGCTGAACAACGCATCTCTGGGAAAGGGACGTAAATTGTACATCGAAAGCTATGGCTGCCAGATGAATTTTTCGGACAGCGAGATCGTGGCCTCCATTCTGGGCGGAAACGGATTCGAAACGACCCGCGATATCGATGAGGCAGACGTGATCCTGATCAATACCTGCTCCATCCGTGAAAAAGCAGAACAAACGGTGCGCAACCGTCTGGATCATTTCCACAGGGCCAGGAAAGCCAGGCCCGGGACGATCATTGGCGTGCTGGGCTGTATGGCAGAACGAATGAAGGAGAGCCTGCTTGAAGAGGAGAAACTGGTTGACCTCGTCGTGGGACCAGACGCCTACCGCGATCTGCCTGAATTGATCCGGGAGGTTGATGACGGACGAAAGGCCGTTAATGTGATCCTCTCCAGAGAAGAGACCTATGCCGATATTGCCCCGGTGCGCTTAGGTGGAAACGGGGTCACGGCCTTCGTGACCATCATGCGCGGATGCGATAACATGTGCAGCTTTTGCATTGTGCCCTTCACCCGGGGTCGCGAGCGCAGCCGCGATCCACAAACCATCGTGAGTGAGGTGAAGGACCTCGCAGTCAAAGGCTACAGGGAGGTTACGCTCCTCGGCCAAAACGTTGACTCCTATTTATGGTACGGAGGCGGACTAAGAAAAGACCTCAGGCAGCCCGCCGAAAAAGAACAGGATAAAACCGTGACCTTTGCGCAACTGCTTGAAAGGGTGGCCTCAGCAGTACCCAGGGTCCGTATTCGGTTCAGTACCTCGCACCCAAAGGATATGCTTGATGATGTCCTCCACGCCATCGCCAGGCACAGGAATATTTGCCATTACATTCATTTGCCGTTCCAATCGGGCAGTAACCGTATTCTGGAACTCATGAACCGAGGCCATACGCGCGAATGGTACAGGCAGCGGATCGATCGCATTCGTGAGATCATACCGGACTGCGGTATTTCCCACGATATCATCTCCGGTTTCTGCACCGAAACAGAAGAGGATCATGCCGACACCCTGGAGCTTATGGACTATGTGAAATACGATTTCGGATTTATGTTCAACTACTCCGAGCGTCCGAATACCCTGGCCCAGCGCAAACTCAAAGACGATGTTCCAACGGATGTCAAGAAACGTCGGCTGCAGGAGATCATTGCCAGGCAGCAGCAGCACAGCCTGGAACGCAACAAAACCTATATCGGCAAAACCCACTGCGTGCTGGCAGAAGGAACTTCGAAGCGAAGCAACGGGCAGTTGTTCGGTCGTACCACACAAAATGCCGTGGTGATTTTTGACCGTGAACATTATCAGCCGGGAGATTATGTTGACGTGGCCGTACATGACTGCACAGCGGCCACTCTGCTCGGAAAGGCAGTTGGTAAAGCGAACGGACCCGTATAAAACGAAGAAAATTGGATCTGCAACCGATCAAACAACGTTTTGAGATCATCGGCAACAGCCCGTTGCTGGATCGCGCCCTGGAGAAGGCTGTTCAGGTGGCTCCGACCGATATTTCCGTGCTCGTCACCGGAGAAAGTGGTGTGGGAAAAGAAACTATTCCGCGCATTATCCACAGCCAGTCAACGCGCAAGCACAACCCATACATCGCGGTCAACTGTGGAGCCATACCCGAGGGAACCATCGACAGCGAGTTGTTCGGTCATGAGAAAGGCAGCTTCACGGGGGCCACATCAGCCCGTAAGGGCTACTTTGAAGAAGCGAATACGGGAACCATCTTCCTTGATGAAGTGGCCGAACTTCCGCCCCCGACCCAGGTACGGCTCCTGCGCGTGCTCGAGACCGGCGAGTTTATCAAGGTGGGATCAAGCAAGGTGCAAAAAACCAATGTGCGGATCGTGGCGGCGACCAACGTCGACATGAGGGAGGCCATTCGGAAGGGTCAGTTCCGCGAGGATCTGTACTACCGGTTGAATACGGTGGAGATCCACCTGCCGCCTTTGCGTGACCGGGCCGGAGATATTCATCTGCTGTTCCGAAAATTCGCTTCGGACTTCGCCAGCAAGTACCGCATGCCGGCACTGCAGCCCGAACCGGAAGCGGTGGAGCTGATCAACCACTACCGCTGGCCGGGAAACATCCGCCAGCTAAAAAATTTCACGGAGGAAATGAGCGTGATCGAAACCGGACGTGTGGTAACGGCCGATACGGTCCGGCACTACCTGCCGGAAAGCGAGCGTTCGAACCTGCCCATGATCTACCGCGATCAGCCAGCGCGTCAGAGCGATTCGGATTTTGCCTCGGAGCGCGACATATTATATAAGGTGTTGTTCGACATGAAAAACGATGTCAACGATCTCAAAAAGCTCACCATGGAACTCATGAAGGAAGGCAATCGCGCCGACGATACATTCCGCCAGGAGAACGCACAGCTACTGGCCAAGGTATACAACGATTTCGACCACGAAGCTGCGCCCGGGATCGTGGATCAGCCCCCGAATACCCCGGCAGGCATCTCCACGGATATCTATGAAGGCGAGGAAATTGTGGAAGAACGCCTCACACTGCAGGAAAAGGAAATCGAAATGATCCGCAAGGCTCTCGGCCGCAGCCGGGGAAAACGCAGGGATGCCGCCAGGGAGCTCGGCATCTCCGAACGTACCCTTTACCGTAAGATCAAACAGTACGATCTATGACGCGGCGATCCCTGTTTGTTTTTCTGATCGCCGCCCTCACGGGCGGATGTGGGGTCAGGTACTCCTTTACCGGAGCCAGTATTTCGCCGGATGTAAAAACGGTCTCGGTAGCCTACCTCGAAAACCACGCACCATTGGTTAACCCGTCCCTGAGCCAGGTCGCTACCGAAAAGCTGAAGGATATTTTCCTGGTCCAAACAAACCTGGAAGTGGTTTCGCGCGACGGCGATCTGCAGTTCGAGGGTTCCATTACCGACTATCATGTACAACCGCTTGCGATCCAGGCCGATGAGCAAGCGGCACAAAACCGTTTGACCATTACCCTGGCCGTGGTCTTCACCAATACAAAGGATCCGGAGAAGGATTACGAGTCGCGCTTTACCCGTTTTGGAGATTTCGACTCAAATCAGGACCTTGCGGAAGTGGAGGAGGACCTGGTGGAGCAGATCACCACTGAGTTGGTTCAGGATATCTTCAACAAGGCGGTTGTGAATTGGTAAGTCTATGGAAGCAGAACGCCTGCTTGAGTGGATCGATCGCCCCTGGCTTTTGGATGCCGGGGCGGAAAAGGAACTGAGTGAAATACTGGACCTGTTCCCTTATTTCACGGCAGCCCGCATGTTGCATCTGAAAGCCCTCAGGCACGGGAACAGCTTTCGCTACAACAGTCAGCTTAAAAAAACGGCAGCACATGTGCCCAGTCGCTCCGTACTATTCGAATTCATTACCAGCCCTGCTCCTGAGCCGATGCCAGTTAAAGGACCCATCGCGCCGCAGGCGCCCGGGGAAAAAGGATCCGGAAGGCAGATGTCCGGGTACCCGGAAGGATCGGGCAGTATCGGAGGGCCAGTCCGCGAAGAAGAGGATCCTGAACCGGTGGCTGGGCGGCCGCTTGTATTCGACAGGAACGAGGTGCATTCATTTACGGAATGGCTGAACCTCACCTATGTGAAGCCCATTGACCGGGAAGGATCAAAAACAGGGCCGGCCCCTGAGGCCAGCGCTGAGGACGAAACCGATACTTCCCCCGGCCTTAAGCCTGGATCGGCCGGGCACGATCTGATCGATCGCTTTCTGGCCCGATCGCCCCGCATGAGCCCGCCCCAAAGATCAGCTCCGGAAGAAGATGAGGTGGTTAACCCGGGTCCGGAGGAAAGTCATTCGCTGATAACCGAAACCCTGGCACGGGTGTACACGGAGCAGGGGCTGTACAGCAAGGCCATCAGGGCCTATCATGTGCTGAGCTTGAAATATCCCGAAAAAAGTGCTTACTTTGCCGACCGAATTAACCAGATCCATGATCTGAAAAAGGGGGAATAAGATGTACATGCTGTTTGCTGTTTTGATCATCATCACCTGTGTTTTGCTCGTTTTGGTGATCCTGGTCCAAAACCCAAAGGGAGGAGGCCTGTCATCAACCTTTGGCGGGGGCAATCAAATGTTCGGTGTTCAAAAAACGACCGACTTTTTAGATAAAGCGACCTGGACGCTCGCCGGTGTTCTGCTCGGTCTCACCCTGCTGAGTAATTTTGCCATTGACCGTGGAGAAGGAGCCTTGAATGAAGGTTCACGGGTCCAGGATCAGGTGGAGGGCGTTGTTCCTTTCGTGCCGCAGGCACCACCCACCGGAGGTGTTAGCGATCCGGACCAGACCCCGGCCGAAGAAGGTGAAGGAACCGCGGAATAGGGAACCTTTGAAGGAAGTGGTAAACCCGCCGGTCCTGACAAGTTAGGACGGGCATTCCCAACAGATGCTGAACTGAAGCGAAAACTGACATGCTGAACCTGACAAAATGTTAGTTATGTGCCAGTGGCATGATTTCTGTTCAGGAGCTCGGCGTCTGATCGACACATTGTAAATACTAAATTTTAATTGGATATGGCACAACTAAAAATTCAGATGCTGGCCGATCGGGTCCTTTTGGAACCGGCAGCGGCCGAGACCCGTACTGCTTCGGGATTATATATTCCGGATACTGCGCAGGAAAAGCCTCAACGCGGAACAGTTGTATCTGTGGGAAAAGGTAAACCTGACGAACCGATGACCGTTAAAGTTGGTGATACCGTTCTTTTTAACAAATACGCGGGTACCGAACTGAAACATGAAGGTAAGGAGTATCTGGTTGTACGTGAAACAGAAATTCTGGCAATTATTTAAAATCATTGTTCAAAATGGCAAAGGAAATTAATTTCAATATCGAATCGCGCGATGGTTTGAAACGCGGAGTGGACGCGCTGGCCAACGCAGTAAAAGTAACCTTGGGACCGAAAGGACGTAATGTCGTTATTCAGAAATCATTCGGATCACCGACCATCTCCAAGGATGGTGTATCCGTAGCCAGGGAGATCGAACTCGAAGATGCGCTCGAAAACATGGGCGCGCAAATGGTAAAGGAAGTGGCCTCGAAAACCGCTGACCTGGCAGGAGACGGAACCACAACGGCCACAGTATTGGCACAGGCCATTGTAGCCGCCGGATTAAAAAACGTGGCGGCCGGAGCCAATCCGATGGACCTGAAACGCGGGATCGATAAAGCGGTCCTTACAGTTATGGACGTGTTGAAGGAACAGTCTCAGGAAGTAGGTGACAGCTACGATAAAATTGAGCAGGTAGCAGCTATTTCTGCAAACAACGACGAAAGCATCGGTAAACTGATCGCTGAGGCCATGCAGAAAGTTGGAAAGGAAGGCGTGATTACCGTGGAGGAAGCCAAGGGAACCGACACTACAGTGGAAGTGGTGGAAGGTATGCAGTTCGATCGCGGATACCTTTCTCCATACTTCGTTACGAACAGTGGCAAGATGGAAGCTGAACTGGAGAATCCATATATCCTGATCTTTAGCAAAAAGATCAGTAACATGAAGGAGCTTCTCAGCATATTGGAGCTCGTTTCTCAAAGTGGCCGCCCATTGCTTATTATTGCCGAGGATGTTGAAAGTGAAGCACTGGCTACCCTGGTTGTTAACAAGATCCGTGGAGCTATAAAAACTGCTGCTGTTAAAGCCCCCGGATTTGGAGACAGACGCAAGGAAATGCTGCGTGATATAGCCGTGCTTACCAACGGTGAGGCCATCATTGAGGAGGACGGTTACAAACTGGAGAGCACAACGCTGGAGAAACTTGGAACGGCTGAAAAAGTGACTATTGACAAGGACAATACAATGATAGTCAATGGAGCCGGAAGCAAGGAGAAGATCCAGGCCCGCATTAAGGAAATTGATGCCCAGATAGAAGCGTCAACGAGCAACTATGACATTGAGAAGCTTCAGGAAAGGAAGGCAAAACTTTCAGGAGGCGTAGCGGTACTTTATGTGGGTGCCGCTTCCGAAATGGAAATGAAAGAGAAGAAAGACCGTGTGGATGATGCCCTGAACGCAACCCGTGCGGCTATTGAAGAAGGGATCGTTGCCGGAGGTGGTGTTGCCCTCGTACGCGCTATTAAAGCGATCGAAGGTGCTGCCGGAGATAACGACGATGAAGCCACAGGTATGGCCATCGTACGCCGCGCTATTGAAGAGCCCTTGCGTCAGATCGTAGCCAATGCCGGTGGCGAAGGTTCGGTTGTCGTAGCCAAAGTGGCCGACAATGAAGGCGACTTCGGATACAACGCAAAGAATGATACCTACGTGAACATGCGCGAGGCCGGTATCATTGACCCGACCAAAGTGGTCCGCATCGCGTTGGAAAACGCTGCTTCCGTGGCCGGAATGCTGCTTACGACCGAAGCAACCATTACGGAGATCAAGGAAGATACGCCTGCAGGTCCGCCCGCCGGAATGGGGGGTGGCGGCATGCCAGGAATGATGTGATATCTGATAAAAAAAGCCCCGGACGATCCGGGGTTTTTTAATTCAGTTGATCTATAGAAAAACGTGCTAAGCGCCTGCTGATCTGTACCAGGCACCAGCTGATCTGACAACTGGCCATCCGCATTTCCTGACCCACCTCACAGCCATGCCCTTATGTTGAATTGGCCGCAAAGATGCATCCCAGGGGTTAGTCAACATTATCGTGCAGGAAGGAATTCTTTGGCCTGATCTCCACACTTCCATCCTCTTCCGATTCGCCCAGCATATACCGCGACACCGGCGCTTCGGATGAGTGAGGCACAGGCTCCAGGTCCACGCCCTTGCGCCTGTAAGCCGGTTCGTGCTCCAAATCCTCCAACCCATTTGGCACGTTCTTAAAGCGGTAGTTAAACGCTTTCAACCGGGCCTCCCGCTCCCGTGCCTTCCGAACCTGGAGATCAGCCAGCGATTGTTCCGAAGCATCGGCTTCAGACGCCTGCGGCGCGATGTTTTCCTCCGGCTCCGTAGTAGCAGTGGGGACCGGTTGGTCTGCCGCTTCCTCTATTTCAGCACGGTCTTCGGCAGATACTTCCGCCTCATCAAACAACGAATGCACGATGGCTCCATCCGGGTACTGATCCGGTTGCGAATGAAGGTAATCAGGTGTTTCTTCGATCAATCCATCCAGTCCCAGATGGTCTTCCAACCGAGCTTTCGGTACGGTTGCCTCGTCTACCGGATCTTCCTTCACGCAGAGCTCAAGGGTAACCGGTTGATCATTTTCCCCCTCACTTTTTTTAACGTCTGAAGGAAAGGTGAGGTCATCCTCTTTTTGCTCTTCAGAACTCTGCTGCCCGACAGGTTCCGGAGTCGGGACAGCACCTGAAGGGGGCGACGGAGCCGGATCTTCCAGGTCGTGTATGATCTTCTGCGGTTCCTTCGGAACGATCTGTACCTGCTCTTCGGTGCTGAATCCGGTCGCAATCACAGTCACGCTGATAAGATCGCCCAGCGATTCGTCCTCTCCGATACCCATGATGATGTTCGCAGACCCACCGGCTTCGCGCTGAATAAAGTCGTTGATCTCTCCAATTTCATCAATGGTGATCTCCTCATTTCCGCTCACGATGAGCAATAATACATTGTCTGCACCGCAGATCCTATTGTCGTTTAACAGTGGCGAATCCAACGCGCCCGTTATAGCTTCCACAGCCCGTTGCTCACCCTTTGCATTGCCGGACCCCATGATCGCCGTACCGCTGTCGGCCAATACGGTTCGTGCATCGCGCAAGTCAATGTTCTGCGTGTAGTGGTGGGTGATCACTTCAGCTATACCCCTGCTTGCCGTGGCCAGCACCTCATCTGCCCTCGAAAACCCGGCCTTGAAGCCCAAATTTCCGTATACCTCACGCAGTTTGTTGTTGTTGATCACGATGAGCGAGTCTACGTTTTCACGCAAGGCTTCCACGCCCTTTTCGGCCTGAAGCATCCGCGTATGTCCCTCAAAGCTGAACGGAATGGTCACGATCCCCACCACTAAAATGCCCATTTCCTTCGCCAGTTTGGCCACCACTGGTGCAGCACCGGTTCCGGTACCACCGCCCATTCCGGCCGTCACGAAGATCATCTTGGTATTCTTTTCGAGGATCTGCTGCAACTCTTCAATACTCTCCATCGCTGCACGCTCCCCGATCTCCGGATTCGCCCCGGCTCCCAGCCCCTCGGTCAGGGTTACCCCCAACTGCACCTTCAGGGGCACCGGGCTGTTGTTCAACGCCTGCGCATCCGTGTTGCAGATCACGAAGTCAACTCCGCGGATGCCCTGCTCGTACATGTAGTTGACTGCGTTACTTCCGCCGCCACCCACACCAATGACCTTGATCACTGAAGACTGATCCTTCGGCAAATCAAAACTCAATCGATTTTCCTGATCTATTTCTTTCATATTGCCTGTTTTTCCTTATGTTCCCTATTATTCGTCGTTCGCTAAAAATTTTAAGAACTTGTCAACCCACCGATCAAAATAGCTTTTCTTTTTGCCACCCTCATCCCTCATTTCCTCACTGCCTGCGGCAGGATCCGCCCCCTCCGACCCTTTGATTTCCGGAACGGTTGCTTCGGCACTGTCCATTTCGGCCTGATGCATCTCACCTTGCTCCACCTCCTTTTGTTCCCAGCCGCGCATCACGAGTCCAACCGCAGTAGCCAGCAGCGGACTGCTCAGATCCGGGCCCGGGTCTTTTGCCAGGTGTTCGTTCGGATACCCGATCCGCGTATCCATACCGGTTGCGTATTCCACCAGCTGCTTAATATGTTTCAATTGCGCTCCCCCGCCGGTTAGCACGATTCCCGCAATCAATTTCTTCTTGCGATCCTCGTAACCGTAGTTTTTGATCTCAAGGTGGACCTGTTCCACGATCTCCACTACGCGGGCATGGATGATGCGCGACAAATTTTTTAGCGAGATCTCCCTGGGCTCACGTCCCCGCAATCCCGGAATACTTACGATCTCATTATCCTTGTTTTCACCCGGCCAGGCAGATCCGAACCTGATCTTTAATTGCTCGGCCTGTTTTTCGATGATGCTGCAACCTTCCTTAATATCTTCCGTAATAACGTTACCGCCAAAGGGAATGACCGAAGTATGACGAATGATCCCGTCCTTGAAAATGGCCACGTCGGTGGTGCCTCCACCAATGTCCACCAATACCACTCCGGCCTCCTTCTCTTCATCGCTCAGCACGGCATCGGCTGATGCCAGGGGTTCCAGAGTGATCCCACCCACTTCCAGGTCCGAATTCCTGACGCAGCGGCCGATGTTCCGAATGGCGCTCACCTGCCCCACGACGATATGAAAATTCGCCTCCAGCCGGCCACCATACATCCCGCGCGGCTCCTTGATCTCGGCCTGACCATCGACTTTATATTCCTGCGGCAGTACATGGATGATCTCCTCCCCCGGAAGCATCACCAATTTGTGCACGTTATCGATCAGATCCCTGATATCCCCGTCACTGATCACCTCATCCGGATCCTTACGCGTAATATAATCGCTGTGCTGCAGGCTGCGGATGTGCTGACCGGCGATCCCGACCACCACTTCTCCGATCTTTACTCCGGAGATCGACTCTGCTTCGGTGATAGCGTGCCGGATCGATTCGATCGTTTGCACGATATTCGAAACCACCCCGCGCTGAACCCCAAGCGACCTGGCCTTACCCAGGCCGAGTACCTCCACTTTCCCGTGTTCGTTACGGCGCCCCACCATGGCCACGATCTTCGTGGTTCCAATATCGAGTCCGACCGCTATTTCCTGTGCTTCCATAATGCTATTTCACTGTGCACACCACCTGCCCGGCGTATTTCAGGTTCACTTTCGAGTACCTGTCCCACCCCATCTGCGGGAGGGCCTTTTCGTAAAAGAGCCTGAATCGGTGCATCTTTTCCCCAAATCTTTCTGCCGAACCCAGCACGATCTCATATTGCCCTCTTCGAACGGTCAACACATAATCGCCATTGGTTTCCGCAATGCCTGAAATGTGCTCACGACAAAACTCATCGGCCCGCAGGGCCATCACCAGATCGTACAGCGTCGCAGTATCTGAAGGCGTTCCGTAGAACAGCGGCACATGCGCCGTGTAGTGATCCGACAATGGCATTTCGCATCCGTTCGTATCCCAATAGAAACTCCGCTCCCCATCAAAGATCCTCAGCATCGGCTCTCGCTGGTTCACGTCCAGATGCAGCGTTCCGTTCAGTTCGAAATATACTTCGGCCGTTTCCACCATTGGGTGGCCAGACAGATTTTCTTCTAACAATGAATTGTTAATTTCGTGGAAGTAAACTCCCCGGAACGAGTCTGTTTCCGCATCAACGTGCATCAGGAGCTCCCGGGCGGTTACGAATGGTCCGCCTGCGGCGGGATCAATGCCCACCTCCAGCCGCTGAACACTGCGCCGGGCATGATTCTGCTCGGTAAAGCCCACCAGCACTCCGAAAAGCAGGAGAGTGGGTATGGCTGTTCCATATTTTTTTAGCACGTTCATTTCCTGGCCTTGAGAATGTCGGTGATGGGCTCTGCGAGCTGATCAATATCGCCAGCTCCAAGTGTCATGAGCACTTCCACGTTGTGGGTCTTCAGTTGCCTGAGAAGCTCATCCCTGGTCCGGTAATCCTTCCTGGGTGCGGTCACTCTCTCCAATAGCGCCGCACTGTTGATGCCTTCGATCGGTTCTTCGCGGGCGGGATAGATATCGAGCAGAATAACTTCATCAAGCCGACTGAGGCTCGCGGCAAAATCGTCCATAAAATCGCGGGTGCGACTGAACAAATGCGGCTGGAAGATGCCCGTGATCCTTTGCCCGGGATATAATTCGCGGACAGCTCCAATAACCGCGTTCAATTCGGTAGGATGATGCGCGTAATCGTCCATATACACCACGCCCTTGTGGCGGAACCGGATATCGAAGCGCCGCTGTACGCCAAGGAAGGTGCGGAGTCCTTTTTTGATCTGGTCGGGAGTCATACCATAGCTGTGGCACACCGCAATGGCGCCAACGGCATTTTCGAGGTTATGACGACCCGGATACATAAGGCTGAAATCGCCAAGGTAGCCGCCCTGGAACTCCACTTCAAAGTGGAAGGCACTTTTGTCGAGCTCAATGCGCGATACATGGTAGTCGGCTTCCGGATCTTCGAGCGCGTAGGTAAGTCCCTTGCCTTCAAAGGTGCCTTTTTTGACGATCAGGGTTCCCCCAGGTTGTACCTGGTCCGCGAAGATCCCAAAGCCTTCGCGGAATGCACGGGCATCCTCGTAGATGTCCAGGTGGTCCGGATCAATGGAGCTGATCAGGGCAATATTGGGCCTTAGGTAGAGAAAGCTTCGGTCATATTCATCGGCTTCGGTCACGAACAGCTTTTCGCGACCCAAAACCAGGTTGCTGCCAAAATTCCTGGCAATGCCGCCCAGGAACCCGGTGCAGAACAGGTCGTTCCGATGGAAGATATGGGTGACCATTGACGAGATAGTGGTTTTCCCGTGCGTACCGGCAATGGCAACGTTGAATCCGGTACGTGCAATGGCACCGAGCACCTCGGCCCGCTTGTGGAATTCATAGCCTTCCTCACGGAAAAACCGGAACACCCTGTTGGTGGGTGGTACGGCCGGAGTGTACACGACCCGACACTGATGGCGCAGGGCGGGATCACTGAATACGGTCGGAACCTGAGCCGGATCATCATCATATTGGATCTTCATGCCCTGCTTACTCAGATCGCGTGTCAATCGGGTGCCTACTTTATCGTACCCCGAGGCCTGGACGCCATGTGCATGGAAATATCGGGCCAGTCCGCTCATACCAATGCCCCCGATACCCAAAAAATAAATATGTTTAACGTCCTTCCAGTCCACGATCCAGCAACTTTTTGATTTCCTCCACAATTTCCACCGTGGCATTTGGCGTGGCCAAACGCCTGATGTTGGCACTCAGTTCCGCGTTTTTTTGCTCGTCCCGAATGATCTCGCCCAGGGGATATCTGGTCTGTTCCACCCATTCATGCTCCTCCACCATCAGCGCAGCGCCCTGGTGAACCAGGGCCAGGGCATTTTTTTTCTGGTGGTCTTCCGCTACGTTCGGTGATGGCACCAAAAGGACCGGTTTGCCCGCGAGGGCAAGCTCGGAGAGGGTTCCGGCCCCGGCGCGACTAATAATGAAGTCGGCTGCCGCAAAGGCAAGATCCATTCGCTCAAGGAAAGGATGTACCTGCACGTAATCGAATGGATCAGCTGCCGCACGACATCGCTCTTCATAGAGCCTGCCACACTGCCAAATGACCTGAATATCCGTTCCTGCAAGATCAGCCAGCCACTCCCCTACCCATTCGTTGATGGCCTGCGCACCGAGACTGCCGCTCAGCACGAGCACGGTTTTTGCATCCGGCCGCAGGCCGAAATGGGTTTGGGCTTCGTCGCGTTTCGGGTCCACGTCCAGAAGGTCACTACGAACCGGATTGCCCGTGAAAACGATCTTTTCCACGGGGAAGTGTTTTTCGAGGCCCTCGTAGGCCACGCAGATCCTGTTGACGCACCTGGCGAGGAGCTTGTTGGTGATGCCGGGGTAGGAATTTTGTTCCTGTATGAGCGTAGGGATCCCCGCACGCTGGGCTGCCCACAGAACGGGGCCGCTCGCATATCCGCCCGTGCCAATGGCGATATCGGGGTTGAACTGGCGTATTATTTTGCGGGCCCTGACCATGCTGCTGATCAACCTGAAGGGAAAGGCCAGATTGCGCCGACTCCATGAACGCTGGAATCCGGCAATATTGAGGCCAATGATCTCATAGCCGGCTTTAGGTACGCGTTCCATTTCCATCCGGTCACGGGCGCCCGCAAAGAGGAATTTCGCATCCGGGAACTGACGTTTGAGCTCGTTCGCAATGCTCAGTGCCGGGTAGATGTGCCCGCCCGTGCCACCGCCGCTGATCAATATGTTCAGGGGCTTAGCCATGGGCAGGTTCGAGGCTTGGTTCGGCATCCGCAGATCCATGGGAAGCAGGGTCCGATGTGGTTTCGAAATTCCGGCTCACGCCGAGAATAACCCCCAGGGCCATACTGGTCATCCAAATGGAAGACCCGCCTGAGCTAAGCAGCGGGAGGGTTTGTCCGGTCACAGGCAGCAGATTCACGGCCACACCCATATTGATGAAAGCCTGAAACACGATCGCCATTCCGAATCCGCCCGCAAGTAAAGACTGGAACAGGTCCACCGCCTTGGTTGCAATGATCATGATCCGGATCAGGATAAGCAGGTAGATCAGGATGATAGCCAGCCCGCCCAGCAACCCGAACTCCTCTACGATGATGGCATAGATGAAATCGCTACCCGACTGCGGCAGAAAGTTCTTTTGAATGCTTTTTCCCGGCCCTTTACCAACCACCCCGCCCGAGGCAATGGCCATTTTGGCCTTGTTGACCTGGTAGTTCGATCCTTCGGAACCAGAGCCAAAGTTTTCGATCCGTGCCTTCCAGGTATCAACCCGGTTACTGATATTGGGAAAGGCGATCACAACCAGAATGAACAGGGCAAGCCCGGCCACCCCCATGCCAACCAGGTAGCCGATGTATTTGAGCGGATACCTGCCTACGAACATGAGTCCGAGGCAGAGTATGAAAATGAGGGCTGTGGTGGAGAAGTTCGCCGGCAAGATCAGGGCGCAGACCATTCCGACCGGAATAACTAAATTAAGAAAGGTCTTTCTGAAATCGTCGGGGCTCTCCTGGTATTGGGTCAGATAACGCGCCACGAACATAAGAAGTCCGAACCTGGCGAGCTCGGAGGTTTGGAATGATACCCCAATGAAAGGCAAGCGGATCCAGCGGCTGGCATTGGCATCGCCGATGGTAGTGCCAATGGCCAGGGTGACCATCAGCAACACGATGATCACCGGCAACAGGATCACCGGCAGGTTTCGGTAATACCTCGGATTAACCTTATGGACCGAGTACATCAGCACGAATCCGAAAACCAGGTGGATCGCATGTTTGATCAGGAACCTGACCGTATGGCCACCCGGGTAGCTGTACGCAAGGTTACTACTGGCACTGTATACGGGTAAAAAGCTGAACAAGCCGAGCAACAGCAGCAGGAACCAAAGGGCACGGTCGCCTTCCAGATATGCCATCCACCTTCTGATCACAGCTTGCGTACTTCTTCCTTGAACCGACGCCCCCGCTCCTCGTAGTTCCCGAACAGGTCGAAGCTGGCACAGGCCGGCGACAACAGTACGGTATCCCCTTTCCTGGCTACTCCGTAAGCAGCTTTCACCGCCTCTTCCATGGAGCCCGTTTCGATGAGCTGCCCAACTATCCCGCCGAAGGCGGAAACGATCTTACGGTTGTCGGTTCCGAGGCAAATGATGGCACTCACCTTTTCTCCGACCATTGATCTCAGCTGCTCGTAGTCGTTGCCCTTGTCTGCCCCGCCGCAGATCCACACCACCGGTGTGTTCATGCTTTCAAGGGCGTACCAGGTGCCGTTCACATTGGTCGCCTTGGAGTCATTGATGTACTCCACACCATGTACCTTCAGCACGGGTTCAAGGCGGTGTTCTATCCCCTGAAAGTCGCTGAGGCATTCGCGAATGATTTCCTTGCGCACACCGAACAGTTTCGCCGCCATTCCGGCTGCAAGCGAGTTATACGCATTGTGTTTGCCCGATAGGGCGAGTTCATGGATCGACATAGTCAATGGATCATTATTAAGGTTAATCACAAACTTTTCCTGGTTGAGGTACCCCTCAATACCGCCCTTCACGGGCAGATGCAAGCTGAACCCTCTTTTTTGGGCTTTGATGTGGCGATGGTTCATCAGGTTTTCGATGACCGGATCATCGGCGTTGTAGAGGAAGTGGTCGTGCCCGGTCTGATGCTCCGTGATGCGGAACTTGGCTGCCGCGTAAGTGTATATATCATTGTTATAACGGTCGAGATGATCGGCCGTGATGTTGAGCAGTATGGACACATCCGGACAAAAACTGGTGATTTCGTCAAGCTGAAAACTGCTGATCTCGAGTACGTAATGATCGTGGTCCGATTCAGCCACCTGTGCCGCAAAGCTGTTGCCTACATTCCCGGCCATACCCACATTGAATCCGGCACGTCTGAGAATGTGGCAGGTCAGCAGGGTTGTGGTTGTTTTTCCACTCGTTCCGGTGATGCCCACGATCCGCGCATCGGTGAATCGGGCGGCGAATTCAATTTCGCTGATCAGCTCGATCCCCTCCTCCAGAACAGCCCGTACCACGGGTACATTGCTGGCGATACCCGGGCTCTTGACCACGAGGTCGGCATCGAGAATGCGCGGGAAGGTATGGGTACCTTCCTCGAATGCGATGTGCCGATCGGTCAGGGTAAGGCGACGCTGCCTGGAGATCTTTCCGAAGTCCGAGACAAAGACCTCGTAGTTTTTCATCCGCCCGAGAAGGGCGGCACCTACGCCGCTTTCGCCAGCCCCTAAAACGACCAGCTTTTTCATCGAAGCTTGAGGGTTACAAAGGTGAGTACCGCGAGCATGATACCGACGATCCAGAACCGCGTGACGATCTTGGCTTCGTGGGATCCGCCCTTTTGATAATGGTGGTGTAGGGGCGACATCCGGAAGATGCGGCGTCCTTCACCGAATTTTTTCCTGGTATATCTGAAGTAGCTGACCTGCATGATGACCGAGAGGTTTTCGACCAGGAAAATGCCACAGAGGATCGGGATGAGAAGCTCCTTGCGAATGGCGATCGCAAAAACCGCGATGATGCCACCGAGGCTGAGCGAACCGGTATCGCCCATAAAGATCTCAGCCGGATAGGCGTTATACCAGAGAAAGCCAACACAGGCACCCACGAAAGACGCAATGAAGATCACGAGCTCGCCCGATTGGGGGATGTACATGATATTGAGATAATCGGCGAAAATGGTGTTGCCGGAGACATAGGCAAAAATGCCCAGGGTAACCCCCATGATCGCCGATGCCCCGGTCGCCAGGCCATCGATCCCATCGGTTAGATTGGCTCCGTTGCTGACGGCCGTGATGATGAAGATCACGATCGGAATAAAGATCAGCCAGGCCCAGTCCCTTAGGTCTTCATTGATCCAGGTGACCGCCTTGCTGTAGTCGAGCTCATTGTTCTTGAAGAAAGGGATGGTGGTGAGCGTCGATTTTTCTGCCTCACCGAAAACCAGCTTCTGCTCAGCCGTAGCTTTCCAGGTCTTTTGCTTAATAGTAACGCCCGGATGGAAATACAGGATGCTGCCAACGATCAAACCCAGCCCCACCTGACCCATCACCTTAAATTTCCCGCGCAAACCCCTCTTGTTTTTCTTGAAAACCTTGATGTAATCATCAATAAAGCCGATGGTGCCCATCCAAACCGTAGTGATGAGCAGCAGGATCACGTAGATGTTGTCGAGCTTGGCCATGAGCAAAGTCGGGATCAGGATGGATGACAGCATGATGAGCCCACCCATCGTCGGCGTACCGGCCTTCTCCGCCTGTCCCTCAAGGCCCAGATCGCGGATCGTCTCGCCTACCTGTTTTTTCTGAATAAAGCGAATGATGCTCTTTCCAAAGACCAGTGAGATCAGCAATGACAAGATCACCGCCAATGCCGCCCGGAAGGTGATGTACTGAAACACCCCCGCACCCGGAAGATCATACTGCTGATCAAGGTATGTAAACAGGTAGTAGAGCATCAGACCTGGGGTTTTAGTGTTTCGCTAAGTATTTCGAGGTCATCAAAGGGGTGTTTGATCCCCTGTACCTCCTGATATTGCTCATGCCCCTTGCCCGCCACGAGAATGATGTCTCCTGCCTGCGCCAGGCTGCAGGCTGTTCTGATCGCCTCACGGCGCGATGTGACCGATCGTGCTTTTCGGGTCGTAACGGGATCTAGTCCGGCCTTCATATCCCTGATGATGGCCTCCGGATCCTCGCTTCGGGGGTTGTCGCTGGTAAGTATGAGCTGATCGCTGAAATGCGCGGCGATCCTGGCCATTTCAGGGCGTTTTGCCTTGTCGCGATCGCCTCCGCATCCGACCACCGTGATCACTTTTTCATGGCCGCCGCGGATCTGGGCAATGGTCTCCAGCACGTTCCTGAGGGCATCTGGCGTATGTGCGTAGTCTATGATCCCGATCACCCCCTCGTCATTGCAGATGTGCTGGAACCGCCCCCGGGTGGCGCCCAGTGTACTCAGGGTGGTCAGCGCGGCCATCTGATCAATGCCCAGGAGATCACTAACTCCGTAGACCACGGCCAGGTTATATGCATTGAATCTTCCGATCAGTTTCGTGTAGAGCTCATGCCCGTTTATTTTCAGCAGCAGTCCGTCGAACGAGTTTTCGAGCACACGGACCTTATAATCCGCCTCTCCCTTCAATCCAAATCTATAGATCCTGGCACGGGTGTTCATGATCATGGTCTCGCCCTGCCTGTCGTCCCGATTGATCAAGGCGAAGCTTTTGGACGAGAGATGGTCAAAGAGTTTCTTCTTTGCCTTGATGTATCCGTTGAGATCCCCGTGGTAGTCAAGGTGGTCGTGGCTGATGTTGGTAAACACTGCCACGTCTATGTTCAATCCGGCCATACGGTTTTGGTGTATCGCATGCGAACTGGCTTCCATGAAGCAGTACTGCACCCCTTTTTCCACCATCAGGGCCATGATCCTGTTGATCGCCAGGGCATCGGGAGTGGTATGTGTTGCCTCCAGCACCTTGCTGCCGATCCGCACATCCACTGTACTCAGTAATCCGGCCTGGTAGCCCATGCCACTGATCAGGCTGTGGAGCATGGTCACTACGGAGGTCTTTCCATTGGTACCGGTGACCGCAACCAGTTTCATTTTTTCACTCGGATGGTCGTAGAAAGCCGAGGCCATGATCCCCAGAGCGTAGGAGCTATCGCGCACGACTACGTAGGTTACCTTTTCGTTCAGCGTGTCAGGCAGATGTTCGCATACAATCGCAAGGGCCCCCGATCTGATGGCCCCGTTGATATAGTTATGCCCGTCAACCTGTGTGCCCGGAACAGCCACGAAGACCATATCCTTCGCCACCTTGCGCGAGTCGAACTGCACTTCCGTGATGGCAACATTGGTATCACCCACTACTTCTTTGATCCCCGCCTTGTACAATATGTCCTTCAGGAGTTTCATGAGCCCAGTTCGAGTGTGATGTGTTTGACCAGATCCAGCCGTTCGCCGCAGCGGACGCTCTGACGTTTTACTTTTCCTTTCCCTTTCAGCATTACCTGCACGCCTTTATTTCCGAGCCAGTAGGCGGCATCCATAGCGTCCCACCCGCGCAGGTCCGGCAGTTCCTGCGGATCGGCGACCTGTTGTTCAGCCGCCGGTTGCGCAGTGGTCATCAAGCCGTCAGGCTTCAGGGAATTGATCCGAATCTGAAAGGCAGGATCATTTGTGTAGAGGCTGTGCGCAATTTCGGCGAAAACGGGTGCGGCAACACGATTTCCGTAGTAGCCGGTAGTGTTGTCTGGTTTGGCCACAACCACAATACAGGAGTACACCGGCCTGTCGGCCGGAAAATAGCCAACGAAACTCGCCTGATATTCCGGGAGTTCGTCTTTTTTCCAGTAGTTCAGCTTACAGGTACCGGTCTTACCCGCCATCGGAAAACGATCGGTCCGAATATTGCTGGCCGTTCCCCGCTCTACCACACCTTTAAGGAGCGCCTGCACTTTGCGCAACGTCGTTTCAGAACAGATCATGGGATGCAGCACTTCCGGTCCGAAGGAGCGCACGGTTTTTCCGTTGCGCTGGACCTCCGACACGAGGTAGGGTTTTATCATCTGGCCATTGTTCGCAATAGCGTTGTAGAAATTCAGTATTTGCAATGGAGTGAGCGATACGGCATATCCGTGCGACATCCACGGAAGGGTGATCCCACTCCAGACAGGGTCGTCCGGAGTGGGAATTTTTGGTTTGCCTTCACCCGGGATTTCGATGCCGCATTGATCGGCCAATCCCATTTTGTAAAGTCGGTCTACAAACTTGTGCGGTTGATCCTCATAATACTCATTGATGATGCGGGAGATACCAACGTTGGAGCTAACCTCAAAGGCGCGGCCCAGGCTGATGACTCCGTACCCCTCCTTGCGTGAATCGCGCACCGGCATGTTATGGAAATTGAATATTCCGCCGTTCGTGTTCACCTGCTCGGAGGTATCCACCACTCCGTCTTCAAGCGCGGCCATCAGGGCCGGCAGCTTGAAGGTAGATCCCGGTTCGGTACTTTCCCAAACGGCATAATTGCGTTTCTCGTAATATTTTCCCTCCCCGGTATTCCCTAAATTTACCATGGCCTTGATCGCTCCGGTTCCAACCTCCATCAGCACTACGCATCCATGATCTGCCTGGTGGATCTCGAGCCGGCGCAACAGGGCCTGATGGGCAATGTCCTGCATTTGCGGATCAATGGTCGTTACGAGGTCCGATCCGTCCCGTGGCTCCACCCGGTTACCATCATTAAGCGGCTTCCAGTGTCCGCCTGCGATCTTCTGGTTCAGACGACGGCCTGCACGGCCAGATAACTCATCGTTGAACGCTCCCTCAAGTCCAACCTTAAGTCCGGCCCGCTCGTACCCAATAGTTCGTTCAGCCATTTTTTTGAATGGCATCTCACGGGTGTTCATCTGATGGGCAATAAGTCCGCCACGGTATTTGCCGGCGTTCAGGATCGGTGCCTGGCACAGCTGCTGATACTGGATGAAATCCGCGTTTCCGGCCAGAAACAGATAGCGGTTTCCGGCAGCACGGGCCTGGCGCAAATAGTGCTCGTATTCGGAAGCCGTTTTATGACCGAGGATCCGATGGAGTGCCTCGGCCAAATGGGTAACTTCGGACCAGAACAGCTCATCGGAAACGGTCATCACATCCATGCGGATCCCATATCTGGGCATGGAGGTTGCGAGGAGCGATCCGTCCGCTGCATAGATGTTCCCACGCGTGGCCTCAACCTCGATCTGCTTCACCACGGTCTGTTCGGCCTGGGCCATAAGCTCGTCACCTTCCCTGACCTGGATCCAGATCAGCTTGAACGACACCGCCAAAGCGAACAGGAAGATCAGCGCCCCTGCGAGGTACAGTCGTTTCAATATATCAGACTGTTCCTTCATTTCCCGTCTTTGCAGATCAGGTACACCGACCCGGCAGACTGATCCAGTCCCTGATCCTTTACTTTTTCACTGACCACCGACAACTTGGTGGCGTTCATCAGTTGTGAGCGTGTGCTCACGTACTGCGATTTCAATTCCTTGAGCTCCTTGCGCAATTCGGCCACCCGAAAGACCTTGCGGTCGGCCGAGTGGGCACTGTAAATGCTGATGAGCGCCAGCAGTCCGAGATAAAGCAGAAATGGCCAGTGAGCCGCATTGCGTTCATCAGCCAAAAAACTGCCCCGGAGCCATTTCCCCGCGTTCCACTTTCTTTGTACGTCCCGCTCTTCACTCATATTCGCTCGGCTATGCGCAACCTGGCGCTTCGGGCTCTGTTGTTTTGCTCTATTTCCTCTTTATCCGGGACAGTCGGCCTGCGGTTTATCACCTTGAATGGCACGATCCGGCTTCCGAAAAAGTCACGATCTGCTTCGCCGTTCAGCTTACCTTCGCGCATAAAATTCTTTACCATCCGATCTTCAAGCGAGTGGTAACTGATCACTGCCAGTCGCCCACCTGTTTTCAGCAACTCCACGCTTTGCAGCAGAAACTGCTCCAGCGCGCCCAACTCGTCGTTCACCTCAATGCGCAGGGCCTGAAAGACCTGTGCGTGGAATTTGTGCTTTTTAGGTCCTGGCACGAGCGGAGCAATAAGCTTCTTCAGCTGATCCACGCGATCAAAGGGCTGGCTCTCACGAGCCGATACGACCAGGCGCGCCAATTGCTGAGCGGGACGAACCTCTCCGTAGCAGCGGAAGATATGGCAGAGCTGCTCCTCTTCGTACTCATTGAGGATCTGGGCAGCAGTGGTTTGTGCCTGCTCGCTCATGCGCATATCAAGGGGTCCGTTATACCGAATGGAAAAACCGCGATCAGGTGTATCGAACTGGTGAAAGCTCACGCCCAGGTCGGCGAAGATGCCGTCCACGAGGCGTACACCATGCATTCGAAGGAAATTTTTCATATAGCGGAAGTCCTGTGGGATAAAGACCAGGTGGTCATGCCCGGGAACATTGCGCTGAGCGGCTTTGTCCTTGTCGAAGGCGTACAAGGTGCCGGTAGTCAGTTGATCAAGGATCGCCCCGGAGTGGCCACCGCCCCCAAAGGTGCAGTCGACATAGGTGCCCTCCGGCCTGATCCTGAGACCACAGAGCGACTCCTGCAGCAGGGCGGGGACGTGGTAGTCATTCATCTTCTCCCGGGGTTGGTTTGCCCATCACTTCCTCGGCCAGCGTTGCGAAGTCGGGGTCCGGATCGTTCAGCACCGATTCGTATTTGCCTTTGTCCCAGATCTCGATCATGCTGATCGAACTGGACAACACCACTTCCTTTTGCAGCTCAGCAAAGGTCATCAGGTCCCTGGGCACGAGCATGCGACCGTTCGCATCGGGTTCCACGATTCGGACCCCGGCCGTGAAGAGGCGTATGAAGTCGTTGTTCTTCCTAACAAACCGGTTGAGCTTATTCAGGTGTTCCATCACCTTTTTCCACTCCGTCATCGGATGGATCTCGAGACACTGATGAAAAACACTGCGCCTGATGACGAATCCCTCGCCCCAAACCGGCAAAAGCTGCTTCTTTAGGTCCGCGGGGAACAGCATCCGACCCTTTGCATCAAGCTTGCATTCATGTACACCAATCAGGCTGATCATTCTGCGCTTTCGCTTACTGAAGCCAAAGGTATAACTTTTTTACCACTTTTTACCACTTTTTACCACTTGTTGATAACTTTTATGTCAGGCCGAGGTGAAAACCGTGCCAGGCCTTCCGTTTTTAGGGAGAGCAGAAGTGGGAATCATTGGGGAACGCTGTGGATAGATCGTGCCGCAGGCACATTCCTGTAAAAAGTCTATTTTTGGCATAAACTGTGACGGAATGCCGCCAGAACTGATCAAAGAGGGAAAGTACAGCTATTTGGCTGCCGGTGAAGGGAAGCCGCTGATCGTTCTGCATGGGCTCATGGGGGCTTTGAGCAATTTCGACGGAGTGGTGAACTACTTCTCAAAAGAGGGCTGCGAAGTACTCATTCCGCAATTGCCTCTCTACGATATGCCGCTGACCAAAACCAATGTTAGGAACATTGCCCGGTTCGTGCATAGATTCATGGATCACAAAGGCTTTGAAAAAGCCAGTTTCATGGGAAATTCGCTGGGCGGACACGTGGCATTGCTGTATGCCGTGCAGCACCCGGAACGGGTTGATCAGCTCATTTTAACCGGATCATCCGGATTGTATGAAAGGGCCTTCGGAGATACATTCCCACGCCGGGAAGACAAGAAATACGTGCGGGTGAAAACGCAGGACGTTTTTTACGATCCGGCCATCGCTACAGACGAATTGGTTGACAATGTATTCGAAACGATCAATGACCGCAGTAAACTGGTGCGTATTTTAGCTATCGCCAAGAGTGCGATCCGGCACAACATGGCCAAAGACATTCCAGGCATTGAGGCGGCCACCTGTTTGATCTGGGGAAAGCAGGACAATGTGACTCCGCCCGATGTAGCCGAGGAGTTCAATCGCCTGCTTCCGAATTCCGACCTGTTCTGGATCAACCATTGTGGCCATGCCCCGATGATGGAGCATCCCGATGAATTCAATCACATTCTTCACAGCTGGTTCAAAGCGAAGGGGGCATGATCATCCGGGACGTCTCTTTGGTCAGGAGCTCCCAAAAAATGGATCAGTGCCCGAAGCCAGACCGACCTGAATATGCCTTTATTGGGCGTTCAAACGTAGGTAAGAGCTCCCTGATCAACATGCTGATGAGGCGAAATAAGCTGGCCAGGGTCTCGTCCAAACCGGGGAAGACCCAGCTCATTAACCACTTTGCGGTGAACGGCCAGGACTGGTATCTTGTGGATCTGCCCGGATACGGATATGTCAAAGCCGGAAAGATCCAGCGACAGCAATTCCAGGGATTGATCACCGATTACATCAGTAAACGCGAAAATCTGGTCAGTTTGTTTGTGCTGGTTGATGCGCGTCACGAGCCGCAGAAGATCGATCTCGCCTTTATGGAGTGGCTCGGTGAATCTGAGGTCCCCTTTTCGATCATCTTCACCAAGATCGACAAGCTCCGTTCGGGCGAACTCCAAAAAAATCTGGACCACTACCGAAGGATCATGCTCCTTGAGTGGGAAGAAATACCACAGGATTTCTGCAGTTCGGCAACGAGTATGACCGGACGCGAGGAAATCCTGGACTACATTCAATTGCTCAATGAGGAAACAGGCCGTTTATTTTAGGGATCCAGCAAGCCCAGACGCTTAGCAAGATCTTCCGCGAACATCCGCATTCCCTGTGCCACTTCCCTGTCGTTGGTGGCCCGCTCGAACGAATCGGCCATGCCCATCAGGGTCTGATGGTAAAAGATCTTCATTTCGTCTATCAGCATATCCTTGGTCCACAGATCGATCCGCAACGTTTCCCTGGCTTTCGGGTCCCACACCGATATCATCACTGCCCTGGTATCCTCATTGCTCACCCCACCATCCAATGCCTCCCAGCTCATACGTCCGGGTACTTTGTTTTCGTCGAGTTGAATTTTGAATTTGATCTCTGATTGATGGCTCATCGAAATGGTTTGTATTGTGCGTTCCTAAACAGTTCCTGCGCATTGCTCAATCGTGCCAGCTCCTGTACGCTAGTCCCCGGATGCGCTTCCATGTAGGCCCGAACGATCTGCCAGCCGATCCATCGCCCAACACGGCCCGGGCTTTCGCGGTCAACTTTTTTATAGAATTTTGAGAATGGCGCCTCGGCAATGAACCGACCATACAGCTCGTTGTCATCGCTGAACAGCAGCTCCTCCTCCACGAAATAAGTCCATACCTCTTCTTCATGCTGCACGCACCAGTTGTACTGATCCCGGGTATATTCCATCAGCCTGTACTTTTCTGCCTGCGGCAGGAAGGCTTCCATCAGGTACAGAACGCGTCCTTCGTACAGTATCTGGCTCAGGAAGGATCCGCTACTACGATCAATGACCACCAGGGGTTCGGCCAGAATGCGTGCGAGTTTTGGACCGAGATACGCCGGGTCAAACCGGCTTGCAATGTACCGCGGAAACTGATCGTACACGGTATCCGCTCCCAGGAACAGATCAAGACCGATGAAGTAAACGGAATCGGCTGCAATGACCGGATATTCCCAATCAAGCCCCGAAATATAGGTGATCACGCGGACCCTGGAGGATGAAGCCGGATAATAATACCTGAAATGTTCCAGGGCCGCTTCCACATCCGGCCGCAAGGCCGAAAGATCGGGGAACTGAATGGCTACTTTTTCCTGGAGCATTTGCAGGTAGGGATCACGGTGGACAGCTAACCATTCCTCGTCTGTTTGCTCCGTGAGGAAAAATTCGGGGAACTCGCGCCGGATCAGGGGCAGCTGGGATGCGATCCCGGCCCCAGGTGTGCCAAAAAAAGCCCTGTCAAAACGGGCATACCCGATCTGCAGGTCAACGCCGGAGGTATTGACCGCGAGCGGATCGTGCCGACAGCCAGGGACGACGATGGCAGCAACAAAAAGTAGGAGACCTACCTGCCTCATGAAGCAAAAGTAGGGAAACAGGCTCCGGATTTATTATCTTTGAGGCAAAATTATGCACATGAGGCAACCGATCAGTTTTTGTTTTATCGCCTTTACCTTCCTGGCCTACGGCCAGAAGAGCCCCTCCGGGCTCGTAGCGGACATTGAGGCCTTTCAGCGCGAACTGGACTCATCCTATGCTGATCCCGGGCACTCGCCACTGACTCCTGAGGATCAGGCCCTTTTTGAAGGGCTTCCCTATTTCGATATCGACACTTCCTTTTATGTGGTGGCTTATTTCGAGCGGGCCGGCAAGCCCAGGACCTTCAAAATGAAAACGACAACGGACCGCCGGCCGAAATATGACCTCTATGCGTATGTGCACTTTACTTTGAAAGGAAAGGCCTTTCGGATACCGGTCTATCAAAGTCATCGGTTGAGGGAGAAGGAAGAATTCAGATCATATCTGTTCCTGCCTTTCAATGACCTTACGAATGGTGAGGAAAGTTACGGGGGTGGGCGATTCCTTGATCTCGACATTCCGGAGGGTGACTCCATCGCAATTGACTTCAACAAGGCTTATAATCCTTATTGCGCGTACAACTCCAGGTATAGCTGCCCGGTTCCACCCAAGGCAAATTTTATTGATGTCCGGATCACGGCCGGAGTCAAGGCACCGGATAACCACTGACCCTCATACTAGCTGCCCCCTCGGAAGCCATGGGCAGGGAGCTTGATCATGCGAAAGCTATATATTTACAGCCCCTGACCGGGTAATTAGCTCAGTTGGTTCAGAGCGCCGTCTTGACAGGGCGGAGGCCACTGGTTCGAATCCAGTATTACCCACACCGCAGAACCACGTTGGTCAGCCTGGCCATCTGTCCTCTTTTTTATTTCCCGGAGGCCGACGAAATTCCACTGAATTACTTGACAGCCCCCCGTTCAGAAACGTATATTTGCACGCTCTTTTCATTAACTCTTTAAAGCCCGTAAGCTATGAAGATGAAACTTTCCCACTTTTACTTTGATCTTCCCGAAAAACTCCTTGCTGATCGCCCGGCTGCCAATCGCGACGAAAGTCGCCTGATGGTCGTACACCGTGACTCCGGAAAGTTCAGACACAGGCTGTTTAAGGACGTGATTGACTATTTCGACGATCGCGATGTGATGATCCTGAACAACACCAAGGTGTTCCCCGCCCGCATACACGGGATCAAGGAAAAAACCGGAGCCCATATTGAGGTGTTCCTCCTGCGCGAACTCAACCCGCAAAGCCGGCTTTGGGACGTAATGGTCGATCCGGCGCGCAAGATTCGTATCGGAAACAAATTATATTTTGGCGAAAACGGTAGCCTGGTAGCGGAAGTCATCGATAACACAACTTCACGCGGACGCACGCTTCGTTTCCAGTTCGACGGTAGCTACGAACAGTTTCGCAAAAAACTGCACGAACTCGGTCGGACCCCACTTCCCAAATACATCAAGCGCGAACCAGACGAAAGCGATGTCGATCGCTATCAAACCATTTTTGCCAGGAAAGAGGGCGCTGTGGCAGCACCAACGGCCGGGCTCCACTTTAGCAAGCAGCTGATGAAGCGCCTGGAGATCAAAGGGATCCTTTTCCCGGAACTCACCCTGCATGTCGGACTCGGAACTTTTCGTCCGATCGAAGTGGAAGACCTCAGCAAACACAAAATGGATTCCGAACAGGTCCATATTCCGCAAAGTTGTGTTAGCATAGTGAACGAAGCAATTGACGAAAAACGCAACATCTGCGCAGTCGGAACCACAGTGATGCGCGCCATCGAAAGCGCCGTGAGCACGAACGGATACCTGAACACCTGCGAGGGCTGGACCAACAAGTTCATTTTTCCGCCCTACGATTTCAGGATTGCCAACTGCATGATCACCAATTTCCACATGCCGAAATCCACCCTCTTGATGATGGCCTCCGCCTTTGCGGGGTTCGACCTGCTCAGGGAAGCCTACGCCGAAGCCATAAAGGAAAAGTACCGGTTCTACACATATGGCGACGCCATGCTGATCATCTGATGAAACGCTATGCCGTTATCGTCGCCGGAGGCTCGGGAACCCGCATGGGCGGCGAAATTCCCAAGCAGTTCCTGCCGCTGAGGCACCGGCCTGTGCTCATGTACACCCTCGAAGCCTTCCACCATTTTGATACGGAGATCGACATCATATTGGTGCTGCCTGCAGCACAGTTCAGCTACTGGACAAAACTCTGCCAGCAGCACTCCTTTTCGGTGCCTTTCCGCCTCACGGCGGGAGGGACAACGCGCTTCCACTCGGTCAGGAATGGACTCGAACGCATCAACGCACACGACGGCATCGTTGGCATCCACGATGGAGTACGCCCATTAGTGAGCCCCGAAACCCTGGGGCGCTGCTACAGGGAAGCTGAAAAAAACAACTCCGCCATTCCGGTTGTACCGGTGATCGATTCGCTGCGCCTGATCACAGGAACAGAAAGCCAGGGTGTTCAGCGGTCAGATTACCGATCGGTCCAAACCCCCCAGTGCTTCCGGTACGATTTGCTTTACCCATGCTACAAAAAAGCATATCGGGAAGATCTCACCGATGATGCCAGTGTATTTGAGGCGGCCGGATACAAGGTGAACCTGGTCAACGGTAATCCGGAAAATATCAAGATCACCACGCCGAAAGACCTCAGGCTGGCCGGGTGTCTATTGGACTAACCTTCCTGACGGCCTCTAAAGCGAAGGATCCATCCGTCTCCAAATGTACCAGTCCGGGTCGGGCACCTTCTTCGATCCGGCCCAGATGCTTCATATCCAAGGCCTCTGCCCCATTGAACGTAGCCCACTGCAGCAGTTCCTCAAAAGGAACCGCCGAATAACGCTCTTTGATGAACACCAGCTCGTTCCAAAGATCCAGATCCCAATTGCTGCCCAGCGAATCGGTTCCCACACAAATTCGCAGGCCCATCTCGCGCCAGAGGTCGTAATCGGGCAGTCTGCGTTCGATATACCAGTTAGCCCGCGCGCAGGTAACCCAGAAAAAACGGTCCGAATATCGCAGCGCATGCTCAAGATCAGCCCGCTTGCTCATGGTATTGTGCACCAGTAGCACGTTATGGCATCTGGGCAACAGGGGAATCGCAAACCGGCTGCTGTTCACCCGATGCGCACGGAAGGTGCCCCCCCGCCCCCGAACACGATCCAGAAAACGGGCCATAGGTCCACTTGCCTGCTCAAACAGCGCATCCTCTCCGGGCGATTCCTGATGGTGCAGGCTCATGGGCATGCCATCGCAGTTCGCCCCGTGGTCCATCAGCTCAAAAAGTTTCTCCGAAACGGTGTACGGCGCATGAGGGCTGATGCTCACCCGCGGACTTCTCCGAAAGGCCGCGAACACCTGCTCATACTCCCTTTTCAACGCTTCACCCTGCTCATATGCCTTGCGCGCCCGCTCCGGATCCCAGCCAAGCAGTTCCACAAAAGTGTGATACGCCAGCTCACTGGTCGCCTTTTGCTCAAAGGTATCGGACCCATTACTGATGTCGCCCACAGCTACCACGCCAGAGTCGATCATTTCGCGTTCTGCGCCCTCACGGGCAGATCTTTTCGCGCTTTCCGCTATATCAGGTTGTTTGCAAACCTGTTCAAGAAAACCGGGCAGACCAGTCCCTTCGGGAATGCGTCCTTTCATGTGACTGAGTTCGAGGTGACAATGTGCATTCACAAAACCCGGTACCAGCACGCCTGTCAGCCGGATGAGTGGTGACCCGTCATCGGGCCGTGAGGCCCCGTTCGGATAAACCCCGCTGATGCGTCCGCCCGGTTCCATCCCCACGATGGTGTTGGGCAGGGGTTTGCCTTTTCCGACGAAGATCCAATCGGCGGCATAGTAGATCATGTCGTAAAGCTACGAAACGAATGCAATGCCGTACATTTGGCCACGTGCATGGGCCAGCTTGACCAAATAAAGCAACCGATCACTGCCGAAATGGCGGAGTTCGAAAAAAAATTCCGGGCTTCCATGTCGAGCAGCGTGCCACTGCTTGATCGGATCACTCACTACATCGTAAAACGCAAGGGAAAGCAGATGCGCCCCCTGTTCGTGTTTTTGAGCGCCCAGCTAAACGGGGAACTCAACGAAAGCACGCATCGGGCCGCAGTGTTGATCGAGCTGCTGCATACAGCAACGTTGGTACACGACGATGTGGTGGACGATGCGAACATGCGCCGGGGGTTCTTTTCACTGAACGCCCTGTGGAAGAACAAGATCGCGGTGCTGGTGGGCGATTATTTATTGTCGCGCGGGCTGCTGCTTTCGGTCAGGAACGGCGACTACCACCTACTCGGGATCGTAAGCAATGCCGTGCGTGAGATGAGCGAGGGCGAGTTGCTGCAAATAGAAAAGGCGCGCCGGTTAAATATCAGGGAAGAGGTGTACTTTGACATTATCGGGCAAAAGACGGCCACCCTGATCGCCGCCTGCTGTGCAGCCGGAACTGCAAGCGTGAACCAGGATCCGGAGCTGGTGGAACGTATGCGATCCTTCGGCCTTAAGATAGGGATCGCATTCCAGATCAAGGACGACCTTTTTGACTACGCATCAGCAGGCAGGATCGGCAAGCCGGTGGGGATCGATCTTAAGGAGCAAAAAATGACCTTGCCACTGATCTACGCCCTGCAGCACGCAAACTGGAAAGACAGGCGCCGGATCATCAATACCGTAAAAAACCACCATATGGAACCCGATCGGGTGAGGGAAGTGATTGATTACGTGAAGGGCAGCGGCGGCATGGAGTACGCCACCCGGAAAATGCACGAATACAGGAACGCGGCGCTGGAACTGCTCAGGAACTATGGCGATTCCCCGGCCAAAAACAGCCTGCACGATCTGGTGGATTACGTAATCAACCGCGATCAGTAAACCCACTAAAGTCCTTACCTTTGGAGGATGATCCCAAGGGAAACCGTTGACCGTATTTTCGAAGCCTCCCGCATTGAGGAGGTGATCGGGGACTTTGTTCAGCTGAAGCGCTCAGGCTCCAACTTAAAAGGCCTGAGCCCGTTCACGAATGAAAAAACCCCCAGCTTCGTGGTGAGTCCGGCCAAGCAGCTTTACAAGGATTTCTCGGGCGGAAAGGGCGGCAACGTGGTCAATTTCCTGATGGAGCACGAGCATTTCACCTATCCTGAAGCGCTGCGGTATTTGGCCAACAAATACGGTATCGGGATCGAGGAGAGGGAGCAAACGCCAGAGGAACGCAAGGCCGGGAGCGAGCGGGAAAGCCTGTACATCATAAATAAGTTCGCTGCCGGGTGGTTTCACGATCAGCTGAAGACCAACGAGGGCAGGGCCATCGCCCTGAGCTATCTGAAAGAACGCGGATTCAACGACCAAACCATAGCCGATTTTCAGTTGGGATACAGTCCGGATCAATGGCAGGCACTGACAGATGCCGGCCTCGCGGCCGGATATCAGCTCGAATACCTGGAAAAGGCCGGGCTGACCATCGTTCGGGATGAGGAAGCCAAAAAATTCGACCGCTTTATGGGGCGCGTGATGTTCCCCATCCACAGCCTGAGTGGCCGGGTGATCGCCTTTGGAGGCCGTACCCTGAAGAGCGACAGGAAGGTCGCAAAATACATCAACTCGCCCGAGACGGCCATCTATTCGAAAGGCAAGGTGCTCTATGGCATCTATCAGGCGAGGCAGACCATCGTTCGGGAAGACAGGTGCTACCTGGTGGAGGGATATACCGATGTGCTGAGCCTCTTCCAGGCGGGTATTAAGAACGTTGTGGCCAGTTCCGGAACCGCTTTAACCCCCGGGCAGATCCGGTTGATGCGCCGGTATACATCAAATGTGGTCATGCTGTATGATGGGGATCCGGCCGGGATCAGGGCATCATTCCGCAGTATCGATCTGATCCTGGCCGAAGGCATGAATGTGAAGGTGGTCCTGCTACCCGAAGGGGAGGATCCCGACAGTTTTGCCAGGAGCCGGTCCAATGAGGAGGTGCTGCGCTTTCTGAAAGAGCAGGAAAAAGACTTTTTGCAGTTCAAGTCTGAACTGTTGCTGAAAGAGGCCGAAAAGGATCCGGTGCAGCGTTCGGCACTGATCCGGGAGATCCTGACCAGTATTGGCAGGATACCGGATCACATGACGCAGGACGGGTACGTACGGGAGACGGCCAAGATGTTCCACATGGACGAAAAGATCCTGTACAACGAACTGGCCCAGCAGCAACGGAAGGATCGGAACAGCCAGCGGAAGCGGGAAGAACAGGCGGCGGAACAGGAAGGCGAAGAGCCCCTGAGCGTTGTTCATCGGCCCGCGAGGGCCGGAGATGAAGGGCAAAAAGAACTTACCCGGTCTGAGAATTTTGAACAGCAGAAAGGGATCATTGAATCGCTGCTGAACTTTGGAAAGCACAGGATCCAGCACGAGCAAATCACATTGGCAGAATGGGTGGTGGAAGACATACGCTGCGATAACCTGACCTTCCGGGAAAGGCTGTTTTCCAAGGTCTTTAACGAAATCGAAGAGGGGATCAGGGAGGGAGAAGTGCGCGATGGGGATTATTTCGTGCGGCATGAGGACGGAGAACTATCGGCGCTGGCAGGAGCGTTGATGATCAACCCCTATAAGCTGAGCGATGGCTGGAGTAAACGGCAGATCTATGTGCCTCCGCGGGAATCGAAGATCGAGGAGGATATACGTCAGAAACTCCTTAGATTCAAGGAAAGTGAAGTGTCGTTGGAGCAAAGGAAACTGACGAACGAGCTAAAGGAGGAGATCGATGAAACAACGCGGGAGGAAAACTTGCACGGTCACTCAAAGTTAAATCAGGTAAGAAAACGCCTGAACGAGCCATTGGGGCGGATCCTGTAGGATTAGCCGCATCAAAAAACTTCGCCCTTGTACAGCCGGCGCAAAAACTCCTCTAATGGCCACACGTCCACACCGTCGTAGTGATAGACCCGGTCGCCGGTATAAACGCCGATCATGCGCTCCACCTCAATGCCCTCTGCCTTGTGCAGGGAACGCATGAGGCGCTCCCAACTCCGGTTCCATTTTTTTGCCAGCCTGATCTCCAAACAGACGACATGCGGCACAGAGGAAGCCGTGCGCCTGCGTGTTTCAATAACAAAATCGATTTCCGCGCCAGCGGAGGTGCGGTAAAAGGCAATGCGCCGGTATTTGTTGGATATGTGATTATAGATGCGCAATTCGTGATAGACCAGGGTTTCCAGGGCTACGCCCAGCCACAGGCGATCAGGTGGATCATAAGCAAGACCGGCGGCAGCCCGGGCCACCCCGACATCGAACCAATAGAATTTAGGATGCGCCTTTTCACGCACCTTGATCTGAGGTCGGTAGGAAGGTAGGAAGTGACCGAGCAGGGTATCTTGCAGAATGGAGAAATATCCGTCAACGCTACTGCGCGGGATGGCGGCATCACGGGCGATGTTTTGGCCGTTGACAACCTGGCCATTGAGCATGCCAACGACTTCGAGAAAGCGGAGAAAGGGAGGAAGCCGACGCACCAGGCCTTCTTCACTGATCTCTTCCCTGATATACAGATGAACGTACGCCTGTAGCAGATCGGCAGCGTTTCGCCGGTTCGCTTGCACCAGAGGCAGAAGGCCCCATTGCAGGGAAAATGCAGTGTCGAACCCGGCACCCAGCTCCTGATGGGAAAACGGTGCCATATAGCGGTGCAGTGCACGTCCACCGGGCAGGTTAACACCGTCGCGCCGCAATGCACGTGTTGATGAGCCACAAAGGGCAAAACGCCAGCGCCGCTTTTCCATCAGGCGATGTACTTCGTTCAACAGATCCGGTATTTTTTGGATTTCGTCAAGCACGATCCATGAACCCGCCATCCTGTTGCCAGCCAGTACCTCCAGCTCGTGGGGATTACGAGATAGCTTAAGATAGAGGTCCGTGCTGAGCAGATCAAGGAAGGCAGCATCGGGCAGGACCTGGCGCAGCCAGGTGCTTTTGCCCACCCCACGCGGACCGAAGAGAAAAAAGGAACACCCGGGTAATTCGAGCAAGCGTTGTATGGAGTCGTTTCCCATATTGTAAATTTACATAACAACCGTAGGAATACAATGTAAATTTACGTAACAACTGTAAAAATGCACGAAATCGATTTTTTTACCCGAAAAAATATACCTTTGAAGAGGTATCTTCAAATGGGGATGCCCCGCAAGACACCTACCATGTTGTGGTGAATGCGATTGGGTCCAATGGCCAGGTCATGGAACAAAGGAGTGCCCTTAACTTAATGAGGTAAATCCCGTTGAACTCCCGAAGCGCTGAGCTGCCTGCGCAATGCGAACATCGGATGGCCGATCAGGCCTTGGCGATCCGACCCATCATACTGCTCTTCAGATTGGCCGCTTTCTTCTTGTGGATGATGTTGTTCTTAGCCAAGCGATCGATCATGCTGGCGATCTTCGGGTATTGCTCCTCCATTTGTTTTTTATCGCTCATCGCACGAAACTCGCGCAAGGCATTACGCATCGTTTTGTGGTAGTAGCGATTGCGCAAGCGGCGGGTTTCCGTACTGCGAATTCTCTTGAGTGCCGACTTGTGATTAGCCATAATTTTTGATCATGATCCCTGCAGCCCGTAGGGGATTCGAACCCCTGCTACCAGGATGAAAACCTGGCGTCCTAACCCCTAGACGAACGGGCCTCGTTCAATCCCCTTGCTTAAGAGAGTGCAAAAGTAATACACTTTCTGTTTTCCACAAGGGGTTTTCGAAACCCCATTTAATATGCTTTAGCGAAGACCACCCTGCGGGTGGATGGCGCACCGGTGAGGATGCATTTTCCCTCCTCTTCCCTGCCATCCAGCGGAATGCAGCGGATCGTTGCCCTGGTCATTTCCTTGATCTTCTCCTCTGTTTCGGGAGTCCCGTCCCAGTGTGCATACACAAATCCACCCCTGTTCCCGATCAGGTCCGTGAACTCCTCCCAGCTATCGGCCCGATGCGTATTCTCCTCCCGGAAATCAAGCGCTTTATTGAACAGGTTCTGCTGGATCACCTCCAGCAAATGTTTTACCTTGATAGCGAGGTCCGATTGCTGCAGAAACTCCTTTTCCAACGTATCGCGACGTGCCAATTCAACTGTTTCGTTTTCCAGATCCCGCGGTCCCATAGCGATCCTTACCGGCACACCCTTGAGCTCGTACTCATTGAATTTCCATCCCGGCTTATGCGTATCGCGGTCATCGAGATGCACCCGCATTCCGGCTGCGCGCAATTTGGCCTGGATCTCCTTCAGTTTGCCAACCACCGCATCGTATTGCCTGCTGTTCCGATAGATCGGGATCAGCACCACCTGATATGGCGCCAGATTCGGAGGCAGTACTAATCCGCTGTCATCGCTGTGCGTCATGACCAGGGCTCCCATTAACCGGGTACTCACTCCCCATGACGTTGCCCACACGTACTCCAGCTTACCCTCCTTGCTTTGGAACCGCACATCAAAGGCTTTGGCAAAATTTTGACCAAGAAAATGCGAGGTTCCGGCCTGCAGCGCCTTCCCGTCCTGCATCAAGGCATCAATGCAGTAGGTCTCCACGGCTCCGGCGAATCGCTCGGTTGAGCTCTTGACACCACGCAGCACGGGAATACTCATGAATTGTTCCACAAAGGTCGCGTACACATGGAGCATTCTTTCCGCTTCCGCCACCGCCTCAGCCTCCGAAGCGTGTGCCGTATGTCCTTCCTGCCACAGGAACTCAGCTGTTCGCAGGAACAGGCGCGTCCGCATCTCCCAGCGCACAACGTTTGCCCACTGGTTCACCAGGATCGGCAGGTCGCGGTAACTCCGGACCCACTTGCGGTAGGTATCCCAAATAATGGTCTCGGAAGTTGGGCGCACGATCAGCTCCTCTTCCAGCCTGGCGTTTTCGTCCACCATAATGTCTCCGTCCTTACCGCTCTTTAGGCGGTAGTGGGTCACCACGGCACACTCCTTTGCAAAACCCTCCACATGACTGGCCTCCCTGTTAAAGTACGATTTTGGAATGAACAACGGAAAATAGGCATTTACGTGCCCCGTTTCCTTGAACATGCGATCCAGCTCGGCCTGCATCTTTTCCCAGATCGAATACCCATACGGCTTAATGACCATGGAGCCGCGCACCCCGGAGTTCTCGGCCAGGTCGGCCATCACCACCAGTTCGTTGTACCACTTGCTGTAATCGTCGCATCGTTTCGTCAGCTTTTCAGCCATATAAAGTTTGGTATAATAGTTGTGATCAGTATGAAGGGTGAGCTCCGGAAGCCCCCAAAGGTATTAATTAAGGCTAAAACGTTCTGGTAATGAAAACATATATCCTCCCCCTATCCTTGTCTGCCGCACTTCTGGCCGGGTGCTCTTCCTCATATCTCGCACACAACAACGATTACGACGGTGTCTATGATCCGGGAGGCGATCATCTTATCAACACACACGCACACAGGGAAGAGCAGGAAGAGGAACCCATGGCAAATTTCGATTATGTGGACCCGAACTTCGATCCGAACCACATAAATCCGTACGAATACAGCTCACGCATTCGCCGGTTCCACAACGATGCCAATTTCGGTTATTACGACCCCTACTACACCAACATGGGCTGGTACGATCCCTCTCCCTGGAACTATGGCACCAGCCTCTACTACGATGACTGGATGTACAACAATTACCATAATGGCTGGACCGGAAATGCCGGATGGAACTCGTACAACGGCTGGTACTGGGGTGGCGGTTATTCGGGCTGGGGAGGTGCGAATTGGGCCTACGGCCCGAACAGATACAACCCGTGGTACGGATACAATTCCTGGAACAACCCCTGGTACAACCCCTGGAGCTCGTGGAGAAACTGTCCGGGATACTACAATTCGTACGATATGTTGTCTCAAACGGTCTACGCGCCCCGTGGGCAAAACAGGCCAGGATCAGCCGAATATACACGAAATGCATATGAAGGTGCCATTCGCCGTGCAACTGTGGATCCTCCTTCAACAAGTGAACATGTTGTGAGCGGCACCGACCGTACGGCCATACCCCACAGAACGGTCAGGAATAACGAGCCAACCAACACCATGATCGGTATGGATCGCACCGAAGTGCAGAAGTTCCCGGTTCAGGTGGATAGAAACGCAACAAAGCCGGAGTCCGGTGAATTGGAGGTCCGCGACGTACAAATGCGCCCGAATACCTACTACCGTCAGGACACGGATCTGCTCAACCCTGTGGAAACTTCCACCCTGGATGAGAATAAAGGCCATCATTACGATCGTGAAAACAGCGATCATAGTTGGAACTCCGATAGCCCACCAGTACGTAGTGGCATTCACATCATCAGTAGTGGAGTTCGCAGTAGCAGCAGCAGTAGTGGCAGTTCACACAGCATCCGAAGCAGCAGTGGCAGTTCGCGCAGCAGTAACGGCATTCGCAGCAATAGCAGCAGTTCACGCAGCAGTGGCATTCGAAGCAGTAGCGGCAGTTCGCGCAGCAGCAGTGGCATCCGAAGCAGTAGCGGCAGTTCACACAGCAGCAATGACATTCGCAGCAATAGCGGCAGTTCACACAGTAGCAGTGGCATCCGAAGCAGTAGCAGCAGTTCGCGCAGCAGCAGTGGAGTTCGCAGCAGTAGCGGCAGTTCACGCAGCAGCAGTGGCATTCGAAGCAGTAGCGGCAGTTCACGCAGCAGCAGTGGAGTTCGCAGCAGTAGCGGCAGTTCGCGCAGTAGCAGTGGCATTCGAAGCAGTAGCGGCAGTTCGCGCAGCAGCAGTGGCATCCGAAGCAGTAGCAGCAGTTCACGCAGCAGCAGCAGCAGTTCACGCAGAGGAGGAAGACGATAGGCCCCATGAAAAGAACAGCGCTTATCATGATACTCCTCAGCAGGCTATGCCCTGCTGCATCGGCCCAAACGGCCGTGGAAGCCCTGAGGTATTCCCTACTCAACTACGAAGGAACAGCCCGGTACGAGGCCCTCGGTGGTGCCTTTAATGCCCTCGGTGGCGACCTGAGCTCCACGCTTATAAATCCTGCCGCAGGCAGTATTTACAAGGCATCGCATTTTGAATTGACCATGGGCGTGCACACTCCGCAGACTACGGCTAGCTTTGGAGATAACAGCGTTAATGAGCAGGCATCCAATTTCTATATAACCGGTGTGGGATTTATCACGCGGTGCGAGGATGTTTTTGATACGCCGCAGTGGGATGACCTGACCTGGACCATCGCATATAGCCGGACCAATGATCTCAACCGGAATCAGCTGATCGCCGGGGATGTAGGCGTGACATGGGCAAAATATTTTGCGGATCTGGCACAGGGAACACATTACGGGGATCTGACCATAAATCATTGGCTCGATGCGGAATTGGCCTGGCATACGTACCTGATCGATACCCTGGGTGCCCCTGACTATTACATTCCGCTCGTGGAAGATCCGGGAGGACTGGCACAGGAACGTCTGCAATCAAGCGGCGGGCAAAGTGAGCTGAACTTCAGTTTGAGCTCAACCTACGCCGATCAATTGCACATCGGTTTTGGGATCGGCATCCCACTGATCCACTACACCGAGGAGCGCCGCTATGATGAAACAGGACTCGATCAAACGACGAATACGATTACCGGGTGGAATTATTCGCAGTACCTGGAATCAACCGGGGCCGGGTACAATTTCAAGATAGGCCTCATTTACCGGCCGGTGCACTGGCTGCGCCTGGCAGCTGCCTACCACTCTCCCAGCTGGTACAGTATGGAAGACCTCTATTCGGCCGAGATGCTCACCAACTTATCAACGGGCGAACAACTGATTCGGGAAAGCCCGGAAGGCAGCTTCGAATACGATTTGCGTACGCCGCAACGAGTCCATCTGGGAGGGGCTATCGTGATTGCTCCGATCGGATTGATCAGCGTGGATTATGAATCGGTGAATTATGCCAATGCCCGGTTCAAGGCTCCGGACTACAGTTACGATTTCACGAATTTCGAAATCGCTCAGAGCTATCAGAATATGGGCATTTGGCGCTTTGGAGGCGAGGTTCGATTCAAAAACCTCTATTTCCGGTGTGGCTATCAGCTGTGGGGAACACCCATAGCAGACAACTCTCCGTTCAACTTTAAACGCACTGTGGTTTCGGGTGGCATCGGGTTCCGCAACGAGCAATTCCAGGCAGACCTGACGGTTTCAACTACGCAAACAAACTCTGATCGCCAGCTGTTCAACGCCGGAAATGCCTCACCGCGAGCATTGGTGATGCTCAACCGAAACGACCAAAGGATCGTATTCACGTTCGGATTCCCGTTTTAATTGATCCGGCAATTTTTATAGCGAGCGTTCGATACCGCTATAAAAAACTCCTCCCTTTTGATCTTTGGTGTTCGGGTTTATCAGAAGCTGGACCCTTCGAACAATCTGGCCATTTTTTCCTCCTCTTCGGCAGCCAGGTCCGGATCAACCAAAATGCGGCCGCAGTGCTCGCTGGTTATGATCTTCTTACGTTGGCGGAGCTCCAGTTGTTGCTGCGGCGGAATGGTAAAGAAGCTTCCGCCCGTAGCACCACGGGTGATGGTCACCACGGCCAGCCCGTTCCTTGCGTTTTCACGGATCCGATGATACGCAGTCAATAAGCGATCTTCGATCGAATGCTGAAAATCCTTTGCTTTTTTTAACAACTCCTTCTCCTCCTTCTCGGTTTCCTCAAGGATGTTGTTGAGCTCGGTTTTCTTGTGTTCCAGGTGTCCGGAACGTTCTTCGAGCTTCTCCTTTGACTCATTCAGGATCTCGGTCTTACCATCGATCTTTGCCTTGAACTCCCTGATCCGCTTTTCAGCCAATTCGATCTCTAAATTCTGGAATTCGATCTCTTTTGAAAGCGCGTCAAACTCGCGGTTGTTACGCACCTTCATTTGCTGACCTTCATATTTCTTGATCAACTCCCTGGCGTTTGCGATCAGGGTTTTTTTTCCGGAGATCTCCGATTCAAAGGTTTTGATCTCATTTTCAATTTTTTCGATCCGCTTGTCGAATCCCAGGATCTCATCTTCCAGATCCCCTACCTCCAGGGGCAGTTCACCGCGGACCGAACGGATCTTGTCAATGCGCGAATGTACCAGCTGCAGATCGTACAGCGTGCGCAGCTTTTCCTCTACAGAGTCTTCTTTTTTTTCGGTTGACACCGCCATAGCTTTTATAAATAGTTTATGGGATTTGTATTCACTTCCGATAAAAGGACTGCAAATTTATGAAATTTTTGCACAAGCAACTCCTTTATAAGAGCTTTTGTAAACTGTTCGCTTTCATAGTGTCCCACGTCGGCAATGATCAGGTCTTCCTCCGCATCAAAAAACTGATGGTACCTGAAATCACCCGTAATGAACACATCTGCACCGGCCTTTTTTGCCGCACCCAGCAAAAAACTTCCGGCTCCTCCGCAAAAGGCAATGCGCTGCACCGGGTCCCTCACCACTTTCGTATAGCGCACACCCTTTGTGTTCAGCTTCTTTTTCAAACTTTTCAAAAAGTCCATTGCCGGCATCGGTTCAGGCAATTCCCCCACCATTCCGGCACCGACCCCGGCATACTCGTTCATTAGCGGATACAGGTCATAAGCCACTTCTTCATAGGGATGGGCCCTGACCATCGCCCGGACGATCTTTTCCTGCTGCCTGCGCGGCAAAATGACTTCCAGACGTGTTTCCGGTTCCGAATGCCGTATCCCACGCGCACCCACATGGGGATCTGCATTTTCCCCGGCGCAAAAAGTTCCCTCACCGCCCGTACTAAAACTACACTCTCCGTATTGACCGATGCGTCCTCCGCCAGCCGCAAAAATAGCCGAACGCACCGCTTCCAAATGACCATGCGGTACAAAGACCACCAACTTACACAGCAGGTCTTTACCGGGAGCCAATATGCGGGCATCCTTCACTCCCAGCCTCTGGCCGATACCGGCATTTACCCCGCATGCTACATTATCGAGGTTGGTGTGGATCGCATAAATGGCAACGTCGTTCCTGATCGCTTTAAGTACGGTGCGCTCCACATGGTTTTTACCGCTCAGCTGCCTGAGCTCTCCAAATATGATCGGATGATGCCCGATGACCATTCCACATCCCTTTTCGATCGCTTCTTCAATCACAGGTTCTGTTACGTCCAGGGAAACCAGCACCCTCTCCACCTGGCCGGTCTGATTACCAACGATCAGGCCGCTATTGTCATAGCTTTCCTGATACGCCTTCGGCGCGATGGATTCCAGATACGACGTAATTGCTTCAACCTGCATATAATTCAGCTAAGTTCCATAAAAAAATTGATCATGACCAAAACGATCCTTTCAAGTGTCTTGTCCTGAAATAGGTTTACACCAAAGCCCTCCACATATGAGTGAAAGTAGGGTCATGACTAGTTGAGGATAGTTTAACTTTGCTAAAGGCCCGTTCGGATCATTAAACGGGATCGCACAACACTTTTGCATGGTGCTCAAATGGGGTTCAAAGATCTATGGCTACCTTGCCGATCGCCGCAACAAGGCCTTTGATCGCGGCGATCGTGCATCTGTGGAATTTGACCGTCCGCTTATTTCGGTCGGAAACCTGAACACGGGTGGCACCGGCAAAACGCCCCATGTTGAATACCTGATCCGACTTCTCCAACCCGATCATCGCCTTGCTGTCCTTAGCCGGGGTTATGGCCGCCGCACCAGGGGATACCGCCTTGCGGGATCGCAGGACTCGGCAGCCACCCTGGGCGACGAACCCTTCCAATACCACAGCAAATTTGCCGATAGCATTTCTGTAGCCGTAGCCATAAAACGCGTTCCTGGTGTTAGCGAACTCATCGCCGACGTGAACCCGGAAGTGATCCTGCTTGATGATGCCTTTCAGCACCGCTCTATCCGACCGGGATTTCAATTGCTGCTTACAACCTATCAGGATCCCTACACGCGCGATCAATTGCTGCCTGTGGGTCGGCTCCGGGAACCTGCCCCGGGAGCCGATCGGGCTGATGCCATTCTCGTGACTAAATGTCCGGCCGATCTGAACAATGACCAGCGTATTACGTTCAAAAAGGAGTTGGGCCCAAAGCCCCATCAGCGGTTTTTTTTCTCGACCTTTGCGTATGGGACCATCCGCCCGCAGGGCGATACCGTGATCCGGCATCCAAAGAAGGTCATTGCCCTGGCCGGGATCGCCAGGCCGGAGCCTTTTGTGGAGGAACTGGAACGTCGGTTTCAGGTTGTTGCCAAATACTTGTTTCGGGATCATCATCGTTTTACCAGGGCTGATCTGCAGCGCCTGCGGCGCGATGTGCAAGCGCTGTTCGACGAAGAAACGGTGATCGTAACAACCGAAAAGGATCTGATGCGGCTACTGCCGCTACGGAACCTGTGGGCCGATTGGCCGTTGTATACGCTTCCGGTAGAGGCAAAGGTGGAACCAAAGGACGAATTTGACGAAATGATCCTGAATTATGTTGGAAAAGGTAGATAAGGCCGTACACTATTTAAAGGAGCAATTTCCCGCTACACCGGAAGTGGGCATTATTCTCGGTACCGGTTTGGCCGGGTTGGGTGGGGAAATATTGAACGCCGTACACGTTCCGTACACGAATATCCCCTTTTTTCCGAAGTCCACGATTGCCGGCCACCCCGGGCAAATGATCTGTGGAACGCTCGGCGGAAAACAGGTGGTTGCCATGCAGGGGCGTATCCACTATTACGAAGGCTATTCCATGCAGGAGGTGACCTTTCCGGTTCGGGTAATGAAACTGCTCGGGATTGATCTGCTCATACTTTCAAACGCTTCGGGCGGGGTTAATCCGGCGTTCGGGATCGGCGACATCATGATGTTGCGCGACCACATCAACCTGCAACCTGAGAATCCGCTTCGCGGGGTCAATGTCGACAGCTGGGGTCCGCGGTTCCCGGATATGAGTGAGGCCTATGACCGCCATTGCATTAAAAAAATGCAGGCGATCGCGCAGGATGAGGAAGTGACCCTGCGGGAAGGCGTTTACGCTTCCGTACCGGGTCCGAACTTTGAAACCCCGTCGGAATATGGTTATATCCGGCGTATCGGAGGCGATGCCGTTGGCATGAGCACGGTTCCCGAAGTACTTGTGGCACGCCACATGGGGCTCAGGTGCATGGCCCTGTCAGTTATTACGGACCTTGGCGTTGAAGGCAAGATCGTGGAAATAAGCCATGAAGAAGTACAGGAAGTGGCACGGCGCAGTGAGGCGACATTAACCCGGCTGATCGAACGTTTTCTATCCGAAGCCTGTTAGTCTTGTATCTTTGCCTTTTAAAGAAGGTGCATTGGGATCAGCATACAGCAAATATGAACCGGTCATTGGACTTGAGGTCCATATTCAGCTATTGACCAGGTCAAAGGCATATTCACCGGACAGTACGGTTTACGGAGCGGCTCCAAATACGAATATCCACCCCATTTCCATGGGGCACCCCGGTACCCTGCCGCGAACCAATGAGCGCATGGTGGAATTTGCCGTACGACTCGGACTGGCGGTTGGGGCCGATATTCACGAGCGGAACGAATATGCCCGGAAGAATTATTTTTATGCCGACCTGCCCAAGGGCTATCAGATCACGCAGAACGATACCCCTATTTGCACCGGTGGTGGCATTAAGATCAGGGACACAGACGGAAACCTGAAAACGATCCGCTTGACACGGATCCACATGGAAGAGGATTCAGGTCAGCTGATCCATGATATTGATCCGTTCAACACACTGATCAATTTAAACCGGGCAGGTGTGCCCCTGCTCGAGATCGTATCGGAGCCTGAGATCGCGAATCCGCAAGAGGCATACAACTACCTGATGGAGGTACGCAAATTGGTGCGCTACCTCGGGATCTGCGACGGAAACATGGAAGAGGGATCTATGCGCTGCGACGCAAATGTATCGGTCCGACCCAGGGGCTCCGCCAGGTTCGGAATCCGAAACGAGATCAAGAACATCAACTCCATGCGCAACGTGATGCGGGCGATCGAAAACGAAATAAGACGCCAGATTGACGTGCTGGAAGCCGGGGGTAGCATTGATCAGGAAACGCGTGGATTTGATGCTGCATCAGGTTCATCCACGGTGATGCGTTCCAAAGAAGAGACACATGACTATCGTTACTATACAGAGCCCGATCTGGCTCCGGTGCTGGTCAGGGAAGACTACATCGCTCAGATAAAAAAGGAGCTTCCTCCCCTGCCCGACGAGCTTTTCGATCGCTACACCAAAGCGTTTGGGCTATCCGATTACGATGCACAGGTGCTGACCGAGAGCAAGGAGATCGCCCTGTATTTTGAGGCGATAACCCAGCATACGAAGAACCGCAAGGCTGCTGCAAACTGGATGATGGGAAACATTAAGTCGTATCTGAACGACAAGGCCATGGATATCACGCAGTTTCCCATCGCGCCGCAGGCGATCGGTGAAATCATCAACCTCATTGACGAAAACGTGATCAGCAATAGCCTGGCCGGACAGAAGCTGTTTCCCGGGCTGATCAAGCAGCCGGACGTTTCGCCGAGGGAGCTGGCCGAACAGAACGGATGGACCCAGGAGAGCGATAACGATGCGCTGTTAGCCTGGGCGAAAAAGGCAATAGGAAAATATCCGAACAAGGTGGAGGAATACCGCAACGGGAAAAAGGGGCTGATCGGGCTTTTTATGGGTGAGGTAATGAAAATGTCGCGCGGGAAGGCCGATCCGAAGAAAACGAGTGCCATCATTCAGGAACAATTGGAATCATGATGAAATACTTATTGATATGGAGCGTCACGGCCGCATTTTGTTGGTCGTGCAACAGTAATGCGGGAATGGAAGCCAGCACCGATGGCGAGGAAAGCGGGAGCATTTCAGGGATCATGGAAGGCGCCGGGAAGATCTGGCTGAGCCGAATGGAGCCGCGGAATATGGTGCAGCTGGATACCGTGTTTACAGATGAGGGTCGCTTCGGGTTCGCGATCGATAATGAGACGCTGGCTTTTTATGCGCTTGAATTTGGCAATGGAGTGCGCATTCTGGTTTGCGCGGATCCGGGCGATCAGATCCGGCTGGAAGGCTCGCTGGACGAGGGAATGGCAAAATACAGTGTGGAGGGGAACGGGGAAAGTGAGGTGCTGCGTGAGCTCAACGTAAAGGCTATGGAGGTCTCCGGTAAGATCAGGCAGCTCAATGAGGAGCTGATGGGTTATCAGGGGCAGGATGATTTTTTAGAGAAAAGGGAGGAACTGATTAGCCGTTATACGGCGATAATGAAAGAGCACAAAGCAGTACTGAGTGGGCTGCTGGAAGACCATAGGGATCATCCCGTGGCGATCTTTATTTTGTATGCGCAGGTTGAAATGCAGCCGGTATTCAAGACAGACGAGGATTTCCCCCTGTTTGATGAAGTGGATCAGGATCTTCAGGCAAAATATCCGGACAATCCATATGCGATCTTTCTTCATCAGCAGGTGGAAGCGAGCCGCAGCGTTGCGATCGGATCCATTGCGCCGGATTTTACCCTCCCTACCCCAACGGGTGAGCAAATATCCCTGAGCAGCTACCGGGGCAAGGTGGTGCTCGTTGATTTCTGGGCAAGCTGGTGTGCTCCATGTCGTCGTGAAAATCCGAATGTAGTGGCTGCGTACAACAAATATCACGATCAGGGCTTTGAAGTGCTGGGTGTGTCCCTGGACGGGCTCCCCAACCAGCAGAAAGCACGCGAATCGTGGCTGAAGGCCATTGAAGAAGACGGCCTGACCTGGACGCATGTTTCGGAGCTAAATGGCTGGAACACCATCGTTAAGGACCTGTACCAATTCAACGGTATCCCGCATGCAGTGTTGCTGGATCGGGAAGGTCGGATCATTGCAAAAAACCTGCGCGGCGCAGCACTGGATCAAAAACTGGCCGGGATCTTCGGTGAGTAGGGAAGGAAAAATATACTTCGCATCGGATTTCCATTTAGGAGCCCCGAATCATGCCGAAAGTCTTGAGCGCGAGCGAAAAATAGTCCGCTGGCTCAGAAGTATACAGGACGATTGTGCCGAACTCTATCTCCTGGGCGACCTGTTCGATTTTTGGTTCGAGTACCGGCAAGCGGTTCCAAAAGGGTTCGTACGCTTACTGGGCCAGCTCGGTGAAATGAGCGATGCGGGTATTCCCATGCATTTTTTTGGTGGCAATCACGATATCTGGACCTACGGATATTTTGAGGAGGAACTGGGCATGCAGGTCTATAAAAAACCCATCGTGCGCGAGATACAAGGCAAAAAATGCCACATTGGCCACGGCGATGGGCTGGGACCGGGAGACCGGGACTACAAGATCCTAAAAAAAGTGTTCGACAATGCCTTTTTTCAGTGGCTTTTCGCACGGATCCATCCGAATACCGGCCTCGCGGCCGGATACTATTTCAGTTCCCGCAGCCGGGGCGCATTCAGTAACGGTGGCGTCAGGTTCCATGATGAAAACGAGCACCTGATCCAATATAGCCAAAACCTCCTGAAAAAAGAGCACTATGACTACTTTATCTTCGGACACCGTCATTTACCCCTTGAAGCAGAGCTGAAAGACGACTCGAAGTACTTCAATTTAGGAGATATGATCTTTTACAACACTTATGGCATCATGGAAAACGGGACGTTTCGGATCGATCACTTCGAAAAGGATCCTTCGGACCGTTTTCTGATCAGATCAACCAATCGGCTTGAATAGCCCATTTCGTTATCGTACCAGCCAATGATCTTGACCATATGGCCCAGCACGCTGGTCATCTGCGCATCGTGCAGGCAACTGTAGGTGCTGCCAATGATATCGCTCGAAACGATCGGATCCTCAGTGTAGCCTAAGATCCCGGACAGATCCGTTTCCGATCGCTTTCTGAAACAGGCGTTGATCTCCTCAGCCGGGACGGGATCCCTGACAACGAAGGTAATATCGGTGAGGGAACCATCGGACACCGGAACGCGAATGCCGCATCCTCCGATGCTTTTCCCGAGATGTGGAAAAATACGGGTAATGGCCTTGGCAGCTCCGGTGGTAGTTGGAACAATGCTTTCGGTAGCTGCACGCGCGCGACGCAGATCCTTGTGCGGGGCGTCGTGTAATTGCTGATCACCGGTAAAACTGTGTACCGTGGTAATGTAGGCTTCCTCCACCCCGCATAGCTCATCGATTACTGCAACCATTGGCGCTGCGCAATTCGTTGTGCAACTTGCAATGGAAACCATTCGCTCGGTACCATTGAGTTCGTGATCGTTTATCCCTAAAACCACGGTGGGCATATCCTGATCCATCGGAGGTACGCTCAACACAACCCAGGGGGCTCCCCCTGTCAGATGTTTGGCAACCTGTTCAGTATATTTGAACTTCCCGGTTGATTCGATCACCACGTCAACGTCGTGGTCGGCCCATGGAATGGTACCCGGTGTGAGATGGTTCAAAACCGGGATTTGGCGACCATCAATAAGTATGGAATCTTCCCTGGACTGAACGCCACCCGGGAATGCCCGATGAACAGAATCGTATTTCAGCAGATGAGCCAGTGTGCGGGCATCACTGAGATCATTGACTACCGCCAGTTCGTATCCTCCGGTTCGTTGAAGAACGCGGGTGACGGTTCGGCCGATACGGCCGAAGCCATTTATTCCAATCCGTTTAGAAGAGGTGTTTTTCGGCATGATAGCTGGAACGAACGAGCGGACCACTCTCCACGTATTTGAATCCCATTTCGAGCCCGATCTTCCTGTACCGGTCAAACTGTTCCGGTATAACGTACTCCTGTACCGGAAGGTGCTTTGGGGTCGGCTGCAAATACTGTCCCAAAGTTACGATGTCCACATCGGCCTGACGCAGATCCTGCAGGCTTTCGATCACTTCGCTTTCCCGCTCACCCAGTCCGAGCATCATGCCACTCTTAGTGCGTTTTTGCCCCCGTTCCTTCAGGTAAGCCAACACTTCCAAACTGCGATCGTACTTAGCCTGTATCCGCACCTGAGGTGTTAGCCGACGCACTGTTTCTATATTGTGCGAAACAATTTCCGGCGCCACATTGATCAAACGATCAATATTATGCTTTTCACCCTTAAAGTCCGGGATCAGCGTTTCCATGGTTGTGTTCAAACTTATCCGACGGACGGCATTTACCGTTTCGGCCCAGATGATGGATCCGCCATCGGCCAAATCGTCCCGATCCACACTGGTGATCACGCAGTGCTGTACCTTCATGAGCTTTACTGAGCGTGCGACGCGTTCGGGTTCATCCCAATCCACAGCATCGGGCCGGCCTGTAGCCACCGCGCAAAAACCGCAGGAACGTGTACAGGTATTCCCCAGGATCATGAAGGTAGCCGTACCGGCCCCCCAGCACTCTCCTATATTCGGGCAATTTCCGCTTTCGCAGATGGTATGCAGTCTGTAATCGTTGACCAGGCTACGCACATTTCGGTAATGCTCACCTGTTGGCAGTTTCACCCGCAACCATCTGGGTTTTCGTTTCCCAATATCCGGATGCTGCTCCTGGGCGGGGGCGGTCAGGGTTTCCTGTGGCATCGCTGTTAATTCCACTTTTTGCCAATGTACATGGAAAGGTACAGGGTAGTGAAGAGCTGCAGATTCTCCTTCTCTTCTACAGCCATGATCGGCACTTCCTGAAAAAAGTAATCGAATATGATGCCTCCTTCAAACATACTGATCTTTTCTTCCGTAATGCCATATTCGAAGTTGACTCCCGCCTTAAAAAAGACCCCCGGATAATATCCCAGTTCATCCCAACCGTTGAAGAAGGCAGCCCGGCCGTAAATGTTGCCGGGGAAGTGCTCGTCCGGATCGTAGGCTTCTATTGACCGGTAGAACTTTTCCGGATTGTTCGGATGGGGACGGATCACTTCCAGGTGTACCCGCCTGGTGATCCCATTACTGATCCCACCCCAATAGTGGGCATGGATGGCCACCGAACCGCGATCGGTCTTACCTGTGATCATTTGCTCCCAGCCATATCCCACGCGAATAGTACTGAAATAGTTGAGCTTGCCGAATTTATACCCACGGGCATCGTCGTAAAACGGATGAAATTGCTTGACTTCCTTCGGATGCTGCATGGTGGCAAAATCAACGAGCACTCCGTTTTTGGTACTCCCATCCCGGTTTTTCAGTCTCTTGAACGTAGTTCCCCATCCGGCCGTATGGACAGTGATGCCGAAGGTCATCTCATTTCGGTACAGCAACCGGCTAAAGTCAGCAGAAGCCTGCTGAGCCTGAACCATTCCGAGTCCGGACATGATCCATATTCCCAAAGCCGCTGTTCCTTTTGCCATCAGCTTTTCAATTCGCCTGCAGCGCTGTTTATTTGACCGTAGGTCGGACATTCCTCATACGCATGGCAGGCTGTAAAAGCCATTCCAACCAAAATACTCATCGCAAGGGCTAACAAAATCTTTCTCATCTTTGTTTTGGATGTAATGGAATAATCGTACAAAGATAACGAAAACACCGAGGCAAAAAGTATGAAACGTCCAAAGTTGGAAAGCACCTGGCTAGCCCATCTGGAACCCGAGTTTCATCAGCCCTACTTTGCCCGGCTGAAGGCGTTCTTGCTAAAAGAGCGTGCCAAACACCAGGTTTTTCCGCCTGGCGGCAGGATTTTCGCGGCTTTTGATCACACGCCCTTCAACGAGGTAAAGGTGGTCATCATCGGGCAGGATCCCTACCACGGACCCAGGCAGGCGAACGGCTTGTGTTTTTCCGTAGCTGACGGCATGGAGCATCCACCATCGTTACGCAATATTTTCAAGGAGATCGAATCGGACCTGGGACACCCCTACCCCGTCAGTGGCAATCTGGAGCCCTGGGCCGATCAGGGCGTTTTGTTACTTAATGCTACGCTAACGGTGCGCGCGCATCAGGCTGGAAGCCATCAAGGCAAAGGCTGGGAGCAATTCACCGACCGGGTCATCCAGTTGCTTTCCGACGAACGCGAGGGGCTGATATTCCTGCTGTGGGGACGATTTGCCCAGAACAAAGCCGCGCAGATCGATACCTCCCGTCATCACGTGTTCAAAGCTGCCCATCCCAGCCCGTTCAGTGCCCACAGCGGATTCTTCGGCTGCCATCATTTTTCACTTGCCAATGCGTTACTGGAACAGAACAGACAAAAAACCATCGACTGGCGTCTCTCCTGAAATACGGTTCCCTGCTATTCCTACCTCTCGTTTCTCCGGCGCAGGATCTGACCCTGCATATTCGCGTAGCGGACATCCCGGAACGACAATGGCCCTTTGATCAGTCGTTCTCCGATACCCTCGCCGCCGAAAACGCCCTTTTCAATTATGTGCGAGCCCTGCGGGCTGATGGGTACTGGAGTGCGGCATTGACCCATTCAGACTGGAAAGACAACACCCTGCACGCAGAGGTTCGAAGGGGGGCGATCATCCGCTGGGCTTCCATTGACTGGTCCGACGAACGATTCGAACTCCTGCCCCGCAATCCAAAACTGCAGCAGTGGCAGGGAAAGCCACTGAACGGAGCCGAATGGCTCAATTGGCAACAACGGGTGCTTGAGCTGGCCGAAAACAACGGTTATCCATTCGCCCGGTTGCGTTGGGCCTCCCTGGAAGTCCGGGGCGATTCGCTTGCAGGAGAGCTCGTTCTGGAACCGGGACCCTACATTCGGATCGACAGTATACATGTGCGGGGATACGATCAATTAACCGGATCCATGACGGCAAACCTGCTTGGCCTCAGGATCGGAGCACCCTATTCAGAAAAGGTCCTGCGCGATTTGGGGCGAACCGTAGCCGATATTGAATTCCTGAGCATGCCCCGATCTCCACAGGTCCTGTTTAATCGGGAAAAGACCGTGATCTTTACTTATATCGAGAAAGAAAAAGCCAATCAGTTCGACGGGATCCTGGGATTTAACACAAATGAAGGCGAGGTAACGCTAACCGGAAACGTATACCTGCGGTTGCTTAATACCTTTAATCGCGGCGAGGAAATCATACTTGACTGGAGCAGTCCGGGCAACACCACCCAGAAGCTAGATCTACAGGCTTCCTACCCTTTCCTCTTTGGCTGGTCCTGGGCGATCGAAGGCGGACTGGACCTGTTGAAGCAGGATTCCACCTTCCTGAACCTTCAAACCAACCTTGGGATCCGATACTTTTTCAATCCCCGCTCCAGCGTCAGCTTCTCATTAGAGAACAGAAGCTCCTCGCGACTGCAAAGCAATGCGGACAATAGCGTAACCGATTACCACAGTACCTTTTATAACCTGGGGGGGCGCTGGCGAACTACCGACCGACGCGTGGCACCAAAAAACGGACAGGAGCTCCAGCTGCAGGCCGGACTCGGGGAACGCAACACCATTGATTCCAGAAATGCTCAGTTACGGGCAACCCTTGACTTCAGGAACTACTGGAATTTCGCCCCCTTGCTGGTCCTGTGCAATCGCGTTCAGTACGGTCGTTTCGATGGCAACTTTCAGGTATCCGGATTAGGTCCGGGTTACTATAACGAGCTTTTTCGATTCGGCGGGATAAAAAACCTGAGGGGATTCGATGAGCAAAGTTTATTCATTGCCGAGTACCTCATTGGAACCGTGGAACTGAGGTTACTCGCCGGGGCCGATGGCTATTTTTTTGCCTTTACTGACTTCGGATCATTGGACCCGGGATCTACCTTTGACGTAACCATAATGGTTGGCCAAACCGCATGGAGCCTTGGTGCCGGAGCCGCTTTCCAAACTCCGGCCGGATTTCTCAACCTCACCTATGCCTTAGGGCGTCAAAGTGGAAACACATTCCAGTTTGATCAGGCAAAGGTTCACATTGGTTTAGTGAATCAGTTTTAAAAAAGCTACTGCTGGTTTTAGCCAGTAATTTTACTTCCTGTCCATGCCATTTGCAGGAGTTATCCGGACTTACCTGTTACCTGTGCCTCGGGAATAATATTGTGCCGTCCACATTCATTTATAATTCCCGTATTTTAGCCCTATGGAATATCTGCTTTTAGTGGTCGGACTGGTCCCTGGCGCAGCGATCGGATATCTTTTAGCGAAACAGCATCCGAATCGTGCCGCAGGCACACTTACACAAGAGGAAGTGGATGAGAAATACGTTGCCCGCCCACTCTATTCCACCCTTGAAGATCGGGTTAGGGAAGAAAGGTCCGGGCGCGAAAAACTGGAATCAATTCGGGTTGAGCTGGAGCGAAAACTGGCTGCCAGGAAGCAGGAACTAATTGATCTGGGGAATCGTTTGAAGGAGACCACGAAGGAGATCGGGCAGCTGCAAGAGCAGTCCAGGATCGCGTTCAGAAATGTAGCGAATGAACTTTTGGAGGAGAAATCGAAGAAGTTCACCGAGCAAAATGAAAAGGAACTGGATCGGATACTGCAGCCGTTCAAGGTCCGGTTGAAGGAATTCGAGGAAAAGGTCGACAAGACCTATCAGGAGAATCGCGATGAGCAGATCAGTCTGAAAACACAGATCAAGGGTTTGCAGAAACTCAACCAACAAATGGCCAGGGAAGCCCTGGAGCTGACAAATGCCCTGAAGGGAGATCCGAAGGCGCGGGGCGACTGGGGAGAATTTCAGCTTACACGTTTACTGGAGGAGGCCGGACTCAGGGAAGGCATCCATTTTGAGACGCAGGGTGGTTTTCGGGACAATGAAGGCCAACTCAAAAAACCGGACTTCATTATCCACCTGCCGGGCAGCAAGCACCTCATCATTGACGCTAAGGTGAGCCTGGTAGCTTACGAGCAATACCACAGTGCCGGGGATGACACATCGCGCCGTGAGGCGCTGAAGGCCCATTTCGATAGCGTGCGCAACCACATTCGTGATCTGGGAGCGAAGAAATATGAAGAGTTGTATCAAATGGCGACTCCGGACTACGTAATGATGTACATCCCCGTTGAGCCGGCATTTTTTCTGGCCCTGGAAGGTGATAAGGATGGCAAATTGTATACGGAGGCGCTCGCCAGGAATGTGGTGCTGGTGAGCTCCTCAACCCTGATGGCAACCTTGCGCACGGTCGGATACATCTGGAAACAAGAAACGCAGGCAAAAAACGTTCAGGAAATAGCGGACCGCGGGGCCAAGATGTATGATAAATTTGTGGGGTTTGTGGAGAATCTGCAGGATATTGGCAATCGGCTTGATCAGGCTCAGGACAGCTACCACAAGGCACGGAGCCAATTGAGTGAGGGTCGTGGCAATCTGGTGCGTCAGGCCGGGCAGCTGCGTTCCCTGGGCGTTAAGACGAACAAACCGTTGCCGAATGAATGGAAGGAAAATAGTGAGGAGGACGAATAACACCGGAGGCATGCAGCGCGCTGCAATCCGAATGGGCTTGTTTGGCATGCTGGCGTTGATATTTTTCGCCTGCGGCGGAAATAAAGGGCTGACTGTTCGGAACATGGCACATCTGTATCAGCAGGAGTACGTGCTCATGCAGCCCGATTACTACGTTTTTAATCGGAGCGCCGATAGTTCCGAGCTGCATTTCCGGCTTTTGTCGCACGATCTGCTGTATATGCGTGTGATCGAGGGCGAGCCGTTCAGGGCCAGGGTACGGGTGCGATTAAGGCTTTACAGTTCATTGGAGAACCCGGTTTTGTTGGATTCCACATCGTATCATTTCACAGACGAGCAGTTCGAAATGCAGGACAAGATGTTGGAAGGTGTGATTCCCTTTGGAACGCCCAGGGCACCGAAATACGTCCTTGAAGTGCAGTTGGAAGATCTGAATCGCGACTACATGAATCAGTCATATGTGGAACTGAGGAAGGTGACGAACAACTCGCGGAATTACTTCGCCATGTTCAAGCCAAATGGCGAAAAAATGTACCGGCCCTATGTGCAAGCCGGTGAGCCCTTTACCCTCTTGCATGCCGACCCTCCCAGAGACAGTCTTTATGTACGCGTTTATCAGCGGACGTTCCCTTTGGCAAGCCCGCCCTATGTGATCGAAAACGATGTGGCCTTTGACTACGCTGCAGACAGTCTGTTCCGCGTGGCCTTAAGTGATACGATCAGCTTTGAGAAGCCAGGATTCTATCATTTTCAGTTCGACACGACCAATACGGAAGGTTTCACGGCCTTTTGTTTTTACGACGACTTCCCACACGTGACCAAGATCCGGCACCTGGCCCCACCGATGCGCTATATCACCACCAGGAAGGAATTCGGGGCATTGAGTTCCAAGAAGGAGGTTGATGCTTTCTGGATCAGGAATGCCGGTACACCCGATCGGGCTAAGCTGCTGATCCGCACCTATTACAACCGCGTGGAGGACGCCAACTTTTATTTCTCTTCCTACACGGAAGGATGGCGAACCGATCGCGGCATTGTATACACGATCTTTGGTCCGCCCAACATTATTTACAAGACCGCCGATAGCGAAAGCTGGATCTATGGCGAGGAAAACTCCATGCTGAGCTATAACTTTAACTTTGTCCGCGTTCAGAATCCCTTTACAGCCAATGACTTCGCCCTGAATCGTTCGGGTATCTACCGATACAGCTGGAGTCAGGCCATAGATACCTGGCGTCAGGGGCGGATCTTTAACGTATCTGACGTACGACGCGCGCAAGATGAATCCGAAAGACAGTTTTCCCGGCCTTATTTTTGGTATTAAACCGGTCCTTGAAGGCATCCGAAGCGGAAGGGAGTTTGACAAGATCATGCTGCAGAAAGGTGCACGTGGACAGGCCTTTCAGGAGTTGTTTGCTGAGATCCGTGCGGCCGGGCTTCCCTTTCAGCATGTCCCCTATCAGAAACTGAACCGTATTACCCGCAAGAACCATCAGGGTGTCGTGGCTTTTATCTCACCGGTGGCTTTTCAGCCCGTGGAAGAAATACTGCAAATGGTGTATGAACGCGGTGAAACGCCTTTGTTCGTGGCTTTGGACCGAGTGACCGATGTGCGGAATTTTGGAGCAGTTGTGCGATCGGCAGAAGCCATGGGCGTACACGGCATATTGTTGCCCGATAAGGGATCGGCACAGGTAAACGGAGACGCAATAAAGACCTCAGCCGGAGCCCTGCTCCGTGTGCCCATCAGTAAGGTACGTTTCCTCACTGAGGCCTTGCAGTACCTGAAAAATAGCGGGATCCAGCTCGTAGCCATCACGGAAAAAGCCGATCAGCCTTTATCCGGGGGAAACTACACAGTCCCTACCTGTCTGATCATGGGATCCGAAGAGGATGGCATTTCACCCGAATACCTGAAGATAGCAGATGTTAGGGCGAGGATCCCCATGCCGGGCGGATCGGATTCGCTGAATGTGAGTGTATCGGCCGGAATAGTGCTGTACGAAGTGGTGTGCCAGCGGATCAGGGTTAGCTGAGCCTGCCTGGAGTCATCGCGCCGCAGGCGCCCATACGGCACAGCTACCTGGCGAGGCGGCCGACACCTTTTCCAGAGCTCCCCTTATCCGTGCTCCTGGCATGGACCCCGGAACCTTACCAAGGCATCGAAACAGCCTTTCCCGCAAAATATGGGTCATGACCCTAAAATTTTCCGGAATGAAAGAAATTTTGTATTTTTGATTTATCCTTCTTGGGGGGATAATTGGACTATTCCCTTTTTTGTATAGTAGAAAAAAGAAAGGACCTGTTCTATCAGATCTTGCCGGGCTGGTCTATGAACCGGGTAGTATCTCAAGCCAGGGACCGGCCTGATAAAATGACACGATTAATGGACCAGGATCACATAGATCAAAATAACATGAAACAAGACCTCCATGCGTGTAAAAGGCGACCATTCCAGCATTTGTCGGAGCAGGTCCATTGCCTGCGGCAAAAATGTACCGCGGCAGTAGTTGGGTTCGTCTTGTCTGGTACGATTGTGGTCCAGGCACAGTATTTTTTGCCTCCCGTTCAGGATCCTTTTGGATTGTTCCCGGTGAACAGTATATTGGGGGTGCCTCCAATCCTGGTTGATCTGGACCAGGACGGCGATCTGGACGTGTTTGGATCCAGCTACGGATCTAATGGAGTTCCGAGCTTCTACGAAAATAACGGTTCGGCGGATTCAGCGGCCTTTGGTCCCGGGCAGGTGAACCCGTTCGGATTAAACAGTGAAATGAGCTGGCCTACCGTAGCGGACCTTGACAATGATGGTGATATAGACGTGCTTGAGACAGATCTGGATCACTCAACCAACCAAACCGTATTCTATTACTACGAAAACATAGGAACAGCGAATACTCCGGTGTACGCACCGGTGGCTCAGGTGAATCCATTTGGGCTCATTTCGCCCGCAGCAACCTACATTGCAGGCCAACTGGCCGATATGGATGGCGACAGTGACGTTGATTATTTAGGGGTCTATAAGTTCACAGGAGTCTTCTACTATTACGAAAACACAGGAACAGCTTGCAACCCGATGTTTTCAGCTCCGATCGCTGCTCCGTTCAGTCTCGCAAGCTTACCATCGCCATTAAATTATAATTGTGCCATTGCCGTCGGGGATATGGATCTGGATGCTGATCTGGACGTAATTGTCGGAGGCACGTCGGGTGGTGCGTTCTTATACTATGAAAACACCGGTTCGCCTGCATCACCTACATTTGCTCCACCTCAGATGAACCCCTTCGGCCTTACGCCCCTCGCGGGGTTTGTCTTCCCGGCGATGGGCGATTTGGATAACGACGGGGATGTGGACTTGCTCACAAACGGATTTACCGGCAGTGTGTCGTTCTACTTCTACGAGAACACTGATTCCACAGTCGTACTTGAAGAGCAGGAATCCGAAGTGAAGGTATATCCAACACCATTCGGGCAGGATGTTCGCATGGAATTCGGCAAAACCATTTCGGGCCAAGTCAGGGTGTACGACCTCACCGAAAGATGCGTACACCGCAAAGCCTTTAGCCTGACCGATCAGATCAGTTTGGATTTAGCCGGCCTCACAGCCGGACCATACCTGATTGAGCTCCAAACAGCTTCAGGCAGTAAAATCATCCGGATCACCAAGCAGTAAAATTGCACAACTCGGTAAAAAGCTGCATTTTTCTATGCGTATAGAGCTTTGACACCTGTTTGAACATAAATGCATGTGATACGTATATATAAGGAGAGAAATCTTAGTTTGAGAAAGAAGCAAATGACCAGAAACAAACCCCTCAACTAGTCATGACCATATATCAATTGTTGATGGAAAGGCTCAGGATGCAGCTTCAATTAGTGTTCAATAATTATGTCGGAATAATGGCCTTGTCCGTATTCGCTCTATTTTGTGCGCATACTGCTTTTGGGCAATGCCAGGTCTCTGTGAACGAAAATGCCTTCATCTGTGAGGACCCGTTGGGATTTCATGATTCTGTTTCCCTGGGGCAGGGAATGATCCTCGTCGGCACTCCCCCGTTTAAGTTCAGTTGGTATATCCGTGAAGTGCGGACTTATTGGGGGATAACCACCATTTATTGGGGTTCTGATATTCTGAGCGATACGACTTCCCAGTTCCCCCAGGTAGTGAATCATGCAGTGGATGAGTTTACAGCCATACTCACGGTTACTGACTCAAGTGGCTGCTCCTCCCAGGACACGACCATAGTGGCTACCTCAAAGGTATTTGGCACCTTGGCCGGCCCTACCCACTTCGGTATTGATCAGGGCGATAGTGTTCAGGTATTTGCTGCTAATACCCTCGTTGGCGGCATCCCACCAACATCATACTCATGGAGCTCGCCATCCACCCTGCAATTCCCAAATTCAGTCCACCCAGGATGGGCCTGGCCCGATACAACAACCAAGTATTACCTTACCTTATCAGACAGCGCGGGCTGTTCCCACAGCATCCATGCCATTACTGTTTATGTGGTGCTGAGCGATGAAGAAGTCACCAAGGACAAGGTACTAGTTTATCCGAATCCCACTTCGGGGCGAATTAATTTTTCCGGGATGACGAATACGTGTTCCGTTAAACTCCTTGACCCCACTGGCAAATTGATCCTGAGCAGGGAATTGGAAGGCAATAGTCTGAACATGGATGGGCTTTCGGCAGGCTTATACTTCCTGGAATTAACGGATAGCCACGGGGGTTCGATCCTAAGGCAAAAGGTGCTATTATACCATTAGGGGCTTATCGTGAGAGGTCAGGCCTTTGTAACCCCAGCTCCATTCCGTGGCTGTGCCCCTACACTTGTGTACTATGCCATGAACCCGGAACCTTACCCAAGGCATCAAAGCAGCTTTTTCCGCAATAAAATATCCAAAATGGAGAACATTTTGTATTTTTTACTTAGCCATTTTGATGTTGGAGGCATTTTGCTATTCCTTTTGTTTGTGCAGTAGAAAAAAGAATGGAACCGTTCTATCGGATCCTGCCGGTCAGAAGACTATGGGATCGTTCACTACATTTTGTCAACAAAGAAGTTTAATTAGTCACTCCTTAAAAACATGCTAAGCGCCTATTTATCAACATAATGAGTTGATAACTTTTTGTTTTTTGAGGTGCGGAATTGCAAGGAAATGCGGAAATTAGCATGAATATCTTGCAATAAATGAAAGGGAGCAGTGAGGTAAATACGCAACGGGAGTTGTTCCGTCCGATGCTGGTGGACTTCATCGACATGAAGCATGAGCTGGTTCTGCTATCAAATAAGATTGATTGGAAGCATTTGGATCAGGAGTTATCGAAGTATTATTCGAGCATGGGCCGTCCATCAATGCCTGTTCGTTTGATGGTTGGCTGTTTATTTCTTAAGCGTCTGTACAACTTAGGGGACGAGACGCTGGCTAAGGAATGGAAGATGAACCCGTACATGCAATACTTCTGTGGGTATTCGCATTTTCAGCACCAATTTCCTTTTGATCCGAGTGATTTGGTTCATTTTCGTAAGCGGATAGGAGAAGAAGGCGCGAAAAAGATATTTGCTTATTCGGTGAAGATCCATGGGAAAGATGCTCAGGAAAAGCAGGCACTATCGGACACAACGGTCCAGGGCAACTACACTACGTTTCCCACAGATGCCAAATTGGCGAAAAAGGTCATTGACAAATTAAATGCCCTGGCTCAATTAAGAGGGGTGAAACAGCGTCAGAGCTATGTTCGTACATCAAAGCAATTGTTGCGGGATAGCTATAACAGCAAACATCCCAGTCGGGTAAAGAAGGCAAAAAAGGCCATTGATAAGCTCAGGATCATTGCTGGTCGCTTAATTCGGGAACTGGAACGGAAATTAACACCGGAGCAGTGGGTTTTTCACGAAGAAGAGTTAGCCCTATACCAACAGATCCTCAACCAAAAAAGGACCGACAGGAACAAGATCTATAGTGTGCACAAACCCTTTACCAGCTGCATAGCCAAAGGGAAGGCACACAAGCCGTATGAATTTGGGAACAAGGTAGGCTTAACGGTTACCTCTAAAACGCTCATTGTGACCTCCATCAAGGCCTTTGAAGGAAATCCTCATGATAGCAAAACCATTGAGCCTCTGATCCGTCAGATGGAACAAAACGACTTACCGGTTCCTAAGGAAATCGTTTATGACCGGGCAGGAAAAGGACAAAAGCAGATAGGTAAGACCCTGATCTCCACTCCGGATAGCCGGCCATTAAAACGAGAGAGTGCGTACCAAAAGCGAAAGAAGCGAAAGAAATTTAGGCGCAGGGCTGTTATAGAGGCGGTCATTGGGCACCTGAAATCAGATTGCCGGATGGAACAGAACTATCTGCACGGTGTGGAATCTCCACAAATCAACGCTTTTTTAGCAGCTGTGGGATGGAATATGCGGAAGATGATGGAAAAACTCAGCAAACAAGTTTATTTTTTATTTTCTTTCGAGAGATCTTACCTGAAAGACCAGCTACTTCCAAATCTACTTTTTGTTACAAGGTGATTCACGGAGTTTGAGTGCACAATAGTTTAGCATTTCATTCTTTTTGATGGGGGTGAGGCTTTTTTTTTGCTTTCAGGCTCAAAAAATGACTTTTTTAAGGAGCGACTAATTATGTCAGGCACCATCTGGTTTGCGTACAAACAGCAATTGTTAATATGCTTTCTAGGGCTTAGCCGTTTGCCATTTTTTGCCAGCCCAGGAGTCAAAAAGCATGAGGGGAACAGGCAGCTTTTTTTCCTTTAGCCTCAGCACTATGAACAGATCTGTGAAGTTTTTTGCAGTTGTTCTGGTTGCATGTGCCATAGGCATACCAAAGGTAAATGCCCAGCACGAAATGAAAGCCAATGTTTTGGGAGCAATGTTCAACATATTTGGAGCATGTTATGAATATGTTCTCAACGAACATACGGGCGTTTTGATCTCGGTATCTTATTTCCACCCCCGCAGCAGACCATATACTTTATTTGGCTATTCCGGCATTTCAATTATGCCCGAATTCCGTTACTATTTTCGTCCGAATGACGATATAACAGGATATGATCTTTTTCTAGGTGGTTACCTCGGTAACAGAAATACCACGACCAACTTATTTAGTTCTAAAGAGGTTACCAACGGTCTGGCTATCGGTTTCACACTTGGCAGTAAGTTTGTAACCGAGCAGGGCCTCGTGCTTGATGCAACGATGGGTATTGGCCGTTACTTCATAATCCTCGGTAGTGACACTGATACTGCATCTTTGGAGAAATTTCTGGATTTTCGATGTGCTGTGAATGTTGGTTATAGATTCTGATGTTCCATTCCGGAGGAAGGAAAAACTTAGATAACCGATCCCTGTAAAGTCAATTGATTTTTCGGATATATGCTGAAAGTCAGATCTGTCCAAATTTCTAAACTACCTCACTGATACCTCCTTTCAGGGTGACAGGGCGCCCTGATCCGTCACATATTCTCTTTTGCACCGGAAGGTAAATGGCATGACTCTAATTTGCTACATTCGCACCGGCACTAAAAACAATTAAGGAATACATCCTATGGATTTTGATCTGATCGTATTGGGGAGCGGGCCGGGCGGATATGTTGCGGCGATCCGTGCCTCACAACTGGGCTTGAAAACGGCCATCGTAGAGAAAGAGCATTTGGGCGGAGTTTGTCTGAACTGGGGATGCATTCCGACCAAGGCACTGATCAAGAGCGCAAACGTATTCGACTACCTGAAGCACGCTGAGGATTACGGCCTTAAAGTGAACGGATTCGACAGAGACTTTGGCGCCGTGATCAGGCGGAGCCGTAACGTGGCAAGCGACATGAATAAGGGCGTGGAGTTCCTGATGAAAAAGAACAAGATCGAAGTGGTGAACGGGACCGGGAAAGTGATGCCTAAAAAAGAGATAGAAGTGACGACAGGAGATGGTTCCGTCAGGACCATTTCCGCCAAAAACATCATCATTGCCACAGGAGCACATTCGCGTCCGTTACCAGGCTTGCCGCAGGACGGCAGAAAGATCATCGGGTACCGCGAAGCCATGATATTGGAAAAACAGCCGGAGAAAATGGTGGTTGTGGGATCCGGGGCCATTGGGGTTGAGTTCGCCTACATTTATGGATCCATGGGAACAGAGGTGACCATCGTGGAATACCTGCCGAACGTTGTACCAATGGAGGACGAAGAAGTATCCGGACAACTGGCACGCTCATTCAGGAAGATGGGCATCAATATGATAACCGGCGCGGAAGTGACCATGGCTGATACTTCAGGAAAGGGGTGCAAGGTCAACGTGAAGAGCAAAAAGGGCGAGGAAGTGCTTGAAGCAGACGTGGTTTTGAGTGCCGTGGGTGTGCAGGCAAACATCGGGGATATTGGTCTTGAAGCAGTCGGTATTGTTACTGACAAGGGTAAGATCATGGTGAACGACTACTACGAAACCAATATTCCGGGGTACTATGCCATCGGCGACTGCGTTCCGGGTCAGGCACTGGCACACGTAGCATCTGCAGAGGGGATCATCTGCGTGGAACAGATCGCCGGGGAACATCCACAGCCCCTGGATTACAACAATATACCGGGATGTACGTATTGCTCACCGGAAATCGCTAGTGTGGGCTATACTGAAAAGGCGGCCAGGGAGGCCGGATACGAGGTCAGGGTAGGTAAATTCCCCTTCAGTGCATCCGGTAAGGCAAAGGCTGCAGGTCATCCTGACGGTTTTGTAAAGGTGGTCTTTGATGCCCGGTATGGAGAGTGGCTGGGTTGCCATATGATTGGTGCCAACGTAACCGAAATGATCGCGGAAGTAGTTGCAGCCCGTAAACTGGAGACGACCGCACAGGAGATCATAAAGACGGTCCACCCCCACCCGACCATGAGTGAAGCGGTAATGGAAGCTACGGCGGCGGCTTACGGCGAGGTGATCCATTTGTAAGAGAAGAGGTGCCCTGCTGAGGAGGTTTTTCTTTCTGCTGCGACTTTGGCCGAAACTGATAGATGATCCGAACGGACTGCGTTTTATGCGCATATTCCTCCCAATACCCTCGCCCATAGGCATCCGGGTCCGGGTACCGCAGTGCTTCCTCTTCCAGGGCTTTTTCCCGATCGGTGGGTTCACGCACTATTTCCAACTCTTTTGCCGGGGCCTGCGGCCCGATGCGCCGGTACGCGACCGCCAGCAGAAGGCCGGCCAGTGCTCCACTCAAATGACCTTCCCAGCTCAGCTGTTCCTCAATCGGAAAGATCCCCCACACCATGCTCCCATACGCAAAGACCACAAGGAAAGACACCGCCATCAAAGGCCGGTACCGACGAAAGGTACCCGAAAAAAACAAAAACCCGGCCAGGGCATACACGAGTCCTGATGCTCCAATGTGATACGCCTCACGGCCAATACCCCACGTAAAAATACCGGTCAGCAACCAGCTCCACAGCACCACGCGCCAAAACAATTCCCTGTAGAAATAACGTAGTACGGATCCCAGGACCATCATCGGAACCGAGTTGTTCAGTAAATGCACGAGATCCGCATGCAACACGGGCATGGTTAAAATGCCCGGAAGTCCTTTCAAGGAACGCGGATACATCCCCAAGGTGCTCCACGATGATCCCGACCGCCATTCCAGGTAAAAGGCCACCCAGGCAAAAAGTATCAGATAAAAGACAGGTAAAGCGTGTACTATCCCACGTTTCATTTCCTTCAGCGCAAAAGTATTCGTCATGCCGTGAAAGTTAGGAATTAATAACTAATTTACACGCCTGTGAACAGCACCACCTCCCCCTTACAGGTACCCGAATTGCCTCTCGCCGAACGCATGCGACCGCGAACGCTGGACCATTACCTCGGTCAAACCGAACTCGTGGGATCGGACGGTGTTTTGCGCAGGATGATCCGCTCCGGCAATCTGGCCAGCTTTATCCTCTGGGGGCCACCCGGCGTTGGAAAAACCACCCTTGCCGAAATCATCGCCAACGACTTCAATCGCCCTTTTTATCGCCTTTCCGCGACCTCAACCGGGGTCAAAGACGTTCGCGAAGTCATCAGTAAAGCCAGCGACCAGGGGATATTCAGCCAAGGTCGGCCCGTAGTTTTCATTGATGAGATCCACCGCTTCAACAAGTCACAGCAAGATTCCCTCCTCGGTGCGGTCGAAAAAGGGGTCATCACCCTGATCGGCGCCACCACAGAAAATCCGAGCTTCGAGGTTATCCCTGCCCTCCTCTCCCGCTGTCAGATATATACCCTGAAACCTTTTACGGCAGACGAATTGCGGATCCTTTTGAAGCGTGCCTTACGGCACGATGAGTGGCTGTCGAAACAGGAGGTGATCCTTGAGGAAGATACAGTCTTACTGCGCATTTCGGGCGGTGACGCCCGGAAATTGCTCAACACACTGGAGCTGGTGGTCGTTTCGGGTGGAGGCCAACCCCTCAGGATCACGGATGAATTCGTGCTGGAGCAAAGTCAGGAGAAATGGGCACTGTACGATAAAACCGGCGATCAGCATTACAACATCATCTCGGCCTTTATCAAGAGCATCCGGGGTTCAGATCCTAATGCCGGCGTATACTGGCTTGCCCGGATGATTGAAGGTGGTGAAGACCTGAAATTCATCGCCCGACGGCTCATTATTCTGGCTTCCGAAGACATCGGCAATGCAAATCCAACCGCTTTGATCATGGCCAACAATACGTTTCAGGCCGTGAATACGGTAGGGTATCCGGAATCGCGGATCATCCTGGCACAATGTGTCACCTACCTGGCCAGCTCCCCAAAAAGCAATGCTTCCTATTTGGCCGTAGGCCGTGCTCAGGAAGAGGTGAAAAAAAGCGGGGCGCTTCCGGTTCCGCTGCATTTGCGCAATGCGCCCACCTCGCTCATGAAGGATCTGGACTACGGAAAAGGATACAAATACAGCCATGACTACGAGGGCAACTTTACGGAGCAGGAATTTTTACCGGAAGAGCTTAGCAATACGCGTTTCTACGAGCCCGGAAATAATGCAAGGGAAAAGGCGCTTCGTACATTTCTGCAGGAGCGCTGGAAAAATAAATATGGCTACTGATCCCTACAGCATAGCCTAAGCAAACGTACCCGGTGCAACGAAATCCCGGGATGAGCCGGCTGCTCCTGCAAATACGCCGAAACAAAGCGCCCCTGGATCGTTATGACGCAAAAAATTGTAGCTTTGCTCCACACCAAATTGACCTTCATCTTCATGAGATCGCTCATCATCAAAGCTGCACTCGCCATTATCGCTCTGGGATTGGCCTACTGGTTATATGAGATCATTCAAACACCGATCCGCTTTGAGCAGGAGAAGAATCGCCGTATGGAAGTGGTCAGGGAAAAGCTGATCACGATCCGTACGGCCCAATCGGCCTACAAGGAAGTGAACGGAACCTTTAGCCCGACCTTTAACCAGCTCGTCGCTTTCCTCGATACCGGCGAGTTCACCCTGCTGCAGCGTCGCGATTCGAGCTATGAGGCCTTTAGCGAACTGTATCAGCAAATGGAGATCCGCGACACGGTAGTGACCGATACCCTGGGATACAAATCAATTAAGGATTCCCTGTTCGCCGATGACAACCTAAGGGATTTGAGTATTATTCCGTTCTCGGATGACAGGGAATTTGAAATAGACGCAGGTCAGCTGCAAAAGGAGGGAGGACTGGTGGTACAGGTTTTTATGGCCCGTGCACCGAAAAAGGAGTACCTCAGGGGATTGGATCATACCCTAATTAAAACACAGGCAAAAGACCTGCAGGTAGGGTCAATGACTGAAGCAACGCTCAATGGCAACTGGCAGTAAAATTCAGGCAAGCACTGATTTTATTGATCCAACCCAATTAAGAAACGATCACCCCAGGCACAGGTCAATCCAGTTTACAGCGGATGGACTTTCTTTTTCTGTATTGGATCTGGAGCGGAACACCTATATCGGTATTCGTGAATACTCCTTTAACCTGACCGACCGACCTGATGAGCTTTGGAGCAGGTTTGAACAGCTGCGCGATCAGGACGAATGGCTACAGCACGACTTTAAAAGTTCCAGCGTTGCCTGGGATCTGGGCGTATCCATGCTGATACCCGATGTGTTCAGCACTCCGGCCACCGGGAAAAAGCTGTGCCATTTTGTTCAGCCGCTCCCCGAAACGGATGAGTTGTATCGCGACGAGCTTCCGGCCGTGAAGGCCGAAAATATTTTTTCATTGCCACAGAGCGTCAGGGAACGGCTGCCTAACAGCAAGTTGGTTCACGGATCCACGCCCTTCCTGGAGGGCGTGTTCCGACGCTACCAGAACGATCCATCGGCCCGGGTGCTGGTTGAGATCGGTACCCGCCAGTTCACGCTGGTGGCCCTGCAGGATGGCAGGCTTCAGCTGTTCAATCGCTATCCCTGCCAAACGCCGGAGGATTTTATATACTACCTGCTCTTCGCCATGGAACAGCTCCACCTCAGTCCGGAGGAAGTACCGCTGACCCTGTACGGCAGTATCGTTCAACCTTCCGCTCTGTACGATATGGCCTACAAATACGTGCGCCATGTTGATTTCGGCCTGCGGCCGGATGATTTCCTGTATGCCCCGATCCTTGACAACCTGCCTGCACACTATTTTTACGGACTCTTTCAGCAGTATGTATGCGTATCGTAAGTGGCCGATACCGGGGGCGACGCATTACAGCGCCCAGGGATTTGCCCGTGCGCCCCACCACCGGCCGGGCGAAAGAGGCCCTGTTCAGCATTTTGGGGCATCGGCTCCATTTCAGCGAGATCAGCGTGCTTGATCTGTTTGCGGGGACCGGCAGCATTAGCTTCGAGTTTATTTCGCGCGGTTGCACTAACGTGACGGCCGTTGACAAAAGCCATGGCTGCATCAGGTTCATCGAAAAAACAGCCAATGACCTGGGCATGGAGGGCCTCCGGCCGATCCGGGCCGATGTGTTCGCATTCAGCCAGCAGACACCGGAGCAATACGATCTTATTTTCGCCGATCCGCCCTATGGCCTCATGCGAAGTAGTGAACTCGCGGAGTTGCTCCTGCAGCGCAGGTTGATCAACGCGAACGGACTCCTGATCGTGGAGCACAGCGATGAGGAGCACCTGAGCCATGTTCCCGGCTTTTCGGAACATCGCCGGTACGGACAAGTGAATTTCTCTATCTTTGAGCTATGACGAAAATTGCTGTATTCCCAGGGAGTTTTGATCCGATCACGAACGGACACGTAGATATTGTACAACGCGCAGTTGGCTTGTTTGACAGGATTATTATCGCGATTGGGCAAAACGCCCGGAAGAAATACATGTTCCCGCGCAATCAGCGCATGGAATTTGTTCAAATGGCCTTTGAAGGAGTGGAAAAAATTGAAGTGATGCAGTTTGAGGGGCTGACCGTTGGGTTCTGCAAATCGGTCGGCGCCCAATATATTCTGCGAGGCCTTCGGAATCCGGCCGACTTTGAGTTCGAAAAGGCGATCGCCCAGGCCAACAGAATGATGGACCACCAACTCGAAACCGTTTTTCTGCTCACCGATCCCGGGTTTGCCGCCATCAGTAGCAGCATTGTTCGCGATATCTGCCGAAACGGAGGCGATATTTCTATGTTTGTGCCTGTATCAATCGGCTGATGTTCGCATAGGTGTTGGCGTGGATCTCCGGCCAGCGCGAACGCTCCATCCACAGGGCCTCCCCGATCCCCTCCCCGGTTTGAGGCACCAAATCATCCGTTCCCTTACTCTGCATCAGGTACCAATGCGTTTTCTTGAGCACGGGCCGATCCTCAATCCGATACGTATGATAGGTCGGAAAAACGGGTGATACCAATTCCAGATCTGATACTCCGCACTCCTCTTCAACTTCGCGAAGGGCCGATTCGCCCGGCGTCTCTTCTGGCTGCATCTTGCCCTTGGGCAGATCCCATTTACCCCATCTCCTGATCACGAGCAAGCGACCCTTCGGGTCGAAAACTAACCCACCTGCGGCCTCAACCCAACGAAACAAGGTCCTGAACCGTGCCCATAAATGTCCGTGATCTCCCGTTAGGGTGAAGTGCTGTATCCGGCCCGATTCCAGGTCGAGAAAGGCCTGTTGGAGCACTTTTATCTCTTCATTTGGATCGTTGATCATTGGTTTTCCTGCCGTGAGGCAGAGCAGGCGATCATTAACAAAAACTTCATACATTGGGCACTGTGATCTTGGACCGCGAAACAGCGAGGAAAACGGCCGAATTCCTATTGCAAATTAAGGCAATAAAACTGCAGCCTCAGGAGCCATTCACCTGGGCTTCGGGCTGGAAATCGCCTATTTATTGCGATAGCCGATTGAGCCTGAGCTATCCACCTATCCGCACCTTTTTGCGGGACGAAATGGCAAAGGCGATCCTGAAAGAATACGGCATGCCGAACGCGATCGCCGGAGTGGCTACCGGAGCCATTGCCCTGGGAGGTGGGGTGGCGGAAAAACTGGACTTGCCATTCGTTTACGTTCGAAGCAGGGCAAAGGAGCACGGGCGCCGGAATCAGATCGAAGGACACCTGGAATGTGCGCAAAACGTGGTGATCGTGGAAGATCTGATCAGTACCGGAATGAGCAGTTTGGCCGCTCACAGCGCCCTGAAGGCTGCGGAAGTGAACGTTATGGGTATGGCGGCAATATTCACCTATGGTTTCGGTGTTGCGGAACAAAATTTTGCGGAAGCCGGCTGCAAGCTGTTGACACTAAGCGATTACCATCACTTACTGGAGCGGGCGGAAGAGTTGGGTTACATACGTAGTAGTGAACTGGCAACCCTGCGCAGGTGGCGCGAACAACCCGAGCGTTGGGGTCAGTAAAATGATGGATGAGCGCCCAGATTCAGGAATGCCATTGGCAAGCTGAAGGAGAAGCATCGCAAGCTGCGGGTTGCATCACACAAAGCGCACCTCCTTAAACGCATAGGCCCGTTGCTGGTCGGTCCTGTCCCTCAGGATGAGTCGGCCCGACGGTTCCACCCCTACGATCTCTGCCTCGAACCGGCCGGTGGCATCCTCGTACTCAAACCATCCGGAATTTCGGTGCAGCACCCGGAAATAATCGGCCCGCAGGTCGCGCCTGGAGTGGCGGATCTGCAAATAGCGCGCTTCGAGGTAAGCAAAGAGCTGATGCATTTCGCGCCGGACCGAATACATCTCCCGGGTCAGTCGGTACAACGAAGTGGCTTCGGGCAGGTCCAGGGGAAAGCGTCGCTGATTGAAATTAAGCCCTATTCCGATAACCGACTGACTTAACAGAGCCCCCTTGAGCTGATTCTCAATGAGGATGCCCCCAACCTTTTTGCCGTCAATAAGCAGATCGTTCGGCCATTTTATCCGTACGCCATCCACTTTTCCTGACAAGTAGTCATAGAGCGCCAAGCTCACTGCCTTGTTGAGTTGGAATTGATCTGTGGCCTGGAGGAAATGCGGATACAGGACCAGGCTAAAGGTCAGACTATCAAACGGTTTGCTGTACCAATGATTATTCATTTGACCTCTTCCGGCCGTTTGACGGGGCGTAAAAAAAACGGTCCCTTCCGGAACATTTTGATCGCGCAGCACCTTTAGGGCATGACTATTGGTAGAGTCCAGGTGGTCGTATTCTATGATGGCGTGGCCGACAAAAAGTGGATTCACTGATTTACATTGGTTTAGCTCAATAATCAGCCCGTAGGGCGAAACATTTAGAACTGCAAATTCGTTAACTTCGTACATTAAATCAACGCATTGAATGAGAAACCCCCAGGTTCCGGAATCGGAACAGCTTGTCGAAGTCATTGTTAAAGGGATCAGGGAAAAGAAAGGACAGAACATTACCGTGATGGACCTGCGCTCACTTGAGCACTCCGTTACTGACTTTTTTGTCATTTGTGACGGGACTTCAAATACACAAGTGAGCGCGATCGCGGGCAGTATTGAGAAAGCCGTGCGGAAGGACCTGAACGACAAGCCCTGGCACAAGGAAGGAAAAAATAGGAGTGAATGGGTGTTGCTTGACTATGTGCATGTGGTGGTGCACGTTTTTCAGCGACCGGCCCGCGAGTTTTACAGTATTGAAGAATTGTGGGGAGACGCGGAAATCCGCGAGATTGATGAATTAGGCAAATGGCAGGTAATAAAGACGATAAACAATTGAACAAGTTGCGCGAGCAATTTCAGCGCAACCAGAAGAGCAGCGGCGAAGGCGGCGGAAATGGGAGTGGTCCCAAACGGAAATTCAATTTCTACTGGGTCTACGTTATCATCTTCCTGTTCTTTATTGGAATTCAGCTGTTCAGTGGCATATACTCCAATATGCAGGACAGCAATTACCGCGATTTCGAAGGGTTTTTGGCCGACAGTGAGGTGGAGAAGGTTGTGATCGTAAACAACGAAAAAGCCGAGGTCTACATTAAGAGGGAAGCCTTGTCGCAATCCGAGCATGAACCCGTGCGGGATCAGCCTTTCGGTGGCGGACTCAACGAGGGACCGCACTATGTTTTTAACATTGGAACGGTTGATGAGTTCAACAAGAAGCTGGAAGCGTACCAGAATGAGGAATCACCCGTTATGGTGGAATACACCAAGCGCCAGGATGTATGGGGAAATATCCTGAGCTGGGCCTTCCCGATCATCGCCATGGTGGCCATCTGGATATTCATCATGCGCCGCATGAGTGGCGGGGGTGCAGCGGGCGGTCAAATTTTCAGCATCGGAAAATCGAAAGCGACTCTGTTTGATCAGAACAACAATGTGAAGGTAACCTTTAAGGATGTGGCCGGACTGGAAGGTGCCAAGGAAGAGGTTCAGGAGATCGTAGACTTTCTGAAAAATCCGGCCAAGTATACCAGCCTGGGTGGAAAGATCCCTAAGGGAGCATTGCTGGTAGGACCTCCGGGAACGGGAAAAACCCTCCTGGCAAAGGCCGTGGCCGGTGAAGCAAAAGTACCTTTCTTCAGCCTGAGTGGATCTGATTTCGTTGAGATGTTTGTTGGGGTGGGGGCCAGCCGGGTTCGCGACCTGTTCAAGCAGGCGAAGGAAAAGGCTCCGGCGATCATCTTTATTGATGAGATTGATGCCGTAGGCCGCAGTCGTGGTCGCTCCCAAATAACCGGAGTGAATGACGAACGGGAAAATACCCTGAACGCCCTGCTGACGGAAATGGATGGTTTTGGTACCGATACGAACGTGATCGTATTGGCCGCCACGAACCGCGCCGATGTGCTGGATCGCGCTCTGATGCGTGCCGGTCGGTTCGATCGACAGATCCATGTGGATCTGCCCGATCTGTTAGAGCGAAAGCAGATCTTTGAGGTGCACCTACGTCCACTGAAGGTCAGCAAGGAACTCGACATTGATTTTTTGGCGCGTCAGACACCCGGATTCAGTGGGGCCGATATTGCCAACGTTTGTAATGAAGCAGCCCTGGTGGCAGCGCGGAAAGGTAAAAGCGTAGTGGAACGGCAAGATTTCCTTGATGCCGTGGATCGGATCATCGGCGGACTGGAGAAAAAAAATAAGCTGATTTCCAATGAGGAGAAAAAAACCATTGCCTTCCACGAAGCGGGGCATGCCACAGTGAGCTGGTTGCTGGAACATGCCGCTCCCCTGGTGAAAGTGACCATTATTCCGCGAGGAAGAAGTTTGGGAGCTGCCTGGTATCTTCCGGAAGAGCGTTCGATCACGCGCACGGAAGAGATGCTTGACGAAATGTGTGCTACCATGGGCGGACGCGCGGCTGAAAAAGTCATGTTTGACAAAATCAGCACAGGAGCACTAAGCGATCTGGAGAAAGTGACCAAGCAGGCTCAGGCCATGGTAACAATATATGGCCTTAACGACAAGATCGGAAATGTGACGTATTACGATTCCAGCAATCAATCGGACTACAACTTCAGCAAGCCTTACTCCGAAAAGACGGCTGAATTGATCGATACCGAGGTAAAAAAACTGATCGAAAAACAATACAAACGCGCGATTGACCTGTTGGAAAACAATAAGGATAAACTTATTAGATTAGCCGGGAAGTTGCTTGAAGAGGAAGTTATCTTCAAGGAAGACCTGGAGGCTATCATTGGAAAACGTCCCTGGGAAAAGGAGACCGAGGTAAAGGTGGTATCGAACGGTTATGATCCTGAAGGGACGGAAGCAAAAACAGAAGCCGGGTCCGGAGGGGAATCGCCTGCTGAAAATGAGCAGGAACAAGTTGAAAAGGAAATATGAGTAAGCGGTCTTTCGGGGGTGCCTTCAAAAAATTGAAGGAAGCTTTGAGTGGCAAACCAGCCCGGGGTGATGACACGGTTCCTTCCAAAAGGAGTAAATACCTGGAGTCCGATAAGGGGCCGCTTGATGTGCAATTTGCCCGTGAGTTTACAGAAGCTACGGGCAAATTTTTGTACTGTGAACACGAAGCCGGGCTGGTCGAAAACCTGCACCGCCTTTCGCTTGAATATAACTGGGTTACCGTTCATGCCCGCGAAGACAACCTTTATCCCATTCTCCAACGAGCCAATATCGATTTCGATCGGGAAGATACAAATGCCGATGCTTTTGTAAGCACCTGTGCTTTTCTCAGCGCCTATGACGGAGGAATCGTAGTTTCTTCCGTCCAAACGGGTGGAAAAAAGCTCAACCATTTTCCATCAACCCACGTGGTAATCGCCTATACCTCGCAATTGCACAAGAACTTAAGTGAAGGTATGCGCTGGCTCAAGAGCAAGAGCAAAGAAATTCCGAGCAACATCACAAATGTGCAGGTGAACCGGCTCGAGAATGCAAATGGCACACGATATGAGTATGGCCCTTCCGTACATCATGATGTTTTTCTGCTTTTAGTCGAAGATCAGGTACCGGGTGATCTGGTTCAAATTTATACGACCGATCAGGAGTATCAGGCCACCATAGTTGCCGGCAAGCTGCGCGAAGCAGGAATAGAACCTTTTCAGTTCAACAAGCGCGATAGCATGTATCCGGTCGGATACCACGAGATCCGGGTAGCTTCCGATCAAGCCGAAAAGGCCCGGGACCTAGTCGGGAAAAGTGGCCTATGAAAGACTTATTCGTAAAGGGTCTGACCAGTGCGCTATACGTAGCCGCTGTGATCGGAAGTCTTTGGTTCGGCCCCATTCTGTTTTACAGCCTGCTTTTGATCTTCCTGGCTGTTGGGCTCTTTGAAATGCAGAAGATCCTGGGGCGAAACAGGGTATCGCCGTGGCTCATTGCCGTTCCTGCCCTCTGGTATGTGGCCGGTGTACTGGAACAATTCGGGGCACGTGACGTCCAACTCTGCTATTTCATTGTGTTTTTTGTCTGGTTCAGCTTGCTCCTGATCCGCAAGCCCCAGGCTATCGTTAAAGACATCACCAGGCTGGGAGCCCTCTTTCTCTATCCCACCATCAGTTTTTTTCTAGTGTCACGGATTGCTGGAGGGCCCGAAACCTGGGATCCGGTCATTCTCTGGTCCACCTTTCTCCTCATATGGTCCAACGACACCTTTGCTTACCTCACGGGCCAGTTCCTGGGCAGGCGTCCACTTGCCCCGCGCATCAGTCCCAACAAAACGATGGAAGGTCTGCTTGGCGGTCTTTTCTTCATGCTCCTTTTGGCCTTCAACCTACACCGCATTTTCCCCCAGCAGGGCCCTGTTTACTGGAGCGGCTTCGGCCTCCTTGTTGGGATCACCTGCAACATCGGTGACTTGTTTGAATCGTGGCTTAAGCGCCACCGCGGGATCAAGGACAGCGGCATCTTTCTCCCCGGTCACGGGGGTATTCTTGATCGGCTCGACAGTTTTATTTTCTCCGTACCCTTCATTTACATGTACTGCCGTATTGCCGCAGCACTTTAATTTCGCAACGCTAACTTAACTTCCTGAAAAAATGGCTTGTAGTTACTACGATTAGTGCCTAATGCTTCCGGTTTTTCCGTAGCTTTCGATCTGATTGGCACCACTTGTTCCTGATCACCATACTTCGATAGCGGTTTGGCCTGGTAGTGGGCTCCTTTCCGTTGAGGGCGTTCCTATCAGCTGACAAAGACCCTTCCCTTTGGGCGGCAGAGGTGAAAAAAAAGCCCCGCCGTACGGGCAGAGCTTTTTGTTTCAGAAGCAGTTTACGTCAGCATGTTATCGCCGGATCACCAGTCGCCTGGTTTGCGCTAGCTCGCCGTTCGCATTGCGCAAAGTGCAGAAATACAGCCCTGGCTTCAGGTGGCTCACATTCATTGTGACTTTGCCCTCACGGGCAGATAGGCCCATCCGGGCCACTTTTTTACCTGGCATATCAAAGATCTCCAAAGTGGCTGGTTTGCGGTTTTCGATATCGAAACAAACCAGCTCCCGGGCCGGATTTGGATATACCTTTCCAATCGATAATTCATGCTCTTCAAGCCCGATCCCAAATACATGGTAGTTTACCGTGTACGACCAGGTATTTGACGGATTGTCTACGTCATAAAAAATGTATTCGATCTCGGCAGATCCCGTATTCCCATTCGGATACAGGTGGCCACTGAAATTCTCAACAGTGTCTCCCGGTATCAACACGAGCGGATCCGGAGTAGTGTCCACGCTCGGCAAGTAACACAGCTGCCAGCAAATGGCATTATCAAAACTGGATGAAGTGGCGATGACATTACGTGTCACCTTTACCGTCATGGGGGCTGAGCCGGTGTTCACAACGCTGTTGTATGAAACCAATTCAAACTCTCCCGCATCGCCGATCTTGACACCCGTTGTTTTTTGGAGCCAAAGCGATTGTGCCATGATGCCTGATGCTATGCAAATGCCAGGGATCAGGAGTAGGATCTTTTTCATTTCAAGTCTCAGATTTGGTATTATGATCACAACTATTTTTTTCAAAGTTATGAAATTTCATTAATCCTTCATATCTTTGACCTTCAAATGAGTTTTATTTTTTATTAACCAACAATTAATTATAACATGAAGAAACTACTACTTGGAGCGGTGGCTTTGACATCCTTTGCTGCCTTTGCTCAGCTTCCTGTAAACACTACAGCTGAAAACCGCAACGTGGTTTTGGAAGAGTTTACCGGAGTGAATTGTCCATACTGCCCGGACGGACACCGGTTGGCTAACCAGCTGGCTGCAAGCCACCCGGGAGATGTGTTCCTGATCAACATCCACGTGGGTTCATTTGCAACCCCGGGAGCAGGCCAACCGGATTACAGAACTTCGTTCGGTACTGCTATTGACGGTCAGGCTAATGTGGCCGGATACCCGGCGGGTACGATCAACCGTCAGGACTTTAGCCCGACCTATACCCAGAACGGTGGTACGGCAATGGGCCGTGGCGATTGGGATGAAGCAGCTGGCATTGTACTCAGCGATGCCAGCTATGTGAATGTGGCTTTGGATGCTGTGCTTGACGCAGTGGCCATGACCCTGACCGTGGATGTGGAAGTGTATTATACTGCCGCCGGAGCAGCACAAAATAACCTGAACGTCGCTGTTCTTCAAAACGGAATTGCAGGAGATCAATCGGGTGCATCAAGCTATCCGCAAATGGTGAACCCAGATGGGACCTATAACCACCAGCACATGCTGCGTCACCTGATGACCGGTCAGTGGGGAGATGTGATCAGCACTACTGCAGCCGGCACCCTGGTCAGCCGCAGCTATACCTGGAACATTCCGGCTGATATTAATAGCATTCCGGTTGAGATCGCTGATCTGGAAGTGGTTGCTTTCATTACAGAAGGACAACAATTCATCGTTTCCGGAAACCACGGTCCCATCAACTATGTGAATCTTCCCTATCAGCGAAATGCCATAATGCAAAGCTTAAGTAGTGAAACGGCAGTTTGTGACTCTGAAGTGAATCCGGAAGTGGCATTCCGGAACTTTGGCAATGACACCATCACCAGCGTTGATTTTAGCTACGACATCAATGGTTCCGGCGTTATGACCCACACCTGGAATGGCACATTGCCTCCATCATCGTGGGGTACTACTATCTCCCTGCCTGCCATTAGCTTCGTGGACAATGGAACCAATACCCTGAACGTGAATATCACCAGCGTGAACGGAGCAGCAGATCAGGATCCCTCTGACAACACCGGCTCACAGTCGGGTATTGCTGTCTTTCAGAACAGTGGCCGGGGGGGGCTGCGGTTGGTCATGCGTCAGGATCAATATGGTAATGAAATTACCTGGGAGATCCGCGATGATCAGGGTCAGCTAGTTGAAAGTGGGGGACCTTATGCTCTGTTGAGTGGGCCCGGAACTATGGACCACGTTCATCCTCTTAACCTGACAGACGTGGAATGCCACACTCTGGAAGTGTTCGATAGCTACGGAGATGGGATCAATTCAGGATTCGGAGCTGGTAAGTACTGGATTGAGCAGGTTAATTCAGTAATGGTGCTTGAGGGAAACGGAGTTTACACGTCTATCATCTCACACGCCTTTGACTATACCTCTGTTATTGATATCCCGGAGGAAATGTCGGTTAACGTTGCCAGGTTGTTCCCGAATCCGGCCGATGAGGCCGCTACCCTGAGCCTGGAATTGCCTGCAGCAGGTGCCATCAGCTGTACGGTGGTGAATGCTCTCGGTCAGGTGGTGGCACAGGAGCTGGTCAACGGCATCAATGGTCCAAACACCATCAACCTGAATACCACCAGCTGGGAAGCCGGATTATACTACATCACTCTGGAGTACAACGGTGAACAATCTGTTAAGAAACTGAGCGTTCTCCACTAAGATCGCTTTCGTTGAAAGATCTAAAATAAACAGCAGCCCTGACGCAACTGGCATCGGGGCTGCTTTATCTATCATTGCACAAAGCCGGAACTGATGAAAATGCTTTTACTCACCCTGGTCCTCCTGATCGGAACCATGACCCCTGCTCCTGCTCAGGCGACGCTCCCGTCCGTGGACCTGCAAAACCTCAAGGGATCGGTGGTGAACACGAACGAATGGAGCAACGATGGTAAACCGGTGATTATCAGCTTTTGGGCAACATGGTGTAAACCCTGTGTGACCGAACTGACTGCCATTCATGATGAGTATATTGACTGGGTCAGGGAAACCGGTGTTAAATTGATCGCGGTATCCATTGACGATACCCGTAACTCCATGCGTGTGGCTCCCTTCGTGAACGGTCGTGGGTGGGAATATGAAATTTACCTTGATCCGAATGCCGATTTCAAGCGTGCCATGAACGTGGGCAATATCCCGCACACCTTCCTGATGGATGGAAAAGGCCATATCGTATGGCAACACAGTGGATATGCGCCTGGAGATGAACAAGACCTGTACGACAATGTCGTGCGCCTGGTCAATGGCGAAGAGCTGGGTCACTAAGCTTCGTATATGCATGTGAGCAGACTCATTCCGGGGCTGGTACTTCTGATGAGTACACAGGGGGTGTACAGCCAAAACAATGGAATGGACCTGGGACAAATACACGGTAATTTTCAGACCGATTTTCAGTACTACCGGGAAGATACGCTCATCGGTGCACCGGATGTGCCCGAACAGTTCCTGCTGAACGGTTTCATGAACGTAAATTATACCCGTGGAAATGTCCGTGCAGGGATACGATTCGAGAGCTATGAGAACACCCTGCTGGGGTTTGACCCCCGTTATAAGGGAACGGGCATTCCCTATCGATATGTATCTTACTCCCAGGACGATTGGGAAATTACCGCCGGGCACTTCTATGAGCAGTTCGGTTCGGGATTGATATTCCGGGCCTATGAGGAACGCGGGCTCGGATTTGACAATGTTATGGACGGACTTCGGGTGAAGTTTCAGCCGACCAAGGGCGTGCGGCTCACAGGAATGATCGGACAACAGCGCTTTTACTTTACAAAGGGAGATGGGATCGTTCGCGGGATTGATGCCGACTGGAACCTGAATGAGTCCATGGATTCCTTATCTACTGCTAAGTGGCGCATTATTCTCGGAGGAAGCTTTGTTTCAAAGTACCAGGAAGACCAGGATCCGCGGTACGTTCTTCCCCTGAACGTAGGCTGCTGGGCTGGTCGTGCAACCATCAGCTATGGAAAATGGAGCCTCTTCACCGAAGCGGCATATAAGATCAACGATCCCAGTACGGTGAACAACTACATCTACAAAGATGGAAGCGCCGTTTTGGTCAATCTGATCTATTCCCAAAAAGGTCTCGGGATCTTGCTGGCAGCCAAGCGGATCGACAATATGAACTACCGCAGTGACCGGACTGCCACGGTCAACGATCTTCTGATCAACTACCTGCCGGCTATGACCAAACAGCATATATATCGCTTGCCAGCGTTGTACCCCTATGCCACCCAGCCGAATGGAGAAATGGGTTTTCAAACCGAGATCACGTACACGTTCCCGCGCAACAGCCTGCTCGGAGGGAAGTACGGAACTCAGGTCGCGTTGAACTATTCCGTAGCCCAGTCCCTGGACCTGCAGCCTATTAACGATACTGTGGAAATCTACGAATCCGCTACTGATGGCTACAAAAGTGACTTTTTCGCCTGGGGTGATGAGCGCTACTTTCAGGATTTCAACATTGAGATCACCAAAAAGCTCAACCGCAAATGGAAATGCATCGGCACCTATATCTATGAAGAGTACAATAAGCAGGTGATTGAAGGGAAACCGGGGTTCGTGTACATGCAGGCAGCCATCCTTGAGGCTCAGTACAATCTCTCCCGCAAACACACCCTTCGCTTCGAAGCTCAGGGCATGTGGACAAGGCAAGATCGCGGCGACTGGGCCATGTTACTCGTCGAATACAGCATATCACCAAACTGGTTCCTCGCCATACAGGATGCCTACAACTATGGAAACCCGGATCCGGATAAACAGATCCACTATTATATTTTCTCGATGGGATACACCCGTGGAGGAACCCGTTTTCTCGCCAACTACGGGAGGCAGCAGGAGGGAATTTTCTGCGTAGGCGGTGTTTGCCGGAATGTGCCAGCCAGCAATGGCCTAAGTGTCACCATCACCTCAACATTTTAATGACCATGAAAAAGCTACTCTATCTGATCTTTCTTTCTGTCGGCCTCACAGCCGGATGCGATTATGTCGATGACCCGATCCAGGACCGTAACGGCGGGGGACCTAATCCGACCGATTCACTTGTACAAAAAGTTTTGGTTGAGGACTACACCGGACACAAATGCCCTAACTGTCCTGAGGCCGCAACCTTAGCAGAAGACCTGAAGACGACATACGGTGACCGGGTCGTGGTCGTAGCAGTGCACGCCGGATTCTTCGCAAGCACGAGTCCCGGATTCGAAACCGATTTCACAACCCCTGAAGGCGAGGCTATGAATTCTTTCTTTGGATTTACGGCGTACCCCTCAGGAATGGTAAATCGCAAGGGATATCCCAGTCAGCACATTTTGAACTTCCAGGCCTGGCCGCCAGAGGTATCTGATGCGATTTCCAAGGAGCCCCCTGCCAAAGTCAATATCAAAACAGACCTCAGCAGTAGCACAGTAACAACAGATATTGAGGTCATTTATCAAACGAGCCTCAATGGCAACTATGCCGTGGTCGTATGGATTACCGAGGACGGTATCATAGCACCGCAGGTGCATACCGGTCAAACCATTTCCGACTATGAACACAACCATGTACTACGCGCTTCACTCAGCAGCACCTGGGGTGATACCATCAGCTCCGGACCGGTTGATGTATCGACACCCTACACCACGTCCTATACCGCTACCTGGAACGCCGGGTGGAATGAGCAAAATTGCCATGTCGTAGCTTTTCTCTGCGACATTGACACCTATGAGGTACTTCAGGTAGAGGAAATCAAGCTGTTGTAGCACATGCCCGCATCCCATAAAATAGTCGTTGCCGTTACAGGAGCTTCCGGGGCGATCTATGCCAAGGTCCTGTTTGACCGGCTTCTGCAAGTGAAGGAACAGTGGGACGATATAGGGGTGGTGATGAGCGATAATGCACGCGATGTATGGGAACATGAGCTGGGGCAACGCGATTTCGAAAAACTGTCTTTCAAGCTGTATGAAAAAACGGATTTCACGGCGCCTTTCGCAAGCGGATCAGCCTGCTATGGCACCATGATCGTGGCCCCTTGCTCTATGGGCACGATGGCACGGATCGCCAACGGTTTCTCAGATGACCTCATCACAAGGGCAGCGGATGTGATCCTGAAGGAGCGTCGCAAGCTCATTCTGCTGACCCGGGATACACCTCTGAATCTAATCCAGATCAACAATATGAAGGCAATTACGGAAGCGGGGGGGATCATTATGCCGGCAGCACCGGGTTTTTACTCGCGGCCCAAAGATCTGGAAGAACTCGCCCTGACCGTTGTGGACCGGGCACTGGACCTGGCCGGATTCAGTCTGAACACATATCGCTGGTCCGAAGAATGATCCGATGAAAAAAGTTTTCGCCATCGTTCTGTCCGGATCCCTTGCGGCCTGCTCAGCTCCGCGATCCGAGGAAAAAACCGAAGATCAAAAGGAAACCGGCTTACTTCGGCCAGATACATTCCACATTCCCGCATCGCACCACAACCTGAAGTTTGATGAACAAAATCGCCTTACTGCGGAATACGATGGAAAGATCTTTACGGAAGTTGCTCGTCCTCCCTATCATGTGATGTCGGAATTTCGCAGAGCGTTCCGTGGGACCGAAAGCGGATTGAGCTTTGATTTCGGATCGGAATTCGACGGGACCCTCTACTTCGGATTCATTCCGTTTAAGGACTACCGTCATCCGCAGCCGGTTTTTTTTAAGAGTCCGGCCAGGATCACAGCCGGAAAAGGAGAAATAAACATAGATCAACTCCGCGGCAAATACGACATGATCGGCTGGGAAACATCGGGGCACGGCATTTTAGGCTACCGTGTTGCTGATACTGATGGAACGCTTATCTATGAAGGGCGCATTGCCTTCCGGGGAACAGGGCCTTTTGAAACGGCAGCCACGATCACGGAGGGACCTTTCGTGCACAACCTCGGATCGGATTCCGCCCAGATCAGCTTCAGTACAGATCGCGCCGTGAAGGCGCAGATCCGTCTTGACCTAAGCGCCGGGATCAACCTGAAGCATGAGACCCGTTACGATGGACAGGAGCATTTGTATATAGCGACTTTGAGTGGCCTGACTCCCCGGACAGAATATGAATACACGATCGCATTCGACGGGTATGAGCAAACTCATTCATTCCGAACCGCGCCGGCTCCGGGAACGCGGTCCGGATTTACTTTCGCCTATTGCAGTGATTCGCGTAACGGTCAAGGTGGTGGCGAGCGCAATCTCTACGGTTCCAATGCGTATATCATGAAGAAGATGATGGCCCTGGCAACGCAACAGAATGCTGCCTTTATGCAGTTCAGTGGTGACCTGATCAATGGGTATTTGATGGATGATGATGAAATGGACCTACAGTACGCGAACTGGAAACATGCCGTTGAGCCTTTTCTGCATTATATGCCCGTATACGTTTCATTTGGAAATCACGAGTCCCTGAATCATACGCTCGTGGCCGGAGATGGGAGCTACATGGGTATTGACCGGATGCCGTTCGCCACCGAATCAGGTGAGATCGTGTTTATGCGCCATTTCGTGAATCCGACCGGACTCACCGGGTCGGAAGATGGAATGTCCTATGATCCGGATCCGGAAACGATTGATTTTCCTCCGTACGATGAAACGGTATTCACATATTCATACGACAATGTGGCCATAATCGTTTTGAATTCGAATTACTGGTATGCGACCAATATAGATATGGTTCAGGCAACCGGCGGAGGCCAGCATGGTTACATAATGGATCGTCAGGTAAAGTGGTTCCAAAAAACCATTCAGGCCCTGCAGGCGGATGCCAATATTGATCACATTTTCGTAACACAGCATACGCCTTGTTTCCCGAACGGGGGACATGTGGGAGACGATATGTGGTACCACGGAAATAACGAGGTACGTAGCTGGGTGAGTGGCCGACCCATGAAGAAAGGGATTTTGGAGCGCCGCGACGAACTCCTGGAGATCATGATCAACGAGAGCTCGAAAGTGCGGGCGATCCTGACGGGTGATGAGCACAATTACTGTCGTACGGAGGTTGGTCCATTGACCCAGATCTATCCGGATGATTGGAAAGGACCCAGGCTTGAAATGAGTCGGACCATCTGGCAAATCAACAACGGTGCAGCGGGTGCTCCTTACTATGCGCAGGAAAAAACTCCCTGGACCCCTCAGACAAAAGGATTTTCAACGCAGAATGCCCTGGTCCTTATTGACGTGAAAGGCAAATTCGTGAACGTGCGCGTTTTGAATCCGGACACCCTGGAAAAAATAGACGAATTTTCCATAAATTAAGGTTCCGCCCATCGGGCATCTGCAAAAGATCCGGTGTTCCTGGCCATGGTTCTGCTGTGACCTGAACCCATCGCTGAGAATTTCATAAAACGCCTTGCCAAAAGCTCAGATCAATGCCGGATTAAATTTGGGAGATTCCTGTAATTCATTCAAGTGAAGTTCCAGGTATACGATCCTGCAATGAATTCCTGGTGGAACTAGAAATCAACGATCACTCCAATCGTCGGAAGCACGGTCCCAACGGTATTTTCGAGTTCCCTGAGCAGGTATCGGGTCGGATCCTGCGGATCTTCAACCGGATCCCCATTGTCGTCACGAACCACATCTACCAGGGGCTGTTGTTCTAATGTGAAGCCCAACACGTTCTCCACGTCGAAATAGAGATTCAGGTTCCACCGATCGAAATACCATTTTTTGTCGATCCGCACATCCAGCTGATGGTAGTTGCCGTTACGCAGGGTATTGATCTGCGTATAATCAGGCAGGCCGGACCCGGTCACGTCCCAAACTGATTTGAGTGAGGTTGCAGTCAAATCATACGGTGTGTAGGGGGCACCACCGAGGAAGCGCCAGCGGAATCCGACCTCCCAGTTTTTGCCCCATTTTTTTCCTCCCGTCAGGGAGACCAGGTGACGATTATCCCAGCTCGAAGGCACATACTCCATACCCGTATTAATGAATTCGCTCTTCACGAAGGTGTAGCTCACAATTCCGTAGAATCCTTTGAATAGCTTCTGCTGGTACAGGACCTCCAGCCCATAGGCACGTCCTTCTGACGACGGTATGGCCGGTTCACTCCCGATCACGCCAAAATCACTGCCGAGGTTGGCGAGTGAAATACTATCACGGGTAAGCAATGGGTAATTGTCGTAGGTCTTAAAAAATCCCTCCACACTTACCTTGGCATTGATCGGTAGCAAATAGCTGAAGCCGGCTACAAGGTGATTGCTTTGCACGTATCCAATGCCATTCTCCTGATTAACAGGTACCCCACGGTTGTCCCGGTAACCGAGCACCGTGTAGGGAGGCAGCTGAAAAAAGATACCGGTGTTGAAATTGAAGCTGAGTTTGTCCGTGATGCCGTAGGAAAGACTGGACCGGGGCGAGAACTGGCGGAGTGGATTGCCCGTTTCGCCGTTGTAGTCTGAGCCGTCAATCCGGAATCCGGCCGAGATAGCCAGGCGAGGCAGCGGATTGAAGCTGTAGTTCCCAAAGAGCCCGTACTTCCACAGATCAAGCTGTGAGCTAAAATCTACGGTGATGGGCTGACCGTTAGCTACAGTCCTGTTGAAGGTACTATTCCTGTATCGGGCATGTTCCAGATTGCCCCCGTATACGATGCGCTGAGTTCCGTAGCGCAGGATGTTCTCGTACCTGAACTTGTTTTCGATCTCCTGCGACTGGTAATTGAGGATCAGATTGTTCGGATCACTATCATCGTTCTCTTCGTACTTGGTCGCCGTGTTGTTCAGATGATATCGACTTAGCACAAAATTCTGGTACCCATTTTCTCCATAGAGCATATACCTGATCCCGGTGGAATAATTCCACTGTTCATTCACAGGCAGATTATTGAGAATGTATTGCTGTAATTCTGTTTCGTTAGCTTCCAGGTTTAGTGCGAAGTTGTCAATAGCTCCGATCCCCAGCAGTGTGATTTCACTTCGATCATTGATCCTGTGTTTTACCTTGAGCGTGAAATCGTTGTACGTGGGTAAGAATGGGAGTTCTAGCAAGCTAAACAGGAACTGGAGGTAAGATCGCCTTATGGAAAGGATCATTCCTGTGCTTTCTCTGACCGGTCCTTCGATAGTCAGGCCGATATCACTGGCACCGATCTGACCTTTGAACCCCCAATCTTCGGTTCGCGGGTCCTTCAACCGAAGATCCATGACCGAGCTGAGCGCATAGCCCCGATTCACCGGAAAAGCACCCGTATAGAAATCAACTCCTTCGAGGAAGTTTACGTTGATGATTCCCACGGGTCCACCACCACCACCTTGTGTACTAAAGTGGTTAATAGAGGGGATTTCGATCCCGTCAAGGTAAAATCGGTTCTCATTGGGTGCCCCACCCCGAACGATCAAGTCGTTCCGAAAGTTCACCGTTGAAGCCACCCCTGGCAGGTTTTGGATCACCCGCGAAATATCCTGATTTCCGCCCGGGCTCCGGCGAATCTCGTTCACTCCGAGGTTCTGCACCGACACAGGGCTCTCGGCATTCTTCTCAAAGGGATTCGCAACCACTTCCACTTCGGCCAGCTGTTCGGCGTCCTCTTCCAGCCTGATCGTCAGCTGTGCGGGAGCAGCCGGTGACACCTGGATCTCAGGTATCAACCTGGTCTGATACCCAATGAAACGGACCTCCAAATGGTATAATCCCGCGTTGAGATGGAGTTCAAAATTCCCTTCGACATCAGTGGTGGTACCGTATTCAGTATCCTGTGCCACCACACTGGCGAAAGGCAGTGGTTCGTTGTTCTTGGCATCGACAACCTGACCGCGAATAATGGCATGCTGGGCCATCAATTCCAGAGCGAACAGGGAAATGAAAAGAGTCAGTAAAGATTTCATTCCAAAAACCTTTTATCAGTGGTTGATCATGTTGACCCGGCAAAATTTGTAAAATAGCTGTTAGCGGTCCAGCGTTACCCCGTGTTTTTCCCGGACTATATCCCCAAAGGGGCGATCTTTGATCTTGCTGTCGCACCACGAAATAAAATCGAAATATTCAAAAGGCGCCTTTTCCATCGGTTCTCCGATCAATTTGGAAAGTTCTTTCTGCAGTTCCCGGAACAGTTCCAAAGGGTCTGATTCGTCCTGAGACAAGCGTTTGAAGAATCCGATCAGGGTTTGCTCAGTGCTGAAGACCCGATTGTGGATTTTGAGGTAGCGATAGGTATTTACGCTTTCACAACTCACCAATTTCAGATGGCCCAGTTCATAATGGAGTATCAGGTTCATGAGTTTTGAGAAGCTGAATAAGTCCTCGTTCTCATTGATCCGTGTTTCGTTGAGGATCATGTTGATATACTTCAGGCTGTCTGAATACTGTTCCAGTCCAAAATAGAGGACCGCAATATTGAACAGGAAATCGGCCTTGCGGAGCGGGCTGAGCTTAGCGTTGAATTTCTGTAGCCCGGCCTCGACATCAGGCAGGATTTCCATGGCCCGATGGTATTCTCCTTTTTGCACATGAACGGTGAGTTCCAGCGACTTCAGAATGATAAATATCCGCATTTGCAGATCTACATTGTCTCTTTGATCAAGCCGCGCCACAAACTCATTGAGTTTTTTGAAGTGATCACGGATCTCGTCATGCTTCTTCAACTGATTTCCGATGTAGATCACATTGGACAATATACTGAAGTACGTGCTCGGCTCTTCCTTGAACAGGATGAAGTTGTTTTCGATCAAGCGCAGATTCAGGATCATGTGCTGATAACACTTCTCGTAGTCGCCGGTCGAGAAATGATGAGCTGAGTAGATATGGTGGTATAGGTATTTTGCCTCTACGGTTAGTGCCATATCTTCATTCTGCAGGTGCGGATCCTTCAGGATCTTTTTAAATTTGTCCTTTTCCTCCAGATTCCGGACCTTTCCCCCCTTGTACAATGGCAGGAAGAAGCGCGATTTCAGGTTCCAGAAGATGTAGTAGTTCCTGATGAGCCCGATCGTATGCAGGTCTTCCTCCAGAATGTCCTGGATGGCCTGATCATCCTGCCCGGAATAGTTGTCCTTCTCCAGGATCCGTTTCTCCCACAGCCGGATTTCGAGCAATGTTGTATGCTTGTTGTGCTTCAGGGCCAGTTTCTTGGCCTTTTTCAGAAGTGTGTCGCACTGGCGGTATAGTGTTTTTTTGTACAGGATCTCCGCCATGTGCAACACCTTCTTCAGCTCTGCATCCACCGAGCTGGAATCATGGTAGGCATGCAGGCTTTTCAGAATGAGTTTGTATAGCCGCGACTTGTTCACCGGGAAGCGCGTTATGAATTCCTCGCCCTTGAATTGCTTCAGCAGTGCCTGCTCATCATACGTTTCCTGTTGATTTATGGCATTGAATACCTGGATGTGTGAGTAGTTTTCTTTCATTACATGTCGGGTCGCATAGATCTTGAAATACCGCTTTTCCTGCCGCGTCAGGCTATGTATCAATGCATGCAGATGTTCGTCCGTTTTTTTAGACATGTGGCTGAACCTGGCTATCCCAGCGGAATTTTTAATAATAGGCTCACGATCATTTGAGCAACTTATTTCGGAGTATTTGCAAGAGCAATGTACATAAAATTCCGGTTTTCGCAATAGTTATACCTAAGGCTGTTTTTTTACACCGTGCAACTTCTGCAACGGTTGTACCTTGTGCGGCGCAATCCATTCCTTCATTGTGTGTTGAATTGAGACAAGTGTTTATGTGTACCACCGTTTTCTGGATATTGCTGTTCCTGGTATTCTACTCCTACGCAGGTTATGGGATCATGCTGGGTGTTCTGATCAAATTGGGATTCCGGCAAAAAGAAAAACAGGGCGAACCGGGCGAGTGGCCCACCGTGGCATTGATCGTGCCGTGTTTCAACGAAGGATCCTGCATTGGGGAAAAGATCAGGAATTCCCTCGAACTTGATTATCCGGCCGATCGAATCGAATTCATCTTCATTTCGGACGGAAGCTCGGACGATACACCAGACATTGTAAAGCGCCATAAAGGGCAGGTGAAGGCCATGCACGAAGATGCCCGACGTGGCAAGGTCGCTGCGATGAATCGCGCCGTAGGCGCAACAGAAGCGGAAATACTTGTTTTTTGTGACGCAAATACCGAATTGAATAAGGAGGCGGTCCGCAACATGGTCCGGCATTATCAGGATCCTAAAGTTGGGGGAGTGGCCGGAATGAAGACCATTAAACAGAACGATACTGAAAGTGCCTGTGGAGCGGGAGAAGGCATCTACTGGAAGTATGAATCAATCCTGAAGAAGCTGGATAGCCGTTTTTATACGGTGGTGGGAGCGGCCGGAGAACTGATGAGCTATCGCCGGAAGCTATATGAAGAATTGCCGCAGGATACCATTTTGGATGATTTCATGCAGAGCATGCGGATCTGCGAAAAGGGATACCGGGTTGTGTACGAACCACATGCCCGGGCGGCGGAATGGGCCTCGGCCAGTGTGGAAGAAGAATTGAAGCGTAAGATCAGGATCGCCGCAGGCGGCTGGCAAAGTATGCTCCGCTTGAAACGCGCCGGGAATCCGTTCCCTGACCTTAAGCTTTGGTTCCAGTATGTATCGCACCGGATATTTCGCTGGAGTGTTGGCCCCATCAGCTTTTTTCTGTTGGTTCCGCTAGTGACCTACCTTTGGTGGACCGGTACAGCCGGGTCCGATCTCTTCTTTTGGGCTATGGTTGCAGGGTACATCATGGTTATCACAGGCCGGTTACTGAACAGTTGCAAGACCCAGATCAAGGTCTTCTGGGTACCCTACTACTTCTTTGTGATGAACTATGCCGTGATCATAGGGCTCTTCCGCTTTCTGAAAGGGAAGCAGTCCAGCCTTTGGGAACGCGCCCAACGTGCCCAATAAATTTTCCCCAGGGCCATTTTTTAAAAAAGAGAGGGGCAACAATAAGTGGTATACAATAATCGTTAATATAGTAGAATAAAACATTTGCGCACCATCTGACACGGAAAAAATAGTTGTTTTTTAGGTGGGGAAAGCCCTTTGACGGATCGAATATGATCTCGAAAAGGGTTTTCTTTTGGGGTCTGGGCTAATATGAGCGCATGAAGATTGATCCTCACTGATATTGGCTGAAAAAGGTATGATCCGTACTAATTGAGTATCTTGGCCTGCCAAGCTATACAACATGGATTTTCTGAACCCTGAGATCGAAACCTACGCCCTGGCACACACCACGCCGGAGTGCGAACTGCTGCACAGGATCGATCGCGAGACCCACATGAAGGTGCCCAATCCCCGTATGCTGAGCGGCCACCTTCAAGGCCAGTTCCTGGCCCTGATCTCGAACATGATCCAACCCCGGTACATCCTTGAGGTCGGCACCTATACTGGTTACAGTGCCATCTGCTTATTACAGGGCCTGCGGCCCGATGGGGAACTGCATACCATTGATTGCGACGAGGAGATCGCCGATAGAACCGCCGGGTATTTCCGGGAAGCCAAAGGAGGAGAGCGTATTCATGCCCATCTGGGGGATGCCAAAGAGATCCTGAACGATTTGAAGCGACCATGGGACCTGGTATTTCTTGATGCAGATAAAGAGAATTATGTGTGCTACTACAAACAGGTGTTTGATTATCTGAAGGTGGGCGGATACCTCCTGGCCGACAACGTTCTGTGGAGTGGGAAGGTGCTTGGGGTGGCCGGGGAAGGAGATGTGGATACGGCCGGGCTTCAGGCGTTTAACCGAATGGTTCAGGAGGACGACCGGGTGGAGAATATGTTACTTCCGTTGCGGGATGGACTCATGCTGGCTCGCAGGTTTCTGTAACGCTCCCAATGGGCATAATGATCTGTGAAGGAAGATACTCCCCCTGGATATATGAAAAAAGGAACCTATTTCAGTTCCTTTTATTATTATGTTTTCATTAAACTGCAAAATTATTCCTTTTGCGATCAGAGAGGTCCAACAGGTTTATTGATATTGGCATATTTGTTGTTAATTTGTATATGGGACAAACGGGGATTTGTCCCTGTCGTTCTCTTTTTGCTCATCAGCATGGCACATCCGTTCCTGCCATTTACAGGTGGCTACGTGAGCTATTAATACCTGAATGACAAATATAAGATCCCGCTATGATCATTCATCGCAACATCAGGTCATATAACAAGCAGGTGCCCAGGGTTTTGATTGGCATGGCTTGTCATTCCAGGAGGTTCTTCCACGGACTGATGGTGATGATCCTGGTACTCGTTTCGAATATTGCGGGAGCATGGCATATCGTGGGAGGGGAGCTTTATTACGAGTGTATAGGGAACAACGATTACATGATTACCCTCAAAATTTACCGCGACTGTAATTCGCAGGGGGCGCCTTTTGATGATCCGGCATATATTGGGATCTATGATGGATCCGGAAGCATATTGATCCAAACGTTTGCATTATATAACCCCGCGATCGCAGGTGTACCCCCATACATAAATAATCCTTGCCTTGTGGGTTCACCAAACGTGTGCGTGGAAGAAGGCACTTATGCAGATATTGTAAACCTGCCTCCTCGTCCGGGAGGCTACATCCTGGTTTATCAGCGCTGTTGCCGCAATGCCAGTATCAATAACATTTCCTTTCCCGAGGATCAGGGTGCAACCTATGCTACAAAGATACCAGGACCGCCCTATCACTGCAATAATTCTGCGTTCTTCAACCATTTTCCGCCCATTGTCCTCTGTACGAACGACACCCTGCAATTTGATCACAGTGCTACGGATCTGGATGGGGATTCCCTCTATTATCGATTCGCGATACCGTATAGCGGAGGATCACAGATGAATCCAATGCCGGTGCCACCTCAACCGCCCCCCTTCCCCAACGTACTTTGGAATCCGGGGTACACGGCCAATTATCCGATCGATGCAAATCCGGCCTTTACTATTGACCCGATCACGGGGGAGTTGACAGGATCGCCAACGCTCGTCGGGCAATATGTGATGACTATAGTGGCCGAGGAATATCGGAATGGCGTGTTGCTGGCGGAAAACAGGCGTGATTTTCAGTTTAATACAGAATTTTGCTTAAGTGCAACCCAAGCGGGAATAGCGCCCCAAACGCAGTTCTGTGCGGGAACGACCTATGATTTTAATCAACAATGTCTCTTTACGACTTATTATTTCTGGGATTTTGGTGATCCGACTACAACGACAGATACAAGTTCCTTTACAGATCCCAGCTACACCTACCCGGACACAGGAACGTATACCGTAACCCTGATCGCCAATCCCGGATATTCATGTGCGGATACCATTACGGCGGAAGTGGAAATTTCAGAGGAACTTTTGGTGAACTTTGACTTTAGCGGTGTGACCTGTATTGACGGAAATTTTCTTGACTTTACGTTGCTCAGTCAGCACACGCCCGATGCCGTATTTGATTGGGATTTCGGGGACGGCACATCAAGCCAGCAAATGAATCCAACCAAGTCTTACACCTCGGATGGGGAATACTATGTAACACTTACGGTCAATGAGAACAATTGTACGACGTTCCTGACCGATACGGTGCGGATCTTTTTGCCAGTCGAACCCGCCTTTGACGATGACACCTTGTGGGGTTGCGCACCTTTTACGGTTAACTTTGCCGATGAGACCAATACCTGGGCCAATATCAACTATTTGTGGGAATTTGGGGATGGATCGGCCAGTACCCTGGACAGCCCTGCACATACCTACCAGGTACCAGGGTCCTACAGCGTGAGGTTGACCATAGAAGTGTTGGAAGGCTGTATAGATACTCATGTGGTCGTAGTCGAAGATATGATCGTTGTGGATCCGAGTCCGATCGCCGGGTTTTTTGTAGATCCGGAGGAGACCTCTTTCTTTGATCCGGTCGTGTTTGTTACTGATACGAGCATTGGGTCGTATTGGGTCATGTTCGACATGGGAGATTCCACCACATACTCGGCGCCCTATTTTGAGCACCATTATACGGAGGACGGCCTATACACGGTACGCCAGGTCGTTAGGAACGATTATGGTTGTACAGATACGGCCTACAGGACCGTAGTGGTGAAACCTGAATACCTTTTATATGTGCCGAATGTATTCACACCCAACCAGGATGGGTTAAATGAGATGTTTTTGCCCAAGGTTTTCGGAGAGGTTGAATACGAATTTTCGATTTACAACCGATGGGGCAATCGAATATTTTATACCACCGAAGTGGATGAGGGCTGGAGTGGCTTGGACCCAAAAAAGGATCGCCCTGCTCCGCAGGACACCTATCTGTGGGAGATCAGGATCCTGGATGTAGATGGGAACAGCCATCGCGAGACCGGATATTTTTCCCTGATCCGGTAGCTACAACCTGATCTTACGGCTCAACCACTGAAAGCGGGACAGGAGCAAAACGGCAGACACGGTTAATCCGGCCGCGAGGCCGTACCATATTCCGCGCTCATTGTAGCCCATTGGGAACGCAAGGTAGTAGCCCAATGGGATGCCGATGATCCAGTAGGCAAGGAGTGTGAACACGGTTGGAATGCGCACGTCTTCGAGTCCGCGCAAGGCACCGAGGGCCACAACCTGGGTTCCGTCGGAGAGCTGGAAGATCGCGGCAATGAACAGCAGGGCTGCAGCGGATTCGATCACCTGCCAATCATCAATATAGAGCTGGGCCAATCCTTTCCCGCAGGTCAGGAAGAGTACTCCGGCAGCGGCCATGAACAGAATGGCGAGCAGTATGGAAGAGAAGGCTGCCATACGCAGGTTATGACGGTCTTTGAGGCCGCGCTGATTTCCCACGCGTATGGTTGCCGCTGCTCCGAGCCCACTCGCGAGCATAAAGCTGATTGAGGCCAGATTCACAGCGATCTGGTGAGAAGCCAGTGCTTCAGCGGAGATCTGACCGATCCAAATGGCGGCTATCACAAATGCGCCTATTTCGAAGAGCATCTGGAGGGAGGTTGGGATACCGATCTGAAGCAGCTTTCCGAAATAATCGCGCTGCTGCCAGGGCATGGAAAAAAAATAAGGCCTGAACGGCCTGAAGAGGCCCGACCTCCATAAATAGTAGCCGATCCCGACAACCATTAGGGTGCGGCTGATCAATGTTGCGATACCGGCACCATTGAGGCCATAGGCCGGAAACCCCCAATGTCCGTAGATCAGCAGCCAATTGAGTCCGACATTGAGCAAATTTGCCGACAGGGAGATCAGCATTGGTTCGAAGGTGTGCGAAAGCCCTTCCATAAACTGCCGAAAAGCCTGAAAGACCATAAGCGGCAGGAAAGAAAAGGTGATAATGCGGAGATAGGGATAGGCGAGGGTCATAACCTCAGGTTCCTGGTTGAGCTGATCGAGAAAGGGCCAGGAAGCAAACATGAGCCCGCCCAGGACGACTGTAACGATGAGATTAAGGGCTAGCGTGTGGCGGAGCATGGAGCCAATACGACGATACTTTCCTTCGGTGTGGGCACGGGCAACAATGGGAGTGACAGCCTGGGAAATGCCATAGCCGATCACAAAGATGACCAGCCAGACACTGCTAGCGAAAGCGACGGCGGCAAGTGGCTCAGCACCCAGCCGGCCAACCATGACACTATCCGCCACCCCTACCATAATATGTCCCAGTTGGGAAAGCATCACGGGATAGGCCAGCTTGAAATTCAGGCGAATATGTTCACGCAGGCTGAGATCCGACATTGAAAGCAAAGGTATTTTAATCTGTACATGGCCGGCGATCTATGTGTAGAGTAAAATTTTTTAAAAAAATAATTTGTCAAAAAGAAAAATAATTACGTCCTTTGAATTAGCTGTGGCGGAATACATTTTTAAAAGATTGATCTTATGTTGAAAAAAGTACTTTTCGTTTTAGCGGTGTTTATCGGATCCCTTGCTGTTCAGGCGGAAAGGGACGATAAGTCATTCCGCATTTATCCAAATCCTGCGGTTGACGAAGTAATTTTCCATTTTGAAGACGACGTTGCCCTGAAAGGGGGAACTATCTCTATCTACAATACGATTGGCGCATTGGTCGGTCAAATTCCGGTTGGCCCTTCGTTGGATCTTCGTTTTAAGATCCCTCAGCAATGGGCTCCGGGACTGTATATTGTGACTTTTGAAGATACGGATGGAGCGAGGTCGGTTCCAATCAAGCTCACCATCAAGTCAACGATCTGAGCTTTGAGTGTCCCGTTTCAGTGGAAAGCCGGTTTTTCTTGTTTTTGGCTGAAGCAAAAAAGATCCTGATCTGCTGAAGATCTGAAATGGAGCTCATTTCTTCGCAGGGATAGCGGAATATGCCCCCGATCAGGTCTGGAGTACGCCTGTATTGTACTGTTTCCCAACCGGAGCGTGGTTCGCCATTTCAATTCCCACGCTGAGCACCTTGCGGGTATCCCGCGGGTCAATTACCGCATCAATCCATAAACGTGAGGCTGCATAGTAGGGCGATGTCTGACTTTCATATCCCTTTTTGATCTTCCCGAGCAATTCCGCTTCTTTTTCCGGCGTGATCTTTTCACCTTTTGCGTTTAGCCGGCTTCTTTCAATCTGAAGCAGCACTTCTGCAGCCTGGGACCCGCCCATTACCGCGATGCTGGCCGTGGGCCACCCCACAATGAGCCTCGGATCGTAGGCCTTGCCGCACATGGCGTAATTCCCTGCCCCGTAGCTGTTCCCAACGATCACCGTAAACTTAGGGACCACGCTGTTGCTCATAGCATTCACCATCTTAGCACCGTCCTTGATGATACCTCCGTGTTCGCTGCGCGATCCGACCATGAATCCGGTCACGTCCTGCAGGAATACCAGCGGGATCTTTTTCTGGTTACAATTCATGATGAAGCGAGCCGCCTTGTCTGCCGAATCACTGTAAATTACACCGCCTAATTGCATTTCGCCTTTTTTGCTTTTCGCAATCTTACGCTGATTTGCTACGATCCCGACTGCCCAGCCATCAATCCTTGCATATCCGCAGACTATTGTTTGGCCATACCGGGCCTTGTATTCCTCCCAACTGTCTGCATCGATCAGATGCCTGATCAGTTCATGGGTATCGTAGGGTTTGTCGCGTTTCTCAGGCAGGATCCCCATGATCTCCTCCGGCGATTTCGCAGGCTCTTTTGGTTCGGTCCAATGGAATCCGGCCTTGTCGAAATCACCCATCTTATCCATGATGTTCCTAATGGAATCCAAACAGTCTTTATCATCCTTGCTTTTGTAATCGGTCACTCCCGATATTTCGCAGTGGGTGGTTGCACCGCCCAGGGTTTCGTTATCGATATTCTCACCGATCGCCGCTTTTACCAGGTAGCTTCCGGCCAGAAAGATGGAGCCGGTTTTGTCTACGATCAACGCCTCATCGCTCATGATGGGCAGGTAGGCTCCACCCGCAACGCAGGACCCCATAATGGCGGCGATCTGAGGGATTCCCATGCTGCTCATCACCGCATTGTTCCGGAAGATCCGCCCAAAATGCTCCTTATCCGGAAATATTTCGTCCTGCATAGGCAAAAAAACCCCTGCCGAATCCACCAGGTAGATGATCGGGAGCCGGTTTTCCATAGCGATTTCCTGTGCCCGCAGGTTTTTTTTACCGGTGACTGGGAACCAGGCTCCTGCCTTCACCGTGGCATCATTGGCAACCACAACGCATTGCCGGCCCTGCACATAGGCGATCTCGACCACCACCCCTCCACCTGGACATCCGCCGTATTCCTCATACATCCCCTCACCGGCAAACGCTCCGATCTCAACCCGGGGCCGGCCGGCATCCACCAGATAATGGATCCGCTCGCGCGCTGTCAGCTTTCCCTGCGCATGCTGCTTCCCGATCTTGCCCTTCCCGCCGCCCAGGCGGATCTTTGCCAGGCGCTGTTCCAAATCCGAAACCAGTAGCTTCAGCGCATCTTCATTTTTATTGAATTCGATATCCATTATAACGTTTTGTACAGGGGTTCAAAAATACCTGCCTCACGGCAGGATGACAAATTACAGCCCCTGAAGTTTGCGATCGGGGCCCTTTTGGTGCCACTTTACGGTATTCGGGCAGTTGTTCATATTCGAAATTGATCGCCATGGAGCCATCTTGCCGTGAGGCAATCCATTAAGAGCCCGGCAAAAAACAGACTGACCTAAGGAACTTATGCGGCATTTTTCCGGCGTTTTTGGAAAAAACGATAACCGAAGTAGGCAGCGACGAGCACGATGAAATAAGGGAAAAGTGATTTGCGCGGGCCCTTGCCGTGGACCATTGTGAAAACGCGTTCGGTGCGGATCTTGCTGAACCCTTCCCGGGATTTGTCGTAGCTCATCCAGATGAAAACGGCTTTTCCGACGATATGATCTTCCGGCACAAAGCCCCAGAAGCGCGAGTCAAGGGAATTATGGCGGTTATCTCCCATCATCCAGTAGTAATCCATTCCGAAGGTATAGGTGTTGGCCAAAGCTCCGTCAATGAAGATCTCGTTGCCGCTGACTTCCAGATCATGTCCTTCATAGAAGTTGATAATGCGCTCGTAAAGGCGAATGTTTTCCGGCGTAATGCTTACGGTAGCACCCTTTTCGGGAATATACAGCGGACCTAAATTGTCTGCGTTCCACGGAAAGATCCGCGGTTCCTGCGGAAAGATCACCTCGTTGACCTGTGTGGCCGGTTTAATGATCGGTTCCACACTTTCGACATTACTGAACTGGCGGAGTTTTTCCACATTTTCCTGTGTCAGCCGGAAGATGAAATCGGTCCGTGAACTCTGTCCGTATTCCGTAATGTCCATTTCGAGTAAGGTTTTGCGGTTAAATCCCTGTCCGTTCGTACGCACCAGATAAGTGAATTGCGGATTGGCGCGTTCCGGCAACCAAGCAGGATCGCCATTTATGTAAAGCTGACTTTGGTCAATGCGGATCGAATCACCCGGGATGCCTACACAGCGCTTGATGTAGTTGGTTCGTTTGTCAACGGGCAGGTCTGAGTCCATTGGGTAGTTGAAGACCACGATGTCCTTGTTTTTTACCTTGCCGAATCCGGGTAGGCGGTGATAGTCGAATTCCAACCAGTCCACAAACGACGGGAACCCCAGCAAGGGTACGGTATTGTGCATCAGCGGAAGGCTTAATGGGGTCATCGGCATACGCGGGCCATAGCTCATCTTTGATACAAAGAGGAAATCCCCGATCATCATGGACTTTTCCATAGAGGAAGTTGGAATAGTGTAAGCCTCTATGGTAAAGGTTCGGATGACCGTTGCCGCAACGATGGCGAAGGTGATGGCCTCGATCCATTCCCGACCTCCGGTTTTGACCCCCCGCAAGCGGGCTCCTTCGTATTTAGTGCCCTTATTCGCGCCAATAACGGCCAAATAGGATCCAAGAGTGAGCATAAGCAGAATCTTATCTGATCCGGAGCGTTTTCCAAAGACCTGTAGTACCTCCACCAGCACGACAATTGTCATGATCCATCCGACCATAGGCAACCCGAGCAAGAGGATCCACCACCATGGTCTTTGTATAACCTTAAGGATCTGGAGTGTGGAGTATATGGGTATGAGCAGAACGAGCGGATTCCGGTCAACCTTGCGGAAGAGCTGACGGAAAATGATAAACTGCCAGATATGGCCAGCGATCAGGATCAACGGGGCTTCGAGTAGAGTCATAGGTTCAGAAGGTCTTTCATACCGAACAGGCCCACTTTCCCGGGCAGCCATTCGGCGGCAAGTGTGGCCCCGAGGGCAAATCCCTTTCGGTTTTTGGCTTCGTGGCGCAGCATGATCTTATCTATAGGGCTTTCGTAGACGATCTCGTGGGTTCCGGGCACATCACCCTGCCGTTTGGAGTGGATCGAAATTTTATCTCTTTCGCCCTCACGGGCGGATGCCCACCCGCATTTCCGATCGAGTTCACTGATAATATCCTCAGCCAGCGTGATTGCCGTACCGCTTGGAGCATCCTTCTTATGCGTATGGTGGATCTCGGTCATGCTCACGTCGTAGTTGGCGAAAGGATCCATCAGTTTGGCCAGATACTGGTTCACAGCGAAAAGGAGGTTAACGCCTAAGCTGAAGTTGGAGGCGTAGAAGAACGTGCCGTTCACATCGGCCCGCAGGGCCATGATGTGATCCCAATCGCTCAGCCATCCGGTAGTACCGCTCAATGTGGGAACGCCGGCTCGGAGCGACCATCCGATGAGATCGGCAGCAGCTTCGGGGCAACTAAAATCAATGGCGACATCGCAGTTCGAAAGGTCCGAATCATCCAGTTTATTCCGGTTTTCAGAGGTGACTTTCAAAGACACGGAGTGGCCCCGTTCAAGAGCAACAGCTTCGATCTCACGGCCCATGGTTCCGTAACCGAGGAGGGCGATATTCATAGCCGGCTAAGTTAAAACTTTAGAGCGAACCTGACTGCGGGCCGGTACCCGCCCTGGGCAAAGTATTGCACCTGTGGCCGGACCTCTATAGAGAGTTCATCGCTTACGTCGAATTCGTGCAGATGTGCATCCACCATGGCGTCAAGCACGTTGATCAGATGGATCCCAGCCGTGAGAATTATACTGAAATCACGGTTGCGCCGGTAGAAATCGATCAGCACGATCAGGTTGTTGTCGGTATACTGTGGGTAGTCATCTTCCATTCCGTTTTGCCGGTTGATATAGGCATTGCGATAATCGTTGTATCGCCGGTTGTTGTCTATAGTGAAGTAGATACTGGTTCCTAAAGCCACGTAAATGATGGGGATCTTCCAGTATTTTTTGTTGTAGGCCTGGCCGAGACCTGGGATGATGAGGCTGCGTAACCAGGCCTTTTTGGGGGAATGTTCCACGGTATCTGCGACCTTCAGATCGTCTGCTGAGAGCAACGTCACCGAACTATCAGGTGCAGGACGATCCAGGGTGTCATTCTGGCCGTAGGCCAAAGAAGAGATCAACAGAAAAAAAAGACTGGTCAAGTATAGATCCCTGCGGGTGCTCATTCCTTGTTCAATAGCCCGGTGATGCGGTTGAGCTCTTCGTCGGAGGTAAAATGGAAGATGATCTTACCGCGACCATACCGATTGCGCCGGATCTCCGTTTTTGTTTCGAAGTGTCTGCCCAGATCCCTGTTCATACGCTGATAGATGGAAGGGAGGGGTGCGGCATTTTTTTTCTTCGGCGGGCCAGCATTTTTTAATGATTTGACGCGTTGCTCAACTTCCCGTACTGATAAACGCCGGGCGATGACCTCTTCGTATAGGGAGAGTTGTTGCTCTTCGTCGTCAATGTTGATCAGGGCGCGGGCGTGTCCCATGCTGATCATGTTGTCGCGCAGTCCGGCCTGGATAAGGTCGTTCAGTTTGAGCAAGCGGAGGTAGTTCGTAATGGTGGAGCGTTTTTTACCGACGCGGGCCGACATTTCTTCCTGAGTGAGCTGGCATTCTTCCATGAGTCGCTGGTAGGAAAGGGCGATCTCGATCGGGTCCATTTCCTGCCGTTGAATGTTCTCGACAAGGGCAAGCTCAAGCATGGCCTGATCATTCGCCAGCCGAACATAGGCTGGGATCGTGTTCAATCCGGCCATTTGTGCAGCCAGATAACGACGTTGTCCGGCAATGAGCTCGTAGTGGGTTCTTTTGACCCGGCGTACGGTTACGGGCTGGATCACACCGAGCTGTGCTATAGAGGCCGCCAGTTCCCTGAGCCGTTCAGTGCTGATATTGGTCCGGGGCTGAAATGGATTCCGGTGGATCTCTTTCAGTGCCAATTCTGCGATACCCCCCAGAATTTCTTTCTGATGCATCTCGTTTTTCCGGAGATCGCTGTCCGGTTCAGATAGCAGGGCAGACAGCCCTCTGCCCAATGCCTGTTTCCTTGCCATTATGCCTTTGTTTTTTTAAGCTGTTCCCCGCTCCGGTCCCTGTTCCTGGCGAGAAATTCACCAGCCAGGTTCAGGTAGTTAACGGCACCTGTGCTTCCGGCGTCGTAGGTGATGATCGGTTCTCCGTAGCCAGGCGCTTCTCCCAGGCGTACATTCCGCTGAATGATGGTGTTAAAAACCAGGGTCTGAAAATGTGTTTTCACCTCTTCCACAACCTGATTGCTAAGGCGCAGGCGGGAATCGTACATAGTAAGTAACAGACCTTCCAGGTTGAGTTCCGCGTTGTGCAGACGCTGTACATTTTTGATCGTATTCAGCAGCTTACCAAGCCCTTCGAGTGCAAAATATTCGCACTGGATCGGCACCATAACCGAATGAGCAGCCGTCAGGGCATTGAGCGTGATGAGCCCCAGGGAGGGAGCACAATCAATGATCACGTAATCGTATTGATCTTTCACGTCATTGAGTGACTTCCTGAGCATTTTTTCGCGCTGATATTTATCAACCAGTTCAATTTCCACTCCGACCAGGTCCAGGTGAGCCGCTATAAGGTCCACATTCGGACTCTGGGTCGTCAATATGGCCTCCGAAGCCGGAACTTCGTGCTCCAATACCTGATAGGTCCCGACCAGGGAACTCTTTGGATCAAAACCTACGGCCGAGGTGGCATTGGCTTGCGGATCGGCATCCACCAACAGTATTTTTTTCTCGAGCACCCCAAGGCAGGCTGCCAAATTCACTGCCGTGGTCGTTTTTCCAACTCCTCCCTTTTGGTTTGCGATCGCAACGATTTTTCCCATGTATCCGATGTTCTGAGCAAACGAATCATCAACCACTTCAAAGTACCGCAATTCCACCCGAACTCTTTTGTACCTGGTCTTTTTTTTATCAACAGGATATTATTTCCTACCTTTCGGCCAAATACAAATATATCTACCTATGGAAATTACTGACCTTGTTCCAGACGCCAGTCAGGCCATTAGCCCCGGTATTTTTGAAGAGACCCTGGTCATCCAGGTGATGGTGGCCCTTTTTCTGGGGATCCTGTTTATGGAATCGGGGACTGACAAGATCTTTAATTGGAAGGGGAATCTCGAATTCCTGCGGAGTCACTTTGACGACACCGGATTGCGTGAAATGGTACCTTTTTTACTCGGACTGGTCACCCTGGTTGAGTTATCGGCCGGGCTCCTCAGCTCACTGGGGGTGGTGCAGCTCATATTTTACGATGAAAACACCTATGCCTTTTACGGTGCCGCAGTGTCGGCATTGGCCCTGCTGATGTTGTTTTTTGGTCAGCGCGTTGCAAAGGACTACAAGGGGGCGGCCACACTGGCTACTTACTTCATTCTGACTTTGGTTGGAATGTTTGTTCTGAACTATTAGTCAGACCGGTGATCAATAAAGAAAAAGATCTCCCTGTATGTTTTTATTAAATTGTATATTTGATCCATCTGACCGTATAATTAAATAAATATGGATACTATGAAGAAATTTCTATTTGCCATGGCCCTCACGGGTGGGTTCCTGGCGCAGGGTCAATCGAACCAACACGGTATTGAGCCATGTGGTACGGACCAGGTATACAGGGAATTGATGGAGCGCTTTCCCGAGCTTGAAATCCGCCGTGATGCGTTGATCCGGAACAGTTTAAGGTCCAGATCCACAGGAGATTCCATCCTGGTCATTCCGGTGGTTTTCCATATACTTCACGAGTACGGAAGTGATAATATTCCCAAAGCGCGGATCCTGAATGAATTGGAGCGCATGAACGAATACTTCCAAAGGCTGAATGCAGATATCACACAAATCGTTCCGGCCTTTCAGGGAATCATCGGAAAAACTAATGTGGAGTTCCGACTGGCGACCAAGGATCCCTCGGGAAACTGTACGGACGGTATCAACCGTATTCCGACCAATGAAGCGCGGTTTGGAGCCATTTCTTCCAAAATAAACCAATGGGCTCCGGATCGTTACCTGAACATCTACACTGCTCAGCAGGCCACTACTGCACGCCCCACGCCGGGTCTGGTCCTGGCGTATGCGACATTTCCGGGGACTTCCCTCTCGTCTGATGGAATTATGTGTCGTCACGATGCTATTTACGGGAGTAACTCACCCAATGACGACGGTTGGACCCTTATCCACGAGGTCGGGCACTACCTGGGACTTTTACACCCCTGGGGAGATGGTCAGGTCAATACGGAATGTGATGACGACGGGATCTCAGACACACCAGTCACGAAAGGCAGTTTTTCCTGTAATCTGAACAAGAGGGAATGTACAGAAGTTCATGGAGAGGAACTGTTTTTTTCTGAATACGGAAACGGTAGCGGAAACGACAGCCTAAACAACTATATCGAACTGGTGAACGGTACCGGTTCAGATCTGGATCTGACGAATTATTTTATTCGCTACAACCGGGATGGCGGAACATGGGAGGGTGAGTTCAACTTTGGAGGGCATGTGATCAGTGCTTCTGACAGTACCTATGTCATTGTTCGTGAAGGGGCGAGCGCAACACTGATCGCTCAAGCCGATACCATTGTGAGTGACAGCCTCAATGGCGTTGTATCGTATAACGGAAACGATGTGCTGGGCCTGTTCAAGATCAATGCCTCCAATAATGATACACTGATTGATCTTATCGGATACTACAGTGAAGATCCGGATTCTTCCTACGATCCTGGTGATGGTTTCGATGTGGATGGTATTGCGAACGCAACCCAGGGTCACGTACTCGTTCGCAAGGACCATCTCCCTACAGGATTGATCAACTGGGATTATTCAGCAGGTGATACAATATCAACGCCGTCATCGTGGGTGGTTACCAATGAAAATGACTGGAGTAATGTCGGTCAGCACTTTTTCTTTGAGGGCATCATAGAAAACGTTCAAAATTTTATGGACTATGCTGGCTGCGGGTTGCCTCAGATGTTTACAACGGAACAGTCCGCATATATGCGTGAGCAGTTGATCTTCGGGCGCCCACTTATTTCGGTGCCAAGCAACCTGGCCTTTACGGGAACCAATGTTACTTCTGCACCTGATTGTGCACCTGCAGCTGATTTCCACGCTGGACGGACTTTCACCTGTGTTGGTGAAACCGTTCGGTTCTTTGATGACAGCTATCGGGCCGATGGCTATACCTTGTCATGGACCTTTCCGGATGGAACCCCTCCTTCTTCTTCAGATCCCGATCCCTCGGTAGTATTCAATTCTCCGGGATGGAAGGAAGTCACCCTGACCGTAACCAATGCTCAGGGTAGCTCCACGGTGACCAAGAAAGCCGTGCATATTTCTCCAACTTTTGCAGTTTTGGGACCAGATCATGTCGAGAGCTTTGAAGACCATACGGCGTATTGGTGGAGAATCGAAAACTATTTGGACAACGAGCAGGAGTTCGTCATCGGAGGCTCGGCGGCCAGTGTTGGTTCCAGGAGCGCCATGTTAAGGAACTACAGGAATTTAGATCCGGATGCAGTACCTCCGGACCCCGATTTTTGGTACTATCAACGGCTGGGTGGACGTGTTGATCGTTTGGTTTCTCCTCCATATGATCTCTCAGCGGTTCAGAGCGGAAGCCTGAAGTTCGACTATGCCTATGCGACCAATGCTGCGTTTATGGAGGAGATCACTGAAGAACTCCGTATCTCTGTTTCCCGGAACTGTGGCCGTACTTGGATAACTCTTCGAACCTTGAGCCAAGATAACCTTAACCTGGTCACGGGCGGTAGTTTCGGTGGGCAAAATTTTGTTCCGGATGCCAGCGAGTGGGCGACCGTTGATATAAACGTCGGATCAGCAGTCGGAAGAGGTCATGTGATGTTCCGGTTTGAATTTACCTCGGGGGATTTGAGTAACAACCTTTATATTGACAATATTCGCTTTGATGCAGTCATATCTGTAGATGAAAATGAATTGAGCTCAACCAATATGAACATCTATCCGAATCCGGCCAATGAGCATCTCTACATTGAGGTGCCTGTAGTGAATGGTGACGAAACTTTGGTGATTTATAACGCTGCCGGTCAATTGATATACGAAGCACCGGCAGAAGCCAACGTAACTAAAATGACTGTTGAGGTAGCCGACTGGGCTCGTGGGGTTTACCACGTTCAATGGGTAAGTTCAGCCAATACCCTGCAATCAAAATTCGTCCACTAAGGATGATCGTTACGATAAAAAAATAGCCTCGCCAGACCGGCCAGGCTATTTTTTTCACAACCTGGGTTCCCTTTGATCTTTTTGCTGAAAGCAATGTGTCGGATCAGGCGGCGTCTATACAGGAATAACGCCATCAGGGGGCATGGATCAGATCAAAAGCTACGGAAAAACCAGGAACATTATCGCCATTAGCAGCAACTACAAGCGGCTTTTTGAGAAGTTGAGCTAACCGCTACTAACCAAACCCAGCTTTTTACCTTCTTCCCAGAACAGCGGATAGCTTTTTGCTACGACTTCCGGCTCCGCAATCCGGAGGTTCCGGATCTGAGCCAAGGGTGCAAAAGCCATGGCTATTCGGTGGTCGCCATAGGTCTGGTGCACGATCTCTTCCAGAGGTTTGGTGAATGCCCCCCATTTCAGGTTATCCTCACCGATCTCAACTGTAGCACCCCATTTTCCGAGTTCGGTTTTTAGTGTGCTGAGCCGATTGCTCTCCTTGAGCCGTACATGTCCGATGCCTCTGATCTGTCCTGCCAGGCGCAGTCCAACAGCTGTAGCTGCCACCGTAGGTACGAGGTCCGGCGCTTCTCCAAGATCAAGGTCAATCCACCCGGGCAAACTCCGATCAAACAGCGCCACCTGTGTGCCCATCTGTGTATCTGTCATCTGAAGTCCCCAGCGATCATAGATCCCAGCCAGCTGCTCATCGCCCTGTTGCGTCCCCGAATGCAGCCCCTTGAACGTGATGCTTCCACATCCTCTCAGCATCAGAGCACTCATCCAAAATGCGGCACTACTCCAATCGCCCTGCGGGCGGATGTCCAGCTCCCCGGCATATTGACCTTCCGCGATCACCATCCTGTTCCTCCCACACTGAATGTCCGCTCCGGCCTGCTTCATCAGCTCGCGTGTCATTTCCACGTAACTGCCTGATACCAGGGAGCCGTTCCACCGGATCTGGAGTCCGCCCGCGAGATATGGCGCAATCATCATCAGGGCACTTACAAACTGGCTCGACTCGCGGTTGTTCCAGAGCAAGGGCCTGCTGTTCAGCCTGGCCGGAAGGATCATCAGTGGCGGATAGCCTTCATTACCGAGGTATTGAATATGTCCACCCCAATATTTAAGGGCGTCCACCAAAGCGCTGATGGGACGCCGGCGTATCTGGCTGTTCCCATCGAGCCGATAGGCTCTTCCGGTACGCATGGCCCTAAGGGCCAGGAAGGCAGTCATAAAGCGAAAGGCCGTTCCTGCGCCGCCTACGTTAATTTCGTCGCTTTCCCCGGTGAGGGCCTGATACATCTGGTGGACGTCATCAGCCTGATACCCCCCGGGCTTTGGGAGTGACTGCCCGGCCAATGCACGTATCAGGTAATAGCGGTTCCACCATGATTTTGAATCGGGCAGCTGCACTTCACTGTTTTTCCAGTTGGGCCAATGTAAGGAAATGGTGCTCAACTCAGTCGTTTTTGGGCTGCATTCCGGCCCGTTGAACATAGTAGTTCAGGCCTTCCAGGATCAGTTTGCCGGTACAGGTTTCGCCGATGCGGTATTCCCCGATCGCGGGGATGAGGCTAAAGCGTATTTCGTCGCCGACGTTCTTCTTATCCCGGCGCATCCAACTGAGGATCGCTGCCCCCTCATCCGCCCGCAAGGGCGCGGGACCAAAGAGCCCGAAGAGGAAATCAACAACCTGATCAAGCTGGTCGTGGGGAAGTCCAACCTGGCGGTACGATAAATAGCTCTCGACAATCATTCCGGCTGCTACCGCTTCACCGTGGAGGAGGCGCAGGCGGTGCTCATCAATCAAAAAATGGCTCTCGAGCGCGTGGCCGACTGTATGCCCGAAATTCAGGCCCTGGCGATCTCCCTGGTCCCTGGGGTCGCTTCGCACAAGATCGTACTTGATGCGGATCGATTCATAAATGAGGTCGTCCATAGCTTCGGGGCGGGCCAGTGATGTGGCCAGGCAGCGGGCCCAAAGCCCGGCATCGGCGATGAGGCCATGCTTCAGCACCTCTGCGAATCCGGCCAGGTATTGCTGCTTGCTGAGGGTCTTAAGGAAATCCGGAAAGATCAGCACGGCTTTCGGATGTGCAAAAACACCGATCTGGTTTTTGGAGCCCCTGAAGTCAATACCCAATTTTCCGCCCACGGAGGCATCTGCCTGCGCCAGGAGGGTGGTAGGCACATGCACAAAATCAATTCCCCGCTTAAAGGTCGCCGCCGCAAATCCGCCCATATCCATGATCACCCCACCACCCAGATTGATCAGCAGCGAATGCCGATCGGCTCCACGTTCGTAAAGCTCGTGCCAGATGCTGCGGCAAGTATCCAGATCCTTGTGCTCCTCTCCGGCCGGGATCTGAATGACCTGAGCCTCCTGCAGGACGGTTAGGCAAGGCTGAAAAACAGGCCAGCAATGATTGAGCGTGTGTTCATCCACCAGTACGAAAACAGAGCTGCAGGCGTGGTTGCGGAGCGATTCGTCCAGTGCGCGAACTCCCTGCTCGCCAAAGTAAATCGGATAGTCGCGGGTTTCAAGAAGGGATGAGGGCATAGGATTCCACGCTTAGGGGGCGATAAATATACAGGAGAACGCATGAACAAAACTATATTTGCCCGTGCCTGTCCACACAGGATTAACTCAAATGATTTCTTTGGCCGAGAAAATTCACTTTGACGATACCCGCGTGGCTTTTCGTGCAAGGAGCGACGCGGAACTTCGCCGGGCGTATTACCTGTTCCGTATGCTAACCTATCCGCGGGTCGTAGCTATCGGAAAGGCACTGGCACGACTCGGGCTCTTTCTGCGTTTGCCGATAAAATCGCTGATCCGCAGCACCGTATTCGATCATTTCTGCGGAGGCGAAACCATGGAGGAATGCGAACAGATACTGGGCCAATTGTGCGATCTTGGCGTGGAGGTGATCCCCGATTACTCTGTCGAAGGCAAGGTGACCAGTGATGTGCTCGCCAACGCCCAGCGGGTGGTCCTGGAGATCATTGATCGGGCCAGATCGGCTCCCGGCATTCCCTTTACAGTTTTTAAGCCTAGCGGCCTGATACGCTTTGGGCTCCTTGCAAAACTGCAGTCAGGTGAGAAGCTACACACTGAGGAGGAGGTTGAATGGATGCGCGCCAGGGTTCGCGTTAATGAAGTCGCAGCGAAGTCTGCCGAGGCAGGTGTTCCGCTGCTCATTGATGCCGAAGAGACCTGGATCCAGAACCCGGTTGATAAGCTGGTTCGTGACCTGATGTTCAGGTACAACAAAAAACGGGCTATCGTGTATAACACACTTCAGATGTACCGACACGACCGGCTCCATTATCTCAGGGAACTATATGGGGATGGAGTGGAAAACGGATTTCACGTGGGTATCAAGATCGTGCGTGGAGCCTACATGGAAAAGGAACGTGAACGAGCCCGCGAACGCGGTTATCAGGACCCTATTCAAAAGACCAAGGAGGATACCGACCGTGACTTCAATATAGCTTTCAGATTCATTTTGGAACGCCTTGACCGGATGGCTGTCGTTGCCGGAACCCACAACGAAGAAAGCACTCAGCTTGGGGTTGACCTCATGGAAGAGTTTGGCATTGCCAGAGGTGACAGGCGGGTATACTTTTCGCAGCTTTACGGGATGAGTGATCATATCAGTTTTAATCTGGCCGACCGCGGCTACAATGTAGTTAAATACCTGCCCTTTGGTCCGGTCCGCTACGTGATGCCCTACCTGTTTCGCCGGGCCGAGGAAAACACCTCTGCTGAAGGCCAGGCTGGTCGTGAGCTCACTCTGCTGAGCAGGGAGCGGAAACGTCGCAGAAACGAAAGGCATCACTAGAGAATAGCAAATGAAGATCCTACTAGTTTTAAGCGTTCCTAATTAAGGGAAGTATTCGGTAAAACTACAGAGCTAGCTCTGTAGCTAACTCTGTAGCTAGCTCTGTAATTAATTATATATAAAATTCTGTATTTCAATGATTTATTAAAATACAATTTTATGGTACTAAGGAACATGTATGTTCCAAACAGAATGCTGACAACTTACCAGAAGCAATTGCCCCCACAGGTCGGCTTTAGCCTAACTTCCTAAAATCGCCTGGAGCAGGCGTGGATAGTAGATTTATAGTGGCTGGAATAAAAGGTAAACGCCATCAGGACCATGGATCAGATCGAAAACTACGGAGAAACCAGGAGCATTGGGCACTACTCGCAGTAACTAAAGCCGCTTTTCAGGAAGCTAAGCTAGAAACGCATTAGCAGGTCGAAATAGATCGGCAAATGATCACTGACTCCGCCATGATAGGCCGGACCCCGATATGTTCGGAAGGGTATCCAACCATCCTGATCCGTTTGCTCCAACAGCCACCTTGCCGGAAACAAATGCAGGGTATCGGCCTTCAGCCGGCTGTGTTCCCCTGCGAAATGCCTGGATAAGTAGCACTGATCAAGCAGGGTCCACCGGCCCTGATGAACATGTGATCCCGGCCATTCGTTGAGTGGTGGGGCATGAAGGATCCACCGCGCCGGGTCAGTTGCTGTGCCGAGTCCGTAGCGAAGGGAAGCGTTCCCCGGTCCGTCATTGAAGTCGCCCATCAGCACGATCCCCTCTTCCGGGTAGGAAGCGAAGATCCAGTCTGCCCATTCGTTCACCTTTTGGGCCGCGTAGAAGCGCTTGTCTTCCGAGGCTTTTTGCCCCCCATACCTCGAAGGCCAGTGAACGACCATCACGTGAAAACAGACCGAGTGCCACTGGAACCGGCACCACAGGAAATCGCGTAGCGGACGCTCGCCGGGATCTACCGGTAAGGGAACGGGTGCCGCCGTATCGAGCCGCAGGCTGTTTGCATTATAGATCAATGCGACATCTATCCCGCGCGGATCAGGCGAGTCAAAATGGACGATCCGGTAATGGATAAAACGAAGCGGTTCAGCCTTGATCAGTGACTCAAGCACAGTGCGGTTTTCAATCTCCGCAAGGGCAGCTACATCAAGCCCATTCCATCCGCCTATGGCCCGGATCGTTTGAGCGTGTTCTGTCACCTTGGCCCGATAACGCGGATAGGTCCACCGATTTCTTCCGATCGGTGTAAAATCATCGTCGTGCCGCTCCGGGTCGTTCATGGTATCAAACAGGTTTTCCAGATTGTAAAAGGCGATGCGCACGGCAGGATCTGGCGGGGGGCTAAATTTTTTCGGCAGCGCGTAATGGGGAGGTGGCGGCAGGGCACATTGCCGGGTCATTATCAGGATCACAAGAAAAAAAGCCGCCTTCATACGGCAAAATAAATCTGCCCGGGGGACTTGGAAAGACCCTTAAGGCCAGCAGCACAATATGTCCTTGAAGAAGTGTTTCATCATCACTGTTTTTTTCTTCAAGGATGTGCGGTAGCGAATGCTTTTTTTTTTGCTCATTATACTGGTCCGGATAATAAAAATGGATCTTTTTTCCGCGGACAGGGCAGTCATCCATGCCGGCGATCATGCCGTACGTCCAGGATAGGCTCCAAGTGCTTTTTCAAGAATAACGAGTGATCTTTTCAGGCTATCCACGTTCAGTACGTAGGCGATACGCACTTCCTGCCTTCCCTTATCCGGTGTGGAGTAGAATCCGTTTGCCGGGGCCAGCATGACGGTGCCACCATCGTATGAGAATTTTGCCAGCAGCCACTCCGCAAACTTGTCTGCATCATCAACCGGCAATTCGGCAATACAGTAGAAAGCCCCGGAAGGCATGGGGCAGCGAACTCCCGTGATTTGGTTCAATCCTTCCACCAGCACATTCCGGCGCTTCACGTATTCCCCGATCACTTCGTCAAAATAACGCTTCGGAGTACGCAAAGCGGCTTTCGCAGCGATTTGGCCAAGGCTGGGCGGGCTCAGGCGAGCTTGTGCGAATTTCATAACGGTGGCCATCAGCTGGCTGTTGCGCGACACGATGCATCCGATCCGGGCGCCGCACATGCTGTAGCGTTTTGATACGCTGTCAACCATGATGGCGTGGTTTTGGAGCCCGGGCAGCTTCATCACGGAATAATGCATTTTGCCATCGTAGCAGAACTCACGATATACCTCATCGGCGATAAGATAGAGATCGTGTTCAAGCACCAGGGTGCGCAATTGTTCAAGCTCCGTTTTGCTGTACAGGCATCCGGTCGGATTTCCCGGATTGCAGATAAGGATCGCTTTGGTTGCGGGACCGATCAGCTTTTCAAATTCTTCAATGCCTGGCAGTGCAAATCCGTCCTCAATTGAGGAGGTCACGGCTTTCATCCTGACACCATTAGCAATGCAAAATCCAGCGTAGTTGGCATAAAAAGGTTCCGGAACGATGAGTTCGTCACCCGGATCCATGGTGGCTCCTATTATAAAATTCAATGCTTCGGATCCACCCGTGGTCACTATGATGTCGTGTGCATCCACATCCATGCCCAATCTGCGATAGTATTCGGTCAATCCTTCCCGATAGGTCAGATCCCCCTCTGAGTGTGAATAGGCGATAACCTCCATCGGTGTGCTGTGCAGGGCATCCTGTACCACAGCTGGTGTTTTGATGTCGGGCTGACCAATATTCAGGTGATACACTGTAGTCCCCCGTGCCTTTGCCTCATCGGCAAAGGGGATCAGCTTTCGGATAGGAGAGGCGGGCATTTGCTGCCCTTTCAGTGAGCATGACGGCATTTTTCGTCATTGTTTTTCATCCGTCCGTGAGGACGGGCAACAAAAAAATCCCGAAGCGCAGGCTCCGGGAAAAGAAAGGTCCGTTCCGGGTTGCATCAGGGCTTTTCCACAGGCGAAGCAACATTTTGCTTCACCGGTGTGGTGTCACCGCTTTCGGCAACCACCTTACCTTTGATCTTGATCACCTTGGTCGGGGTCGCTGCATTGGAAGTAATCGTTACCGATTTGTTGAAGGCACCCAGACGCTTGGTGTCGTATTTCACCTTGATCACTTCAGAGGCACCCGGAGCAATCGGTTCGTTTGGCCATGAGGGCACGGTACATCCGCATGATCCCTTAGAGCTCGTAATGATCAACGGTTCCTTTCCGGTATTGGTAAATACGAATTCATACGTTCCGTTGCCTCCCTGGGTGATGGTTCCGTAATCATGCTCTTCGGTTTCGAAGGTGATTTGCGGCGCGTTCGGATTGGTGCTGTTCTGCCCCAGGGCGAATGCCATAGCGGCGGATACGATCGTAAAAGTAGCCATCAGCTTTTTCATTGTTACCAGTTTTTCGTTTTTAAATTGCGTACAAAGGTAGCAAAGGGTTTTTCACTTTTGCAACCCCATTGGCATCCATTAACACGATGTTAACAACCTATACGGTTGGATAACCCACTCTCAGGCAACAGGAGTATTTGCTACTTTTGTTCGTCCAATACCGCCTGCATGGAGATCGCCAGGAATTTTGATCCCAAAAACGTTGAGGAAAAGTGGTACAGGCACTGGATGAAGCAAAATTTTTTTCGCTCAGTGCCCGATGGGCGTAAGCCGTACACGATCGTGATCCCGCCACCCAACGTAACAGGGGTGTTACACATGGGGCACATACTCAACAACACTATTCAGGATGTACTGATCCGCCGTGCACGGATGCAGGGCTACAACGCCTGCTGGGTACCCGGTACGGACCATGCATCCATCGCCACCGAAGCCAGGGTGGTGCACAAACTGCGCCAGGAAGGTATTACGAAAGCAGATATTTCGCGGGACGAATTTCTAAAGTACGCCTTCGCCTGGAAAGAGCAGTACGGGGGGATCATTATTGAGCAACTCAAAAAGCTCGGCGTTTCCTGTGACTGGGACCGTACCCGGTTTACCATGGAGGACAGGCTGAGCAAGGCGGTGATCCGCGTATTTGCCGACCTGTACAGGAAAGGATATCTATACCGCGATCTCAAAATGATCAACTGGGATCCGACTGCGCAGACCACCCTTTCGAACGAGGAAGTGATCTACGAGGAAGAGCAATCGAACCTTTTCCACCTTCGCTACCGCATCAGGGGTTCGGACGGGTTCCTGACCATCGCGACCACACGGCCCGAAACGATATTGGGCGACACAGCGGTTTGCGTGCATCCGGAAGATGAGCGCTATCAGCATCTCAAAGGCGCCCGGGTTGTTGTTCCGCTCGTAGAGCGCGAAGTTCCTGTCATTTTCGACGAATATGTTGATCGTGCATTCGGAACCGGTGCCCTGAAGGTGACGCCGGCGCACGATCCGAACGATTACGAACTCGGCCAGAAACACGGTTTGGAAACGGTGGATATCATGGCTCCGGACGGAACCATGAGCGAGGCTGCACAATGGTACGTGGGTGAAGATCGTATGGCTGTCCGGCAAAAGATCGTTGAGGACCTCAGAGAGCGTGATCATCTGGTAAAAACAGAGCTGATCCGGAACAAGGTGGGCTATTCCGAACGGAATCCCGATACTGTTGTGGAGCCGCGCCTCAGCCTGCAGTGGTTCGTTGACATGCAGAAGCTGGCCCCCAAAGCCCTCAGGGCGGTCATGGAAGACGAGATCACCTTCTTTCCGCCAAAATTCAGGAATACCTACCGCCACTGGATGGAAAACATACGCGACTGGCCCATCAGCCGGCAGTTGTGGTGGGGACAGCGCATCCCGGCGTACTATCTCGCTGACGATACCGTGATCGTGGCGGAAACGCCGGAGGAGGCCCTGGATCAGGCCCGCGCGAAAACGGGTAACCCGGATCTCGACATAACTGCCTTGCGGCAGGATGAAGACGTGGTTGACACCTGGTTCTCCAGCTGGCTCTGGCCGATTTCCGTGTTTGACGGATTCGGGCAGGACAAGACCGATTTCGACTATTATTATCCGACCACGGTGTTGGTGACAGGCTGGGACATTCTTTTCTTCTGGGTGGCCCGCATGATCATGGCCGGATACGAATTCAAGGGCAAGCCCCCCTTCAGGCACGTGTACTTCACCGGTATGGTGCGCGATAAGCGCCGCCGCAAAATGAGCAAATCACTCGGCAATTCCCCGGATGCCCTGAAGCTCATCAACGACTATGGCGCCGATGGTGTGCGGGTTGGGATGCTCTTGTCGGCCACGGCCGGAAACGACTTGCTGTTCGACGAAAAACAGTGTGAGCAGGGACGCAACTTCGCCAACAAGATCTGGAACGCCCTGCGCCTTGTTAAGGGATGGGAATGGGACGATAGCGATCCCCATCCTGCCGGGAAGGCAGCGGATCACTGGTTCCAAAACCGCTTCCGGAATGCGCTGGCCGAGGTCGAGCGATCGTTCAGGAGTTACCGGCTGTCCGAAGCCCTGATGACCATTTACAAGCTGATTTGGGACGATTTCTGCTCGTGGTACCTTGAGGCAGTTAAACCGCCTTACGGCGGGAAAATGGCCACCACGTCCATGTTGAACATCCACCGAAACTTTGATCTGGTGGTGAAATTGCTGCACCCCTTCATGCCATTCCTTACCGAGGAAGTGTACCACCAGCTGGCCGAGCGAGGCGATAAGGACTGTGTGACGGTTTCGGAATATCCGGAACAAAAAGCGTTTGATCCGCAAGTCATTGAGGAGTTCGAACGAGTGAAGGAGGTTGTCAGCACGGTTCGCGCCTTTCGTCAGGATAGGGGTTTTTCGCCGAAAAAGGAGCTGGACCTGTTCGTAAGGAGGAACGAGCCGATGAGCAACGATTTCGATGTGATCATTCACAAGCTGGGCGTTATTGGCAAGATCCATGAGGAGCATCCGATACCGAAAGGCGCCTTTACCTTCCGTGTCGGGGTAGACGAATTTGCCATCCTGCCCGACGAACATGTGAGTGTGGAGGGAGAGATTGCCAGGATCGCCGGGGAGCTGGAGTATCAGCAGGGATTCCTGAACGCGGTGATGAAAAAACTGAACAACGAACGGTTTGTAAACAATGCACCGGAACAAGTGGTTGCCATGGAACGAAAAAAGCAAGCGGACGCAGAACGAAAGATCAGGATCCTGACCGGGCAACTGACCGTTTTGGAATCTAAATGAGATGAGGGTACTCGGCATTATATGGTTATTGGTCATCCTGCCGGGGTGCCGGAAAAGTGTTGAACCGCTGGCTTCACTGACGACTATAGAACGGATCATTGAAGGGGGATACGACGGACTGTACCTTGATGGGGAGGTTGATCTTATTTATACACCGCTTGATTCCACCGTGGCGTTCGTGGAAGCCTATCCCGGAGATCACGAAAATGTACTCACGCATGTTGAAGGAAGCTCACTGATCGTGCAGAGCCGGGAAGGCATGTATCCGGAAATGTATCGTCGCCTGTACATAAAAGGAGAGGCTCCCCGGCGCATCGTGTATGCCGGGAGTGGGGCATTGGAGTTGGAAGGATTCACCTTTTCGAATTTGAACTGCCAGATAAGAGGGTCCGGAAGGGTATCTCTGACCGGATTGGCCAATTCCGTTGAAGGCGTTTTTTCCGGAACAGGTCAGATGCACCTGGCCGGTGAAGCTTCGGTACTGTCTGTCAACCATCAGGGAACAGGCGATATTGAGGCGACCGATCTGCTTGTCGGGAGCTGCAAAGTTGAGATCAATGGACCAGGGGATGCCTATATCCATGTGCTTTCGAATATGACTATTATTCTCAACGGTACCGGAAACGTATACTACACGGGGCCGGTGACACAAATCGTCGTGATCTACAACGGAAGCGGCGAGTTGATCCGGCTGCCTGATTAATTGGGCCAAGGGCTCCATTGAGCTATATTTGTACCCCTAAACACAGCCCCTATGCAGGTAACGGCTCCTTATAAGCCAAAGAACAAAGTACGCGTCGTTACGGCGGCGAGCCTGTTCGATGGTCATGATGCCGCGATCAACATCATGCGACGGATTATTCAAAGTACGGGATGTGAAGTAATCCACCTGGGGCACGATCGGTCTGTAAATGAGGTGGTCAGTACGGCCATTCAGGAAGATGCCCAGGCGATTGCCATGACCTCTTATCAAGGGGGGCACATGGAGTATTTTAAGTACATGTACGATTTGTTGCAGGAGCGTGGTGCCGGACAAATTAAGATATTTGGCGGTGGTGGTGGCGTGATCCTGCCCGGGGAAATCAGGGAGCTTATGGATTACGGGATCGCCCGTATCTACAGCCCGGATGACGGGCGTGAGCTGGGCTTGCAGGGGATGATCAATGACCTGGTGGAACAAAGTGACTTTGCCGTCGGGCAAAACCTGAACGAAGAAATAAAACACCTGGCCGATAAGGATGTCAGGTCCATTGCACGACTTATTTCGGCAGCGGAGAATAATCCGGGGGGTAGTATGGATGAACGGGAAGCTATTGAGAAACTCGCGTCCGGATCAACCACCCCGGTATTGGGGATCACCGGTACCGGTGGTGCCGGAAAATCGAGCCTGGTTGATGAGCTCGTACGACGATTCCTGCTTGATTTTGAAGACAGGACTATAGGGATCATTTCCGTAGACCCATCGAAACGCAAGACGGGCGGAGCCTTGCTCGGGGATCGGATCCGGATGAACAGTATCAATCACCCCCGGGTGTATATGCGATCCCTGGCGACGCGCCAAAGTAACCTGGCCTTGTCAAAGCACGTTCGGGAGGCAGTGAATATTCTCAAGGCAGCACAGTACGACCTGATCGTTCTCGAGACCTCGGGTATCGGACAAAGCGACACGGAAATCCTTGATCACAGCGATGTCTCACTATACGTAATGACCCCGGAGTACGGAGCAGCCACGCAGCTCGAGAAGATCGACATGCTTGACTTTGCCGATGTGATCGCCCTCAATAAATTCGACAAGCGGGGAGCTTTGGATGCCTTTCGGGATGTGAAAAAACAATATCAGCGCAACCACAATCTGTGGGATCAGGAGCTGGATGCCATGCCGGTATTTGGGACCATCGCCAGTCAGTTCAACGATCCGGGAATGAACGAACTGTATCGGGTATTGATGGCCAGGGTTAATGAGAAAACCGAGTCGGATCTGAACTCCAGTTACGGGCCGAACAGGGAAATGTCTGAAAAGATCCACATTATTCCACCGAAGCGTACCCGATACCTGAGTGAAATTTCAGAAAGCAACCGCATCTTCGACGAATGGGTGGAGCAGCAAGCGAAAGTGGCTGAAGAGCTGTATGGGATCCACATCGGGATCAAGAGTCTGAAGGATTCGTCGTTAGACGAGAAGGACCGATTGGTTAAAGGCCTTCAGGAACGCTTTGAGCAGGTCAGATTAGATCTCGATCCGCACAACTGGAGGCTGATCAAAGAGTGGGAAGAGAAAAAGAAAAAATACAGCGAGCCGGAATACGTATTCAACGTTCGGGGCAAGGAAATTCGCATTGACACGCACACCGAATCCCTGTCACATACACAGGTCCCTAAAGTAGCTTTACCAAAATATAAGGCATGGGGTGATCTGTTGAAGTGGATGCTTCAGGAGCATGTTCCCGGGGAGTTTCCGTTTACGGCCGGAATTTATCCGTTCAAACGGGAAGGAGAAGATCCGACCCGGATGTTTGCCGGGGAAGGAGGGCCGGAACGGACGAACCGCCGGTTCCATTATGTGAGCCTGGAAGTGCCGGCCAAGCGATTATCGACCGCCTTTGATTCGGTTACGTTGTACGGGAATGATCCCGACCGCCGACCCGATATCTATGGGAAGATCGGAAATGCAGGGGTGAGTATTTGTTGTTTGGACGACGCCAAGAAGCTGTATAGCGGGTTTGATCTGACCGATCCGAAGACCTCGGTGTCGATGACGATCAACGGTCCTGCTCCTATGCTGCTCGGCTTCTTCCTGAATGCCGCGATAGATCAGCAGTGCGAAAAGTATATAAAGGCTGAGGGGCTGGTGGCAGAGGTGAAAAAAAAGAAGGCTGAGATCTTTGCCAGGCACCATGCTAAACGACCCGAATACCAGGGCGAACTACCCGAAGGGAATGATGGTCTGGGCCTGATGCTGTTAGGGGTTACCGGCGATCAGATCCTGCCGCAGGCAGTTTATAAAAAGATCAGGGCCAAGGCCCTCAGGCAGGTGCGTGGAACCGTTCAGGCCGATATTCTGAAGGAGGACCAGGCGCAAAACACCTGTATTTTCTCCACTGAGTTTGCGCTGCGCCTGATGGGCGATGTGCAGGAATACTTTATTGAGCAGCAGATCCGGAACTTCTACTCGGTGTCGATCAGCGGTTATCATATTGCGGAAGCCGGTGCAAATCCGATCACGCAGCTGGCCTTTACACTGGCAAATGGGTTCACATACGTGGAGTATTATCTGAGCAGGGGCATGGATATTAATGCCTTTGGCCCGAATCTTTCGTTTTTCTTTAGTAACGGGATCGATCCGGAATATGCGGTGATCGGGCGGGTTGCGCGACGCATTTGGGCTAAGGCGCTCAGGCAGAAGTATGGTGCGAATCAGCGGACGCAGATGTTGAAATACCATATTCAAACATCAGGTCGTTCACTGCATGCACAGGAAATCGATTTTAATGATATTCGAACCACATTGCAGGCCTTATATGCCATTTATGATAACTGTAACTCATTGCATACCAATGCTTATGATGAGGCGATCACGACACCAACCGAAACCAGTGTGCGCCGTGCGATGGCCATTCAGCTGATCATCAATAAAGAGTTGGGATTGACGAAAAATGAGAATCCGCTTCAGGGCAGCTTTATTATTGAGGAGCTGACGGATCTTGTGGAGGAAGCGGTATTGATGGAATTCGATCGCATTACGGAGCGTGGAGGAGTGCTCGGGGCGATGGAAACCATGTATCAGCGCAGTAAGATCCAGTCGGAATCACTGTACTACGAGACACTGAAGCACAACGGTAGCTATCCGATCATAGGCGTCAACACCTTTCTGAACAAAGAAAATTCTCCGACCATTATTCCGGGAGAGGTGATCCGTGCGACCACGAAAGAGAAGGAATATCAGATCGAAATGCTCAGTAACCTGCACCAATGTTACGCTACGGAGGCAAAAGAAGCATTGAGGCGAATTCAGAATGCAGCCCTCGGGAACCGAAACATCTTTGAGGAGCTGATGGAGGCCACCAAGGTGTGCTCCTTAGGGCAAATCACCCAGGCCCTCTTCGAAGTCGGCGGTCAATACCGGCGGAATATGTAGATCTGACATTTGATAACATAGAGAATTGCGCAACCGACAGAAAGGAATAACGATACGTTTCATTCCCGGGTATTGATGAACCCGTCTGGTGTGATCAATCCGGTCATGGGCTGATCCCAATCGTTTCGATCCAACTGCTTTTCACTGATCTGTTCGTTAAAGCACAAGCCCCAAATCTCCGTGTTTGGACGCACGTTCTTCAGAAACCGGTCATAATAACCGCCTCCGTATCCGATCCGCGCTCCCTTTCGGTCGAACAGCAACCCTGGAGCTAAAACCAGATCGATCAACCCTGGATCAACCAGTTTCGTGCTGCGCACGGGTGAGGAAATTCCCATGGCCCCCTTTTCGATGTCCGAATCCAAATTGAAGATCTGTCGGGCTTCCATTTCGCCAGGTCCGCTGATCAGGGGAATACATACGTTGAGTCCCCTGTTGATCAATTCCCGGGTGGTGAACCAGGTGCTGACCTCCGGGTGGTATGACAGGTACACGAATACATAATTGACCTGTTTTAATTTGGGGTGGTTGAGAATATGTCCGGCAATTTTAAGTGAGCTGGCTTCATGAATGTCGGGATCCAACTCACTTCGTATGGATCGCGCCTTTTGTCGGAGTAAGCTGCGATCGGAAGGGAAGGGCATAGATTTGTTTTTCCAAAGGTAGACCTTTAGGAAAACTCGGTCAATATATATGATTGTATCCCGCGATCGAAAAAGATGTTGACTCCCCGCTGCCGGAGCCGGTAAGCCATCCGTTTGATGGTTCGCTCACTCAGGTTGAGTCGGTCCGCGACCTCACGGGGCGATCCCGTTGCTTTCATTCGTGCCAGGGATTTAAAGGCATCTATTTTTTCGTTGTACGTTAAATAATCCATGTTATTTTTTGAAGCCAAGGTAGGTCGTATACAAAGACTATTCGACAATCAACAGGCACTGAATTATTCCGTGGGCGAACAATCTTAATCGCTTTCCGCCCACAGGTGCTCCCGTCAGCAACTCCTCCCCTCCTGAACCGTTCGGTGATCTAACCGAACAGCGGATGACCTGTTGTTCATATTTTGAAATTAAACTGGGGTCAATGATCATTTTTTGATATATTGGAACCCTCTGCGGTTGAACTTGTGACCGTGTTCTTTTGTCAACAAGCAAAACACGACAGACCAGGGATAGATCTACGTCTGTAGTATACATAAATTGATTTTGCAAAAGGTTAGTTTTGATGCCCGATTGTTTCGGAAAGAACTCGGAAAGGAGCTTGCCCGGGCGAGTCATGAAGAAATCACCTCCCTTTTACGGAAATGGGTCATGATCAGGTACAAACCACTCCCCCGAAACGCCTTTCAAATGTGTTGATCGACAGACTGAGCTCTTTGTTAAATGACCATGCGCCGGGCCATGAGGCTCAAAACCTCCTGGCCCCCGGTGATCGCATACCTCCCAATAACTGGCAATTGGAAAAATGGAATACACGCCACGCTGGTGTCATGGTGCTTTTGTTTCAGGAGCGGGACTCCTGGCATACTCTTCTCATCAAAAAACCCCGTTATCCGGGAGTCCATAGCAATCAAATCGCCTTTCCCGGAGGGAAGCGCGAACGGCAGGATCCGGACCTTCTCAGCACTGCTGTACGTGAAACTCATGAAGAGGTCGGACTTTTTCCGGATCGGATCCGGCACATCGGTCCACTTTCCCCACTATATGTTCCGCCCAGCAATTTTCTGATACATCCGTTCACAGGGCTTGTCGAAGGAACAAGGAACTGGCGGCCCGAAGAGGCCGAAGTAGCCCTGGTGATCGAAATGCCTGTAGCGGTCATTCTGGGCACGGACCACATATCTTACCGTGAGGTAAACACTCGCTATGGTAAGATGAAAGTGCCTTCGTATGAGTACGACGGACATGTGATCTGGGGGGCGACCGGAATGATACTGGCCGAGCTGGCCGTAGCGCTGGAGTGGGCAGGACTCCGGTGAGCAGAATGTGAAAAAAGTGATACCTTTGGTACACCTAACCAATAGAGGGGTGTTTGAAGTTGCGCCATCTGTTTGTTGACCGATTTGGAAATCCGCTGATCCTTAAGCGACTGCTATTTTTCGTTTTTGGGCTGTACACCTATCCCCGGTTCAACATACGCAACAAAACCATCATTCGGGGCTCCGAGGTCATCCGGAAACTGCCCGGAAAGAATGTCCTTTTCGTTTCCAACCACCAGACCTACTATGCAGATGCGGCCGCCTTGTTGCACATATTATCTTCGGCGCGATGGGGTTTTCGGAACACGATACGGTATCCATTGTACCTGCTGAATCCCCGGCTTCGTTTATATTTCGTGGCAGCCAGGGAAACGATGGAAAGCGGACTCCTTCCACGAATGTTCAAACTGGCCGGATCTATCTCCGTGAAACGCACCTGGCGGGAGAAAGGGCAAGAGGTCCAACGGGATCTCGACAAAAAGGATCCTGTCAATATTTCCAAAGCGCTGGGTGATGGATGGGTGATCACGTTTCCACAGGGAACCACCAAACCCTTTATGGCCGGACGAAAAGGAACAGCCCACCTGATCCGCAATATGCGTCCGATCGTAGTTCCCATTACTATTGATGGTTTCCGCAGAGCCTTCGACAAAAAAGGGCTCGTACTAAAAGGCCGTAACGTGCAGCTCCATGTGCAGATCAAGGAGCCGCTTGATATTGATTACGAGGCCCCTGTGGAGAAAATTCTCGATCAGATCATGCATTCGATCGAACAAACCCCTGAGTTTAACCTGATGGGGCAAATTGTTGAGAAAAAAGGAAAGCCCGCTTAGGAGTAAACGTAGCGAAACATAATCCTCTTAACAGGAATTTAAAGATGTTATACAAGAAGATTAGTCGTACAGATATTGATACTAACCTTGCAACTGAACTCGCGAGGTCTTACAATATCCTTGCACCCATTAGTTCTTTGCGAAGCCTGTTAAAGAGTGCTTTTAAGGATGAGGATTTTTCTTCCTTTTCTAAATTTGAACTTCATTTGTGTATGAACGAAATATGGTGTGACAAATATTATGGCGAATCGAAAATAAAAAGTTTGCTGGTTAATTATTTTATTCAGGAAGATGTAGCTGCATTTGAGATAAATGCTAATAATAGTCGTTTGGATTTTTTAGCAATAAATGGTGATACAAATAGTTATGAAATTAAATCCGAGCTTGACTCTTTAAAGAAGTTGCCTAAACAAGTTCACGATTACGAGAGCCTTTTTGAATACAATTATGTTGTGCTTGATAAAAAACATTTAACAGAAGCAAGAAAATTAATATCATCCCATTATGGGATCTTCATAATTGATGGAGATAACTTGCAAAGGAAAAGAAAAGCGAAAAGGAATCAGGCTATTCATAGCAGCTCTCAGCTTAACCTCTTTACGAAAAAGGAGTTGTATGATTTTTTTGGACGTACAGAGAAGGGCATTATAGCTAAATATACAAAAAAGCAAATCAATGAAATCTTTAAGGAAATGTTAAAGAAAAGGTATTCTAAACGATGGATGTTCTTAAAAGAGCACAAGAAAGACATATTACCGATAGACTATCAATATTTCTTTCATCACAATATTCCTCCCTCAGTTATTTATGGACTCGGACAACGGTAGGCCTGTATCTTCTTTTATGCTGGTTTTAATGCAATGAAGGTAGTGTTCCATCGATATTCTTTTGAACTTGGCCTGACTTTTACCAGACTCATTGGAATCTTGAATGCTCTTTAGCAAGGTAAAACCGCTATTCTTTTCATTCAAATATTGAGGATATTTCTTGTCAAGCGTAGCAATCATTTCAGATTGCAGTACCGCAGGAACAATAGTATTTTTAAATTCGTCAAGACTTTTTCGACTTCCCCTATATCCATAATACTCATTTTCGTATGGATCATAAATGATAAAACCTGGGCTAATGGTGCCACCCGAACTTAAATCGTCTTTTTTTATTCCGACATAATCACCAAATGCATTGAATCCACGACCTGAATACAGCTCAACCAAGCTATTGTCTGCCTCTGCCACTATTTCTCCATGATCCAATTTGACGTTTTGGATATCTGTATTAATTGCACTTCTAATCATGGCCCTTGTCGCTGTCTTAATGTTCTTTAGTATAGTACGATGCTTTCTGACCACCGAACTTGTAATTGAAACTTTATCCAAATCATAGATCAAAATATCATTATAACGTACATTTTTTTGTATTTGTTCTTGATCTTTTTCAAGTGTATCATGGAATGTTCTAAAAGCTATGATTGAAAAATTATCCTTTAACTTATTAAATTGTGTTTGAATTGCATTTTCTTCATCAGTAATTTTCAACAATGAAGATATTACCGGTATTACTTTTTTGTTTTGTTCTTTAAACTGATTAAAAAAATTAATTCTTTGTTGCAAATTTTGAATAATTTCCCGACGAAACTTAATCACTTCTATCTGCATACTTGAAATTTCACGTATGTACACCGGAAGGTCTACTAAAATCTTTTCTGCTTTTACTTCTTCAAATAGATGAGTAAAGAATTCTTTCGATGATTGAATTCTATTTTTTCGATCTTTTTCTTTAACTACTTCGATTAAGGGATATATATGATTTTCAAAATCAAATTTCTTTAAAACGATTATTTCTTGTTGTCTTGAACGAAAAATCGGTACATATTTTAAATTACTCGGCATGATTTTCAATTTTTAAAGAGATTAATTTTTTTATTTCGTCATCATCAAGTTGTCTTTCCTGATCTATGTAATTACAATTCTGAATGTAATATTTCAAAAATTTGTTGTATTCTGAAGCTAACCATTCATATTTTAAAAAATATTTTTCGTTCTGTTTTGTTTTTATCATTTGATTTTCTATAGCACTTTTGTATGTTGAAAAAAAAGTAATTTTATCATCATTTCTTATCACATTATAAAAAGTGTTAAGGTAGGTTATTTCACAACTACGGTTCAAAAAATTCTCTTTATTGAAAATATAGTTGTCAGGAACTTCGTTAGACTCACATAGAGCATCAAGGAATTCTTTATAACTACACGAGAGTACGATTCGAGGATAATTCGCTACCGAATTTTCTATTTGGTAAGCATTGACCAGAGGAATCCCTAGCACTATATCATTTTCGTCCAGCATCCAGCCATAATCTATACCTCCTCTCAGAAAATAACCCATTTCAGAAAATTTTTTAAACAAATCGGATATGATAAAGAAAAGATCAATTGCCAATTGCTTATTATGATATGGATCAACGGTAATACAGATATTATCACTGAATAAGTAATAACGGCAATCCCATTGATCTATAAGACCGGTCACATTCTTAAAAACAGCAACAAATTCGTTTGCTCCTTTGGAGACAATCCCCTCATTGCTTTTTCCTTCATCCCTATTGCCAAGAACTTCTTTTTCAAACCCACATAATCTGTTCTCAAAGCCTAGAACATCTAAAAAAGCAACGATACGTTGTTGATATCTTAGTTCATTACCTGCCATTTTCAGTTTTTATCTACCCCCTTCATATGTTTATAGAACTCGGACATGGTTAAAACAGCGGACTGGCGCTTTTGCAAATATAGACTTTTTCATTTTTGTTTTTCCTTTTAATGATTAACATAGATCGGTTTATCGATACGAATGTTGATTTCAATGTTAATATATAATTTTGTTGTCTATTTTAATAAAATTCAACTTTTGATAAAATTCATGATCAAAATATTTAACAAAAAGATTATCAAACGAATGAAACTTTGAGCTCCCGGCTCTTAACAGCTGGGGAATAACCCGTGCTGCCTTTGAGTGGAATAACAAGCAACCTGTTTGAGCTTCACGGATCCCAACCCCATCTTCTTTAGCCGTCCTGCAGACGATTTATACTTTAGTTTATATCACCTGGGCAATGGACGAGGCTGCCTCGGCAGGTGCTGTAGTCCGGAACACCATCTTTCAAGCCCAGCCCATAAAAGTGCATCGCCGACAGGCCATCGCTAACCAGCATCTTGCATTGCACATCCGAAAGGTTGTACCAGATCAAGATCAACTTCATCTTGAAAAGGATCAATGGATGATAGACCTTTGTCCTACACTGTTTTTGACCTCGTTGGTACACCTTTTTCAACTCCTGCTCAATCGGGGATCCCAATTGATCAGCTTATTGATAGCCGGATAAATTTATTGCCAGCCATTTGCTTTTTGATCAGTACGTCAAAAAATTCCTGTATTCAATCGTTGGCTATTATAATGTACAACCACTACGCCATAGTACATATTAACTTTATGAAATAGAACATATTACACTATCTCTTTAACAAGCTTTAATGCAAGGCCTTTAAAAAGAGTAGTCGTGCACATAATAAATGTTAAACAAGAAAGTTAGAGCATATATCATTCTTAGGTATATGAAAACAAATAAAATATATAAAGAGGATGGTTTTTTTATATTTTTGACATTATACACTATCGTAACGTCTCTTATAATACAACGAAATGTAAATGAAGGCATTCATAACATCAATGAATTGATAAGAATGTCTCTTTTACCATTATATTTTATTTTAATATTTGCTTATATCAATGATATTTTAAACTTTAAAATAATAAACAACAATTTATTTGTTATTTTCATTAAATCATTTCTTTTTACAATCATTCCCATTTTATTATCTGCGATTGTGCTTTTAAGAATAAAAGAAAGTGATTTTGATAATATTCACTTAATCTTTTTAGTAGTATTTATCCTTTCATTTTATTGGTTTTTACTTACTACAGTATCAATAATGTGGCTTAAATGGAAATCTGTTTTTGTTTTGTTATTATTCATTTCAGCTCCCGGCATTTCTGAGTTAATGGGAAACAGCACATTTAAAAAATATTTGCCCTTTGAAATCATTTTTACAATAATTGAAAACACACATACTAGAAAAATATTAATATTAGACTTTGTTATTCTTTTAGTATATATTACGACATTATTAATTGGTTTAAAAATCAATAAATATGAAAAATAAGATAGGTTTATTCATATTTATTATAACATTAACGATATCAATGATCTATTTTTTTGTTTCTCCGCAAAAAACTAAAAGAATAATATATTCTGACGGACCTCACGTATTATCCATGAAAGATAGTGTTTATAAAATTATTCATTTCGAACCTATTAATAGTGAATCATCTTCACCGAATATCTTAATAAATTATGATACAGTTAGAGCAGATCAATTTTTTAATGATGTTTTGAAAATTGAGGTAAATCAAGATAAAATTGATGAGATTTATTCTGTTTTTTTAGATGTTGATAGTGTTTTTTCTGTAGGTGATATCCATGGAGAATACCAATCTTTATTGATTTTGTTAAAAAATAATGATATAATCACCGAAAATGGAGATTGGAATTTTGGAAAGGGGCATTTGGTTTTTTGTGGAGATATTTTTGATAGAGGGGAAAAGGTAACGGAAACTTTATGGTTTGTATATAAACTCGAACAGCAGGCAAAAGAACAAGGAGGTAATGTTCATTATCTTATCGGTAATCACGAGCTTATGGCATTGACAGGAGATCATAGGTATTTGCATGAAAAGTATCGACACATTCAAAATAAAATTGGCATCAAGTACTCTTTTGTATATAACAAAAATACACTATTGGGGAAGTGGTTAAGGGAAAAGAATTCTGTAATAAAAATAAATGATGTTTTATATGTGCATGGTGGTCTGCATCCTGATATTATAAATATGAATCTAAGTCTGTTTGATATAAATCAATTTATTAGAAATTATTTGAATAGTACTGATTTTAATGATTCCATTCGCTTTTTAATCAATAAAACAGGTCCTTTATGGTATCGAGGTTTTTTAGAAGAAAATGATGATGTCCCTCTAATAAATGATAATGAAATTGATGAAATATTAAATTATTTTAACGCGGAAAAAATCGTTTTTGCTCATACAAAGGTTAAAAATATAAAATCGCTAAATAAAAACAAATTATTTGCAATTGATGTTCCAATGTCCATGGATAAAGGTGAAGGGTTATTTATAAATTCAAATCAGCTATATTCTGTAGATATAAAGGGGAAGAAATTGATAGAATTTAACCTCTGAAAAGTCGTTTTTGAGCCTGAAAGCAAAAAAACAGCCTCACATCCAATCAAAAAGAAGAAAATGCTAAGCTATTATCCACTCCAATTCCGTGGATCACCGTAACAAAAGGTTGCCATCCTCCATTCCGTCCAGAGTCATATCACTGACTACTCCTCCCCTTTCTGTATGGGTACGGTCTGAGGTACGAAATCCTCCTCCATCCCTGGCTTGCTGTAGTCATACGCCCAGCGATGGACCTTAGGAATATCGCCTGGCCAGTTTCCGTGGATATGTTCTACCGAGGTGGTCCACTCAAGGGTATTGGAACGCCATGGGTTCTGTTCCGCTTTTTTACCGCGAAAAACACTGTACAAAAAGTTGAACAGGAAAATCCCCTGTGCTACAGCTGAGAGAATGGCAAACATGGTTACCAGCACGTTGATGTCGGTCAGATTGTCGAACATCGGGAAGGCCGTATTGCTGTAGTAACGACGAGGCACACCGGCAAGCCCCAGGAAGTGCATCGGAAAAAATACTCCGTACGCACCGATAAAGGTCAGCCAGAAGTGCCAGTAACCCATCTGCTTGTTCATCATTTTTCCAAAAAGTTTTGGGAGCCAATGGTAAACACCGGCAAACATGCCAAAGATCGCGGACAAACCCATTACGATATGGAAGTGAGCTACCACGAAGTACGTATCGTGCACGTTGATGTCCAGGGCATTGTCACCGAGGATCAATCCGGTCAATCCACCCGTGATAAAGGTCGATACCAATCCGATCGAGAACAACATCGCCGGAGTAAAACGAATGTTCCCTTTCCATAGGGTTGTAATGTAGTTGAAGGCTTTTACCGCTGAGGGAATCGCTATCAGCAAGGTCGTAAAGGTAAAGACAGACCCGAGGAACGGATTCATACCCGTCACGAACATATGGTGCCCCCATACGATGAAGGACAGGAACGCAATTGCGAGAATGGATGCAACCATTGCACGGTATCCGAAGATCGGCTTACGGGCGTTCGTTGAAATAATTTCTGAGGTAATCCCCAGGGCCGGTAGAAGCACGATGTATACTTCCGGGTGACCGAGAAACCAGAACAGGTGCTGAAAGAGCACTGGTGAACCGCCGCTGTTCGCTAGTACCTCCCCCTGGATCATAATATCACTCAGGTAAAAGCTCGTTCCCATGGAACGATCAAACAACAGCAGCAAGGCTGCAGACAGCAGAACCGGAAAAGATAGAATACCAATGGTCGCGGTTACTAAAAAGGCCCAGATCGTCAAGGGCAAACGCGTCATAGACATGCCCTTGGTGCGCAGGTTCAATACGGTAACCACATAGTTCAGGGCACCCATCAAGGAACTGACAATGAACAGAGCCATACTGACCAGCCAAAGGGTCATACCAGCACCCGATCCCGGGATCGCCTGTGGCAATGCAGACAGTGGTGGATAGATCGTCCATCCTGCGGAGGCTGGTCCGCCTGTCACGAACAAGGAGATCAACATGATCACAGAGCTCACGAAGAAGAACCAGTACGACAGCATATTAATGAATCCGCTTGCCATATCACGGGCACCGATCTGAAGCGGGATCAGCAGGTTGGAGAAGGTCCCTGATAATCCGGCTGTCAGCACGAAGAATACCATAATGGTCCCATGTATGGTTACCAATGCGAGGTAGATATTGGGGTCCATCACGCCGTCAGGCGCCCATCTACCTAAGAATATTTCGAGGATCGGGAAGCCTTTATCCGGCCAGGCGAGTTGCAGACGGAAAAAGACGGACATGATCAATCCAATGAGCCCCATCAGCATCCCCGTAATGAAGAACTGCTTTGCAATCATTTTGTGGTCCATCGAAAAAACGTACTTCGTCAGGAAGGTTTCTTCGTGATGTGCGTGATCGTGAGCCATAATCAGTCTTTTGACAAGGATATTTTTAACTGTTCACCAGAGGGGCTTGTTCGCTCACCCAACGGTTATATTCTTCCTGAGAAACCACCTTGATGGTCATCTGCATATTGAAATGCGCAGCTCCGCAGACCTTATTGCAGAGCAGGATATAATCAAATGCTGCATTTCTGGTTTCCTGACGCATTTCCTCTGTGGTTTTCGTCAGCGTAAAGGGAAATTCTGTGTTCATTCCCGGCACACAATTCATTTGTACGCGGAAGTGCGGAAAATATGCTGAGTGCAATACGTCCTGGCTTCGGAATTTGAATAGCATGGGTTGCCCTACGGGCAGATAGATCTCTGACTGGGCAATGAAGTCATCCTGACCGGATACATCCTCCTTGTTGATCCCAACAATATTGGATCCCTCAATATTTCGAACGTTCGCCTCTCCCAGCAATCCATCTTCCCCGGTAAAGCGGGCAGTCCAGTCAAACTGACGGGCGTAGAATTCAACAATCTGGGCATTGTCCGTATTCCTGTACAAAATCCCGGACCATGTCCTGAGTCCGTATACAATGAGGACCGTCAAAACAACGGCCGGGATCAAGGTCCAGATCAGCTCAAGCTTGTTATTGTGCGAAATGTATGCTGCCTTGCGGTCTTCTCTCCCCCGATAACGAAATGAGAAGTAGAACAACAAGGGCTGTGTAATGAAGAAAACGACGATGATGATGGCCATGGTAACCATCATGAGGCTGTCGATCTGAGCCCCGTGCTCCGAAGCGGAAACCGGCAGCAGCAATGGTCCCCACTCAGCCCACATCCAAATGAATGAACCGAGCATGGTGATCATGAACAGGAGCATCATAGCCGCCTGATTACGATTGTCTTTATCGGTTACAGCATTGGTGCTTCCTCCCCGATGGTCACTTAAAAGCTCCTGAATACGTACCACCTGCACAAAGGCGATGATAACCAATAGTACGGTTAAGGCTATCAATAACTGAGTCATGTCACGCTATCTTATCAAATCTGGTGCAACCCGCTTTCTTTCAACATGGGGTGATTCTTCTGTATCAACGGTGCTTTGCTCAAAGAGCCGAATACAACCAGCATAAACAAGCCTGCATATCCGAGCAATCCGCCCAGTTCCACGACACCCAGGTGCCAGTGCTCTCCCACGGTTCCCGGCACAATCATACAAAAGAAATCGAGCCAGTGGCCGGTCAGAATTAAAATTCCTGCAGCGACCAGTGGGGCAAAGTTACGTTTTGAATCCCTACTCATCAGCACCAGCAAGGGTATGATGAAGTTCAATACAACCGCCGTAAAGAAAGGCCACTTGTAGTTATCGAAACGTGCCAGGAAGTACGTCACCTCTTCCGGGAGGTTCGAATACCAGATCAACATGAACTGGCTGAACCAAAGGTACGTCCAGAAAATACTGAAGGCAAACATAAATTTTGCGAGGTCGTGAATATGGTTTTCATTGAGGCCATCAAGATATCCCAAACGCTTCACATATACGGCCATCATGGTCAGCACGGTTAACCCGCTCACGAACATGGAAGCAAAAACATACCAACCGAACAGGGTGCTGAACCAATGCGTATCAATTGACATGATCCAGTCCCATGCCATTGTCGAACTTGTTACGGCAAAGAAAACGGTGAAAATAGCTGATACCTTTACACTTTTTCGGTAATGGTCCAATCCACCTGATCCATCTTCACGCAAACTGAGTTTTCGCAGTAAGCGGGTGGCCCAGATCCATCCCAGCAAGTACACGATAGCGCGCAAAATGAAGAATCCGAAATTGAGAAAAGACGTTTTTCCGGCGATGATCTCATCGAAATGTGGATTTGCGATAACGGCTCCTCCTTCCATTGCTTCGTAATCCGCCGCATACATGTGATGATCCCCTATATGATCTTCGCCATTATGATCACCGTGATGTGCTTCTTCAGCATCATTTTCGCCACCATGATGGCTCATCCCAGTTTCGTATTCACGCAACTCTGCAACAGTAACTTCTTCGGTCGTAATGAACGTATCCATCCAGTGGTACAGATGATGCAGGTGCAACTGACCCGCAACAATGATCACGATCATGATGCCCCCCGTAACTGGCAAAAATGATCCCATTGCCTGCATCAGGCGGTTCAGTTGAACTGACCATCCTGCCTGTGCGATATATTGCACCGCCAGGAAGAAGGTGCCGATCAGGGAGATCCCAAGGAAGAATATGTTGTTTAGCAAAAGTGCCGGCCATGCGCGGTGTGCATCGGCGATAAATCCGTAAGTGAAGGCCAGGATCCCGACCCCGGTCAGGATGTACGCAAGTCTTTGCAGTTTAGCTGGTACTTCAAACATAGCTCTTTTTATTTCCCGGATCCAAGATCTGATTTCAACTTCATGACATAGCTCACGATCTTCCAGCGTTCTTCCGGAGTGATTTGCGAAGCATGTGCGCCCATGATATTGCGTCCGTAAGTAATCACGTGGAACACACTCCCTTCCGTGATGGTACGGCCTGCATCATCGTATGAGGGCACGCCAAGTATCTTCTCGTTCTTAACAAGCGTGCCCTGGCCCATTCCTTTTGGTCCGTGGCACTGATCACAAAAAATATCGTACAGCTCTTCTCCTTCTGCGAGCCATTCTTCTTCATGGTCCTCCATAGCCCTGATATATGGATTGGTCAGGGTGGTTTTAGCCGAGTCGTATCCGGCTTCCGAATTTGGGTAAGCATATGGAACATGACCCCGTGGAATGGTCCCATCAACAGGCTTAAGTGCACTTACTCCGTCAGCGAAAAGGTCGCTTTCCTCATAGATGTCAATATACTCGGCCCGATACATGTCCGGCATATATTCAATACCCGGCGTTTTCGGATCCCTTTGGCATGAAGTGCTTGCAATCAGGAAGATTGCCAGTACTCCAAATCCGATCAGCCTATTTTTCAAATGCTCCATCGTTAAAGCTCTTTTTCGTTGATCTCAACGGTTCCGGTAGCTTCCAGTGTCTTCACTATTTCGTCGGTGTTCCCATCAGATTCAATTTCAACCAGGAACAGGTCATCGGTCGTACGTACGTCCGGATTTTGACGCTCTCTTCCCGGGAACATGCCATTGCGCACCAGGAAAGTAATCACCATCAGGTGACCGGTAAACAAAACCGTACATTCGAACATGATCGGAACAAAAGCTGGCATATTGGCCAGATACGTAAAATTCGGCTTACCACCGATGTCCTGTGGCCAGTCCACGATCATCATATAGTACATCATAGACACCGCAAAGGTCAGGCCCAATACTCCGTACAGGAATCCGGCAATGGACAAACGCGTTGGAGCCAGGCCCATGGCACGATCCAGTCCGTGCACCGGAAAAGGAGTATAAACTTCCCTGATGCGGATACCTTTTTCACGAAGTGTCTTCACTCCCACAAGCAGTACATCGTCATCGTTATAAAACCCGTGAATCAGTTTCCTACTCATGATGATGCTTTTTTTGCTCTTCTCCGGAGGACTTCAGAATAGTTTTCAACTCTGCCTGGGCGATCACTGGAAAAGTGCGTGAATATAAGAGGAAGAGAACAAAGAAAAATCCAATGGTCCCGATAAAGATCCCGATATCAACGAAGGTCGGAGAGAACATGGTCCAGCTTGAAGGTAGATAATCACGGTGCAATGAAGTCACAATGATCACGAAACGTTCAAACCACATTCCAATATTCACGATAATCGACAGGAAAAAGGTAAAAACGATGTTCCTGCGCAATTTTCTAAACCACATCAGCTGCGGAGAAACGACGTTACAGATCATCATTGAACAATATGCCCACCAGTATGGTCCTGTGGCACGGTTCAGGAATGCATATTGTTCGTATTCAACTCCTGAATACCAGGCCATGAACAACTCCGTGATGTACGCGATCCCTACAATTGATCCGGTCAGCATAAGGATAAGGTTCATCAGCTCAATGTGCCGGATCGTGATATATTGCTCCATGTGCACCACCTTACGCATAATGATGAGCAAGGTTTGTACCATTGCAAATCCGGAGAAGATCGCCCCGGCAACGAAGTAAGGCGGGAAGATCGTAGTGTGCCATCCCGGAATAACGGAAGTAGCAAAGTCAAAGGATACGATGGTATGTACCGAAAGCACCAGTGGGGTTGCCAATCCGGCCAACACGAGTGATAGCTCTTCGAAGCGCTGCCAGTGCTTCGCTTTACCGCCCCATCCGAAACTGAGTATGGCATAGATCTTCTTCTGCATGGGCTTTACAGCACGGTCGCGGATCATTGCGAAATCGGGAATCAACCCCATGTACCAGAATACCAGTGAAATCGAGAGGTAGGTAGAGATCGCAAATACGTCCCAAAGCAGTGGGGAGTTGAAATTAACCCATAAGCCAAAGTTGTTTGGGATCGGGAGCACCCAGTACGCATTCCAGACGCGTCCCATATGGAATACCGGAAACAATCCGGCCTGAAGGACCGCAAAGATGGTCATGGCTTCAGCGGAACGGTTAATGGACATTCGCCATTTCTGGCGGAAAAGAAGAAGTATGGCGGAGATCAACGTTCCGGCATGACCGATACCAATCCACCAAACAAAGTTGGTGATATCCCAGGCCCAGCCAATTGTTCGGTTCAGGCCCCAAACCCCAATTCCGGTACCCACTGTGTAGGCCAGGCATCCCATTCCCCATAGGAACATGGCGGCTGAAATACCTAAAACGATCCACCAGGAACGTCCGGCAGAAGTTTCGATCGGCCGGGCAACCTCTTCGGTAATATCGTGGTACGACTTGTTACCGGTAATTAGCGGCTCGCGTATGGGCGATTCATAGTGCATAAGATCTTTCTTATATCTAAAACCTGGTTTAAGCCTTATTCCTCACTTTCGTTTGATAAAAAACGGACGGTTTGGTTCCGATCTCCTCCAGCAGGTAATAGCGCCGCGGTTCTTTCTGCAACTTGTGCACACGGCTCTCCGGATCGTTCACATCACCGAAGGTGATGGCTCCCGTATCACATGCTCCGGCACAAGCTACGGTAAAGTCTCCATCTGTTACCGGCCGTCCCTTGCGCTTGGCTTCCAGTTTGCCCAGCTGAATGCGCTGCAGGCACATCGTACATTTCTCCATAACCCCACGGGAACGAACGGTTACATCTGGGTTCAATACCATTTTACCCCATTCGTCCTGTGCTGGGTTGATACCTGCAAACCGGGAATAGGTTGGATAGTTGAACCAGTTGAAACGACGCACTTTGTACGGACAGTTGTTGGCACAGTAGCGCGTTCCGATGCAACGGTTGTATGCCATGTGGTTCAACCCTTCCGAGCTGTGAACGGTTGCCCCAACCGGGCATACAGTTTCACATGGAGCGTGATTACAGTGCTGACACATTACCGGCTGGAAGGCTACTTCCGGAGCTTCTGCCGGATCTTCCATTGCCGCATACATATCGATCGCGCTTAATCCTTCTTCCTCTGCGCGCTCTCTGGTCATCTCACTACTGTAATAGCGATCAATGCGCAACCAGTGCATATCCCGTGAGCGACGAATTTCGTCCTTGCCGACCACCGGGATGTTGTTCTCAGCCTGACAGGCAACGACACAAGCTCCACATCCCAAACAACTGTTCAGGTCAATGGACAAATTCCACCAGTGTCCGGTTGTTTTATCGAACTCCTCCCAAAGGTCTACCTGGGAAGCTGGTTTTACGCCTTCATGCGTTTCAAAAGTCAGTTCAGCGTTTCCCGAAGCCGGATCCCTGATAAATTCCGCCAGGGTGGTTTCCTTCACGATGTGTCGTCCCATCATAGTATGCGCCAGCTGGGTGCAGGCGAATTCATGGGTTCCACTTACTTTCTCAATGACCACTCCTGTTTGCGCGGTCTGACTTCCCTTATACAGCGGGTAGGCATTTACTCCCACATCATTTCCAACAACCCCCGCGGCAGTCCGCCCATAACCCAGGGCAAGTCCTACCGAACCAGGTGCTTGTCCCGGTTGGATCATCACTGGTACCTTTTCGATGGTTACACCATTCACGGTTACATTGACCAGGCTTCCATTCAATGCCCCGTTCGACGTGTTTTCATTGATCAGTCCCATCCATTTCGCATCTGCCCGGGCTACGGTCAAATAGTTATCCCAGGAAGTACGGGTAATCGGGTCCGGCAATTCATGCAACCAGGGGTTATTTGCAGCGGTACCTGCCCCCATTCCGGTCTTGGTGTACAACTCCAATTCCATTCCGGAGCTACTCTGCTGTGCGATTGCGCGGGCGGCACTAAGAACATCCGCCATGGCCGTTTCTCCCTCAGCCTCTTTTCCATCATGTGCCGCCTGAGTCATGTAGTAGCCATCGTGCAGGCTCTGATCCCATGAACCAGCACCAGCGATCAGTACTGAGCTCTCCCAGTAACTCCGGATATAATCGTAAGCAGAACCCCTGTCCATCCAGGCAAGCAGGTTTTCCAACAAGCTGCGCGTATCGAACAGTTTCTGAATGGTTGGCTGAACCAGGGTGTAATAGCCCTCCACCGGCATTGCATCGCCCCAGCTTTCGAGGTAGTGATTGGCGGGCAACAGATAGTTGGCCCGTTTGGCCGTTTCAGTCATGCGGTCATCCATCACAACCGTTGTTCCCACTTTTTTCATGGCCTCGGCGAACTCCGCTCCGGCAACATGCGTATAAACCGGATTTACTTCGCTCATCAGGAGCAGGCCCACTTTCCCGGCTTTCATGTCGGCCAGCAGCGTCGCAACATCCAGGTCATCTCCCCTTTTCGTAAGGTTTGCGTACTTAATATTCGCGGTGCTACCGTAGTTCCCAAGCATCTGGTTAATCGCAATGACCACCTTTTGCACGTTGGCGTCGTTAGATCCGGCCAACACCAAAGTCTTTCCGCGTGCAGCCCAAAGCTTGTCTGCCAAGGCTTTGAGGCTGGAGTCATACCTGGTTTTCTCATTGCCTGCGGCAAGATAACCTCCTTTGGATGCCAGGGCATTATAAAGCGAAAGGGCCACTTTACCCTGCTCACTGGGCTTGATCATTATCCGCTTATCGGCATTGGCCCCCGTAATGGTCATATTGCTCTCGAACTGCCAGTGCTGTGACATTTTTCCGGTGCGCGGATCACGCATTTTCGCATAATCACCGGCATATCCAAAATTTAGGTGTCCGCCGAGAAAATCAGCTCCGACACCTACCACTAGCTCTGCTTTATCAAAATGGTACGATGGAATGGCTCGTTTTCCAAAGACTTCATTGTGGGCATTGAGGATCCCGTTATACGAAATGGCATCGTAGCTGTAGTGACGGGTGGTTTCCTTGTTATTCGCCATGAACTCGGAAACAAGTGCATTCAGGGATGGGCCGGTTATGCTGTTGGTCAGGAATACGACCTGCTTGCCGGCAGCCAGGGAATCCGCGATTGCTCTCTTCAATTCGCCATCGGCTGCCGCCCAGGTGATTTCCATTCCGTTTTTCATCGGGGTTTTGGCCCGTGCGGTATCGTACAGAGAAAGAACACTCGCCTGAACGCGGGCAGTCATCGCCCCGTTAAGGGGCGCATCGCTATTCGTTTCTATCTTGATCGGACGACCCTCGCGTGTTTTGACCAATACACTGGCGAAATCGTGTCCATCGCTAAAGGTAGAGGCGTAGTAATTGGCCACTCCCGGATTGATTTCCTCGGGCTTGACTACGTAAGGGATCACTTTTTGAACCGGCGTTTCACATGCAGCCAAAGTTGCGGCAGCCGTGGAGAAGCCCATTAATTTTAAAAAGTCGCGACGAGAGGGTTTCATGCTGGCCACCTCGGAGTCACCCAAAAGATCGGTGATCGCCACCTCCTCCGGAAATTCGTTCCTGGCACGTTCCTGGACTGTTGCCTCATTGTGCAACTCTTCAATTCCTCTCCAGTATTTTTTCTTTGTTGCCATGCTCAGATCGGGATTACTACGGGTTAATAGTGGCACTTACCACACTCCAACCCACCGATTTTATCTACTGTGATCCTTCCCCCCTTATATTGTCCGGCGAGCTGCTTATGGAGCTTGTCGTAATATGGATTTTCTTCCATTTTAACTTCGGTTTTGCGGTGACAGTCGATACACCAGCCCATGGTCAGAGACGAGTACTGGTATACTTCCTCCATTTCTTCGACAGGACCATGACAGGTTTGACATTCGACCTGACCGGCCACCACGTGCTGGCTGTGGTTAAAGTACGCCAGATCCGGCAGGTTGTGGACACGAATCCAGTCAATAGGTTTTTGCTCATATCCTTCAATGTAGGAGCTGGTGTTCCGGTCCCAGCCGATGGCTGCATAGATCTTTTCGATCTCCTTGGTTCCTTGTTCGCTTTGCCCCTCTGCAATGTACATATGACAGTTCATGCACACATTCGCTGAAGGAATCCCGGCCGATTTTGAATGGCGGGCACTGCTGTGGCAGTAGTTGCAATCCACTTCGTTTTGTCCGGCGTGGATCTCATGAGAAAAAGCGATTGGTTGCATGGGCTGATAATTCTGCTCTACACCAATCCCTTTCAGGAAGCCCCAGAGTCCGTGGAATATAAAGATCAACACCGTTACAACCGCTAATCCGACCAGTTTTTTGTTGGCCAAAAACATTTCTCCATAGATCCTGAGATCAAAGATCTGGTCAACGAATGAACGGGGCTCCATGCCTTTCATCACGAGGAGCAGGTTCTTGATACGGACCAGGATAAGGACGATGATCGTGAGGAAAACGATCATTCCGGCCAATACAAGCACGGTGTCAATTGACCCTGTCGCATTATCTTCTGGTCCCGGGCCATTTCCATTTGGAGGGGTGGTTGGAACCTGTTTGGCAGCATATTGCTGATCAATGTAGGCGAGCAAGCCGCGTATGTCGTTATCAGAAAACTGCGGATAGGCCGGCATAGCCAAGCCATTATACTCTTCGTAGATCGCAAGGGCCTGAGCATCTCCACTTTCGCGCAGCGTTTGGTTGTTGCGGATCCACGCGATCAACCAATCCTCGTCGTACTTTTCAGTAACCTGACCAAGGGCCGGTCCAATTAGTTTAGCATCTATTTTGTGGCATGCTGCACAGTTGTTCCACAATTTTTTTCCAACAGCAAGGTCCCCTTCAGCTGCTGCAGTGGAATCCTGGGCCATGGCCGTGGAAGAAACAAGTGAGAATGCTGCTACGGCCAGGAATGTTAATATTGCTCTAAATCCAGGAAGAAGGGTTTTTCTCATGGCAATTACCACAGTCATTTCCGTTTCGGCGCAAAAGTAAGGACTAATGTATCATTAATGTGCGCCCGCTTATGTTTTAAGATAATTTGTATTCATTCTAAATAAATTCCGGGGTAAGAGCGAGACACGCTATTCCAACAAAGTATTCGGTTACATTTGCGAAAAAGATCATTACGAAATGAACTTCCGGTTGTCTGTTGTGCATGTCTTGTTTTTTATCCTCCCGTCAGGGAGTTTTGGTCAGGATACCAGCTATGTGGATCCGGTTGATACCCTGGTTCCACAGGCCATCTTTAATGGGTATCCGGTGAAGATGGCGCCGGGTCTGGTTGATCTGATCGATCGGGATATCAAGATCAAGGCCAAACGGCATTTGACGGACGGTTACAGGATACAGTTATATTACGGGCGCCGGGAACAGGCCATGAAATTAAAGGCGGAATATCAACAGCTACTCGGGACCGACCGTGTGTATGTCGAGTACGAGCAGCCTTATTTCAAGACCAGGATAGGGGACTTTCGGACCGGGCTTGAGGCTGAAAAATACCTCCGCTCCATGGGCGAGTACTGCAAGGGGTGTTTTGTGGTTCGGGATGAGATTGCATTCCCTCCTATTCAAGAACTTTCTTCACCTCAACTTCCTGATACGCCTCAATGATATCTCCGGTTTTGACGTCATTGAAGTTTTCGATATTCAGACCACATTCAAATCCTTTTACAACTTCCCTGACATCTTCCTTGAAGCGCTTCAGGGATCCCAGTTTTCCAGTGTAGGCCACAACGCCATCGCGGATCACGCGCACGTCGTTGTTCCGGTTGATCTTGCCATCAAGCACCATACATCCGGCAACCGTTCCGACTTTGGATATCTTGAAAATCTCGCGGATCTCGAGGTTGGCCACTATTTCCTCTTTGAGGTCTGGTGACAACATTCCTTCCATGGCATCTTTGATTTCATTGATGGCATCATAGATGATGGAATACATCCGGATATCGATCTGTTCGGCTTCGGCCAATTTTCGTGCACCCATTGAAGGGCGCACCTGGAAGGCTACGATGATGGCGTCGGATGCCGAAGCCAGCAAGACATCGGATTCAGTTACGGCGCCCACCGCCTTGTGGATAATGCTCACCTGAATTTTTTCGGTCGACAACTTCTCCAAACTGTCGCTCAGTGCCTCGATAGAACCGTCCACATCGCCTTTCACGATAATGTTCAACTCCTGGAAGTCACCAATTGCCAAACGACGGCCAATCTCATCCAGGGTGATGTGTTTCTGTGTGCGCATGCTCTGCTCACGCTGCAATTGCTGACGTTTGGTCGCGATATCTTTCGCCTCGCGCTCGTCTTCCATCACCTTGAACTTATCTCCTGCCTGGGGTGCACCGTCCAGCCCGAGGATCGATACCGGCGTTGACGGCCCTGCCTCTTCAACCAGGTTTTGACGCTCATCAAACATCGCTTTTACCTTACCGGAATATTGTCCGGCCAGGATGTAATCCCCAATCCGCAAGGTTCCGTTCTGCACCAAAATGGTTGTTGTATATCCACGCCCTTTGTCCAGGGTCGCCTCAACTACGGAGCCATTCGCGTTTCGTTTCGGGTTCGCTTTCAGGTCAAGCAATTCCGCTTCAAGCAACGTTTTCTCAAGCAATTCCCTGACGTTCAAGCCAGTCCTGGCAGATACTTCCTGACTTTGATATTTTCCTCCCCAGCTTTCAACGAGGAGGTTCATGCCGGCCAGCTGTTCCTTGATCTTCTCCGGATCCGCCTCGGGTTGATCCACTTTGTTCAGGGCGAACACGATCGGCACTCCGGCCGCCTGAGCATGGCTGATGGCCTCTTTTGTCTGAGGCATCACCGCATCGTCGGCAGCGATCACAATGATCGCAATATCAGTTACTTGTGCACCCCGGGCACGCATGGCGGTAAAGGCCTCGTGGCCCGGTGTATCAATGAAGGTGATTCGCTGTCCGGTTTCAAGTGCTACCGAATACGCTCCGATGTGCTGGGTAATTCCTCCCGACTCTCCGGCGATCACATTCGCATCGCGAATATGATCAAGCAACGACGTTTTACCATGGTCAACATGTCCCATCACTGTCACGATCGGTGCACGGTTTTCGAGATCGGCCAGATCATCCTCCTCTTCCTGCACCGCCTCCTGCACATCGGCAGAAACGAACTCCACTTCATATCCGAATTCCTCGGCCACAATGCTCAAGGTCTCCGCATCCAACCGCTGGTTCATGGTTACCATGATCCCGAGCTCCATACAGGAAGCGATGACCCTGGCCGTCGGCGCATCCATCATCGTCGCCAATTCCGCCACGGTCACAAATTCCGTCACCTTCAGCCTGGATACCTCCTCAACGCGTTTCATTTCCTCCATTTGCTCCCGTTCACGGCGTTCTTCACGCTTGTAGCGACGGTTCCTGGAGGCCTTGGATTTCCCCCGACTTACCAGTTTATCAAGGGTTTCCTTGATTTGTTTTTGGATTTCCTCCTCGGTAGGCTCCTCTTTTTGGATGTTCTTACTTCCACGTTTCGTTAGCCGGGTATCACTGGCAATGCGCCTGCGGCGGCGTTTCCTACCCCCGTCCTCGTCTTTGGGCCCGCTCGAACTGGCTACTTTTTTCTTCTTCGGCTTAAATTGATTTAAGTCGATCGTTTTACCGACGAACTTAGGTCCATCAAGCCTCTTGTATTGCGTCTGGATCTTATCCAGGTCCCCTGTTGGATCTTCTTCTGTTTTTTCCGCAAACTCCTCCTTTTCTTCCTCTGCAGGCTCTTTAGCCATTACTCCTTGTTCCGCTTCCTTTACCGGCTCCTCATCTTTTGCCTCTTCCTGCTTCGCCGGCTCTTCCATCGGAACTTGCTCAGCTGATTTCTCCATGGCCTCCACGGCCAGATTATCAACTTCGCCAGCCTTTTTCTTCCTCGCATCCCCGAGATCAATCTTTCCAACCGTTTTCAGCCCCGGCATATCTGCCTTGGCATGGATCATTGTTTCCTTCAGTTGATCCTCCTCCCCTGCTTCTTCCTGTTCGGCCCGCAGGGCCTTTTTTTCCTCCTGCTTCCGGATAGAAATTGCCTCCGCCTTCAGCTTCCTGCTCTTGTCCTGATCAAACTCATCAACGAGCATCTCATAGATCTCCGCATCAATCTTCGTATTTGGACGGGCATTGATCTCAATGCCGTTCTCCGCCAAAAACGTGACTGCCCGATCAAGGGAAATATTTAATTCCTTGATGACCTTATTTAACCGAACATTCTTCCCTTCAACCATATAGATTGCCTACCGTTTCCCTTATTCAAATTCTTCGCGCAGGATCTTTTGTACATCCTGTGCTGTTTCTTCCTCCAATTCAGTTCGTTTCACGATCTCCTCAACCGTCAGCCCGAGCACGCTCCGGGCCGTATCGCAACCGATGTTCTTCAGCTCTTCGAGTATCCAGGCCTCGATCTCGTCGCTAAACTCGATCAGTTCAACATCCTCATCTTCATCAATGTCGCGGTACACGTCGATCTCATATCCAGTCAGCTGACCGGCTAAGCGGATGTTGAAACCACCTTTACCGATGGCCAGGGATACCTGATCAGGCTTCAGGAATACCTCAGCACGCTTATTTTCCTCGTCAATGGTGATACTGGTGATCCTGGCCGGACTCAAGGCCCGGGTGATGAACAGCTGGGTATTCGTGGTAAAATTGATCACGTCAATATTCTCATTACCCAATTCGCGCACGATCCCGTGAATACGGGACCCTTTCATTCCAACACATGCGCCTACCGGATCAATTCGGTCGTCATACGACTCCACCGCTACCTTCGCTTTTTCGCCCGGAACACGTACGCAACGCTGCACGGTAATGAGCCCATCGAATACTTCCGGTATTTCCTGTTCGAACAGTTTTTCGAGGAATTTCGGAGAGGTGCGGCTCAATTTAATGATCGGCTTGTTTCCGCGCATCTCCACTTCGTGAATAACGGCGCGAACCGTATCATCCTTACGCCAAAAATCACTTGGGATCTGTTGGTCCTTCGGCAAAATCAATTCATTCTGCTCATCGTCATATACGATCACCTCGCGGTGACGAATGTGGTGAACCTCTCCGCTGATGATCTCGCCCTTCAGGTCCTCGTAGCGCTTGAACAGGTTTCCGTTGTCGTGCTCGTAGATACGGGCGACTAAATTCTGGCGCAGGGCCAGGATGGCACGGCGACCGAAATGGATCAGCTTTACCTCTTCTGATACTTCCTCACCCACCTCGAAATCCTCTTCGATCCTACGCGCATCGGAAAGTGCGATCTGCGCATTCTGGTTTGTGACTTCTCCGTCGGGTACCACCTCACGATTCCGCCAGATCTCCAGGTCCCCTTTATCCAGGTTCACGATGATGTCAAAGTTCTCATCTGAACCATATTGCTTCATCAGGGTCGCGCGGAACACTTCCTCCAAAATGCTCATCAAGGTCACGCGATCAATCCTCTTATCGTCCCTAAACTCGGCAAATGATTCTATCAGCGCTAAATTTTCCATTTCCTTCCTAATTAAAATGGGAGCTCCTCCCTGGCTTTGGTCACTTCACCCCATTTGTACTCACCCCTGCATTTCACAGTTTGCTTTTTCCTTTTGCATCCGGCGCTTTTCCCATAACTGCTTTCGCACCTTCATGGGAACAGATTCTGCCCGATCTAACACTCTTCAGCACCCCCTTATTTTTTTCCGACATCAATTATGAACGACACAAAAAGAGGGGACGTTGTGGTCCCCTCATCAATCCATCTCTTATGCCGCCGCAAAGGTACAACAACCTATTCTTTTCTGCAACATATTAGCTTTGCCAGGATTTCCCTTTAATTTCGGTCCGATGAAACACGACGTCACCGACTGGATTCCCCTTGCGCCGGAAACGCAAGCCCAAATGGCAGCCTGCGCGGATGGGGCACTTCTTGCCGTGAGGCAAAAAAAGGCCGGGAAAGTATTGCTGGCGAAATACCAGGGCACGTGGCACGCCCTGCGCAATCGCTGCCCTCATCAGGGTTTCGCCCTCACGGGCGGACGTGTAACCGGGGAGGGAGCGATCGAATGCCCGGTCCATAAATTTCGGTTCGGACTGGTAAACGGGCGTGAACCGTCGGGGACCTGCGGGGCAGTGAAGATCTTTCCGTTACGGGAAGTCAACGGACAACATGAAATCGGAATAAAGCAATCGAAATGGAAATTTTTAAGATCCTGACCGGGCTGACAGTTGTGGCAGCACTTTTTGGCTACATCAACGTGCGATTCCTGAAACTGCCAGGTACGATCGGACTGCTGGGTATGACACTGGTCTTCACGCTGATCATACTGGTGGTGGGACAGTTCTCGCCCAGGCTGCTGGATCTGGCCGGGCAGACCATCGGAGGCATTGACTTTAAGACCATACTGCTTGATGTGATGCTGAGTTTTTTGCTTTTCGCCGGAGCCCTGCACACCAAGCTTGACCAGCTCAAGGCGATGCGCGGGCCTATTATTGTGTTTTCGACCCTCGGGGTGCTCGTATCGACTTTCCTGGTGGGAACCTTTATCTTTTATCTGCTTGAGGTAGTCCGCTATCCGGTGGCTTACCAATATTGTCTGCTGTTCGGCGCATTGATCTCCCCTACAGATCCGATCGCTGTACTGGGCATTCTCAGGCAGGTCGGCGCTCCAAAAAAACTGGAGGTCAAGATCGTGGGTGAATCGCTATTCAACGATGGCATCGGCGTGGTGGTCTTCCTAACACTATTTGGGATCGCGGCCGGCACCGGGCATATTGCAGCCGGCGAAATAGCGCTGTTGCTGGTCAAGGAAGTGGGTGGTGGCATAGTACTCGGATTCCTGCTCGGCTGGAGTGGATTCCAACTGATGCGCTCAATTGATCATTACGAAACGGAAGTGATGCTCTCCCTGGCGCTGGTCATGGGCGGATACCTTCTGGCGAGTATGCTGCATTTCTCGGGACCGCTTGCTGTAGTCGTGGCCGGCCTCTTTATCGGGAATAAGGCGCGCGAGGCAGCGTGGAGCGATGAAACCGAGAACTACCTCGACAAATTCTGGGAGCTGGTGGATGTCTTCATGAATGCAATCCTCTTCGTGCTTATCGGCCTTGAATTACTGGTGCTCGAAATTAAACCGCACTACCTGTGGCTGGGTATTGCGGCTATTCCGCTAACGTTGCTGGCCCGTTACCTGGCCCTCATCGGGCCGATCAGGATCTTTCGGCAGCGACTCGAATTTGTGCCGGGCACAGTCCAGATCATGACCTGGGGCGGACTGCGCGGAGGGATCTCCATTGCGCTCGCCTTAAGCCTGGTCCCGGAAATGAAACGGGAAATGTTACTGGCGATGACCTATGTAGTGGTCATCTTCAGCATCCTGGTTCAGGGATTAACGGTCGGAAAAATGGTGCAGCATTTTAGCGAAGAAGGGTGAGAAAGCCTGTTTCATAGAAGGTCTCCCCATAGGCAGACCCCTGAACGATCCAGTAATAAGTCCCTTCCGGACAATCGCGCTTAGAGGAATAATTGACACCATTCCAGCCTTTCCAAAGGTTGGGAGTATTCGAAGCACCTTCAAAAACCTTTACCCCCCATCGGTTGAAGATCACCATCTCGATCCGCTCGGGATAGTATTCCCCCCAGAAGGGGTACCAGTATTCGTTTTCACCGTCACCATTAGGAGTAAACACGTTGGGCACCTCAATGTCCACACAACTCGTCCACCACACATCGGCAGAGTCAGACCAGAGACATCCGCGATAGTACTGACTGAAGATGATCTGATTATAGCCCACTACGAAATCACCGGGCACGTCCGGAAAATTATCCCCTTTATCAATGCCATTCAGCTGCCAGTTGCGAATACCTTCGTTCGGCAGGTCGGGTGTCAGTGTCCAGCTGGGCTCATCAACCGGATAACAAGCAGAGTCCGGTCCCAGGATCTGGAGTCCAATATCCGGTTCGTAGAGCCATACCTCGTAAAAAGCTGTATCGAAGCAGGTCCCGTTCGAGGCCACCAACGAAATAAGGTAGGTTCCTGTATCGTTTCTGGTCACGGTGATTACCGGATCCGTTCCAAGGAATTCCTGTGTTCCATCCGGCGATATGAGGTTCCATTCTATATCGATAAAATCTGTTCCGCCAGCGGCATAGGTGGCACTCAGCCCCTGACATGAATCATTATTATCAATGACCGATGCATCCGGATAAGGAAGGCACTGCACCACGTTCATCTGGAAGTCACGCCACGTTACGTTGATCGGAATCCCATTTCTCCACTCTGTCACTTCCACTTGCGTAACATATTGCCCGATCGTTGTCGGAGTCCCTGTGATTATACCGGTTTGGGGGTCAATGGTAACGGTTGGATTCGCATCGATCCAGTTGTTGGCACTGTAGCCTGGTGCCCAGGGAATGGGGGTATGTGGCGGTGGCGTGGGAAAAGGAGCTGGGTTCAGCGGATCTCCACCCGTGTACGGTGTGGTGAACTGATAGCTGAGGGAATCGCCGTCAGCATCGATACCGCTATGATCATAGAATATGGATTCGTTAGCACATACAACGATAGGAGGAGCCAATGGGAAGCGTGGATTACTATTGATAGATTCCACACGGGGTGGGATGCTGGTTCCGTAGGTGGCGCCCCAGTCCAACGGTGTAAGGATGTTAATAATAGTGGCGTTTCGACAGCAGCGCTGATACACGAGGGTATATCCAGTTAAGCTGTCGGGCAAGGTCACAATTTCGTGGTAATACCCGCGCTCTACGGACACTTCATTACCGGCTCCACTGGCATAGCAGGTGTCTTCGGAAAGCGGCACAAAATTCATGCTGTCGAGAAAGAAATTGAGGGTCAGCACTTCTACTCCATTGTCATTGAAGATCCCCAATAAGGCCGGATCGTCGAACAGGGGGCCACCAGTGGGATCGCGATACACGATCATTTCGATATCGTACTGACCATTGCCCAGGTAGGTATAATGCACTTCACCACCGACGATGTGCGTAGCAGAGGTCGTCAGGGAAACCAAACCTAAAAGGAAAAGCAGATGTTGTTTCATGCGCGCAAATGTACAAAACTACGGGCTGGCTGAGGCCTTTACACTAAAAATTGTCAAAAAGGGTGTAATGTGTTACCTTGGCTTCCAAAAAGCGGCTTGTCCTTACTACGGGTAGTGCCTGATGCTCCTGCTTTCTCCGTAGTTTTCGGGCTGATTCATGGTCCTGGGCATTATTACCTTTTATTCCAGCCACTATAGCCTACTATCCATGCCTGCTCCAGACTATTTTAGGGAGTTAAGCTAAAGGCGACCTCTTGGGGCAATTGCTTCCGGCAAGTTGTCAGCATTCTATTTGGAACATACTCGTTCCTTAGTATCATAAAACTGTATTTTAATAAAGTGTTGAAATATAGCTGTTTATACATCATTAATTACAGAGTTAGCTCTGTAGCTAACTCTGTAATTTTATCTTTGCGACAAGAGAAAAAATGAATGAATTGTACGACTAATTTTCTTGCCTAATCAATTTGCAAATCATAAATTAGCCAAAAATAAGGAAAGATGGAAAAGGTGTGGTGGTCACCCGGTCGTCCGAACAGTATTTTGTTGAGTTATCAATTTCTGTATTACTTACCATTTAATACCATCACTTTATGCTATTCATACGCAGCCTAAACTTACTGTGTCTTTTCAGTTTATTGCTAATCGCATGTTCCTGCAGTAAAAGGCAAAAGGAATACCAATCGGTTGATCCAGGTTTTGCAGCCTACATTTCAGGCTACACGGCCGGATCCGTTTCTAAAGATGATGATATCCGTATCGAATTCGCTGCACCAGTAAAGAGTATCGAAGCAGGGCAAGTCGCCGAAGGATTATTTGACCTTGATCCGGCCGTAGACGGAAGCACCATATGGCTAAATGCCTACACAGTGGTCTTTCAACCGAACAACTCTCTCCTTTCAGGCCAAAAATACAGGGTGACCTTTAATCTCGGTAAAGTGCTTGACGTACCCAAACAGTTCCGGGAAATAAACTTTGACCTCCAGGTGTATTTTCAGAACTTTTTTGTGCGCACCGATGGGTTCATTACGCCAGATCCAGACCGTCAGGAGCAACTTGAGATTAAAGGAACAATCCGCACCTTAGATGTAGCTATTGCTGAGCAAATCGAAAAATGCCTTCAGGCCGTCCAGGACGGAAAAGAATTGCCTGTTTCCTGGAGTCATGGATCGGATCGTCGTCAGCATGTATTCAAGGTCGAAAATATTGTTCGGAGGAATTTGGCCGGAATCGTTAAGTTAACATGGAATGGCGCTCCCATAGGAGCAGAGGAATCAAACGGCAGTGAAGAGTTTCGAATCCCGCCACTCGGCGAATTTACATTGACCCAGGTCACCTCACAAAATAGGCCTACCCAGCACGTAGTACTGCATTTCTCAGACCCCCTTGATCAGGATCAGGAACTGGATGGGCTAATTTATTTTAAGTCGGGCATTAATGTACGACTTGAGGTAGATCGCAATATTGTGAGGGCCTATCCGGCATCTCCTTTGACTTCGAATGAATTCATATGGATTGAGCCATCTATCCGAAATTCCGCTGGGAATGAACTCCAAAGCCGGTACGAACGAGAAGTTCTCTTCCAATGGTCAAACCCGGCTTTGGCAGTTTGGAACAAGGGTGTTATTATACCGAAAGCCGAAGGGCTTTTTTTCCCTTTTCAAGCCATTAATCTCAAAGGTGTCAATGTGCGTATATTAAAGGTGTACGCCAATAATGTGCAACAATTCTTTCAGGAAAATACCCTCAATGGGCGAAGTGAAATAGCCAGGGTAGGCAGAATAGTTTACGATGGCGAGATTGATCTGACCTGGCTTGGAGAGGTCGTTCCCGGACAGTGGTCGGCCTACCGGCTCAGCCTTGATGCACTCATCAATCCTGATCCGGGGGCTATTTATCGTGTGCTGATGAATTTTGAACCCCGCCATTCCCTTTACCCTTGTTCTGACATTGAAAATCAGGCGAAACGGCTCAAAAAAGCCAATAACAACTTCGATGGTGGATATACTTTCTGGGGCGACCCCAGTTGGTATGATTGGACGAATTATGATTGGCAAAAACGTAATGATCCATGCGAGGTGAGTTATTATATCGGTAATAAGGGCATTGCCTCTAATATCTTTGCAAGCAATCTTGGCTTATTAGTGCGGAAGGACCGATCTGGTTACCGGGTGACTGTTACTGATCTACCTGAAGCAAATCCACTTTCCGGTGTTAAGATCACAGCCTATAATTTTCAGCAACAGGAAATTGCTTCGGCGGTTACGGATGCTCAAGGTCATACACATCTCGAAACTAAAGATCCAGCCTATCTCATCTGTGCGCGATTAGGCAAAGATATTGGCTATTTACGGGTTGACCCCCGGTCAGCCCGACCGATGAGCCTGTTCGAAATCAACGGGATAAAACCATCGGATGGGCTCAAAGCGTATATTTATGGAGAGCGTGGAGTTTGGCGACCGGGCGATACATTACATCTGTCCGTCATGCTGGAATCATCTGACATTCCGCTACCTCCCGAGCATCCTGTCACCTTGAAATGCTTTGATCCCTATGGTCAACTGCGCCAGCGTCAGGTATCTTCTGAAGGCATTAAAGGCCTTTACACTTTCCACTTACCTACAGAAGCTGATGCGCCAACAGGCGCCTGGCGTATTGAAGCGTTGGTTGGGAATGTACGATTTGTAAAATATGTCCGCATTGAAACCGTAAAGCCGAATCGTTTGGTGGCCAATTGGGAATTACCCGAACAGATTAACGATCAACCTTACACCTATCTTTCCTTTGATGCCAAATGGTTGTACGGAGCACCCGGGGAGCATCTGGATATTGAGACTGAAGTCTCTTTCGCCAACGTCAAAACATCCTTCGAAGGGCTATACGGTTATCAGTTTGACGACATCACCAAACGGAGCGAAAACGATAATTCACAGGTCGTGGAGCACCGTACCAACGGTGATGGCCGGGCTTCATTTAAGGTTCGAACACCTACACCAAAGTCGTCCCGTGGCATGGTGAAACTGAAGTTAAACAGTAAGATCTTCGAACCGGGTGGAGAGTACAGTACCGATTATATCAGCGCCTTATGCAGTCCATTCAAAGAATATGTCGGATTCAAACTCGAAGGGGGTGATCACTGGGGTCATGCCATTGCTACAGATAAGCCTATTAACATACAACTGTCCGTCGTGGAGGAAAGGGGGCAGCCTGTAGACCGTACGGTCCAACTTGAGTGGTATGAGTTAGACTGGAATTGGTGGTGGGAAGGACCAGATCGCAATGAAGTTGATCAATTCGTTTCGCGCTCAACTGCTCAACTGATTGCCAGAGAGGAAGTCCGCGTATCACACCTGAACACCGTGCATACCTTTAACTTTCCATCAGCAAGATGGGGACAATTCCTTGTACGTGCAGTGGACACGGTCTCAGGACACAGCTCAGCTAAGACTTTCTACGGAAGCTACAGTGGCTGGTACGAACACCAGCGGCAAAGTGAAGCTGCTCAACTCCTTCACCTGCAGGCTGACCGACCAAAGTATTCTGTGGGAGATTCCGTAATGGTTGCCTTACCGGGTGGAAGCTCCGGTCGTGTACTGATTTCTATCGAAAAAGCGGAGCGTATTTTACGAAGTTTTTGGATTGACTTAGATAATGTACATCCGAATACTGTAGCCTTCCAAGCGACGGATGACATGGCACCAAATGTGTACGTCCACGCCACTTTGCTACAACCCTATGGTCAGAAAAAAAATTCACTCCCCATTCGTATGTACGGGGTGCTACCGATCTCTGTTGAGGATCCGGCTACGAAATTGAATCCATTGGTCAATACTCCGGAAGAAGTGTGTCCAAACAGCACCATGAAAATTCGGGTTTCTGAAGCTGAGGGTAGACCAATGGTCTTCACTCTGGCTGTAGTTGATGAAGGGCTGCTTTCCCTCACGCGGTTCAACACTCCGAACCCCTGGCACTATTTCTATGCCAAGGAAGCTCTTATGACCCATTCATGGGACATATATGATGACGTACTAACTTCAATGTCTGGACAATTATCTACGCTACCTGCTGTAGGTGGAGATGAAGATCTGAAATACAAGGAGGAACATCAGGTTAATCGTTTTAAGCCAGTAGTGCACTTTATCGGCCCGGAGATTTTAGGGGCCGGCGAAACGAAAGAGTTCGATATCTTTATTCCGAACTACTTCGGTGCAGTACGTGTAATGTGTGTGGGACGAGAAGAAAAGGCATACGGGTGCACCGAGCAAGAGGTAACCGTCAAACAGCCGATAATGATACTGCCCGTGGTTCCGAGGGTATTAGGTCCTGGTGAGATGGTAGACCTGCCTGTTACAGTGATTTCAACCCGATCAGGACCCCACAAGGTGAGGATCGCCATGCGGGCAAATAAAGGATTCCGTATGGAATCGCCAACCCAATTTATCTCATTTTCCGATGAAGGACAGAAAACTGTTGTATTCCGTGGAACAGTAGACCGATACCTTGGCCCTGTATCATTCAGTATAGAAGCCAGGAGTGGATCGGACCTGGCCACGGATAAAGTCAATGTTAATGTAATACCGCGAAATCCAGCTTTCCATCAATCCAAAACCGTGGAGCTGGCACCCGGAACCACGGCCAAGATCGCTTATGCACCGATTGGAATTGAAGGTACTCGGGAAAGACAGTTTACGTTGTCACAGTTACCGGAATTGAATCTCGAGGAACACCTTGACTATCTTATCCGATATCCGCATGGATGTATTGAGCAAATCACCTCAGCCGCTTTTCCTCAATTATTTGTGGGAAACTTAGTGCAGCTAACATCCGGACAAGAGATTAAGATCGACAAAAATATCCAGGCAGCATTGCATAGATTGATTTCTTTTCAGTTGCCCTCGGGCGGATTCTCTTACTGGCCAGGTGGTGGTTCGTACCAAGCACATGGATGGGCCACAACTTACGCGGCTCATTTTATCATTGAAGCCGAAAATAAAGGTTATACCCTACCGCCCGGAATGAGAGCTCGTTGGCTGCGCTATGCCCAGCGTTGTGCCCGAAACTGGAATCCGGGAATAGGAGATCAGTACCGAGGTTATCAGGATTTGCATCAGGCCTATCGCCTCTATGTCCTGGCACTTGCTGGTAAGCCAGAGATCGGTGCCATGAATCGTATGCGTGCACGGAAGAACCTGGACCATCGTGCGGCCTGGCGATTGGCAGCAGCCTATGTACTTGTCGGTCGTAAAGATGTGGGCAAAAGGTTAGCTCAGGTCCCGCGTACTTTGGAAGAGTATGGAACCGAATGGACAGGTACTTTCGGCTCAACTTTGCGTGATCAGGCCATGTATCTGGAAAGTGCTGTATACTTGGAAGACCGGCAACTGACCGGGCTACTTATAAAAGACCTTTGTCGCATGCTGGGAGCAGATTGGCATAGCACCCAATCGCGTTCATTCGCCTTACTTGCTCTTTCGAAATCAATGGGCGGGCAGGATCTGAGGCCGATGAAATTTCGGATCAACCCTGTAAATAACAGCCTCATCACCGAAACAGAGGCGAACATATACGTAATTGATGCACAATATTACAGAGATGAATCGGGTATTCTTACCGTCGCTAATGAAGGCTCCAATCCACTCTTTTTGTCGTACTACGAAAAAGGTATTCCTATCGAAAGTGATCACAAAATTGAGCAAGTCCAGTTAGGGCTCTCGGTTCGCTATCTCGACTTGAACAATAAAAAGATCAATGTGACACAATTGAAACAAGGCACTAGTTTCAAAGCAGTTGTTTATGTATCGCATCCGGGCGCCAGGAGTGCCTATCAGGAAGTTGCACTGGAACAGCTTTTCCCCAGTGGGTGGCAAATTGTGAACAACCGTCTTAATGAGCCAACGAACGATCAAACCACTTTCGAATATCAAGACATTCGGGACGATAGAGTATTGACCTATTTTAACTTGGGAAAAGGTGAAGAGAAGTCTTTTACTGTTATGCTGAACGCCACATATACCGGACGCTATTATTTGCCAGCTGTTTACTGCGCTCCGATGTATGATGAAACGGTGCGTGCCACTATCCCAGGCATGTGGGTAGACGTCATTCAAAATGATGCGCTCCCGAATTTGTAAAGTCCTGTTCCGAAAACGTACGTGGTTGCTTTTGGCAACTTTTTTCACGGCATTTTGGCTACTGTTCCCGCATCCCCTTTTTGATGTGTCTTATTCGCGTGTGGCCGTTGATCGTGAAGGCCGTTTATTGGCCGCGCAAATTGCCCAGGACGAACAATGGCGTTTTTCGGAATTGAAACACACTCCGATGCGACTGGCTACGGCAACTCGCTATTATGAAGACGAGTATTTCTATTGGCACCCGGGATTCAATCCCATTGCCCTGATTCGTGCTGCAGCAGCCAATATCAAAGCGGGGGAAATGGTCCAAGGCGGATCCACGCTGAGCATGCAGGTGATTCGCTTATCCCTCAAAAATCCGCCCCGTACTATCTTGAGAAAAGTTCAGGAAATCTATATGTCCCTCCGCCTCACAGTAGGATTCTCGAAGGAAAGGGTGCTACAACTCTACTTATCTCATGCCCCCTATGGCGGTAATGTAGTTGGAGCTAAAGCGGCGAGTTGGCGTTATTTCGACAGACCTGTGGATAAGCTTTCCTGGGCTGAGGCAGCTGCACTGGCTGTACTTCCGAATGCCCCCGGGCTCATCCATCCTGGGCGCAATCGAAATGCATTGAAAAAGAAACGGGATGCTCTTCTCGCTAAACTTCATCAAAAAGGAGTCATTAACGGGTCTGTCTACTCCCTTTCGGTCATGGAGCCACTGCCCGACAAGCCTTATCCCATGCCACAGTTGGCCCCGCACCTACTTAACCATCCCGAGCTTTTGAACATAAAATGGGCTACAACCACACTTAGTGAAGACTTACAACATAGGGTTCAAACTCGTTTGAACGATTATGCTGCCCGTACAAGTGAGACAGGAGTCTTCAATGCTGCTGTTACTGTTGTCGATTTGAATACGGGCGAAGTGAAGGCCTATTGTGGTAATGCCCAAAATTCGGAAACCAGAGCTCCATTCGTAGACTTGATCCAGGCGCCCAGAAGTTCGGGGAGTATACTTAAACCCCTCTTGTACGCAAAAGCCTTCGAAAAAGGGTTTGTTCTTCCGGGAACCTGGATGCGCGACGTACCAGTAACTCTCGGAAAATACAGTCCAAAAAATTTCGACCGGAACTTCAAAGGAATAGTTCGAGCTGATGAAGCTTTGGCACGATCACTCAATGTTCCAGCCACATTGCTATTGCGCGACTACGGGCTGGGACCATTTTACGAGGATTTGAAGCGAATGCATTTTACATCCATTAATCAAGGAACCGATCATTATGGCCTTTCGCTCATTCTGGGTGGAGCAGAAGTGACCTTATGGGATTTGGTCTGCACATATTCCCGAGAGATCAATGCATTGAAACAAGCAGGAGGCAGCAGTTCCATTCCTTATCGTGAAGTCCATGTGTTGAGGTCTGACTCCTTGCCAAAGCATCCAGACAACCAGATTAACCCGGGAGCAATGTGGCTCGTCACAGAGGTCTTGACCCAAGTACAGCGCCCAGAGCTTGAAGAGCACTGGAGACTTTTTTCATCAAGCCGACGTATCGCATGGAAAACGGGTACAAGCCATGGATTTCGGGATGCTTGGGCGATTGGCTGGGACAACGATCACTTAGTTGGTGTGTGGTGTGGAAATGCAGATGGTGAAGGAAGACCGGGGCTGACCGGAACTTCGTTAGCCGCTCCGCTAATGTTTCAGGTATTCGGGATGCTGCCGCGGTCCGATTGGTTTAAGCCTCCAGTGGGCTGGCTCAAAAAAACACTCGCTTGTGCTGAAACAGGAATGAGCCTCGGAGCTTTCTGTCCGACCTCAGAAGTTGATCAACCACGAGGAGCACATCCACCTGTAAGGTGCCTGTATCACCAACGTGTTTTTTTGAACAGACGAGGAGAACAGGTGCGAAAAGACTGTGGAGTCATTGATCGCGATACGAGTTGGATAGTCCTTGACCCTTTGGCCCAGCATTACCACTCGCAGTACCGATCTGCATGGCCACCCCCGCCGGATTATGCAGAAGGATGTCGTTCAAAAATGCAGCTACCAATAGGTATTGTATATCCGTATCTCGGGGCAGTACTAACTGTTCCCCTGGATCAGCAGGGAAATCGAACCGTGCTGACGTTTGAGGCCACCCATTTTGATGCGGACGCAAAAATATACTGGCATCTGAATGATCAGTTTTTAGGAAGCACGGTTGGTATTCACCAGTTTGAAGTAATTCCCGATGAGGGTAAACACATACTTGCTGTAATTGATGATATTGGCCAGGAAGATAAGGTTCATTTTGAAGTGATCTGGGCACGCTAACATATGTTCGGTCGAAGTTGGTAAACTATTTTTTGGACCGGCTATTACGGCATTAGTTTCGCCTTGTTAATTTTGGGTGATCCTGGCAGTTAACAACCGTAGATGTACTTTAACCGGTCTATATCAAGGGAAGGCAAATCAGCAGTGTTTCCTATTTTTGCACCGGAATGAATATTTCTGCCCGTTTACTTTTTCTGGTTGCCATTCTTTTCTTCACCAGTTGTCGTAACGATTTGGAAACAGCCGATTGGAACGTGGATGTTCTGGCACCAATCCTCGTGAGTGACCTGGATATCGGCGATCTGGCCGGAGACAGTAATTTAACCACACAGCCAGATTCTTCACTTGTTTTGGTCTATCGCAGCGAACTGGCTTCATTTGGATTACCTGATCTGATTGATCCCTTTACCTACACCCATTACGAATACCTCAGCCTCGACTCCCTGGATCTTTCGGATATTATAGTACCATCCAGTATTTCCCTCGGGCAAATTGCTGATAATGCAGGAATTGTAGGGCAGATCATCATTGGGAACAACGGAAGTTCAATGGTCATCCCCTCCCTCGGAAACATTCCGGGAGCTTCCACGCCGATTGATGCGAGCCAGTATTTCGAAAGCATCTCCCTGATCGGTGGAATCCTGGAGGTCACAATCGAAAACGGTTTGCCTATTGCCATTGAGGATTTCGCCTTCGGGATCCTGAACAGCTCGAACATGCAGGTACTCATTCAGGATACATTCGACTACATTGCAGCCGGAGCAACGGCTAGCAGTTCTTCATCACTTGCCGGAAAAACGATCGAAAGTCAATTGCTGGCAGAACTCTACGGCATGTCCAGTCCGGGGTCAAATGGTCAAAGTGTGCTGATCGATACTTCCGATGCCCTGGTCATCACCCTCACCATTCGCGATCTGAAACCGTCCAGCGCCACAACGATCTGGCCGGCGCAAAACATCATCAACGATACCTCAGAAGTATTTCTGGAAGGTTCAGAAGGACTTGAGCTCACCTTTGGGATCATACGTTCGGGAGACATCAACATGGATATCAGTTCCACTATCAACGACGATATCCAGTTCGAATATATCATTCCCGAATCGGACCTTAACGGAGCCCCTTTTGCTTTCCAGGAAGGAGTTCCTGCCGCGCCGCCGGGAGGAGTTTCGACCATCATCAAGAACTATGACTTTGCCGGCATTGAGCTCAACCTCACGGGTAGAGATCATGACATATTCAACACCTTTTATCACATCATTCTCGGGCAGATCGATTTTACCGGGCAAATTGTGACCCTCTCACTGGAAGACAGTGTAGTAGTGGAACTTGGCATGACCGACCTTACGGTTGATTATGCAGTAGGGGATCTCGGGAACGAAACGCTTCAAGTCGGGCCGGAATCCACCTTTTTCCCAGGTCTTTCCAGACTGGTATCCGGAACAGTCGGGCTGGAGCAAACCTCTGCAAGCCTGGAAGTACATAATCCAATTGGTGCCGGAGCCCTGTTTACCCTGGATCAGGTCCAAGGGATCAACAGCCGGAACAACCAGGAAGTGCCTTTGAACCTCAACCCGGGCGGAAACATGATCCAGATAGGGCCGGCCACCGAAAGTGCCGGATCTGTTTTTGCGACCAACGAGGTACTTCTTCTCAACGAAAACAATTCCAATATCAATGCCTTCCTGGCTAACCTGCCCGATCAAATCACCTTTGAAGGTCATGTTATCATAAATCCGGCTGGTCCCCACATCGGATTTATTTACTATGACCATCCCCTCCAGGCCTTCCTGAACCTGGAAGTCCCACTCCACCTGGTTGCCAATAGCCTCACCCTGGTCGACACCACGGATTTTAATCTGGGTAATGCCCCTGAATGGGATCAGATCAAAGGTGGAGAAATCCGCCTGCTCATCAGTAACGGACTGCCCTTCGAAGCCAATATTGAAGTGATGCTGCTCGATATTGACGGCGACATACTCGAGACCATCTTACCGGATGAGGTTATTGAAGCCCCTCAGCTCAATGCAGACCTGAAAGTGGACGTGCCGGCACGCACAACACTCACCATAGGCCTTAACCCGGAGCGCATCAATCACTTCCAGGATGCTGCGCAGATCCGATTCAAATCAATTTTCAACACGGCCAACCAACCCAGCCCGGTCAAGATCTACTCAAATTACCGGATGACCCTTAAAATGGTCGGTGACTTTACCTATCGACTCAATAATTAATGCGGAGGCTGTCGATTTCCCTTCTCCTTATTCCCGCCCTCGCGGGCGCACAGGCAATCCAGTCGGATCCATGGCTATATAGCCCGAACGCTGAACGATTTGTCGACTTGTCCTACGTCTATGCCCTCGGATCAACCTCCATACCCTTCGCGGCACAGCGAAGCATTCTCTATGATGATTTCCTTGACGAGCAGGACAAGAAGCTCTTCTTTACCGACGTCCAAAACAGCAACCGAAGCGTGTTGAACAGTCTTTTTGGATTCAACTACGGCTATCGCCCCGAAAATGTCTCTGCGACACGCCGGACCTTCGGGATCCGCTACAACAGTCTTGACGCGGTCAGCTACTCCGAAGATCTCCTGAAACTCGCCTTCTACGGGAATGCACCCTACGCAGGTGATACGCTGGATCTTACACCAGCCGCCTGGTGGCGCATCAAGTACCTCCAGGCCTTCTACTCCTGGGGCTTTGATCAAGGCAACTGGAGCTACGACCTAAGCGCCCAGGTACTCTTCGGGCTCGAAGAAAAACGCTTCCATGCCGATCGCCTCCATTGGTACACGCACGAATCAGGCGAATATATTTCACTATCCGCCCTCGCGGGCGGAAGCCTAACCGATACCTCCTCAGGCAGGAATGGCATCAACGGGTTAGGGCTCGGTATTGGTGCCACGCTAACATATCGGAGCAATGGCTGGACGTACACCGGGGCGTTGGAAGACTTCGGATTGATCCGCTGGAACAAAAACTCCTGCACTATTGACGTTGATACCACCCACACTTACGAAGGCTTGTACATCAATAACTTGTTTGACATTCAGGACAACTTCTTCAGCGAGGCTATTGACAGCCTGGGACAGGCCTACTTCCCCGGAGAAAAAGGAGCCCGGATCGGGATCACCCCTTTCCTGCTGCGATTCCAGGTAAGCAGGATGCTTAAAAATGAAGATCTATGGCGCTTTGGCGTACAATATCGCTATGGTATCTTCAGCCTGCCTCAGATCTATGTAGCCTATGAATGGAAACCCGGATCTCATCATCTGATCAGCCCGACCATACACTACGGTGGCTACAACCGTTTCGGTCTTTCACTTGACTACCGGCTGCAGCTCTTCGGCTACACCATACTTTTGCAGGCAGGAAACCTGAATTCCTGGATTGCCCCGGAACAGAGCTATGGCATTCATTTCGGGGCCGGACTCCGCAAAACCTGGCAACATGATTGATCAGTTACCCCGAATAAAGCATGTTGACCCGAAGACCTTCTTCCTGTTGGCCGGACCCTGCGCCATTGAAGGTGAAGATATTGCTCTCCGCATCGCGGAAAAAGTGGTCGAAATAACCAATAAACTCACAATCCCCTATGTGTTTAAGGGATCATATCGCAAAGCGAACCGATCCCAGATCAATTCCTTCAGGGGAATAGGAGACGAAAAAGCACTCAGGATCCTGCGCAAGGTGGGGGAGACCTTTGACATCCCCACGGTAACTGATTACCACTGTGCCGATGAAGCCAGCATGGCCGCCGAATATGCTGATATGCTTCAGGTACCGGCCTTCCTGTGTCGCCAAACCGATGTGGTGGTTGCCGGGGCAAAAACAGGCAAATTCCTGAATATTAAAAAGGGGCCGTTCCTGTCTCCTGATGCCATGCAGTTCGTTGTGCAAAAAGCGGTGGACTCCGGGAACAACCGAATAATCCTCACCGATCGTGGAACCTCTTTCGGATATCAGGATCTAATTGCTGATCCTCGTGCGATCCCACAAATGAAAGCACTGGGGTTTCCGGTGGTCATGGACGTTACCCACAGCCTCCAGCAGCCCAATCAAAGCTCGGGAGTCACCGGCGGCCGACCGCAGCTCATCGAAACCATTGCCAGATCAGCGATCGCGACCGGGGCGGATGGCATTTTCCTGGAGACGCATGATGATCTGGCCAACGCCAAAAGCGATGCGGCGAGCATGCTTCCACTCGAAAGTATTGAAGGCCTCCTGGTCAAACTCCTGCGGATACGCGAAGCCATTCTTTAAGTGTCGTCATAATCAATTCGGGCCGTTTTGCTGAGGCATATGGTACTGCAGGTAAGAATGAATCCTTCCTCAAAATCATCCGTGCTGAGAGAAATATTCCCGGAGGTATCGAAAACACCTTCGGTCTGACGCGCAATACAGGTCGTACAGATCCCACTCGTGCAGCTGTAGGGAGCATCCAGTCCCGCGTTGATCACCGCATCCAAAACAGTTGTTCCGGCCGGGATCCCGATCTCATGCTCCTCACCGTGCAAGACCACTGCTGCCGTGCAATCCACACTATCTGCTGGCATCACCTCGCCGGATAAAGCATCCTCTGAAGTAAAGAACTCGGTCAATACATTTAACCGCGGCACCAGGATCTCGTACAAATACTCCCGCAGATCCCCGATCATCTCAGCCGGTCCGCAGAGCAGGTATACCGGTACCACGGGGTGCCCCGGATAACCGAGATGCTTCTTCACCACCTCGTACAAATTGTCCCGCGTCACCCGGCCAAACTCCCAATGGGTGCAATTTCCGGGTTCTTTTTCCCGCGATATGAAATGCACTACCTTTAATTGATCGTGTGCTGCTTCCAGGGCATCTAGCTCCTGTTTGAAAATAATGTCCTTCACAGTCCGGTTCCCATATAAAAGCAGCACCTCAGTCCGCGGCTCCTCTTTCAGCAAGGTCTTCAAATGCGACATCAACGGCGTAATTCCACTTCCGGCCCCAACCAATACGATCTTGCGTGCCAGTTCCGGATCCGTATCCAGGGTGAATCGCCCTTCGGGCTGATGAACAAGCAGCGTATCACCTGTCTTTAGTTCGTGATTCAAATACTTCGACAGGGGGTCGTCTGGCATCTCCTTCACCGTGATCGTCCATTTCTTTTCGTGCGGTGCGCTGCTGAGCGAGTAATTCCGATGCACTTTCTCTCCATTGATGGCTGACCGGATCGTCAGGTACTGCCCGGCCCGATATCTGAACTCCCCTTTTCTGAAAAGGGGGATCCTGAAACTGATCGATACTGCACTGAGGGTCTGGCGATGAATATTGATCACCTTGAGGGCAATGAAATCCATTTATTTTTGAATGATCCTGAGTTCGGTTCTCCGGTTTTTTTGTCGTCCTTCACGGGTATTGTCTGACGCCACCGGTTGCGACGCGCCGTAACCGGCGAATAATAATCTGTCGCGGCTAACGCCCTGTTTCGCCAAATAGTTTACCACTGCAGCTGCCCGTCGCTCGCTCAGGGCCTGATTATCTGATTCGGCCCCGACCTTGTCTGTATGTCCGGCGATCTCAACAATAAGGGTCGGATTATCAAGCAGAAACTGCACTGCCCGGTTGAGCTCGGGGTAGCTTTCGGGCCGCAGGCCCGCACTGCCTGAATCGAAGAAAACATTGCGCAAGGTGAGGGAATTCCCACTCTTGATGGGCGCCAGAGTGATATTGAGCAATAACGCCTTATTCCCGGCCGATCCCTCCAGCTCGAAGTGCTCGCTGTGGAACAGGTATCCGGTCTGACGCACATTTAAGGCGTAGTTGCACTTCCCAGGCAAGCAAGCGAAATAGTATCCGCCCGGGCCCGTGGTTATTTCAAGATACGTTTTGCCGGTTCCGACGTCTACGAATTCGATGGTCGCAGGAATCCCCTCCTTCGAATCCTGATCAGTGACATAGCCCTTGACGTAAGCGATGGGCACGGCACGGACAGGCCCGGGCAAATCAAAGCGGTACAGATCCAGCATGCCGCGACTGTCTTCATAGTCCTCCCGACTGTAATAGGCCGTTTTACCATCCGGGGCAACAACCAAACCATTTTCCTCGCGGACCGAATTGATCGGGAAACCCAGATGCTCCGGTGTGGACCACGTGAACTCGTCTACCCGACGGCTCATGTACAGATCAAAGTCGCCTACTCCGGGATGGCCCGTGCTTGCGAAGTAGAGCGATTGGCCATCCCAGTGCATGAACGGGGTAATTTCGTCGCCAGTTGTGTTAATCGGATGGCCCAGGTTCACGGGATCTCCCCATTCACCACTTCCGGCATAGGTTGACATCCAGAGGTCCTTACCCCCTGTTCCACCCTTGCGGTTCGATGTAAAAAAGATCGTGCGTCCATCCGGACTCAAGCTGGGCTGACTCTCCCAGGCTTCTGTGTTGATCGGGTACCCGAGGTTAAAGGGCTTTTTCCACTGGCCATTTTCGCGGAGGGTCATGTACAGATCGCAGCTCCCTCGTCCGCTCTCGCGCTGGCAGGCTGCAAACACGGCCACATTCCCGTCCGCACTGATGCAAAGCGCCCCTTCATTTCTGTCCGTGTTGACTTGCCGATCCAGCGGGATCGCCATACTCCAGTTTCCCTCTCCTCCCCGGCTCACGTAGAAATCCTCATGCATCACGTGCGACCGGGGCTGATTCCGGGTAAAGATCAGTTCCTGTCCGTCCGCGGTCACAGCCGGAAAATACTCCATGTACGGCCCGTTGATCGAATCGCCCAGATTGATGGGATCAAAGGGTACAGGATGCGTTTTCGCCTCTTTCCCGAAGCGTGCCCAGGCCAGGTATTTCTCCACCTCCTGCTTACCCTGATCCGAAGCTCCGGAAGAGAGCAGGTAGTTTTCGTAATCCGCGATGGCCTTGTCGAACTGCTCCGACATGTAGTATGCGTAACCTCGCCGGTACAGGCCCAGAAAATACCCCGGCTGTATTTCCAGCACATGATCAAAGCTCTCCAGTGCGCCCGTGTAGTCATCGTGCCGCAGGCAGAGTTCGCCGAGCATTAAATGGGCATCGCGGTAACCGGGATCCCGCCTGATCGCCTTTTGCAGGTAGCCCCTGGCTTCGTCGGGCTTGTTGCGCCTGATCGCCTCACGCGCGTATCCGACATCGCGGACCGATTGCCGGGATTGAGCCACAGAGCTGATACATGGCAACAGCAGTAGAGCAAGGAGCAGACAAATGGAAAAACGCATCAGGGGATATCAAGGTATTTGTGCGTTTGGAGCGAAATGCGCCAGCGCGGATGTTCCTTCACATATTCAACGATGAGCGGCATCATTTCGTGCCGGCAGTTCCACTCGGGCTGCAGAAAGAGCTGGCAATCATTGGAAACGCGGGCGGCGTGCTCTTCGGCCCATTTCAGATCGTGCCTGTTAAAGACCACCACCTTGAGTTCGTGCGCAGCACGATAAAGAGCTGCCTGGGGAGCCTTGAATTTCTTTGGCGAAAATGTGATCCAGTCCCATTCACCGTTCAGCAGATAGGCGCCGGAAGTTTCGATGTGCGTGCGAAAACCGGCCTGTTTCAGGATCCGGGTAAGTTCGGTGAGATCGTGCATCAGGGGTTCGCCACCGGTGATGACCACGATCTCGGCCCTGGAAGTGCGCACGCGACACAACATTTCTTCTGCCTCCACGGCAGGATGTGCCGACGGATCCCAGCTTTCCTTTACATCGCACCACACGCAACCGACGTCGCAGCCGCCCAGGCGAAGAAAATACGCAGGCGTTCCACTGTGGGCGCCTTCACCCTGGACCGTATAGAAATCCTCCATCAAAGGAATGGCCTTCGGCATGGGGTAAAGGTAGATATAAAGATTATCGTAAATTAACCGCGTCACCCCGGTGGCAGGGAAAAGCCTGGCTTAAACGATGCGTATGGATCTAAGGCTAAATCAGAGAGGGGTGGGGAAGATCCGTTTCACGCATGAGCTTTAGATGAGGGATATTGCTTTTTCGGTCTGGTAATTCAAACTGCTGGTACCGTTTTTGCGTATATTTCGAAACATTGTAAAACAACGCCTTATGAGCATCAAACGAATTCTGCTGGCCCTGGTCATTCTGGCCGTGCTGGGTGGTGCGTACGGGCTTTACCTGTTCTACAAGCCGGTGCCGGATACGGTGCAGATGAAAACCGATTCCGTACTGACGGGTATGGAGCTGGCCTTGGCATTTGAGTCAGACGAAGCGGCTGCAGGAAAGGCTTATCGCGGGAAGGTATTAGAAGTGACCGGTATAGTGACCGAAGTGCTTCCGGGAGATCCAATGACCCTGGTGTTGGGCACGGACGGATCTCTCCAGGTACTGGCAGGTATGGACGAAGTCAAAGGAAGCAAAAACAGCCTAATCGGTGAAGAAGTTACCGTGAAAGGCATTTGCACCGGAGCCACTATGCTGGATGTTGTGTTAAGTCGTTGCATTCTTTTGAACAAATAATTTACGAACCATGAAACGAATCGTTTTCCTTTTATCCATTTTTCTGCTTGCAGCAGGATGGGCTTCAGCGCAAAGCAAGTACCTGACACGCGTCGGAGAGATCTATTTCAAATCGAACAGCAAGATCGACGACGGGGTTGAAGCGACGAACAGTCAGGTCGCCTGTGTGTTAAACAGTGCCAATGGCGAAGTGGCTTTTCAGGTATTGATCAGGGCCTTCAGGTTCAGGAAGGCACTGATGGAAGAGCATTTCAACGAAAACTACATGGAGTCGGACCAGTTCCCGAAATCCACCTTTTCAGGTCAGGTTGACGATTTCGGAAAGATAAACCTGTCCAAAGCCGGGAGCTACGAAGTAACCGTGTCCGGGACCCTTACCATTCACGGGGTGTCGAATGAGGTAAGTCAACCCGGCACTTTAGAAGTTACCGGGGATGGCCATATCCGAATGACCACTCATATGTTGATCCCCTGTGCCGACTATGGCATTGAGATCCCGGCTGTGGTAGCAGATAAGATTGCCAGGGAGATCGACGTGGACATCCAGGTACTGTTAAAGCCGGTTTCCTGAATCCTCTGTATCCCGGACGCATGCGATGGCTTGCCTTCACCTTTATGATCCTGCTCCTTGCCTGTGGAGATCCACTCCCTGAGGGTTTTGTGTATCTGGATGAGGTTGATCCGACGATCGAAACCGAACTCCGCTACGCCGGTTCCGACAACTTCATAGGACGCCCTGTTGATGGATACAGCGGAAATCGGGTTATCATGACCCGCCCGACCGCAGAGGCCCTGAAAAGGGTGCAGGAACGCATCGGCCCGCAGGGCCTGGGATTGAAAGTATTTGATGCCTACCGTCCGCAACGGGCCGTTGATCATTTCATGCGTTGGACCGAAGATGCAGCGGATACACTGACCAAGGCGAAGTACTATCCTGATCTGCGGAAGGATTCGCTGGTGCCGCAGGGATACATCTGGAAGCGGAGTGGGCATTCGCGCGGCAGTACAGTGGATCTGACCCTGGTGTACAGAGGAGGTGCCCGGGTGGGAGAAGAAGTGGACCTGGGTACAGGCTGGGATCATTTTGGTCCGGAATCGTGGCCATCGTACCGCGGTGTGACCCCGGAGTCCTACCAAATGCGTCAGTTGCTTCGGGAAGCCATGCTGGCGGAAGGATTTACTCCCTTGCGGGAGGAATGGTGGCATTTTACCCTGGGGAACGAGCCCTTTCCCGATACTTATTTTGACTTTCCGATTAACTGATAAGCCGCATGTTGCCCAGATCCGATAAAGGTAAGGCCCGCCTCATTAGTTTCCTGTGGGTATTGGTGGCAGATGTACTCGTAGTCCAACTCAATCTGGCACATTTCAAGACAAATGACGACACGGCTATGATGTACCGGATCTTAGGCGAGTGGATCGCAAGTCGTCCGTCCATTTTTAATTTGTTCTCGCATATTGATGTGAGCCAGTTTCTCATTTTCCTGTACGAGCTGGATCCCCATATACCCTGGTATGGGCTTTACCTGTTGCTGCCGATCAGCATCCTGCATTATTTGATCTTGTATTACGGACTACTCCATCACGGGCAGCGTGCCCTGTTGTACTACATACCCTACTTTGTGGCAGGCGGATATATACTGTTCCTTGAGCTGCAATTCACGATTGCCGCATCGGCCTGGACTTTGAGTGGTTTGATCCTCCTGGTGCAGCAAGTGCGAAAAGATCAATGGGGCTGGCCAACCTGGATCGGTTTACTATTTGTATTGATCGGATGTCTCGTTCGATTCAAGCAATCGGCGATCATTCTCACTTCTTTCCTTGTGTTGATCTTCTTCTTCTCATGGAATTACCGGCATCAGACCCGGATCTGGCGGGGAGCTATACTTTTTCTTGCCGCGCTCGTGGCCGCCTTGTTACTTCAATACAGGCAGGTCAATGCTTTCAAATCGCATCCCGATTGGAAGGGTGTAATGGAATACAATGCCTATCGGGCAGATATGTATGATTTTAAAGCGCTGGAGGCGATTGACCCGTTGGATCAACAGGCTGTTTTAAATCGTATCGGATGGACCCCAAACGATTACAACATGTTTATGCATATGTTCTTTTGGGACACGGAACGTTTTGACCGGGATGCGCTCAAAGCCGTTTCGGAAGAGGCACCTGTTTTGAGGAAGCCATTAGACCCTTCCTTCATTCGCCTGCTTTTTTCGAGTATGGTGAGACCCTATTCGCTCGTGGTTTTTGTTATGCTACTGTGGACTTATTTCGAGAGTCGCAGGCTGCGTCGCGAAAAGGGAATCCTCTTATACGGCTTAGGTATCATTATCGCTTTATTGACCCTGTCCGCCGGCTTACTTAAACCGGCACCGGAACGTGTGACCTATGGGCTTTTTCTCTCAGCTTTCGTAGCATCCATGATCTTTATTCGTCCGAGGCCGATCAACAGGCTCAAGGGAAACCTTTGGTTACCCATTACTGTGCTGGCTGTTCTGACCATAACGAATGGTCAGGACTCATACCGAAAATATCGGGATACCAGGAATAGTGTGGCTTCCCTTGTTTCGTTAAATGATTTTTTGGGGAATGAAAAGGATCCCATAGTGGTCATTTGGAGCTCAAATTTCCCCTGGGGTGGAATTACTCCCTTTGCGCCAAAGAACGAACTACCGCAGGGGCAGGCGCTTGTATTGGGCAGCCTGCAACAGACCCCCGTTTACAGGCATCATGCTGAGTCCTTAGGTATTCTGGATCTATACGAAGCCTTAGCCATACGCGAGTCCGTATATCTATCTGTTCAGAGGGTATCAAAATCAAAATACATCCAACTCATCCGGACCTATATTCAGGAGCATTACGGTTTCGAGACCGAATGGAAGACAGCATTCAATTATGGGAAATACACTTTGATCAAGGGTTGCCATGTTCCTCCGCCCACGGATAATTCGCATAACTTGCCCTCCACACAGGAGCCTGGGCGCACAAACACCAATGCGCACTCCCTGCCAGATCAACAGGACGATTTGGCCAGGTAGCGCCCGGAAGCAGGTAAGTTCGGAATAACATACCTTTACATGGAAGAAAGACGTTGTATGACATTTGAGGAATTGGGCTTGCACGAGGGGTTGTTGGAGGCCATCAGCTATATGAATTTCGTGGAAGCAACACCGATCCAGGAAAAGGCCATACCGGCCATCATGGATCGCAGGGATGTGCTCGCCTGTGCACAAACGGGAACAGGCAAGACGGCCGCTTTTTTATTGCCTATTTTGGACGAGCTGACCGAAAATCCGAGTCAGCACACGAGTACACTTGTGGTGGTCCCAACGCGGGAACTGGCAGTACAGATCCACCAGGAAATCCAGGGATTTTCGTATTTTATCGGAGTACATTCCGCTGCTGTGTACGGTGGTGGCGACGGACGTGAATGGGATCAGCAGAAAGAAGCCCTGACGAACGGCACACATGTGATCGTAGCCACGCCAGGAAAACTGATATCACACCTGCAGCAAGGGCATGTTCAATTCGGACGTGTGCGTCATTTGATCCTTGATGAGGCAGACCGTATGCTCGACATGGGGTTCCACGACGACATCATGAAGATCGTGAACTTCCTGCCCAAGCAAAGACAAAACCTGCTTTTCAGCGCTACCTTCCCTCCCAGAATCCGCAAACTGGCACGGGAACTCCTGAATGAACCTAAGGAGATCTCCATTGCTATTGCCAGGCCGAGCGAAAAAGTGGAGCAACGAATTTACCGCGTTTTTGACCATCAGAAATTACCCTTGCTCCGCAAGATCATTCGGGATCATCCGGAATATGAGAGCATTTTGGTTTTTAGTAGCACCAGGAAAAAAGTCAATTCGATCGTTCGATCCCTTTTACATAAAGACTACGTGGTCAATGGGATTTCGAGCGATTTTGAGCAGGAGGAACGCGAGGCCGTACTATCGTGTTTCCGATCGCGCCGAACCCGTGTTTTAGTAGCCACGGATGTTCTGAGCCGGGGTATTGACATTAAGGATATTGATTTGGTGGTAAATTACGACGTGCCGTCGGATGCAACCGATTACGTCCACCGGATCGGTAGAACTGCACGCGCGGAAATGGACGGGATAGCGATCACCCTGGTGAATCCGGCCGATATGATCAAATTCGATGAGATTGAGCGGCTCATTGAACGCAGGCTTGAGAAGCATCCCGCACCTAAGGAATTTGGAGAAAGCCCCACCTGGCGTAAACCTGGAGGAGTTGGTGGAGGAAACCGCCAGTGGAACGCATCGCGCCGTGAAGGCGCTGGAAAAAATCGCCATCGGCGTCGTGGGCATTCCGGAAGAAATCAAAACCCGGGAATTTCTGCATAATGCAAGGATATACCTGCACGCAGTTACGCCTTTGAAAATGCTGCACTTCAGCAAAAGCCGGAAGTGGTCACAGCGGTACTGCATAGCGAGTTACCAGAGGCTCCCGATCAATAGCATGATGAAAAGATAAAATCCTTAATTTCGCACCTTTAATGTACCAAGGTCAGGGGTGGGCCCTATTGCTCTTGCACATACGCTGAAACAACCCGCTTAAGTTGTCATGACCCGGTTGGAAATTAATTTTGCAGTGATGAGAAAAGTTCCTTACATCTTTTTTGTCCTGGCCCTGGTAATGCCTTTGCTGACCGAAGCTCAATGCAGCATGTGCAAGGCTGTGGCCGAGAGTGATCTGAAAGGAGGTGGCACAGCTGCAGCCGGGCTCAATTCAGGAATTTTGTACCTCATGATGTTCCCCTACTTACTTATCGGGATCGTGGCTTTTTCCTACTACTATTACAGGAAAAAACTGACCGGGCAGGAAGATCCCCTATCCTGATCTTACAGGAAGTCGTTTTTGTCGAGGTTGAGCCACTCCATCGTTGCGTTGCAGAAGATATCGTCAACTACTTCATCGCTGAAATCTCCTTCTTCAATGAACTGGCCAATTTCGAGGTCGCCCAGGGGGAAGGGGTAATCTGACCCGAGTGTCACTCGTCTGGAACCCACCAGGTCCAACACGTAGTGAAGCATTTTGGGGTCATGGGTGATACAATCAACCCAGAACTTTCCAAGGTAATGGCGAGGCGGCTTATCGTTATCGATCGCCACGAGGTCAGGCCGACAGTTGAATCCGTGTTCCACGCGTCCGATCGTAGACAAAAAACTGCCACCGGCATGAGCAAAATTGACCCGCAGGTTCGGGAACTGTGTAAAAATACCTCCGAAGATCATGGAGCAAATAGCACGTGAGATCTCAGCTGGCATTCCGACCAGCCATGGCAACCAATATCGGCGCATCTTGTCAAAGCCCATCATTTCCCAGGGGTGCACCAAAAGGGCCATGCCCAGGTCCTGAGCAGATTCGTAGATCGGATGAAACGGCTCTTCATTCAGGTTTTGTTCATTCACATTGGACCCGATCTGTATTCCCACGAGGCCCATTTCCCTACACCGACACAGCTCCTGAATAGCCAAATCCGTATCCTGCATCGGAATGGTTCCCAGGCCAATGTAATTTTTGGGATACCGAGCCACCAGATCGGCAATGTGATCGTTGAGGTACTGGCTGAGTTCCAGGCAATGCACAGGTTTGGCCCAATAGCTAAACATGACCGGAACCGTACAGACGACCTGCACCTGTGTTTGGTATTCCTCATATTCGCGGATACGCAGATCAGCATCCCAGCAATTTGGCTTGATCTCCCGGAAGAATTGCCCGCCCTTCATCATCCGGGCTGTTCCCAGTTCAGTATGATCCAGTTTGATAAAAAGCCCATAGCCGAATTTGGCGTTGTAATCGGGAATATCGGCCGGCAAGATATGCGTATGCATATCAATCTTGAGTCGCTGCTGATCCAAGGCGATGCGGTTTAAGTTCGTAAGGTTGCGTGTCCGGCTAAAATACAAATTTCCGGCGTAGTACCGCACGCTACAAAAAATCCGGTCGCCTTCAGCTCAAACAAACCGGTCGTCCACCTCCATCACCTCTCCGGTCTCCGGGCAGGTCCGCAGTTTCTCGTTGGAATAAAAGCGCCTGAATACGGGCAGGAAATCCTTCTCGACATCGGTCAGATGGAAGTACTCTTCGTACAGTTTTACATTGGCCTTATCGCTGAACCACATCAGTCCGTCCCTGTGATGCGGCTCACGTTTCCGCTCAATCACGAGTCCGATCGTATTTGCCGGCCGCACCGGTGAATGCGGGATCTTCTCCGGCAGCAGGAACATCTCGCCCTCCCGGATCTTCACTTCCTTTCTCCGGCCATCCTCCTGAATATACACTGTGATATCGCCTTCCAATTGAAAAAACAGCTCTTCCGTTTCGTTGTAGTGGTAGTCTTTCCGTGCATTCGGCCCGCCCACGATCATCACAATATAGTCGCCCGATCCCACATACAGATTCTTATTCCCCACCGGCGGCTTCAGCAAGTCCCGGTTTTTCCTGATCCACTCGAATAAATTGAACGGTGGTTTGATCGCCATGGTAAAATGTTTTCGGTTATCAAGCGAAGGTACAAAAACGTAGCTTTGCCCTATGGACCTCAACCTAACCGGCAAGAACGCACTTGTCTGCGGCGCCTCTCAAGGGATCGGAAAAGCCGCCGCCCTTGAGCTCGCCCACCTCGGAGCCCGCGTGACTGTCGTGGCCCGCAACCAGGAAAAACTCAGTAATGTTGTCGGGGAGCTAAAAGAAATAAGTGCCTTACGGCACGATTCGTTCGCGGCGGATTTCCAACAGCCCAACCAGCTCCGGCAGCAACTCAATCGCTACCTTGGCCAGGGAAACGAATTCCAGATCCTGATGAACAACACGGGCGGCCCTCCAACCGGTCCGGCACATTTAGCCGATATTGATGCGTTCCTCACGGCGTTCAATGCTCACCTTGTCTGCAACCATATCCTGGTGCAGGCCACAATTCCAGGTATGCGTAAGGCGGCCTACGGCCGGATCATCAACGTCATCTCCACTTCGGTCAAACAGCCCCTGCCCAACCTCGGCGTCAGCAACACTGTCCGGGGCGCGGTTGCCAACTGGGCCAAAACCCTCGCAAACGAGCTCGGGGCCGATAACATTACGGTGAACAATGTACTCCCCGGAGCCACAGAAACGGAACGACTCGCGGGTATTATCAGCAACAAGGCATCCAGGTCAAATATGACCACTGAAGAAGCGGCTCAGGAGATGGCCAGCGCCGTGCCCATGAAGCGTTTCGCCAAACCGGAGGAAGTGGCCAATGTCATCGCCTTCCTGGCATCCCCGGCTGCCAGCTACATCAATGGTGTTAACATACCGGTTGACGGAGGACGTACCTCCGGCCTCTAAAACCCGAACCCCATGAAAAAGCTTCAGAATTACATCGGTGGAGAACTCATCGCGCCGTTAGGCGGGGAATATATCGATAACTATGACCCCAGCCGCGGTGAAGTGTACTCCCTTACCCCCGATTCCAACGGGGATGATGTAGCACTGGCTGTAACCGCTGCCAAAGCCGCTTTTCCGGCGTGGAGCAAGAGGCCTGCCCACGAACGCTCCCGAATGCTGATACGCATTTCGGAGCTGATCGGTGAAAATCTGGAGCGCCTCGCATATGCCGAGAGTCGCGACAACGGAAAACCAGTTAGTATGGCCACCGCTATGGACATCCCTCGCGCACAGGCGAACTTTCACTTCTACGCCACCGCTATCCTGCACGAAGCGAGCGAAAGCCACAGCATGGGCGAAATTGCCCTGAACTATACCCTTCGCCAACCGATCGGCGTGGCCGGATGCATCTCGCCGTGGAACTTGCCCCTCTATCTTTTTACCTGGAAGATCGCTCCCGCCCTAGCGGCCGGAAATACGGTCGTGGCGAAACCCTCGGAAATGACTCCAATGACCGCGTACCTGCTAAGCGAATTATGCATTGAGGGCGGGCTGCCGGAAGGGGTGCTCAATATTGTACACGGGCTCGGACCCAAGGTCGGAGCGGCCATCACCGGGCATCCGGACGTGCCCGTGATCTCCTTCACAGGCGGAACCGCAACCGGACAACAAATTTCCCGCGTGGCAGCTCCCATGTTCAAGAAATTGTCGCTTGAGTTAGGCGGAAAAAACCCAAACATCATTTTCGACGATTGCGATTTCGATACTATGCTGCATACCTCTGTTCGTTCGAGCTTCGCAAACCAGGGGCAGATCTGCCTGTGTGGATCGCGCATTTACATCCAGCGCGGCATCTATGATACGTTTAAAGAGGCCTTTGTCAGAAAAGTAAAACGGATGAAGGTTGGGCCGCCGGACGATCCCGAAACCAAAATAGGTGCGGTGGTCTCCAGGCCCCACATGGAAAAAATACTGGGCTACATTAAATTAGCTCAGGAGGAAGGTGGAACCCTTCTGGCCGGAGGCCATCGCATTGAAATGGAGGGCGAATACGCCAACGGATATTACATTGCACCTACAGTCATTGAAGGTCTGCCACATACCTGTAGGACCAATCAGGAAGAGATCTTTGGTCCGGTCGTGACCCTTCAGCCCTTTGATACCGAAGAAGAAGTGCTCACCTACGCCAACAGCACCCGGTACGGCCTCGCCTCAATGGTTTGGACCGGCGACCTCAATCGCGCTCATCGGGTGGCAGCTCAGCTCCACGCCGGAATCGTCTGGATCAATTGCTGGTTACTGCGCGATCTGCGAACACCGTTCGGAGGGGTGAAACAGAGCGGGGTCGGACGTGAAGGGGGATTCGAGGCACTGCGCTTTTTTACGGAACCCAAGAATGTGTGTGTGAAGCTATAGTTCGGGGGGTCTTCATGATCCAGACCCCGTTTTCCTGATCAACCGTCGGAAATCCTTTACGTGGTGGCACCCCATTCGAGCTTGAGCTGATAACCGGGACCGCGCCTTTCCTCTGTGCCAAAGTTCGAAAGGGTAATTCCAAGCAAACGTACCGGACGCTCCGGGGCACTTTCGGCCAACAGCTCAATACCCGTTTCGTACAGCATCTGTCCGTCGTTCACGAAATAGGGCAAGGTACGTGCCCGGGTATGCTGCTCGAAATTGTCATATTTTAGCTTCAAAGTGACGGTTTTGCCCTTTTTTTTATCCTTTTTTGCTCTTTCGGACACCTTTTGAGCAATTTTTTCTAATTTTTTGTGCATTTCCTCATCCGACCGCAGGTCGGTATCGAACGTTTGTTCTGCGCCGATGCTTTTGCGAATCCGATTGGGTTTCACCGCGCTCCGGTGGATGCCGCGAACGATGTCGTAGTAGTATGCTCCGTTTTTTCCGAAGTGCTTCTCCAGGAAGGTGCGATCCTGGCGCTTGAGATCGGCGCCGGTGAAGATGCCCAGCTGCATCATCTTCTGGGCGGTGACCTTGCCCACACCGTGGAATTTTCGGATCTCAAGCTGCTCAAGGAACTCAACGACCTCCTCGGGCGAAATCAATTTCTGACCATTGGGTTTGTTGACCTCCGAGGCTACCTTCGCCAGAAATTTGTTGATGGAAATGCCGGCGCTGGCAGTGAGTCCCGTCCCGGCCAAAATGCGTTCCCGGATCTCCAGGGCGATCATAGTGGCCGAAGGCATGTTTTTCTTGTTCTCAGTTACATCCAGATAGGCCTCGTCAAGCGACAAGGGCTCTACCAGATCAGTGTAGTCAAAGAAGACCTTGCGGATCTGCCGGCTCACCTCGTGGTAGCGATCGAACCGGGGTTTTACAAAGATCAGCTCCGGGCAAAGCTGAGCTGCCGTTATTGAAGGCATGGCACTGCGCACCCCGAATTTCCGGGCTTCGTAGCTGGCAGCCGCTACGACCCCCCGCTCCCTGGACCGACCCACAGCAATGGGCCTGCCCTTCAGTTCAGGATTGTCGTATTGCTCCACGGACGCATAGAAAGCGTCCATATCAACATGAATGATCTTGCGTTTTATGAGTTCAGGCGGTAGCACACTTCATGAGTTTCCATACGAGGCCTCCGGCCAGATATTCAGGATCCGGGCGATGCAGATAAATGTTAGCAAAACAAACATGATTATTCGCCCTAAGTTCATATCTTTTGGCTCCCAAAACAAAAAAAATGGCCAATACCAACGACAAACGCCTGTTTCTGCTTGATGCCTACGCCCTGATCTACCGATCCTACTTCGCTTTCAGCAAGAATCCGCGAATGACCTCGGATGGGCGTAACACTTCGGCCATCTATGGCTTTATGCTTACCTTACTTGACCTCGTCAGGAAAGAAGATCCGAGTCATATTGCCATCGTTTTTGATCCGCCCGGACCGGTTGGTCGTGTACAGGAATACGAAGAATATAAGGCAAACCGGGAGGCTACTCCGGAAGATATCAGGATGGCCGTACCCGTCATCAAGGATCTGGCCATGTCCTTTCGCATCCCCTGCCTGGAAATCCCGGGCTACGAAGCCGACGACGTCATCGGAACCCTGGCAAAAAAAGGCGAAAAAAAGGGCTACCAGGTTTATATGATGACCCCGGATAAGGATTACGCTCAGCTCGTTTCCAGGAACATCTTTATGTACAAACCGGCCTACATGGGCAAAGGGGTGGAAATTTGGGGTGTTGAGGAGGTAAAGAACAAATTCGGGATCGAACGGGTCGAACAGGTGATTGATCTTCTCGGCATGATGGGCGATTCGGTGGACAATATCCCGGGAATACCGGGAGTAGGTCAGAAGACCGCTCAGAAATTCATTACTCAGTACGGATCTGTGGAAGGACTGTACGAGCATCTGGACGATTTGAAGGGGAAAATGAAGGAAAAGGCCGCAGAAAATAAAGAGTTGGCCTTTTTATCGAAAAAGCTGGCCACGATCATCACCGATGTTCCAATTGAATTCGACGAGGAAGATCTGACCCGGGAAGAGCCCAATAAGGAACGGGTTCGGGAACTCTTTGAAGAGCTCGAATTTCGCAGCCTGGCAAAACGGGTGTTCGATGATCAGAAAGAAGAGAGCAAATCAACGGCTATAGCGCCGCAGGCATCGGATCAAAGTAAGCAGCCTGATATGTTTGGCGCACCGGCTTCCCCATCGGGCCGCAAGGCCCCTGGTCCAGGCTACAAAACCCTCGAAACGACCAAACACAACTACCAGCTGATCAATACGGCAGAAAAGCGAAAGGTATTGCTAGACGAGTTGATGAAGCAAAAGGCAGTGTGCTTTGATACGGAAACAACCTCAATTGATGCACATCAGGCCGAGCTGGTGGGGCTGGCCTTTAGTTTTCAGGCACACCATGCCTTTTACGTGCCCATTCCGGAGGACCGCGACGAAGCCCTGGCGATCGTGGCGGAATTTAAGCCGTTCTTCGGGAGTGCAGGCATCGGGAAGATCGGGCAGAATCTGAAGTACGACATCATTGTGTTGAAGTGGCACGGCGTTGAGGTGAAGGGTTCGGTGTGGGATACGATGCTGGCACACTACCTGCTGAATCCGGACATGCGGCACAACATGGATATATTGGCACAGACTTATTTGAACTACGATCCGGTATCGATCGAGACGCTGATCGGTAAAAAAGGGAAGGATCAGAAATCAATGCGCTCGGTTGAGGTGGAACGCGTAGTGGAATACGCCGGGGAAGATGCAGACATTACATTGCAACTGAAGGAAATGCTCGGGAAAGACCTGGCCGGGAACAATGTTGACAAGCTGTTTCACAACCTCGAAACCCCGCTGGTGAGGGTGCTAGCCGACATGGAAACCGAAGGCGTAAGGCTCAATGCCGATACGCTGAGAAAATATAGCGGGGAACTGAAGGAGGAATTGCGCGGGATCCGGGACAGGATCTATGCACTGGCCGGGACGGAATTCAACATCGGGTCGCCGAAGCAGCTGGGCGAGGTATTGTTTGAACAACTGAAGATCGTAGACAAGCCGAGGAAGACAAAAAGTGGTCAATACAGCACTTCGGAAGATACCCTAAGCAAGCTGGCCGGAGAGCACGAGATCATAGATCAGGTGCTTGATTTTCGCTCCGTTTCGAAGTTGATCAGCACCTACGTGGATGCCTTGCCCGAGCTGGTGAATCCGAAAACGGGGCGTATTCACACAACGTACAATCAGACCGTGGCTGCCACGGGACGGCTCTCCAGCAACAATCCGAATCTTCAGAACATTCCGATCCGCACCGAGCGTGGACGAAAAGTGCGTGCTGCCTTTGTGCCGCGTGATGAAGACCATATATTGCTGGCAGTGGACTACTCGCAGATCGAACTGCGTTTGATCGCCGCACTGTCCGGAGATGAGCATATGATCACTGCGTTCAGATCGGGCCAGGACATACATGCCGCCACGGCCGCCAAGGTTTATGGAGTGACGCTGGAAAAAGTGGACCGCGACATGCGGAACCGGGCCAAGATGGTCAACTTCGGGATCATCTACGGGATCTCGGCTTTCGGGCTGGCAGACCGGCTCAACATCAAGCGAACTGAAGCGCGAGAGATCATTGACAACTACTTCAGCAAGTATCCGGCCATCAAGGAGTACATGGATAAGAGCATTGACTTCGCCCGGAAGCATGGCTACGTGCAAACCATCATGGAGCGCCGTCGCTATCTGCCTGATATCAACTCCCGCAATGCCACGGTGCGCGGATTTGCGGAACGAAACGCCATCAACGCCCCTGTTCAGGGCTCGGCAGCCGATATCATCAAAAAGGCCATGATCGCCATCCACAACCAGTTCCAGGCTGAAGGGTTCCGCTCAAAGATGATCCTGCAAGTGCACGATGAGCTGGTTTTTGATGCCCGGATTGATGAGCTCGAAAGCATTCAGCCCATCATCAGGAACCTCATGGAAAATGCTGTTTCGCTGGCCGTGCCGCTTGAAGTGGACATGGGTACGGGGCAAACCTGGCTTGAGGCTCATTGATTTCCTAAAACATTTGCCCTTGCGGGCAGATGGATCATCGGATCACCCAGCGTCTGATATATGAACCGGCGTCAGATACAAGCGATAACACATAAATTCCCTTCGAAATGTTCGGAGGTACCTGGACCCGCATTTCGGTTCTCGCCGCAAGGTGAGCTACCGGCAGCTCCAGAACCACCCGCCCCGATAGATCCCTCAGGCAAAAAACAGCCTCATTCAGGTCCAAAGTACCATTTTCCAAAATGATGTGGTCTGTGGCCGGATTCGGGTAGGCATTTAACATCAAGGTGCCGAGGCCTTCCAATCCAACAATTTCCATCAGGAAGAAGTTATCGACATATAGATTGTTGGAATTCCGCTCAGCCGTGAACTTGAGCCGGATACGAACATGGTCATGCGACGCATAGCTGGCCAAACTTACCATTGCCTTTACCCATTGCGATGCGCCATTAGGAGTAAAGGGGCTGTTGGTTTGACTGGCCGTACGCAAGTCATTCCCGTCCAGGGTTAGCCGGGTGGACCAAACATGACTGCAGTTGAGGTTCACCTGAACTTCAAGTTTGGCATTGTTCTGACCGAAGAATTTTTTGGTATAGGCATACCAGAAATGCAGATCGGATGGATCCTGTGTTGTCAGATCTACAGCAGGCAGGTATAAGTACTCCTCCTGATAATCAGAGCTGGCCCCGGCGTATCCGAAGTAAGCATTATCCTTATGGTATCCATTAACTTTCATTGATGCCGCCCCCTCCTGGGAGGCATTGGTTACCCGTTCAAAATTGTCACCCAGTTCCCATCCTTGTATTTGGATCGCACTACCGATCGTACTGGCATCTTCAAAGCCGGATCCCCATTGTGAAGCATCCATGCCCTGATCTTCGGTAACCACGATAACCCCGTCGTACTGTATCAAATTTGTGCCGTTGGCATTTCCCACAGAAAGCTTAAAGGAATAGTTGCCTGGCTGGGCATAGGTCACATCCACGATGGAATCCGTTGATGCTGCCGGTATACCTCCGGGAAATTCCCAGGAGCGGATAGTTGCCGTGCCGTTATAGTGGTTATCTACGTACCGAATGGGCGAGCCAACGCAGGTCACATCCTTATTCACCATGTAATCGGGCATCGGAGCACATGGAGTAACAGGATCCTCAACACCGGTGGCGATGTAATTCGCCGGAGTAACCAATTGGCCTCGTTGTGATGACGGACTGTTCAATGCAGCGTGCATCCGTGTGGTTTGGTCATAGGTAAACATCAACAGGCAGTTGTCCTGCGAATAGTCCATAAAGTTCTCCGGCATGTCCGGAAGATCCGGATTGTCGTTGCTGCACGAGTTTTGACCTTGCTGACATCCGAAATTGGCGCCCGAGGTTGGTGGAGTATCGGCACATTGATCACCGACTCCAAAGCATCCTCCCTGGAAAGTGTGAAACAAATTCAGGTAGTGACCCACCTCATGAGTGGCCGTTCGGCCAAGGTTGTATGGCGCATTGTTCGCAGCCGTTCCAATGGATCCAAAGCTGGTGGAGGGCATGAAGTTTCCATCTTCCAACGCAATCATTCCATTCACAGGAAAAGCGCTGTAGCCCAGCAATCCACCCAAACTCGGTACCAGATAAATGTTCATGTATCTGTCGTTGTCCCATGATGAGATCGCCTTCAGACAGTTGGGCGGAAAATTATCGGAAGCATACGGTGTTCGGTGGTACACGATCCCGTTCGTACAGTTCCCGTTGGGGTCCTTCCGTGCCAGTCGAAATTCAATCTGAGTGTCTGCGTGTATCCCTTTGTGCAGGGTCTGCACATTCCCCGTGTCGGCATTCTCCTTCTGATAGTCCTCGTTCAAAACACGTATTCCGTCGTGTATCTGAGCAATATTCAGGTTTCCGGATCCTCCGTCGTGAAAAACGTGAACAACGGTCGGAATAATGTAAAGCGGACTACTCCTTTCTGCTTGGGCACGCGCAGCCTTTATCTGCTCCAGTGCACGGGTAAAATTCTCCTGGGTCGCTTCAAAAGCCTGTCGATACTGCAGGTCGTTCTGCATCCGGTACCCATGGATCTCATCCATGTAACAGTGGGGTGGCACCTGCTGTGCCTGAGCACTCAGCACGCCCAACAATAAAAGGGGCGTGGCTATTGCTCCTTTTCTCATCTTCCTCTGGTTGTTATTGTTTGATCAATTTGCGGGTAGTTGCACTGCTCTGCGAGCGGATGAATACCAGATAGGTTCCCGCTGTCCAAACGGATGCATCCAGTTCAGCCCGACCGGAAAGGTAACCGGAATACATCAGGCGACCCGTCAGATCTCTGATATCCACCTCAACCTCTGATAATTCCCCAAGGTCCAATACGAATTGACTGTGGGTTGGATTTGGATAAAGTTGTACGCGCGACAGCTCTGTTTCTTCCGAGCCTAGCGGGTCAAAGATCCTCAGGTTGTCCATATAGAAGTTATTCCCTCCGCCTGCGGTGAATTCAAAGCGGATCAGCAAATGGTCTATGGTCTGGTATGCTGCCAGATTCACACTCTCCGTTCTCCACTGGCTACTTGATGGAACAAACTCGCCCTGAAACTGCTGAGGGGCCGTGACCAGATTATTCGTGGAAATCATCCTTCTCAGGATCCAGGTTCTCCCGCAATTAATGCTCGCCCATATCCTAAGCTCATCGGCATTGTCAAATCCACGCCTGGCAAAGGCATAGGTGAATTCCAAAACACTGGCGTTTTGCGAGGACATATCGAGTGGTGGTAAAATCAGGTCTTCCCTGGTTCCCGGAGTTTTGGTATAGTTTTTTAAATATATGGACTGACTTCCGGATTTGGCTACATTGTAATTTACAGTCCAGCTATTTTGTGCTTCATCCGGCTGTATCTGGTATGACGTTCCAAAGGGGAATGGAGCCTCAAACGACTCAGTGTAATAGCCCGGTACAAATCCGACCGAACCAAACACATTGATCAGCCTCGTAGCCGACGAGCTTCCCTGTCCGTTCGCCGCATCTAACTGTACGGTGTACATACCGGCCGTTAAAAAATGGAAGTTCGCTACAGAATCCGTTGCGGTAGGAATATTCGTGTTCATGACGGTCCATTGACGCGATAGCACTGGTGCATTCCAGGAATAATCAAACAGTTCAACCGAATCGCCAGCACAGGCATAAGGATTTCGTATACCAATGTACGCATTGGGAACACATGGCGGACCAGGATTGGTTACACCTGTATCGTCCAGATTCTGTGATGACACCAGATTACTCCGTATCCCAGTTAAGGCGTTGTGCATGCGAACCACCTGTTGATCACTGAACATGTTCTGACAAACGCCATTCGAGTAGTCCATGTAGTTCTCTCCCTGATCGGGCATATCCGGAGAGTCGTTCGTACAACTGTTCCCCCATAAACAACCCGAGTTCGAAACAGCCACCGGTGGCGTATCCGACAAGCCATCGTCACCTCCAAAGCAGTTGTTCCCATCAAAAGTATGTTGCAGATCAAGGTAGTGTCCCAGCTCATGGGTCAGCGTACGGCCACCGTTCGTGATCCCGAATCCGCTCGTCGCAGTACCGATCCGACCCATCACATCGTGCCGGATCATGATTCCATCGAACAAAGCCAGCTGACCGGGATTGGGATAGTAGGCGTACCCCAGAATGGTTCCGCTCGTACCGAAAGTATTCTCAATGCTCTTGACCACGTAGATATTCAGGTATTTGTTGTTGTCAGCCAGAACCAAATTCTTGATACTGTTCACCGCATTGACCGTCAACGGGGTCTTCACCCGAACGATCCCATCCGTGCATTCTCCGGTTGGGCCAACAGTTGCGAGTTTGAATTCAATGTCAGCCGTTCCGGCTACGGGCTTAAAAATATCCCGGGTGTTCGCTGTATCGCTATTCATTCGGCGAACATCTTCATTCAGCACCGTCAGGGCGTCCAACACCTGCGCACGTGAAATATTTTCGGGGCCGTCATTGTGAAAGACCCAAACCATCACCGGCACCGTTAAAGTACTCTCCGCCCCAGAGCGTTGTCGGCCGGTTTGTGGGGTGATGGAGCGATTTTCAAAATAGTCCCGATAAGCCTCATTTTCCTGCATCAAATGCTGATGCCAGTGATCGGTCGCGCACTGTTCCTGCGCCTGGGTGGTGACAAAAGAGAGCAAAAGGGTCACTAAAAAGACGCCTCGCAGCCAATGTGAATTCATTAACTTGGGGGAATAAAGTGCCAAAGTTACTTATTTTGGTCCGATTTGTGGGATTTCGGGTCGGTCAAGGATAAAAAAGCCCGTGGGACTCATCAAATGTGCGGTTCAGAGCTGTTGGGTACTTTTAGTTGGAAGGTTTGCAATGGCTGGCACGCCTCACATGTGTGGTCTGCCCTGATGTTGCCGGTTTGCAGTAGGTGCCAGTGATGCAGATCACCGCATTGATGCCGAGACCGATCACCCCGGCGTGGAAGCCCCAGATCATCGCTTTGCCCCCGAAGGTCAACCCCAATGCCACTGCCAGCCCACATACCATCCCTACCAGTGCCGCCCGTGCCGACAGTCGCTTCCAGTACAACCCGAAAAAAAAGCATGGCGCAACCTGGATCAGGACTTCAAACTTCAGCTCAAGCAACCGAACCAAGGTGGCATCAGTGCCAATGGCCACTGCAACCAGCAAAGCAACGATGACCCAAGAGCAGATCTTGCCTACCTTCGTTAACTCAGCCCCGGTGGCCTTTGGTCGGAAATAGGGCAGATAAATATCCTTGGTAAACATGGACGAGATCGACAACAGTGCCGAATCTGCAGTAGACATCAATGCCGCCAGCACTGCGGCGAAAATCGCCACCACCAACCAGTAGCCCAACACCGATTCGCTCATCACCAGCGCGCAGAGCCGGGTCAATACCTGATCGCTTTCGGCTTTGCTCAGATCGGGTAGCACTACCGAGGCTGTTAAGCCGCATATTAAGGCCACCAGGGTTGTAGTCAGCGGCATAAAGGCCATCAGGGTCAGCGAGCGCTTGAGCACCGCAACCGAGCGACTCGCGTATAACCTTTGGATGGCTTGTGGATAAATGGCTGCCCCACAGCCCAGCAGCAATGCATAACTGATCCATTTGTTGGTTCCCTCCAGGTCTGGTACCTGGACTTTGGGTGGATCCATTTCGCTCAGTTGGGCCACCACATGCTCCAGGCCCCCACCCAGCTTATGCGGAATGAGGAAGACCAAAATGCCGAAGCCCAACAGTAGCACACACCCCTGCATAACATCCGTCCAGGCCACTGAGCGCATCCCTCCCAGGGTTTCATAGACGACCATGATCACTGCCAAGCCGATAATGCCATAACTGCCCGGAATTGCACCATCGGTGATCCCTTCAACTGCTGCGCCCATGGCCTTGAGCTGAGCCAGTGTGTAGTTGCCCAACGCACAGATCATCAGGATCGCGCTCAAAAACGTCAGTGCCGACGAACGGAAGCGATACGTAATGTAATCGCCGGGGGTGATAAATCCTTTCCTGCGCGCCAGCGCAACCAAGCGCGGAGCAAAGAGCAGGTAGCCAACGATGACCGAGAACATGAAGAGTACCGACGCTACCCACTCGAAACCAATGCGGTAGGTCTTACCCGTGAAGCCAAGGAACGTATTACCGCTGTATTGGGTCGCATATAGTGTTAAAAAGAGTACCGCGAGGCCCATTGAGCGCCCTGCCAGATAGAAGTCGGCCATGTTGTTGGAGCTGCGGCGCATACGTGCGATCCACCCCACGCCGATCATCGATACCAGGTATAGTCCCACTGCGATAAGTGCTCCCGGGCCAAATACCATACTGTCCATCACTCTTCCTCCTCAGTTTCAATCCAGTAGCGATGGATCACCCAACCTGTCCAAACGGCCAACAGCAGCACCGCCCCCAGTGACACCGCCACCCATAGCGGAAAGCCCAATATTAATGGCCCGCGATACCCTTCGGGCCAATACCAGGGAATGGCCAGCGCATAGAGTAGCAGATAAACGATCCAGACGTAGCCTACCCTGCGTGGCTCAGAGACGGGTTGTTCCTGAAATGTGCGACTGGTTTTTTCCATTCCATCCTGTGTTATGATTTGCTTAAGTCCAATAGTGTATCGCTGATGCGCTCTCTCAGTTCATCATCTACTTTTTGATCAGCGGCATACTCGTTCCATTTCATAATAGTGCTATTCACTTCATCAATAATTTGGTCAGGCCTTCTGATGTTCATTCTGTGAGCAACTTCAAGCAGATCGCTGCGCTCTATATTATTCCGCTTACCGTTTACGCTCAGGCAGTGCTGGCTTACCCATATGCTGGATGGCCGATACGCATGACATAGGTCAAATGCAGGTGCGAGTGACCACTCACCATTTTTGTTCATGGTAAAGGCAACATTTTTTGTGTGATCATCACAATTTCTGCCAACCACGTTAAAGACCATTCTTCTGTATAGCTGCTCTGCCTGAGGATACGGCAATGTTAACATCCGCATCGTTTCGAATAGGTCTTCGTAACTGAAGATGCCGATGTCATTGAAATCAAAATGCCTCATGGCACAGAAGGATTGTACATGAACCTTTCCTTTTTCATGAATACGATCAAATCGTTTGGTCATGAAATGAGCCCTGTCATTTTCCTCTAACAGCTCACTCTCCATCATTTCAATTCCGGCGTCTACAGCCATCTTGTAATAAGCCATTTCAACCCGGCCATAGCCATGAGTTACATCCAATTGATCGTCCCGTATCCCATCAAATTTGATGAGGTAATGCCCGAATCCTTTTGGGGCATTTGCCTGTCCACTTCTGATTTCACCGGTCTTTTGATTGTATGCGATCAGTGCCTTTGCCCGGGCTCCGCCAGCAGATGTGCCGATCTTCAGAACTGTTTGCAAGGCTTTTTCTTCACCAGGCGTTAAGCGGGCAGTAAATTCCCGGCGGCCAGATAGCATTTTTGAAGTTATTTCCACCAATTCACTGATCTCGAGCTGTATTGAATTATCGCCGGACCTGGGAACAGTTGGTTCGAACTCCAGTGCACCCATTGCCCGTTGTCCTATCAAACACAGGGTCTCAACAGGGTTTATACTGTTGGCCGGGCGATTATTTTTTACCAGCCATTGATTGATCAATGCGTTACCATACCTATCTGGTAACACGTCAGCCAAAAGCCCGGGTAACCCTTTAAAGGTGGGGTTGTTCCTATGCTCCGGGAATCTGAATATGTCCTGACCTTTGTTGAGGGGCATCATAATGGGAGCCAGGTTGAGCCCAAGAGATCCAAAATCTCTCTCGTATTGGAAGGTGCCTATGCCGGTATCACCGTTCCATGCCACTGCCCCAACCCTTTTATTCCACAGATGGACATACGCTGTAGTAATCATTACCAATCAGATCCCTGGTCTCTATTTTCGTTTGACCTGCTTGCTCTTTTGCGCTTTTTTATTTCCAGATCAGCGAGTTCGATCGGGCTTAATTCCTTAAACACCTTAAAGTGTTTGAGAACACCTAACTGATCCAGTGACCTGAGCGTTTGTATCAATGTTATCAACGTACATCTACGCCCAAGTTCCAGGTCAGATAGTGTGGTTCGGTTGATCCCTGCCTTGGTTGCGAGTTGTTCCTGTGTGATATTTTTCTCTAACCGATCATGCCGGATGAATGCTCCAATGGACTTAATGATCATGTCATCACTCATCCGTTTTAATTCCATGATGGAAAATTCCCTCATTATATTTTTCACTTGATTAATGACCGCATTTTTTTCAAATATAAAACATCTTTGTTAAAATAGGTTGTTTTGATGGAAAAAGCCATCGTAATAAATAAAAAATCAATTAATGATGATAAAAACCATCATGAAAATCAATTCTAAACAAATGGTGGAGCTCTGAACCCAGGAGCGGGAAAGCATGCATCGGCATCTATAGGCATGTAACTAACGTTTTCGTTTAGCACCATTACGTTTTTTTATCTTTCCTTATCTTTGGCCAACTTTAGGGTTGATCAATTGAGTAGACAAGAAGATTAGGCGTACAGCTTAGCAAAAAAGGGTTCGGGCAGTCAGGACCACCTCAAAATGGCACACATAAAGGTAGATATCAATCCTGACATTCTCAGATGGGCCCGTGAAGAGGCAGGCTATACCATTGACGAAATAACCTCAAAATTGGCCCCCCTCAAGAAATATGCTTCCTGGGAAACAGACGGCAGGGACGTTCCGCTTGGCAAGCTCAAAAAGATCGCTAACAGCTACAAGCGACAAGTAGCCGTTTTCCTTTTACCTGAGGTTCCGGAAAAAATTAGCAGACCGAAAGACTATAGAAACCTCTCTCCTGCTAAAAGCAAGTTATCTAAAGAAGTCCTTCTTGTGTTACGGAGATCTGCAAGGCTACAACATCTGGCTCTGGAACTTCAGGGAGAGTCATATTGGAAGAGCCGATACGAGTGGCTTAACGAGCTCGGTTCATTTAGGGAACCAGGCAAAACAAAGAACGAAGAAGTAACCAGCTGGCTAAGAAAAAAGGTAGGGATAACTATTGAGGATCAGTTGCAATGGAAATCGGCGGGTAATGAGGTATACAAAAAGTGGAGGTTGGCCCTGGAAGAAAAGCTGGGGCTGCTCGTTTTTCAGTTCCCAATGCCCATGAAAGAGTTACAGGGGTTTTGCCTAACAGACAGCGTACCCTATGTGATCGTTACCAACAGTAATCATAGCTATTTTGGCAGAGTGTTTACACTCTGCCATGAGCTGGCGCATATTATGAGGCACCAATCCGGTATGTGTGTCATAGATTTCACCAATACCATACAGGAGCAGGAAGAACGGGAGTGTAACCGATTTGCCGCTGATTTTCTTGTGCCAAAAAACACCCTTGTTCCAACTGACAACCTGGAAAAGATCAAGGAGCGTTCCAAAAAGCTGGGTGTAAGCCGGGAAGTTTACCTAAGACGATTATCTGATGAGGGGTATTTGTCGAAGGAAACGTTTTTCCAATTACTTGATCAGATAAAAGCTACTTATGATGAAGGCAAAAAAAGAAGAGGCGGGTATGCTACACCTAAAATAAAAAGCAAGGCATCAAGGGGTGAAACCTTTTTCAATATGGTCCTGGATGCGGTTAACAGTAATCGTATTAGCTATTCGGAGGCTTCGCATGCTTTGGATTTACGCGTTAGCCGGCTAGTTAATGAGCTCTGACAAAAATGACATTTATTGTTTTGATGCCAGTGCATTTATAACCATACATCGGTTTTATCGGCAAAGTATGATGCCGGAACTATGGGATCATTTGCAAACGATGTTCGAAAAAAACCAGTTGTATTCACATGAGCTAGTTTATGACGAAATAGTTCCATCTCAAGGAGAAAAAGATGAATTGGCCAAATGGATATTTGGGTTCAAAAAGTACTTCCTTCCCAAGTCACAGGAGCAGATGGATCACCTTCACGAAATTTTGCGCGAGTTCCCAAAATTGATTGATCCGGAATCGGAAAAAGATCAGGCAGACCCATACTTGATTGCTATGCTTAAAATTAAAAAGGAAGAAGGGCTATTTGGAAGCAATTCGGATGTCCTGGTCAGCAGCGAATCTGAAAGGTCCGGTATTAAATTGCCTGCGGCTTGTAAGCGTTACAAAATTCGACACATGAGCACCTTATCGTTTCTCGAAGACAATTTCAATTTCAGTATCAATAGAAAATAGTGCAATGGTCTATTCCGGCCTTGAGCCAAAATCACACCTGCCCAAATAAAGGGTTCGGATGACTACCGGGACCACTGCTCACTGAACCATCAGATTGCACCCGCGGACTTCGGCATCATCAAACCGCCCCAGGACTTCTGTTCCACCCTCCGGGTGAAGACGGCCCAGATCCTGTGTGGCGATGAAGGCACACGAATAGATATTGGCCAGGTCCATGATGTTGATCCCACCCGTTTGCCCCTCCGGAGCAGGTGAAAGAGGGTCTTCGGTATCGCGCAGACGGATTTCCATCCAGGGCGGGCACAGGAATCTTCCGCCCGTGAGGGCGTAGGCCTGGGAGAGCAGCTCGGTCATGCCGTATTCTGAATGGATCTGCCTGACCCCGAAGGCCGTGGAAAGTACTGTGTGCAGTTCGGATCGGATCATTTCGCGTCGCCGGCCTTTCATTCCGCCTGTTTCCATCACCACCGCCGTTTCGGGGAGGGCAACCGGGTACTTTTCAGCTAGGTCAAGGAGGGCAAAGCTAACGCCCAGCAGCAGGATGCGTCGATTTGAGGTTCGGTGTTTCAGAAGAAGTTCATGCACCTTTTCGGGTTCGTTAAGGAAGGATCCGGAATCGGGGTGATCACTGAGCCGGATGAGTCCGGCCGTCATGTCGATGAGCGAGCTGCCACTGCGTGCAAAGTAGGAGGGCAACAGGGCGAAGATCACGTATTCCGAAGGGTCTCCATAGAATTGCCGGAAGGTGCGTTCATAGCTTTCGCGGTAGATTTCCCGGTCTGCGACCAGATGCCGGGACGGTGCTTGCCCGGTTGTGCCCGAGGAGGTGTATTCGACCGAGGGAGTATATCCGTCCGCGAGGACGGTATGGCTTTTAAAGAACTCCACGGGTAAATATGGGATGTGATCTGCCTGATTGACGGAATTCGGGTCAATGCGGAGGTAATGCAGGAACTCGCGATAGGGAGGGACATGCCTGGCCTGCCATCGAAAGAGCTCAAGGGCAAGGTGATGACGATCCGGTTTGGAGGCACAGTGAAAAAGCTTATCTTTGAAGGTGACAGGGTCCATTATAGACGATAGGGCCGAAAAGTCCGTTATTATAATGATGGAACGTTGGTCAAAGGTACTGTTAATGGTTGGGGCGGCGACGATGCTGTGGACAGCCTGTTTGCATACGGAGGATTATCCGCCCGAGCCCATCATCACGTTTGACGGTTTTGTATTGATGGATTCCGTAGATCAGTTGGGGAACGAAAACACCTACTGCACCGTTACGATCGGATTTACGGATGGTGATGGGAATGTGGGACTACGGGAGAGTGATATCACGGGGCGTTTTGATCCCGACAGCCTGTACTACCACAATTTACTGGTTGACTACTACGAATGGGATGGTTCCCTGAACGATTTCAAACTGATTGATCTAGACCCATCGTTCAATGCGCGGATCCCTTATTTGACTCCGGAGGGGAACAACAAGACCCTGAAGGGAGAGATCATTTACGGGATGAATGTATCGTTTACCGGGAGCGATACGATCCGGTTCCATTTCCGCCTGGTGGATCGCAGTTTTAAGGAGAGCAATATGGTGGAATCTCCTCCGATCTATCTGAATTAGTCTTTGGGCACGATCGCCCCGGATACGTTGAAAGCATGGTCGGCTATTTTTTCCAGGCTGTGAATGAGGTCGTTGTAATACGCACCTGAGCGGATCGGGTAGAGGCCCTTTTCGATGTTCTGGAGGTGCTCGTTACGCAGGTTGTTACGCAGGTTGTTGATTTCCTCCTCAATGTCCCTGGCCTCTTTGATCGTTATTTTTTCATATTCCTGTTCGAGGTTGTTAACCATCACTTTGATTGATCTTTCGACGGCAAGGAACATGAGTTCAGACTTCTGACGAAGTTCGGGCGTGAAATAGGCTTTGATTGCCCGGCGTCGCTCGAGATTCTGGCCAATCTGATAGCAAAGGTCACCAATGCTCTCCAAATCACTGATGATGCTGAGCATGCCGCGGACCCGACCCGAAGCCTCCCGGGATAATTCGCTTTCTGAAACTTTGCTCAGGTATTTGGCTATCTCCAGTTCCATTCGGTCGGTCATTTCCTCATATTTGGCAACACGTTTGAGCAGTTTCCGGAATTTCTTATCCTCTGTGGCGTGCAGAAGCTGAGGCACTATTTCATAAAGCCTCCTGGTGATTTCCCCGAATTTACTGATCTCCTTACGGGCCTCAATAATGGAGAGTTCTGCGGTGCCCATCATACCGCCACCGATATAACTGAGGTGGAACACTTCATCTTCCACTCCCTTAGCGGGCAGGAAACGGGTCACTGTTCGGGCAATAAAAGGGACAAACCATACCAGAAGCAACGTGTTGAGGATGTTGAAGGTGGTGTGAAAGATCGACAGGGCGATCGGGATGGCACTAGCTTCCTGGGAGGGGCGCGCTCCTATGCTCTCAACGGAATACTGAGCGGGTTGAATGCCTATGGCGGCGAGTTGCTCACGAATCCGGATCTGCGCCAGGGAATCAATGTTGATCCCATTTTCCTTAGCTGTAAAAAGGTCATAATGCACATCCAGCCGTGCAGGCTGGTTCCATTTCCATGAAATGTAGTCATTGACTTCGGAGAATTGCTCCTGCAGATGGTGGTTTAGCTGCCCGGGATCCGGTGCTTTACTGAAGGTATAGATGCGTCCGCCGACCCCGCTGATCACCGGGTTTTTTGCCATATAGTTATTGATGCTGGTAATGAACAGCGGGAATGCGACAATCATCCAAAGAACTCCGAAGACGTTGAACACAAAGTGGGCGCGCGCCGCTCGTTTGGCGTGTACATTGGCTACGAGCGCCGCCAAATTGGCTGTGATGGTAGTTCCGATATTCTCGCCGAGGATCATGGCGGCAGCCAGCTGGAAAGGGATCCAGCCCTGATAGCACATCACCAGGGTGAGCGCCATGGCGGCGGAGGAAGACTGAACGATGACGGTAATGACCGAACCTACGCCGATGAAGATGAGTATGGAAAGTAGTCCCCGGTCCGTGTACCGGCTGAGGAATTCGAGCACTTCCGGGTTGGATTGCAGATCAGGTACGCTTTCTTTCAGGAATTCGAGTCCCATGAACAGCAGGGAAAATCCGATCAGGACCTCTCCCCACGATTTAATAATGCTGCGGGAAGAGAAGAGCATGGGAAATCCAAAGGCGATGATGGGAAGCGCCATAGCGGAGATCTTGACCTTAAACCCGAAAATGGAGATCAACCAGGCAGTTAGGGTGGTCCCGACATTGGCGCCCATAATTACGCCGATGGATTCGACCAGTGAAAGCAGTCCGGCGTTCACGAAACTGACCACCATTACCGTTGTGGCTGATGATGACTGGACCAGCGAGGTAATGATGAATCCGGTAAACACGCCAAAGCCACGGTTTGATGTCATGGCGCTGAGGATGCGACGCATGCGGTTTCCAGCGACTTTCTGGATCCCGTCGCTCATGACTTTCATTCCATAAATAAAAAGGCCGAGTGCTCCGATGAGCGACAGAAGGTTGAACAGCGAATAGTTCATGGAGCTACATTTGGTGGCAGGAACAGAATCTGCGCGGAGTCTATTGCTTTATGATCCGACGCGTTCCGATAGTTTGCCCCATCTGCACCTCCACCAGGTATAATCCGGCGGCCCAGGTTTCTGTAGACAGGTTCGTTCGTTCCCGGATATCACCTTCGAACATCAGTATACCAGTGGTATTCCAAACACGTATGCTCACGGGCTCACTGGCATCAATGATCAGCTGATCATTGACCGGATTCGGGTACAACCGAACCGGAAGTATTTCAAATTCTTCCCGACCTATGATCGGAATAATATCCAAGGAATATCTTGGGAGTAACTGGTACCCGCTGTCATATGGAGAGCTGGGGTCGAACTGACTTCCGATTCCGACTACGTGGAAGGAATCGCTGGGCGCAGGTTGGCTGTAAAGATCCACATCAGCATCAATACGCAGTTGATAGGTGTTGATCCCGTTTGTAACATCCACGTTGAATCCGGGCCCCGAACCGGTCCATTGTGTAGGATCAACCAACCACAGGTCATTGATTTGCACCAACTCCGATTCCGTTGATTCGTCCAGGGAGGTAACCACCTGAGGTACTGGAATAGGGTTTCCCTGACTCAGCAATATCACGCTGTCGAGGTTCATTTGGGTAAGTCCGTTGAAAAAGCCGATTTCACCAGTGATCCGTACCTGATCTCCTTCCGTGACCGTGTAGTTGTTCAGCGGATTACTGGAAAACGTACCGATTCCGTCCGAACCATCGTGAACTGTGAATTGAAGTCCGGAAGGACGCAGGTTGGTTCCCAGGACTATTCCTTCCAATGTGCATGTGACCCCGTTTGAATCGGGCTCTCCATCGGCGTTGTTCGTAGTGACGGCACCAATAGAGTAGGTTGGGATCACAATATCGTTATCGATGATGGTAATGACGACCACCGTATCGGATCCGGCCGTGAGGCCGGAGGAGAGATAGGAAATTTTGAATGTAGCGGTTTCGTTCTGCTCAAGGAGCATATCATCAACAACGGTGAGGTCAATATGTGCAGAGTCCATTCCGGCCATCACCGGAATGATGATTTCACCGGTTAAAGCGTCGTAAGCCGGATTCGTGCTGCCATCAAGGGAATCAAGTCCGGCTCCGGGGGTCAGGGTAACTATAATGGTGTCGTTACTGCTTGCCATTGGAACAATGCCCAGATGCAGCCGAAGGGTACCGATACTTTCGGGGACATTCTGGTCAGCCGAAAGGAATGAAACCCCGGACGGTGAGGAAGTCGGAGCAAAGGTGAGGTTACAGGCGGGCCAGTTTGAAGCACCTGCAACCGCGGTATCATTGTCCGTGATCCAATTGGACTGGTTATATATGGCAGCGCGCAGGGTTGCTGTGTCGGCCATGGATACGGCGCAATTGTAATAGCCATTGTCTACGTGTGCCGGGGCAAAGACAAAGGCATCTACACCATCAATCAGAGGTGGTGGCAGATACGACTCCGTAGATACTGCCAGACCTGAGGTCAACCATGTGAGGTTGATATTGTTGGAACGAGGCGTCATGATCCCTCCGATGAAAAAGGGATTGGACATATCCCCAAGAAAGCAGAAGATATTGTCTCCCGAGGAGGAAATGCCGCTTAGAGACCCTTGAGTGGAACCGCCAGCGCCAAAAATAAGGGCATCTGTTCCGGATGAAGGATCTTCAAAGCGTACATAGGTGCCGGCAGATACTCCGGTTGATGGAGTTGTCCAAACCATGGTGTCTTCAGCCGTTGTGCTATACCAATCAAAAGCGCCACCATTGGTAGAGCTTGGGCCCCACGAGCGATCCGTGAACTTGATTTCCAGGTTTGGCGGAAGATCAACCATGGCAATGATCGCAAACCCGTCGGGGGCATCAGATTGAAATCCTGCAAAAACAATATCGCCTGCGTTCAGGGAGGAAGTCGAACCAAAGGTGAGGTTACAGGCGGGCCAGTTTGAAGCACCTGCAACCGCGGTATCATTGTCCGTGATCCAATTGGACTGGTTATATATGGCAGCGCGCAGGGTTGCTGTGTCGGCCATGGATACGGCGCAATTGTAATAGCCATTGTCTACGTGTGCCGGGGCAAAGACAAAGGCATCTACACCATCAATCAGAGGTGGTGGCAGATACGACTCCGTAGATACTGCCAGACCTGAGGTCAACCATGTGAGGTTGATATTGTTGGAACGAGGCGTCATGATCCCTCCGATGAAAAAGGGATTGGACATATCCCCAAGAAAGCAGAAGATATTGTCTCCCGAGGAGGAAATGCCGCTTAGAGACCCTTGAGTGGAACCGCCAGCGCCAAAAATAAGGGCATCTGTTCCGGATGAAGGATCTTCAAAGCGTACATAGGTGCCGGCAGATACTCCGGTTGATGGAGTTGTCCAAACCATGGTGTCTTCAGCCGTTGTGCTATACCAATCAAAAGCGCCACCATTGGTAGAGCTTGGGCCCCACGAGCGATCCGTGAATTTGATTTCCAGGTTTGGCGGAAGATCAACCATGGCAATGATCGCAAACCCGTCGGGGGCATCAGATTGGAATCCTGCAAAAACAATATCACCTGGGTTCAGGGCCGATGGGGAGGTAGTGGCATTCACCTGTACGGTGCCCGTCATCCCAAGTCCTGCATGCGGATCACATTGATAATTGTATAAACCAGGGGTTGTGAACACAAACAAATAGGTCCAGGGAGCAGATGCCGAACTATTCCCAAAGGACATGGGGTTACCGGGGAAAGTGATGGTAGTACCGTTCACATTGTGGAACCCACCCAGGTTGTTCCATACGACCGTGTCGCCGACATTGATAGTGAGACTGGAGGGGTTGAATGTGTTCCCATTAGGTCCTCCCAGGTCAACGTTGTACACAATAGCTCCTGCAGTGATGGGCCATACAAGAGATACGAACAGATATGAATAGATCTTCTTCATGAATGACAGTAGTTTTAAAGTAGCGAAGATAGTAAACGTAAATGAAGCATCACGGCGAAAAAAGGCCGTTCAATGAGCGCCTTTTTATTGTTTTTGGGAGTAGATTAGTTGATAATGTTGCCGTTGACATCTTTTGCCCATCCACCTTTCCACCAGTTGCCATCAGTTTTGCAGGCACCGCGGTACGGAGCAGAAGAGAACCAGGTTCCGGCCGGATCAAATGAGCTTGAAACGGTTCCAACGAATCCATTCGTTAGGTTAACTGCATTTTCATCACAGTTGTGGTCGGTAACGAATTTCTGGCAATCACGGTAAGCTTCACCACCGCCACCTAGGTTGAATACGCTTGAGTGGCTAACGAAGGCCTCGTTATTGTCAACGTGTTCCAAAGTGATGGCATCAGATACGCGGATACCGTGATATGGGAAGTTGGTTACCAAAGCGTTCCTGATCTTGAATTTAGCACCTTCACGAAGACGCATACCGGTGTTTTCCGCATCACCGTCATCTTCTCCAACCAGGGTAACATTAGAGATGGTCGGATTTGTCCAGGGAAGGGCGGAATTGTCGTCTCCGTTATTATCAAACTCGAATCCACGGTCTCCGGATTCACTATCCTGGTGGGCTACCCAAAACTGTCCTTTCCCGGCCCATCCATGGGTGCAGTCAAAAGAGTCGTCACCGTTACCGGTAGAGATAGCGTATTTTACTTCAGCAGCTCCACCAAACCACTCAATCCCATCATCAGCCCCTTTGAAGCACTGTACATGATCAATTTTGGTTCCGGAACCAACCGCATTTAAAGTCAGCCCGTTCAGCTCATCATCAGTGGCACAGATGAATCCTGCATACTCAATACGCAAGTAGCTGATCTTTCCTGAGTTATCAGAGTTATCGCTTCCACCATAGATGCCCGAGTTACACTCAGCAGTAGCAGTGGAACCGTTGTTGATCTCACCGTATCCGTTGATGATCAACCCGCCAAATGAGCCTTTTTCTTGTTGCAAGGCAGACATAACCACCGGGTTACCTGCTTCACCCATTACCATGATCTTAGCGCCCTGGTTAACGGTAAGGAAGTCAACACCGTTATCTTTGTCCCCATAGATTTTCGTTCCGGCAGGAACAGTCAGAGTAGATCCCTTCATCACGAAAACCCCGTCTTTCAACAAATATTTGTTGCTGGCTTTGAGCGTTACATTTTGATTGATATTTCCAGCGATCTGCTTGTAAGGCGTACCTCCTACCGTCACATCAGTAATGGTGTAGGTAGCTTTTGCGCCACCGCCCTTGTCATCGTCATCATCATTACAAGCTGACAACGTTACACCGAGTGCCAGGGCAATTGCAAGCATCCGGTTGAACTTCAATTGTTTCATTGGTATTACAGGTTTAGAAGGTTGTTTTTCTGCGACAAAACTATAGCACTTACTAACGTACCTGTTTCAGTCATCTTTAAGGATCTGTTAAAGAAAGAGAGAGCTGTATTACTGCAGTATTAATTGTCCACTTCCTGAAAGCCACTTTCTGATTTTTTGGATAAATCGTTGATCATATTTGCCTGGTCATAAACGATTTTCCCAGAGACCGGGACCACCTCAGCCCATCTGCATGCCTATGCAGGTTGACACCTCAAAAAGTAAAAAGGCGCAGCCCTATTATGTTGATAACAAACGAGCAGACCGTTCTTGAGGAGCGGCTAATCAGTTTTTCTTGAAGTAACTACTTATAAAATAAGCAGGTAGAGCCAAATTGACCAATCCACACAACATTGCGAAAAGAAGGGTACGCGGAATTCGAAGAACTTGCCCGTCGTAAATGAAAATGGTAAGAAATACGGCATAGAAAACCGATGTGGAAAAGAAAAACCATACAGGCAATATCGTCCAACAGGCTCTTTTCCTGGAAATCTTTCCGCTCATACAGGCTTAGAAGTTGTTTTTCTGCGATAAAGTTATAACATTTCATTGAAACGCCTGCTTAAGTCATTCTTTGGTTGTATTACAATATACTGTATGTAAGCGACATACTGAAATCAATTCCCTGACGGTACTGGTTTACAACTACAGGACGCGCATTCCCTAAGCCTGGATCCGATCTCTGCTCCTGTATCACTTCAGGATTCAAAAGGTTTCTGGCATATAAATTCACAGACCAACGCCTGCTTATTTGATTGCGCCATGAGAGATTGAGCATATTTACCGGACGCTCGTAGATATCTCCGATTCCCTGAGCACCGGCTGAAAAGATCCGGGGGCCAAAGACGTTATAGCTGAGTGTTACCGTTGTTTTCTTCTCGTCGTGCCTTCCGTAACGCTTCATATAGGTCAGATCGGCATTGATGAGGTACGGTGAAGCCCCCTGAAGCGGACGCCGGACGTTGGTTGAGATCACAGAAGAACCTTCTACGGTAGCCTCCTTGTTAATAGTCACATCGGTGTACATAGCAGAGGCATTAAAAGTTAAACTGAAGTTTTTCCAGACGGTTTTTTCTCCAAACCACCGGCTTAGGTTTTGGATATATTCGAACTCAACACCATGTACAATGGCACTCTCTGTGTTGATAAAGGATTCGAGCTGCCCGGATGCTGTGGCAATAAGGACACGTTCAATCGGGCTCTCAAGATATTTCCAAAAGAGCGTAACAGCAGTAAGGCTTGCGGGTTTTGGATATGTTTCAAATCGAAGATCCATGTTGTAGCTGGATCCGTTCCTCAATTCCGGATTACCCTTACTTTGACGACCCGCAAAGAACTCAATGTACTGGAAGGGCCCAACCTCACGGTATGCAGGACGGGAAATGGTGCGGGAAGCACTGGCTCGGATAGCACTTTTTTCACCCACATCATACTTAACTGAGGCAGCAGGCATCAGGGCGATTTGATTCAGTTTTTCCTGCTTTGGGATCGTTGGTTGAACCTGATCACGGTAGTCCAGGGTTTGTAATCCGTCTTCGATACGAAGCCCGATCATTCCTTTCGTTCGCAATCCGAGTCGTCCACTGGTTTGAGCATAACAGGAGTTTATATTGAGGTTTGCCTCGTAGAAGGAACCCTCCCCCCCGATTTCACGATACGCAACTTTTCCATCCCTGAAATTCTCCGCCGTGATGATTGCTTCCATGTTGTCCGGATCAGCTGTTTCACCGTCTGACTGCACATACTCACGGAAGTCAATATTAACCTGCCAATAGTCGAATGCGCGATTTTTGCGTTTTAATTCGGCTCCAACGGTGACATCCCAAAGGGAGGCGCCGTCAGCACCTGTTTTGATGTAGTAGGTCGCCATCAAACGGACATTATACTCGTTTTCTTCCAGTTCAGAATAAAAACGATGGTTTTCGTTGAAGTCAAGTGTATTGATCAGGAAGCTATCCCCTTGCCGAAGGTATACAAACTGACGACGATCCGGATCCGTTGAAGTCGCACGGTTCCACGATCCGTCCCAGCGGATCTTCCAATCTCCGAATTCATGCTCTCCAAAGATCTGATTTACCAAAAGGCCATTCTGACGGAATGTATAACGACGGGTGAAAATGGGAGATGCATAGTCAAAGTGAAACCCTTTTTTATCTCCCGTTTCGCGGAAATCATCAGTACTCAAATTCACGAATAAGAAATTATACGTGATTTTGTTGTTGCGATCAAGCTCATAAATAGCATTGGCCAGGGCAGAAGTGTTGGTCTCTGTTTGCCAGGATTGCACATCGTAGTCGATTTGGAAATCATTCTGACGATTTACCAGGCGATAGATCCCTGGTTGATAGGAAGCCCTGTTTCTGTGATCCAAAGAGATAAGAAACCCAAAAGCGCTTTCCTTTTCATCTTTCCTAAAGTAGTTCCCACCGGTTAAGCCAAATGCGGTGTTGATCGGTGTTGTTACTGTATGACGATCAAACTGGTATGGGAATTCATCGTATGACCCATTATTGCGGCTGTCGTAAAAGTCATTTGATCGCAAGGCTTCCGGATATGCACGGGTTCCATCATCAAAGCCCCAGTAGTCCAGGCTCCCTCCCTGATAGGTATTGAATTTTCCTCCGTTTCGCTGAGTGTTGATCCCCGCTCCCAAACGAACTTCGAACAGGGGTTCGGTTGGATAATCCTTCGTAGCGATATTGATCGCACCACCGGCAAAATCACCGTAAAGTGGTACTTCAAATGCCTTCTGAACGTTCAGGTTCTGCACAATGGCGGTCCGGAAAATATTCAGCGGGATCACTTTCAGGTCCGGATCCGGAGAGGCAATAGGCATTCCGTTCAAATAGGCGCTGTTATAGCGGTCTCCCATACCGCGAACGAAAACGTTCTGGCCTCCCACTACCGAAATACCGGCGACTCTGCCCAGTCCGGCAGCAACATCACCCGATCCCGTTTCCTTCAATTTTTGAGCACCGATATTTTGTACGATCCCGGAAGCATCCTTGCGCTCTAAAAGAAGTTGCGCCTCAGACTCTTTGTTCGCTTTTTCAACGATATTAACGGTTGTAAGTGCTAGGGATCCCTGATTCAACGTGTGATCTAGCGTAGTGGTTTCTCCGGCGAAAACGCTGACTCCGCGAATGGTATCCACATTGTATCCAATGAAGGAAATGACCACATCATAGGTTCCTGCCGGAATGGTGAAGTGGTAGTTCCCATTAAAGTCGGTTGTGGATCCCAGGTTTGATCTGACCGTGATTACATTGGCAAAGGCCATGGGTTCATTGTTATTGGCTCCGTCCAGTATGGTACCCTGGATTATCCCAGTGCCCTGTCCAAAAGTATTCATGGAAGGGAGGGCTGAAAGGATCAAACACATCAAAACCTGCAACTTGCGCATGCTCCATGATTTTTTGCAAAGGAATATTGTTCAGGTAAGTGTACCGTTAACGCCTTGTTACACTTGAGTTAAGGCTGTTATCCTTTGATTAATATTCAAGGCGGCTTGATTTTATAGTTAACTTTGCTGCCCAATAAGCACCGTATGAGTCCACATGCTCATAAGATCCTGTTGGTTGATGATGAGGAAGACATCCTCGAATTCATCGGTTATAATCTTCGTAAGGAAGGGTACACGGTCATCACTTCGAACAATGGTCAGGAGGCAGTTGAGCTGGCAAAAAAAGAACTGCCCCAATTGATCATTCTGGATGTGATGATGCCGGGCATGGACGGTATTGAAGTCTGTGATGTCTTGCGAAACACGCCGGAGACCAGTCATTCCCTGATTGCCTTTTTGACCGCCCGGGGAGAAGATTATAGTCAGGTAGCCGGATTTAATGCCGGTGCGGATGACTACATCACCAAGCCCATAAAGCCAAAAGTATTGGTGAGCCGTGTGGGTGCCTTACTTCGTAGGTTGGGATCCAAGATGGAACTGGAATCCCTTATTGAGGTTTCAGACCTGCACATTGACAAGGAGAAATATCAGGTTACCAGGGAAGGTGAACGAATTGATCTTCCGCGTAAGGAATTCGAGCTTTTAAGTCTGTTGGCCAGTCGCCCGGGCAAGGTATTTAACCGGGATGAGATCCTCGATAGGATCTGGGGGAGTGAAGTGATCGTCGGAGGTCGTACCATTGACGTGCACATTCGCAAACTCCGTGAAAAGATCGGAGAAGGATACATCAAAACCATAAAGGGCGTAGGCTATAAGTTTGAAGCCTGATGCGTTTTGACAAGCCTGAGCAACTCGCTCTTTTTACGAGCCTGATCACCAGTATTTCCGTTTTATTCAGTTTTTGGCTGACTCATCGGATTACCGATATGAAGGTTGGGTGGGTGGTGGATGCCATTGTCACCGGGGTCAGTTTCCTGGTGGGTTTTCTCATTTTTCGCTATGCGATCTATCGATTCATTTACCGCAAGGTCAAACTGCTATACAAAAGCATTCACGCCATCCGCACGAGAGATTTTGAATATGAAGAAGTGACCTCAGACCTGGATGAAGTGAGTCGGGAAGTATCCGAATGGGCCGAAAAACAAAGAAAGGAAATTGCGCAGCTGAAGGTTCGCGAATCATACCGCAAGGAATTCATCGGCAACGTATCACATGAACTCAAAACTCCTATATTTAATATTCAGGGGTATATTTTAACCCTGCTTGATGGTGCTCTGGAGGACGAAGAGATCAACAGAGCCTACCTCCTTCGGGCTAACAAAAGTGTAGAGCGGATGATCCGACTGGTCCACGATCTCGAGACGATCGCCAAACTTGAGGCCGGTGCCCTGCAAATGAATTTTGTATCCGCTGACGTGGTGGAAATTGCTCAGGAGGTTATAGACACGCTGGAACTGAAAGCAAAAAAACGCGGGGTTGACATCAGATTTAGGAATAAGGCTCAGCGTCCCATCAGGGTTCTGTGTGATGTCGAAAGCGTGAAACAGGTTTTTACCAATCTAACCGTTAACGGGATCAACTACTCCATCGGCCAGGGCGGATGGGTGGAGATCGCTTTTACCGATATGGGGAAGCACTGGATGGTGGAAATATCAGACAACGGTCTAGGGATCCCGGAAGATGATCTTCCGCGGCTTTTCGAGCGATTCTACCGGGTCGACAAAAGCCGTTCACGGGAACAGGGTGGAACCGGATTAGGTCTTGCCATCGTAAGGCACATCATCGAAGCCCACAAACAAACGATCACAGTCCGAAGCAAGCCCGGTCTGGGGTCCACCTTTTCCTTTACCCTGAAAAAAGCGTAAACAAACCGGTCCAATCCCGCTGCTCCATATCGAACCGCGGCAGTCCGGCATAATCCATGCTTTTGATCATGGCCTCCCGCAAATCGAATTTATTTTGCTCAAAATGCGGAACCAGTCCTTTTTTATCGAGCTCCCGTGCCAGATATTCCTGCTCGGTCTGACCTGGGGTCGGACAAAAAACCGCTTTCTTTCCCGACACACACAGATCCATAATGGTCGTATATCCAGACCGGCTCACCACCAGCTCTGACTGGTAGATCAGCTCCTCCAGATCATCGCTCGTACAGTAGTTGTAAAACCGGATCCCAGCGTGCTCCTCTATCTTCTGCCGCTCCGTGATTCCCCGCACGATCACCCCGCGCAATCCCAACTCCTTCATTTGTCGCATGACGATCTCCTCAAACATTGACCGCTGCGGTTCTGGCCCCGAGATCAGAGCAAGCACCTGATACCGGGGATCCGGATTGGCGCCTCGCGGCGCGAAACGACTCAGCGGGCCAATATACCTGTAGTTGAATGACCTTGGAAATCGGTGTGCCAGCTCCCCGCTGAGATTCTCAGGCCCTTCGAAATCCGGGATCCAACACTCATCGAATTTCTCAATAAAGGACTTATTGAACCGGAACAGGATCTTCTCCCCGGCCGGAGCCTTGATCATCACCTGGTGGGTCATGAACACCGTCGGCACTTCCCCGGAGTATAATCCGAAACGGTTGTCACTGATCACCCCGTCAATCTTCCCGGTTCGCACCAACTCCCTCAAATGCGCCTGTTCCTCCTGGATCTTCTTTATGATCGTTGGCGCATTCGTGAGGATCTTCAGCGTGAACGATCCCCGTTTCTGATACGTGATCTGGTAATCCGGCAAGTGAATGAACCCGAGTTCCGGAAACTCCTGCTGCAACAGGTACAACGCTCGTCCACTGGTCCCAATGACCGGCGTGAACCCTTCGGCCCGCAGGGCCTTGATAACAGGAATGCAACGCGTGGCATGCCCCAGCCCCCAATTCAGCGGGCAAACCAAAATTCTTTTCGAACGCACAGGTAGTGAATTTAAACGTAAAACCCTTACAAAGTCGAACTCTCAGGATTAAGCAAAAATTAATTCTTACCGCTATCTTTACAAAAATAAAGCGGTGAGAAGGAATAAATTACAGCGTTTTGCTGAAATGGAGGGCTTCGGGCATGTGGTGCAGCCCACGTACAATGAGATCAGGAAAGGCTTCGGGCTCAGGGGGCTTTGGAACGCCAAATTTTTCCGGAACAACCGGCCGCTGATACTGGAACTGGGCTGCGGTCATGGCGATTACACTGTGCATATGGGGCGCCTGCGGCGCGATGCAAACTTCGTCGGTGTAGACATCAAAGGGGCCCGCATCTGGCGCGGTGCAAAAACAGCAAGGGAAGAAGGGCTCGATAATGTCGGATTCCTGCGGACGCAAATTGAGCTGATCGAACAATGCTTCGGACCGCAGGAGGTGTCGGAGATCTGGATCACCTTTCCAGATCCGCATATCAAGTACCGACAGGCCAAACATCGTCTGACCCATCCACTGTTCCTGGAGCGCTATGGAAATATCCTGGATCCCAATGGGATCATTCACTTGAAATCAGACAGTGAGTTCCTGCACGGATATACGCTCGGACTCCTTGAAGCCCGGAACTGGCCGATCCTGGAATCGAACCACGACATCTATCGGAATCCGCAGCGCAATCCTATCCTTGACATCCAAACCTATTATGAACAAAAATGGCTGGAACAGGGTAAAGCCATTACGTACCTGAAATTCCAACTCGGTGAGCCAGGAAAGTGCTGATTTCTTCCAGCGTGTTTATCGCGTCGTCAGACGCATTCCGGAAGGACGCGTCACCAGCTATGGAGCCATTGCCCAATACCTCGGCACAGCCCAATCGGCCCGCATGGTCGGATGGGCTATGAACGCCTCGCACGGAAAAGACGTTCCCGCCCATCGGGTCGTGAACCGAAAGGGACTGCTCACCGGAAAACACCATTTCATCGGAGCCCATGTGATGGAACAGCTACTGGAGAGAGAGGGAGTGGAGGTGATTGACGATCAGGTACAGCGATTTGAACAGCACTTCTGGGATCCGGCTATCGAGTTGCCGGATGAGTCGAATCTGGAACGGATATAAATAAAGTATCTTTGCAAGAGTATGAAACTGACCAGGGAAAAAGTCATTCGGGTACTCCATAAAATAACCACCCCGGGCATCGGGACCAACCTCGTGGAATCGGGCGCATTGCAAAATGTACAGGTTTTTGGGGAAGAGGTTGACGTAGACCTGACCATTACCACACCAGCCTTGCACGTGAAGAAGAAACTCGAAGTGGACATCATGAAATTGATCCACGATGAGCTGTACGAAAAAGCCGTGGTTCGGGTGAACATCCGGGTGGATGCCCCGGAAAAGCAGCCTGGGATCAAGGGCCCGGAAATCCCCGGGATCAGGAATGTGATCGCCGTGGCCTCAGGAAAAGGTGGGGTCGGCAAATCAACCGTAACGGCGAATATAGCGGTGGCCCTGGCTGATATGGGATTCAGGGTTGGATTGGTTGATGCCGATATTTACGGCCCGTCCATGCCCGTGATGTTTGATGTGGAATTTGCCCGGCCCAGGTCGGTAACGGTGAACGGACGCAGCCTTATGGAACCGGTAGAAAGCCATGGGGTCCGGATCCTTTCGATCGGGTTCTTTGCCGGGGCGGATCAGGCCATTGTATGGCGCGGGCCCATGGCTTCAAAAGCCTTGGATCAGCTCATAAAAGATGCCCATTGGGGTGATCTGGATTTCCTGCTGATCGATCTTCCGCCCGGGACGGGCGATATTCATTTGAGCCTCGTGCAGGCTGTTCCGGTGACCGGAGCTGTGATCGTGAGCACACCCCAGAATATCGCGCTGGCCGATGCGCGTAAAGGGGTCGGCATGTTCAGGATGGATGCGATCAATGTGCCGATACTTGGGATCGTGGAGAATATGAGTTATTTTGCTCCAGAAGAGCTGCCCGGTAGCCTGTATTACATTTTTGGAAAGAATGGTGCCCGAAATTTAGCGGAGGATCTGAGCGTGCCCTTCCTCGGCGAAATTCCGCTTGTGCAATCAATCCGGGAAGCCGGCGATGTGGGTCGCCCCACAGTGCTGCAAAAAGGAACTCCGGCCGCAGACGCCTTCATCAATGCCACGCGCAATATGGTGAAGCAACTGGTTGAACGCAATAAAAAACTTTCGCCCACGCAAAAGGTGGAAATCACCAATCTGGCCGGATGCCCGGCCGTAGGAAATTAAACAATGGGGAAACCGAATGATCTGACCCTGCGGGTTGAAGCTGCCCTTGAAGAGATCCGGCCATTTTTAGCCTCGGATGGCGGAGGCATCAGTCTGATCGAAATCACGGACGATAAGGTGGTAAAAGTGAAGTTGCACGGATCCTGTGTCGATTGCTCGGTGAACCAAATGACCCTGAAGAATGGGATCGAAATGATCGTTAAGCGCCATGCCTCGGAAATTACAGAAGTCCTGGAAGTAGGACAAACACCCAATAGCTTAAAATGAGCATTACGCCGCAAGAGCTAGACAAGGTCACCATCCTTTTTGCAGGTGACTCGGGAGATGGGATCCAATTGACCGGAAGCCAGTTCTCTGACACGGCAGCTTTGTACGGTAACGACCTCAGTACGTTCCCGGATTTTCCGGCCGAAATTCGCGCTCCGATCGGAAGGATGGCCGGCGTTTCCGGATTCCAGATCAACTTTGGCAGTACCGATATCTATACCCCGGGCGATGAGTGCGACGTACTCGTGGTCATGAATGCCGCTGCCCTAAAAAAGAATCTGGAGCGATTGAAACCACGCGGTTCGGTCATTCTCAATATCTCCGGATTCGGTAAGCGGAACCTGCAGCTGGCCGGCTATGGACCGGAAGAAAACCCGATCACAGACGGAACGCTGGACGACCTGAATGTCGTGCAGATGGATATAACGAAATTGACACGTGATTGCCTTAGGAATACCAAGCTCGGCATAAAGGAAAAGGATCGCTCCAAAAATATGTTCGTGCTGGGATTCGTATACTGGATGTATAACCGCAAGTTGGACGTAACGATCGACTTCATTCAAGGCAGGTTCGGAAAAAAGCTTCCCGAACTAGCGAAAGCCAATATCGCCGTGCTCAAAGCCGGCTATGCCTTCGGTGAAACGAGTGAAACCTTCAGTAACCGGTTTGAGGTGCGCCCGGCTAAAATGCCTCCGGGTAATTACCGAAATATCATGGGAAATCAGGCCACTGCGATTGGGATCATCGCAGCTGGACGAAAAGCCGGACTTGATGTTTTTTATGGCGGATATCCGATTACCCCGGCCTCCGACATTCTGCATGAGCTATCGAAACACAAAAACTTTGGCGTACGCACCTTCCAGGCAGAAGATGAAATTGCCGGGATCTGTTCGGCCATCGGTGCCAGCTTTGGCGGCCACCTCGGCGTAACGGCTTCTTCAGGACCGGGGATCGCGCTCAAGACTGAGGCTCTGGGATTGGCTATCATGCTCGAACTCCCGCTCCTTGTGGTGAATGTTCAACGTGGAGGGCCTTCAACCGGGCTGCCTACCAAAACGGAACAAGCCGACCTGATGCAGGCAATCTATGGCCGGAACGGCGAAGCTCCCATTCCGGTACTTGCCGCACGAACTCCGGGCGATTGCTTCCACACGGTGTACGAAGCAGTTCGGATCGCAGTGGAACATATGACACCCGTCTTCTTTATGAGCGACGGTTACCTGGCCAACGGCTCTGAACCTTGGATGTATCCGGCTTCCAGCGATCTGACCGAGATCAAACCGGTATTTGCCAAGGCGAAGGAAAACGAGGAATTCCTGCCGTACAAGCGCGATGAAAAACTGGTGCGCGAATGGGCCATTCCGGGCACACGCGGCCTTGAGCATCGGATCGGCGGTCTCGAAAAGGAACACGAAACCGGAAACGTGAGTTATGATCCCGATAACCACCAGTTCATGACCCGCATGCGTCAGGCCAGGATCGAAAAGATCGCGGATTATCTTCCTGAACAGGAAATCGATAACGGCCTCACGGCCGGAAAGGTCCTCGTCCTGGGCTGGGGATCTACCTATGGAGCCATCAAAACAGCCCTCAGGGAATTGATCGCCGAAGGATATGAGGTGGGACATGCCCACCTGCGTTATCTCAACCCATTCCCGAAAAATCTGGAACAGATCATCAGCCATTTTGACAAGGTGTTGATTCCCGAGATGAACAACGGACAGCTGATCCGAATTATCCGGGATCGTTTTCTGATCCATGCCACTCCCTTTTCCAAAACAAAGGGGATCCCTTTCACCGCAGCAGAAATTAAAAACAAGATTGCCGAAATCTATCCGTTATGACCACAAAAAAAAATCCGGCTCCTTTTACGGTGAAAGATCTCAAAACAGACCAGGATGTTCGTTGGTGTCCGGGTTGTGGCGATTATTCCATCCTGAAGCAGGTTCAAAATGTCATACCGGATATCGGTGTAAAACGTGAAGATATCGTCTTCATCTCGGGAATCGGATGTAGTAGCCGATTTCCATATTACATGAATACCTATGGGATGCACTCAATCCACGGCCGGGCTATGGCCATATCGAGCGGACTAAAGGCAACACGACCCGAACTGAGCGTATGGATCGTCACAGGTGACGGGGATTCCCTGTCAATCGGCGGAAATCATATGATCCACCTGCTCCGTCGGAATTTCGACGTGAATATTTTGTTGTTTAACAACCAGATCTATGGCCTTACCAAAGGACAGTATTCGCCAACCTCTGAGCTCGGGAAGCGTACCAGGAGTACCCCGCTGGGTTCGGTTGATCACCCATTCAATCCACTCGCGCTGAGCATGGGAGCTGATGCGACTTTTGTAGCGCGGTCTCTTGACCGCGATCCAATCCACCTGCGCAAGATCCTGAAACGGGCTAATGAGCACAAGGGAGCATCTATGATCGAGATCTACCAGAATTGTAACGTCTTCAATGACGGGGCATTTGAACTCTTTAGCGACAAAGAGACCAGACTCAACAACACCATCATGCTCGAAAATGGTCAGCCATTGATCTATGGCGAAGAGCGCGATAAGGGAATTGTGCTGGACGGATATAAGCCAAAAATGGTCAACCTCAGGGACGTAGCAGAGAACGACCTTTGGATCCACGACCCCAGGGATCGTATTAAGGCAGATATCCTTGTTCGCTTTTTTAATGATCCGGACGTGGAAGGCAACTTCCCCCGCCCATTCGGGATCTTCTATGAAGAAGATCGGTTCACCTACGACGAAGCTTTGAACGAGCAACTGAAGTACCACGTGGAAACCACCGGAAATGGCGATCTGGATGCCCTGCTCAAAGGAAACAATACCTGGGTGGTCAGATAAGGGAACCTGCCTGTTTCTGAACCTCCCTTAAAGCACTATAGGAAGGTCGCGAATGAAACGTGTTTACTGGTTCTCTTTTTATGGGCCTCAGTCCCCAAGCGTACGCTACCGGGGAATCCAACTATTCAGGTATTGGGCAGACAGGTCATCCGACATCTTGGTGGAGTTCGTGTATCCCGGATATTCGGTCCCGAGGATCTTTCAATTCATCAAAGCCTTATGGTCCGCCCTGTGGTCGAATGAAAGTCGTGATCTCATTGTGATCCAACGTGTTCATTCACAGTTTATTTACGCCCACCTGCTTTGGATCCTGGCCATGTTCAAATCGAATACGATCTACGATTTGGACGACGCAGACTATTTGGAGCGACCAGATCGGTTCATCCTTCGGTTTATCAAATCCTGTAAGGCAGTTACTGTCGGAAGCCACGGCCTGGTCCAATATGCCAGTCAGTGGAATGATCGGGTGTCTTTACTGACCTCCCCGATAGAAAAAACCTCTGTTAAGCCGAGAAAGAGGAACAGTACCCTAAGAATAGGCTGGATCGGGTTTTATGGCGGAGATCACCAACGCATCTTTGAAACCCTCGTATGTCCCGCACTTATCCGCTTGCCCTTTTCTGTTACATTGAACCTGCTCGGAGTACAGACAGACGAAGACCGAACACAGCTAGTCAACACCTTTGCAAACACAAATGTCCGTGTTGACATACCAGTAAAAACCGATTGGCTTAATGAGCAAGTCATTCGTTCTACCATCAGAAGCTGGGATATTGGATTAGCCACACTGTGGTTTTCCGAGCTACACCGCTGTAAATCGGCCTTCAAACTCAAGCAATATATGCAGATGGGCGTGCCGGTTCTGGCAACCCCCTGGGGCGAGAATTTATCTTTCCTGGTCAACGAAAAAAATGGTTATTTTATTCACGGCAAGCAGCATCTGATTGATCGGATCATCGCCATTCGCAATATGTCAGAGAAGGAATACCGCTGCATGTCGCTCCATGCTTTAATGAGTTGTGAGGCATTCTCCGTGGAGAAGTACGCTAATGATTGGGAAACCTTGTGGAGTGGCATGGCCAAAAGAAAAAAAACCTCACGGCAGCATGTCACTTTCTGAGGTTACTTCAATGCTGCCGGGATCTTACAAACCGGAATAGGGTTCATTTTGTGTTGGTTCGCGCGATTCAACCGGCGGTAGATCAATAATACCTCACACTCACGATCCGTTAAGGTACCTTCATCTCCATCAAATCCCATGGCCCACTCAAGTTCCGGGTAGCTGGCTGCGAGTTGATCTTCATCGGTCCGATCATCACCCCAGAGTCCATCCGTTGGTGGGGCATCCAGGATCTCCTGATTGACACCAAGTGCAGCAGCAATCGCATACACTTCCGTTTTAGCCAGATCCGCGATCGGTGAAAGATCCACGCCGCCATCACCGTATTTTGTATAAAAACCAATCCCAAAGTCCTCTATCTTATTTCCTGTTCCAACGACCAGATAACTATGCAGGGCAGCAAAATAGTAAAGAGTGGTCATGCGAAATCGGGCCCGCGTATTGACCAACGAGTGTTCATGCCTGTCCTTTTCGCCCTTCACGGGCGGAAGAGCCCTTGCAAAAGCATCAAATATGTGGGTCAGTTCCACTTCCACCGAGGAAACGTTTAAAAAGTTTTCCTTTAACCAGCTGATGTGGTTCGAAGCCCGCGTAACCTGGTTCTGAGCCTGGTGGATAGGCATCTCAACACAAATCAAAGGCAACCCCGTACGCGCCGCCAGGGTTGAGGCAGTGGCGGAATCAATTCCTCCGCTAACACCGATCACAAATCCTTTACTATGGGCTTTTGCTGCGTATTCCCTTAGCCATTGAATGATATGGTCAGTTACTGCTTTCGTGTTCACGGGATAAAAATGAATGCTGCCAGGATATTGACTTGTGCCAGGAGAAGCAGGATCAACAGCCCGGCACCCAACAAAGTTCCAAGGGCAATGCCGAAGATGTAGGCGGAATAACCCCGGTTAAAACGCCAGGCCAAACGAGTTAGTACCCATTGCCCCGTGTATATAAAGGCTCCGTAGATTCCAAACATGACCCAGTTACCCCACGACTTCATCCATCGAAGATCGCAGTAGCCCTCGTCAATGAAGAACAGGAAAAAAGTGACGATAGATGTTGCGACCAGGAACACACGATCCGAAGGGCTTTGTACGGCAGGAATCGGTGTGGTCATGGTCTTGCGAATTATAGTGGGAGCACCCTTTTCGGTCCTGTTTAACGATAAAGGCGAACACCTTTACGAATTCGATGGAAATGTCTCACTCAAACCGATCTTACAAGCGTATTTTCAACCTGGGGCAATAAAAAAGAGGCAAACCCACTCCTTTGCCGTGTTTCGGTTCAGGACGATTACTTTTTCACTTTCCTTACGATCGCTTTAAACGCTTCCGGGTGGTTCATGGCCAAGTCAGCCAACACTTTGCGATTCAATTCAATCCCTTTTTCATTCACTTTACCCATGAATTCGGAGTAGCTCATACCGTGCTCCCGAACACCAGCGTTAATGCGTTGGATCCAAAGTGAACGGAAATTGCGTTTCCTGGTCTTACGGTCGCGGTACGCGTACTGCATACCTTTTTCGACTTTACTCTTCGCAACTCTGTAGACGTTTTTTCCACGTCCCCAGTATCCTTTGGCCTGCTTCAAGACTTTTTTACGTCTTGCGCGGGAAGCCACTGAATTTACCGATCTGGGCATTTTTTTAATGGTTTTTTGCGCTTAGTGTCGCTGTGCGAACTTTTGACTAAGAGCAGGGGTTATTGCTTCTTTTTTGGCTTGCTATTTCAGGTTCAACTGTTCTTTTACAGAGTTCGTATCAGACTTATGTACCAAGCCAGACTTCGTTAAATTACGCTTCTGCTTGGTCCCTTTCTTAGTTAGGATGTGGTTCTTGAAAGCATGCTTGCGCTTGATCTTACCAGTTCCCGTCATCTTGAATCGCTTCTTGGCACTGGATTTCGTCTTCATCTTAGGCATTGCTTCCTGTTTTTAGATTTTCTTAATTATTTCTTTTTTGCTTTGGGAGCTATCCGCATGATCATCCGCTTACCTTCCAATTTCGGAAGTTGCTCCACCTTGCCGATGTCTTCGAGTTCCTGCGCCAGACGCAATAACAAGATCTCACCTTTATCCTTGAAAAGAATAGTACGTCCCTTAAAGAAAACAAAGACCTTCAACTTAGCACCATCTTCCAAAAACTTGCGGGCATGTCTGAGCTTGAACTCGTAGTCATGCTCGTCGGTATTTGGTCCGAACCGGATCTCCTTGAGCACCACCTTCTGCGCATTCGACTTGATCTGCTTCCTTCTCTTCTTTTGATCATACAGAAACTTCTTATAGTCAATGATCTTAGCTACGGGAGGATCAGCCTTTTCGGATATTTCAACCAAGTCCAATCCCCGATCTTCGGCCATTCTTAAGGCCCGATCAATCGTATAAACTCCCTGTTCAACATTCTCACCGACTAAGCGAACCTGCAGCGCAGTAATTTTGTGGTTGATCTTATGAGGATCTTCTTCGCGTTGGTGCTGAGGTCTTCCACCTCTTCTTCTACGAATAGCTATGACTTACCCCCTTTTAGTTAATAAATTCCTTGATCATGGCATTCGCCTCGTTCGTCAATTGACCTGCAAATTCCGCGAGCTCCATAAAGCCCAGGTCTCCCTCGCCATGTTTCCGAACGGAAATGGTTTCCGCCCTTTGTTCCTTTTCGCCCACGATCACCATGTACGGGATCTTGCTGACTTCCGCGTCCCGGATCTTCCGACTGGTTTTTTCATTGCGTTCATCAATGAGGGCGCGAATATCGTAATTTTTTAGCTCACGCTCAACTTTGTATGCGTATTCAACGTATTTTTCACTGATCGGGAGAATGATCACTTGCTCAGGGTTTAGCCAGAGCGGAAAGTTTCCATTACAGTGCTCAATGAGTACCGCAACAAAGCGTTCCATGGACCCAAAAGGAGCCCGGTGGATCATCACCGGACGGTGCCACTCATTATCACTTCCCTTATATTCCAGTTCAAACCGCTCCGGAAGGTTGTAGTCCACCTGAATCGTACCGAGCTGCCAGGAGCGGCCCAATGCATCTTTCACTATGAAGTCAAGCTTAGGGCCGTAGAACGCTGCTTCACCGTATTCGGTCACCGTTTTTAATCCTTTTTCCTCCGTTGCTTCAATGATCGCTTGCTCTGCCTTTTCCCAGTTTTCAGTGCTGCCGATGTATTTGCCGGGATCATCCGGATCGCGCAGTGAGATCTGCGTAGTGAAGTCCTCGAATCCCAGGGCCGTAAACACATATAGAACCAGGTCAATTACCTTCTTGAACTCGTCCTTCAGCTGATGCGGTGTGCAAAACAAGTGCGCGTCGTCCTGCGTAAATCCACGAACGCGGGTCAGGCCATGTAACTCCCCACTTTGCTCATAACGATAAACGGTTCCGAATTCAGCGTATCGGATCGGCAGGTCTTTATAGCTACGCGGTTCCGATTTGTAGATCTCGCAGTGATGCGGACAGTTCATCGGCTTCAGGAAGTACACTTCTCCTTCCTGCGGCGTTTCGATCGGCTGAAAACTGTCTTTCCCGTATTTCATGAAATGACCGCTGGTCATGTATAATGCCTTATTTCCAATATGCGGTGTAATCACCGGCTGGTAACCAGCGGTTTTCTGTGCCTTCTTCAGGAACTGCTCCAATCGCTCCCGCAGTGCAGCTCCCCTGGGCAACCAAAGCGGAAGCCCCTGCCCGACCTTCTGGCTAAAAGTAAATAAACCCAGTTCCCTACCCAGCTTTCGATGGTCCCGCTTCTTTGCCTCTTCCAGCAGTTCCAGGTGCTCTGCCAACATCTTTTGCCTTGGAAAGCTCACCCCGTAGATCCGGGTCAGCTGTGGCTTGCTCTCATCCCCTCGCCAGTAAGCCCCGGCCACATTCAGGATCTTCACGGCCTTGATGAGTCCCGTATTCGGGATATGTCCTCCGCGACACAGATCAGTAAAATCACTGTGATCACAAAACGTAATGGTTCCATCTTCCAGATTCCCTACCAACTCCACCTTAAACTCATTCCCCCTTCCTTCATAAAAGCCCAGAGCATCCTTTTTAGAAACGGAACGCATTTTGAAATCCGCTTTCTGACGGGCCAACTCCAGCATTAACTTTTCCAAGGCAGGGAAATCCCTGTCAGAAATGCTCCGGTCACCGAGATCTACGTCGTAATAAAATCCGTTGTCAATGGCCGGCCCAATGGTCAGTTTTATGCCCGGATACATCCTCTCCAGAGCCTGGGCCAACACATGGGCCGAAGAGTGCCAAAATGCTTTCTTCCCTTCAGGATCGTCCCAGGTAAACAGTTTCAAGGTGCTGTCCCCCGTGATCAGGTCGTTCACTTCCACCGTCGTACCGTTCACTTCGGCTGATATAGCATGACGTGCCAGGGCGTGACTGATGTCCTTAGCTACGTCGTATGCACTCACAGGTCTGTCAAAACTACGGACCGATCCATCCGAAAGCGTAATGTTCACCATGTGGATATTTGCATTCGCAATTTGGGTAGCCAAAGATAGCAACTATTTGCTCGCATAGAGCCTTACATCCTGCTCGGTGATCTCTTGCCCGCAGAGGATGGTGAGTCGCTCCACCACATTACGCAGTTCCCGGATATTGCCGGTCCAGTTGATGTTTTTCAAGGCCTCAAGTGCCTGCGGCACGAATGTTTTCTTCGCAGTCCCCTGTTCCTGAGCAATCTGACCGAGAAAATAGTTGGCCAACAGGGAAATATCACCGGCCCGGTCGTTCAGGCTGGGCACTTTGATCAGGATGACACTCAATCGGTGGTAAAGGTCCTCCCGAAAACGCCCTTCCCTGATCTCCTCAGTCAAATCCTTATTCGTCGCAGCAATGACCCGAACATCCACCTTGATCTCCTTGTCACCACCTACACGCGTGATCTTGTTTTCCTGCAAGGTCCGCAAAACCTTGCTCTGCGCACCAAGGCTCATGTCGCCGATCTCATCCATAAACAAGGTTCCTCCCTGGGCAAGCTCAAATTTTCCTTTGCGCTGCTTCACTGCCGAAGTAAAGGCTCCTTTTTCGTGGCCGAAGAGCTCACTTTCAATCAATTCGGCTGGGATCGCAGCGCAGTTGACCTCAACCATCGGCCCTTTGGAACGATCACTTTTTTCATGGATCTGATGCGCCACCAGCTCTTTTCCAGTTCCATTGGGACCGGTGATCATGACCCGCGCATCGGTTGAGGCTACCTTTTCGATCATTTCCCGAATGTCCTGAATCAGCTTCGATTTCCCGATCATTTCGTATCGCTTGCTGACTTTCCTTTTCAGGCGTTTATTCTCTTCCACCAGGGAAATCCGATCCAGTGCCAGACGAACGGTATTCAATAGTCGGTTCAGATCAGGTGGCTTTGGGATGTAATCAAAGGCCCCTTTCTTAATACATTCGACAGCGGTATCGATATCCCCATGCCCCGAGATCATCACAATCGCACTGTCCGGACTTAGGGTCCGGGCACGCTCCAGCACCTCAATCCCATCAAGTCCGGGCATCTTGATGTCGCTCATGATAAGGTCATACGCCTCTTTCCGCAGCATCTCAACACCCTCTTTTCCGTTCGCTGCTTCATCAACCTGATAGTTGGCGTTCTCGTCTTTCAGGATATTCCTCAATACGTTCCGAATGCTCTGCTCGTCTTCTATGATCAGGATCCTGGCCATGGTTTACTTTTTCCGATAGTACTGAACCAACGCCCCCTCTCTCAGGGCATAGGTGCTCAGTGTAAGGTCTTTTATTTTTTACTTGTGTACGATATGGCGAACGATGGAACTACTGATCAAAAAACCGGTGAGCGTCATCCTTTAAATCGTATCCATTTCCAAAGTTCCCCATAGGTTGCCTTCTTGCCGTACATCAAAATTCCCGTACGGTACACACGTGCTGCGACCCATACGGTCCCTACGAATCCGAGTACCAAAAAGATCATGGAAATGACCAGGTCTGTAATCTGAACACCCAATGCAACACGAACCATCATAATGATCGGTGAGGTCAATGGGATCATCGAAAACCAAAAGACGAGAGGGCTTTCCGGGTGGGTGATGACCGTTTGGGCAACAACTATGGCCAGGAGCAATGGGATGGTTACTGGTAGCATAAACTGTTGGTTATCACTCTCGTGGTCAATCGCAGATCCGATTGCTGCAAACAGGGCACCGTACAGGAGGTACCCACCGATGAAGTAAAACAGGAAGCAACCGATGATCAGGGGAAAGTTAATTGAGCCGATCTTCCTGATGACCTCGGGCAAGGCTTCGTTCCTGGTGGTTTCCATTGCCGCTTCAACTCCTGGTCCGCTTATTTGCGTGGCCAGTTTGGTGCTTGAATAGATGTCATCAAAAAAGAAGACCTGCGCGATAGTGATAATGGTAAAGGTCAAAATAACCCACAGCAGGAACTGTGTTAGCCCGACCAAAGCCACACCGACGATTTTGCCTAACATGAGCTGAAAGGGACGGACCGAAGAAATAATGACCTCTGCGATCCGGTTCGACTTTTCTTCAATGACCCCGCGCATTACCTGTATTCCGTAAAGGAATATGAACATGTAGATCAGGAACGCCATGATAAATCCGACCGCAGTCGAGAATTCACTGAACTTTTCTTCTTCCTTCTCGCCATCAAGGCTGATGGTGCTGATGGTGATGGAGGTTTTGGCCGCTTCAATCTTCTCCAGATCCACGTTGTTGCGCCGCAGCTTTAAATTTTTTAGTTCGCGTTCCAATTGCCGCTTAATGGTATGTTTCAGATCGATACCGATCGTCTTTTTTGAGTAGATCTGAATGGATTTTTCGATGTAATTCAAATCGCAGTTTGATCCGCACGGGATGTACAAAAGCCCATAGGCATCGGCTTTCCTAAGTTGATCTTTAGCCGACTCGAGATCCGTCTCACCCAAATAGGAGTATCGTACTTCATCATTGTCTGCCAGGTAACCGGTAAACAGGTCCGTCTCGTCCAGAACAAGCATTTCCTGCTGTGGAGATCTGCTTTCGGCGATCAGGATCGGAACGATGAACAGAGAGGCCATCAAAACAGGACCGAGGAGGGTCATGATAATAAATGACTTTTTCCGTACGCGGGAAAAATATTCACGCTGTATGATCAGCCCTGTTTTGTTCATGAGGTGGCATTTTGAACAGCTCGAATAAAAATGTCATTAACGGTGGGCAATTCCTCGGAAAAGCAGGTTATCTGTACAGCCGGGATCAGCTTTTGAAGCAAATCATTGGATGACGCACCATTCGTCAGCCGCACGCGCACTTTGTTCGCATGGCTTTCCAGAACGACCATATCCTCCGGTAAACCTGGCGGAAAGTCCCCACCTGAGAATTCGATTCGGTAAATGTCGTTCCTATAATCGTTTTTGATCTCATTCAGCTTGCCGTCAAGAATTTTTTCCGACTTGTTGATCAGCGCAATATGATCACACATTTCCTCTACACTTTCCATCCGATGGGTGGAAAAGATCACCGTAGAACCCTGATCGCGCAACCGAAGGATCTCGCCCTTGATCAGGTTTACATTGATCGGATCAAATCCGCTGAAAGGTTCATCGAAGATCAGGAGTTTAGGCTCATGGAGTACGGTCGTGATAAACTGGACCTTTTGCTGCATCCCCTTGCTTAATTCTTCTACTTTTTTGTTCCACCAGTCCATGATGTCCATCCGAACAAACCAGTCTTTCAGTTTCCTTTTTGCGTCCGACATACTCATGCCCTTGAGTCGGGCCAGATATAAGGCGTGCTCTCCGACCTTCATCTTCTTGTACAACCCACGTTCTTCAGGCAGGTAACCAATTTGTTCAATATGACCGGGATTCAGTGGTTCACCATCCAGCAGCACCGAGCCGGAGTCCGGAGCAGTGATCTGATTAATGATCCGGATCAAACTGGTCTTTCCTGCGCCATTGGGGCCCAGCAATCCGAAAATGGATGATTTGGGAACTTCGATCGAAACCTCATTCAGGGCCCTATGGCCCGAATAATCCTTGATAATGCTTTCCGTGATCAATAAACTCATGGCTGCTCAATAGAAAAAGGCCACCGCAGTGCCTCCTGAAAGATACATTACATCAGGAAAACATTTCCTTCACACGATCGAAAAAGGATTTATCATTTTGGTTTGGCGTGGGCTTTCCGTTCAAACTATTGCTGAATTGCTCAAAAAAGGCTTTTTCTTCTTTACTGACGCTTTGCGGGGTCCACACGTTCACGTGTACCAACAGATCCCCTTTTCCATAGTGCTCAACACTCGGCAAGCCTTTCCCTTTGAGTCGCAAGATCTTGCCACTCTGTACTCCGGCATCCAGCGAAATACGCGCTTTTCCTGAAACGGTCGGAATTTCGACCTTTGTTCCCAACACGGCATCCGAAATACTGATATACAGGTCGTAGTGCAGATTGCTGCCTTCACGGTGCAGGGATTCATGCGGGATCTCTTCAATCACCACGATGAGGTCTCCGGCCGGACCTCCTTTCGGGCCTTCATTTCCTTTTCCACGAACATTGAGCTGCATTCCATCGCTCACACCAGCCGGGACCTTGATATCGACCACTTCTTCGAAGCGCTCCAATCCGTCCGCATTCACTCCCCGCTCCTTGCTGTCCACTACCTTCCCGTCTCCACCACACTGCGGACATGTCGAGGCAGTTTGCATGCGACCTAAGATCGTCTCGGCCACCCGATTTACGCGACCCATTCCATTACAGGTAGGGCAGGTTGAATAACGGACCTTGCCGGTATTCCTCATCCGGGTTACCTTGATCTTTCTGGCAGATCCACTGGCAATCTCTTCCAAGGTCATTTTGACGCGGATCCGAAGATTGCTTCCCCGACGCGCCCGGGCACCACCTCCGCCAAAAAAGCTCTCAAACGGCGATCCGCCACCGAAAATATCCCCAAACTGACTGAAGATATCATCCATGTTCATTCCGCCACCACCGAAGCTGCTACTGCCCATCCCGGCATGACCAAAACGGTCATACTTCGCACGCTTCTCGCTGTTGCTCAATACTTCATATGCCTCGGCTGCTTCCTTGAACTTTGCCTCTGCCTGTTTGTCGCCCGGATTTTTATCAGGATGGTATTTCAACGCTATCCTGCGATACGCTTTCTTGATCCCGGCTGCATCCGCATCGCGCGAAACACCCAGTACATCATAATAATCCCTCTTCTCCGCCATGATCACTTATTTGCCCTACGACCACTTTTGCGTACCGAATGACCCGGTCGTTCAACAAATACCCTTTCTCAACTTCATCCACCACCTTGCCCTTCAGGCTATCTTCCGGCGCCGGGATCTCCGTAATGGCCTCGTGATAGTCCGTATCCAACTCCTGGCCTACGGCTGATCCCATCTCCTGCAATCCCTTCTGCTCCAAAGTCTTCTTCAGCTTATTGTAGATCAATTCCACCCCTTCGATCAAACCGCCAACCTCCTTCGCTTCATTTATTGATCTTATCGCACGATCAAAATCGTCAAGCACCGGAAGCAAGGCGGTCATCAATTCCTCCGTGGAACGACCGATCAGTTCAATTCGCTCCCGCGCCGTACGCTTCTTGTAATTCTCAAATTCTGCAAACAACCGCAGATGCTTATCTTTCGCCTTTTTAAGTTCCTCATCCAAGCTACTGCCCTCGCGGGCAGGATCTTCGCCATTCACCGGCAAACCCTGCTCCTCCACCTGAGCCTGTGCCTCGGCATTATTGGGCTTCTCATGCCTCTTTTTCTTCGCCATCTTGCTTTCTGTTTACCCGGCACTCATCAAATGCCACGCCACTCCCGATCATGTGTCAGAATGTCACTCCCCGGCAATCTGTGCCAACTTGTTCATCAAGGCTGCACCACGCAGATTCTTTGCCATAATGATCCCATTGCCATCAATCAGATAATTGGTCGGAATACTATTCACCCGATACAGTGCCACCACCGATGATGCCCAGCCTTTTAATTCACTTACGTGATACGGCCACGCAAGCTGATCTTGCTGGATGGCACGTATCCACAAATCTTTTGGATTGGCCTGACGTGGTGTTCCATCCAACGAAACGCTGTATACCGTAAATCCTTCAAATCCGTCCAGTACATAGTCCTTATATTTGTTGTAGGTTGCCACCACATTCGGATTCTCCCGACGACAGGGACCACACCAACTGGCCCAAAAGTCAATCAGAACATACTGCCCCCTCAGGTCACTCAATTTCATGACCTCACCATCGGCATTCGCCATCCTGATCTCCGGGGCGACATTGCCCAGGTTCAATCCTACCTCCTGCGCACCGCAATTCTGCTGTGCCACAAATAAAAACACTGCCGCAAGCAGCGCAAGCATCCATACTTTTTTCATATCTGTTCTATTTAATTGATTCTGATAATATCTGCTCCAATAGCATTCAACCGCTCGTCAATGTTCTCGTAACCGCGATCAATTTGTTCAATGTTGTGGATCGTACTCTGGCCCTCCGCACTCATTGCCGCAATCAACAGTGAAATCCCGGCCCTGATATCTGGCGAAGTCATGGTCGTTGCCTTCAGCTGTGTTCGCCGGTCCAGACCGATCACCGTGGCACGATGCGGATCACACAAAATGATCTGCGCTCCCATGTCGATCAGTTTATCTACAAAAAACAAGCGGCTCTCGAACATCTTCTGATGGATCAGCACGCTCCCACGGGCCTGAGTAGCTGTTACCAGGATCACACTCAGCAAATCAGGAGTTAATCCCGGCCAGGGAGCGTCCGAGACGGTCATAATGGAACCGTCAATAAACGATCCGATCTCATAGTGCGCCTGGGGCGCAATGTGAATGTCATCACCCTTTCGCTCCAAATTGATCCCCAACCGGCTAAACGTATTCGGGATCACGCCGAGCTCGTCATAGACCACATTCCTGATGGTAAGGTCCGACTGTGTCATGGCCGCCATCCCGATATATGATCCGATTTCGATCATATCAGGCAAACAGCGATGCTCACAACCCTGGAGCGATTCAACCCCCTTGATCCGCAACAGGTTCGAACCAATACCATTGATCCGGGCGCCCATGGATGTCAACATTTTACAGAGCTGCTGCAAATAGGGCTCACACGCTGCATTGTAAATAGTCGTCTCTCCCTCAGCCATCGCTGCAGCCATTACAATGTTCGCCGTACCGGTTACCGAAGCCTCATCCAGCAACACATAGGCTCCTTTCAATCGTTTCGAAGAAACCCTGTAAAAGGATGCAGAATCGTCATATTCGAAATCAGCACCCAGATCCTGGAATCCGATGAAGTGGGTATCCAGTCTCCGCCGACCGATCTTATCTCCTCCGGGCCGGGGAATATAACCCTGGCCAAATCGGGTCAGCAAAGGTCCCACGATCATAATGGATCCTCTCAGCGTGGCTCCTTTTTGCTTAAAAGCCGGAGAATCCAGATACCCCAGATCTATCTCGTCTGCCTGGAAGGAGTAGTCATTTGGTCCAGTTTTTTCCACCTTCACACCCAAATCCACCAGTAGTTTGATCAGCTTGTTCACATCCCGAATGTTCGGAATATTCCGAATAACCACCTTTTCAGGCGTCAAAAGAGCGGCACAGATGACCTGCAGGGCTTCATTTTTTGCGCCTTGCGGCGCGATGGACCCCGAAAGCGACTTTCCGCCGTTGATGACAAAGGTGGACATCTTTGGGAGCGCTTATTTACGACGTTTGTAGATCTTTTTCTTCCCGATGCGCTTATTGCGGGTCTGGCGTTGGTTACTCCCGCCCGAATTACTGACCAGGGCCTTCGTATCTGCCAATTCCTGCTCCCCTGTCAGTTTTAGCTTTCCGTTCGATAATTCGCTCAGGTGGTCCAGAATGATCTGATCCTCCACAGAATCTTTGTTCCAGTTCAGGTAGCCCTTTTTCATGTGGTTGGCCAACTGCCTGATCATCTGCGGACGATGTTCAAATTCCGCCATCTCACTCACCGTTTTGATCATTTTGATGATATACTTCCCATAGTAGCGATAGCGAATAGGCTCTTGTGGATAATCAATCTTCGCGGGGCGCTCCTCAAAGGTTTCCCTTGTCGGCTTCGGATAGGGAGACGCCACATCCAGTTTAAAATCACTCATAATGAACAGGTGATCCCACAGCTTGTGCTTGAAGTCCGAAACGTCGCGCAAATGCGGGTTCAGGTTTCCGATAACGTCAATGATTGCCTGCGCTACCTTCTGCCGCTTTTCCTTGTCTTCGATCGTAACCGCATAATTTACCATCTGCTGCACATGCCTTCCGTACTCGGGGATCTTCAGTGCATCTTTTTCCGTATTGTATTGCATCATAATTAACTCCTTGGGGGGGCAAAGGTAACCATTTATAGCGCCCTGAGCCTGGCGAACCTCAGAAGCAGTTTCTTTTCACCGTGCCGGTCGAAAGCCACTACTGCCTTTTGGTTCGGACCGCTGCCCTCCAGTCGGAGCACCTCGCCCATGCCAAAGCGTTCGTGTGCGATTGACATGCCTTCCTCCAGGCGAAGGTTGAATCCGAAGTCACCGCTGCCGGCTGCTTTCCGCTCACTTTCCGCAATGGGCCTGATATTCGGTTTGAGTCCCGGCGGCTTAGGGCGCCCCGTCTTTTTTTGAATGTTTTCAGGACGGCTTAATGGCCGGAGGCGTCCCTCACGGGACGAAAGATCCAGGCGGTATTTGTCGGGAATGGCAAAATTTCTTCGCTCCGTCGGGATCATCCAATCGAGATAATGGTCATCAATCTCCTCCAAAAACCGACTCGGTTCGTTATCGATCACCTTACCCCAGCGATATCGCTGCAGCGAATAGGTGAGGGTGACCGAACACTTGGCTCGTGTCAGGGCCACGTAGAACAGCCGTCGTTCCTCTTCCAGATCGCTCCGCGAGTTCACTGCCATCATGCTCGGGAACAGGTCTTCCTCAAGTCCGGCAATATAAACGTGTGGGAACTCCAGCCCTTTAGCCAGGTGGATGGTCATCAGGCTCACTTTGTTCGAATCGTTCGGATCATCGTTATCCTGATCTGTGATCAGGCTCACTTCCTCCAGAAAGGCCGACAGGTTCGTTTGCTGCGTTTCCTCAGAACCGGATTTCCGCTCCTCGGTGAACTCCTTGATACTGTTCAGCAGTTCATGAATGTTCTCGGTCCTGCTGATCCCCTCCGGGGTCTGGTCGTCCTTAAGGTCCCTGAGGATGCCAGTCTGATGTACAATGTGTTTTGCCAGCACAAAGGCATCATGGGTCTTCGACATCACCCTGAAGCTCTGGATCATCGTGGCAAAATGGATCAGCCTGCGTTGCAATCCGGCCGTTAGGCCGACCTGTGGATAGGCATCAATGCGACTGGTCAGATCCCATAGTGAACAACCGAAATGGTTGGCCGCCACCGTCAGCTTCCGGACCGAGGTGTCGCCAATACCCCTCTTCGGATAGTTGATCACCCGGCGGAAGGCCTCTTCGTCGTTGTGGTTGATGGTCAAACGCAAATAGGCCAGGAGGTCCTTGACTTCTCTGCGCTGATAAAAAGACACGCCGCCATAAACGAGGTAGGGAATATTCCGTTTGCGCAAGGCATCCTCAATGCTCCTGGATTGCGCATTGGTGCGGTACAGAACAGCGAAATCACTCAGGCTTCGGTTTTCACGCGTTTGCCGCTCCCAGATTGATCCGGCCACGTACTGCCCCTCCTGATTGTCGGAGATCGCCTGATACACGCGGATCTTTTCGCCCTCCTGATTCGAGGTCCATACGTCTTTCTGCAGCTGATCCTGGTTGTGCCTGATCAACGAGTTGGCGGCACCTACGATCATTTTGCTGCTTCGGTAGTTTTGCTCAAGCTTGAGCGCAAAAGCATCCGGATAATCCCTCTTGAAATTCAGGATGTTCCTGATATTGGCCCCGCGGAAAGCATAGATGCTCTGGGCATCATCTCCCACCACACAGATATTTTCGTACCGACTGGCCAGCACCTTCACGATGAGATACTGCGCGTGATTGGTATCCTGGTACTCATCAACCAGCAGGTACCTGAAGCGTTGCTGATACCTGGCAAGTACGTCGGGGAATTTGCTCAGGAGTTCGTTGGTCCTGACGAGCAGATCGTCGAAATCCATGGCTGCGGCCCGGAAGCAACGATCGACATATCTTTCATAGATTTTGCCTGTTTCCGGCCGCCTGCCCAGGCTATCCTGTTCGGAAAGTTCCGGAATGTTCCAATACGCCTCCGGCGTGATGAGCGAGTTCTTAAAACTGGAGATGCGCCCCTGGATATGTTTTGGTATGTAGATGTCGGTATCCAGCCCTTGTTCCCTGATGATATTCCTGATCAGCTTAAGCGAGTCCTCGGCATCGTAGATCGTAAAATTGTTTGGATAACCGAGCTTGTCCGCTTCCATCCGCAGGATGCGGGCAAAAACCGAGTGAAAAGTACCTATCCACAGATCCCGCGTTTCCGCACCGCCCATGATGCGCCTGATACGCTCCTTCATTTCACGCGCTGCCTTGTTGGTAAAGGTAAGGGCCAGTATGTTGAAGGGGGCTATCCCCAAACCTATCAGGTGGGCGATCCGATAGGTCAGTACCCTCGTTTTACCTGATCCCGCTCCGGCAATGATCATGAGGGGGCCTTCCGTATGCTCCACCGCCATTCGCTGCGGCTCATTCAACTGTGCGAGATCGTCCGTGGCCATAAATGCTGCTTCTACACCAAAAGTAAGTAAAGTGACCTGAAAACAGGATCCCCAGGCGCGTAAAAAGCGATCGTTCCGGCGGTTGTCGGAGCAAATCCACTGTCTGTGGCAAAAATGTGCCGTGGCAGTAGCTGGATCCGTTATCCCCGCATTGTTGTGATCATAAATTCGCGGAGGGATCTCAGTGACATGGGGCTCAGGTAAGGATCCGCAGTGCTTCATTGCGCAGCAGCGTGCGATCAATAGGCACCACACCCACATACTCGCATACGAGCCCGCCCGCCAGGTTGGCAAAGCGGGCGACATTCCTCAGCTCCACCCCCTGCGCGTACACCAGTGCTGCCGTGCTGATCACCGAATCGCCTGCCCCGGACACGTCCACAATATTCCGCTGATATGCCGGGAAATAATGTTCTTCCTCCTCGCCCTGGATGATCACTCCATACCCGGACAGGGTGCAGAGAACACATCGCGCCGCAAGGCGCTCGCGGGTTTCCTTCACTTTCAGGCTGCGAAGCCCGGCCTCCTCTGCCGCTGCGGCCGGATGATCAATGTCCAGGGCTTCATTCAGCTCCTTCCAATTGGGTTTAAACAGATCTGCATGGGTAAAGCTCCAGTAATGTTCCTTTTTTGGATCCACGGCTACGGGTATGCCGTGCCCGTGCGCCAGGGTGATCACCTTTTTGATAAGCTCGGGAGTGAGCAGGCCCTTGTTGTAATCTTCAAAAATGACCACGTCAATCTCGTGCTGCCTGAGGATCCGCCGGATGCGCCGGAACACGGATCTTGTGGATACCGGCGTGGTGCGCTCCTGATCAACCCGCAACACGTGCTTGTTGTTGCTGATGATACGGGTTTTGACCGTAGTCGGACGATCACTGACAGTGACGATCCCTTCCGTGTTGAGGCCGCGTTCCTGCATGAGCTGTATAAACAGCTCTCCACGTACGTCTTCGCCGACCACGCTGCACAAAAAGGGCGTGGCTCCGAGGGATTGAACATTCAGGGCCACGTTGGCAGCACCGCCAAGTCGCTCTTCCCGCGAATCTACGGACACCACCGGAACGGGTGCTTCGGGTGATATGCGGCCAATGTGCCCCCACATGTAGGAATCCACCATGGCATCGCCAACTACCAACACATTTTGATAGGTAAACTGCCTAACGGTCTGTTTGATCTGCTTTTCGGTCATCAGAAAAGGGCTTCGGTCGCCTGTTTGATGCGGTGAATGGCTTCCATGAGGACTTCCTCACTGGCAGCGTAGCTCAGACGCAGGCAACCCGCTGCACCGAAAGCTTCACCCGGAACGGTCGCCACATGGGCCTCTTCAAGAAAGTACATACACAGGTCCGTGGCGTTACGAATGATCCGATTACCGGCTTTTTTTCCAAATAATGCGCTGACGTCCGGGAAGAAATAAAAGGCACCTTCCGGTATCGGGGTCTTGAACCCCGGGATCTTGTTCACGAGCGGGATCATTTTGTTGCGCCGCGCCCTGAAGGCATCGCGCATATGATAGGTCACAGAGGCTTCGGCCCGCAGGGCGGCCTCGGCCGCTTTTTGCGTGATTGAGCAGGTCGCACTGGTGATCTGCCCCTGTATTTTATCGCAGGCCCTGGCAATCCACTCCGGCGCAGCAATATAGCCGAACCGCCAGCCAGTCATGGCAAATCCCTTGGAAAGGCCATTCACCGTGATCACACGGTCGCAGATGTCGGGATAGGCGGCCAAACTCACCTGGTGGCCCGAAAAGTTTATATGCTCGTATATTTCATCGCTGATGATGTACAGGTTCGGATGCTTTTTGAATACCTGCACGATGGCATCGGTCTCCTCTTTGGAATATACGGCCCCGGTCGGATTACCCGGTGAATTGAACATCACCACCCTGGTCTTGCCAGTGATGCCCGCCTCGATCTGCGCAGGAGTAAATTTATATTCCTGATCCACTCCGGCCAGGATCGTTTTCGGCGTTCCTTCAGCCAGTTTTACCATTTCCCTGTAACTCACCCAATAGGGGGCGAGGAGCAACACTTCATCGCCCGGATTGATCAGGGCCAACAGTACATTCGACAAACTTTGCTTTGCTCCCGTACTGGTCACGATTTGCTTCGGCGTATACCTGAGTCCGTTGTCGCGCTTCAATTTTAAACAAATTGCTTCGCGCAGTTCCTGGTATCCGGCCACGGCGGTGTACGACGAAAAATTGCTGTTGATCGCCTGCCTGGCAGCCTCCTTAATGAAATCAGGCGTGTTGAAGTCAGGCTCACCCAGACTGAGACTGATTACGTTGATGCCCCGGCTCTGCAATTCGCGCGCTTTGCCTGCCATGGCTATGGTTTGCGACTCACTCAATCGGTTCACCCGGTCTGAAAGGGGGTAGCTGCTCATGGAATACGCCATTTGAAGGAAGCCAAAGATAGAAACAGTTGCGTTTAATTGCATAGTTTTGTTAAGCATAAATACAGAAACGATGGAAGTCGGACTCGAAGTCATTCGCTATATACTCCCTGCAATCATTGTGCTTATCATTACCTACCTTATGCTGAGCATGTTCATGAAAAACGAGGAAAAACGCCGAATGCATGAGATCAGGCTGAACAGCCGCCAAAACAGCTTACCCATCAGGCTGCAGGCCTATGAGCGTTTGGCCTTGTTTTTGGAACGGATCCAGCCGGCGAACCTCATGGTGCGTATTAAAACGGAGCAAATGAACGTATCCGGCTATCAGGCGATCCTGATTCAGACGATACGAACGGAGTACGAATACAATCTTTCGCAGCAGATCTACGTGAGCAGCAATGCCTGGAAAATGATCAAGGGTGCCAGGGACGCGACTGTGAACCTGATCAGCCAGGCTGCCAGGAAACTGAGCGCGGACGCTTCGGCAGAAGATCTGCGTTCGCTTGTGCTGCAGGTCCTGGCTGCAAAAAAACACAGTCCATCGGACCGCGCTCTGGAGGTCATCAAGAGTGAGGTAAGTAATGTGCTTTGATCGGATGGTGGAGCGCCTGTAGCTACTTGCCAGCGATAGACTAACCTGCTGTTTGCTGCGTTTGATCACAGGTTTGATTTTGCTCACCAACTTTAATTTTTTCGCCTTGCGCGGGCTATTGATCAACCAACCGTGTTTACCTCACCGAAACCGATCTCCCCGTTAAAGCCTATCGCGCTGATCGGCCCGATGGGTTGTGGGAAAAGTACGGTCGGACACCTGATCGCGCAGCGGCTCAATTGGCCCTGGGTTGATTTGGACATTTGGATTGAACAGCACGAGCAGAAGCCGATCAAGCAGATCTTCGCCGATAAGGGAGAACCCTATTACCGCTATTTGGAGGAGCAAAACATCAGGCTGTGGATGGGACAGGCGCCTCTGGTCATTTCACTCGGTGGAGGCGCTCCCTGTGATCCTAACCGCTGGTGCCTGTTGAAAGAACATTTCTTTACTATCTATCTAAAAACGGAGCTCCAGATCCTGATCACCCGCTTGTCCGGACAACGCAAGGATCGGCCGCTCATTGCACAGGGTGATAACTGGCACGAACGCTTCCGTGATCTTTTGCGCAGGCGAGAGCGTTTCTATGTGCAGGCCGACTGGGTCTTCGAGACCGGATCTGCTTCACAGGAAGAAACCGCAGAACAGATACTCAAACATGTTGTACCACAAAGTTAAAACACATCCCGGAACCCCAGGATTTGACAAAATAGAATTCAAAAAACAAATAATTTTGGGCACCCCTTTTGGGATATCGTAAGTCCGGCCTGTCAGATCAGGTAGTATCTATATACGTATAGCTACTGCGTTTAACATTGCGCTAATGAAAAGAAATTATTTACTCCTGCCCTCTTTTATTTTTTCTGCAATGACCTATGGTCAGATGCTCGTTTCCGGCACACAGATCGCTACCTTTTCCGCCGCAGACATATCGGCCCAAACCGGCATTCAGGTACCCTATGGCGTCACCGCCTACAAGATCCTTTATACCACGCCGGGCTCGGACGGCATCACAGATACCGCATCAGGATTACTTTGCATTCCGGACGATGACCAACTGAGCTATCCAATGCTCAGCTACAACCATGGAACCACGAGCGGAAAACAAGACTGCCCATCCAACCTACAGGGCGGAAGCCATCTATCCCTGGCTTTTGCCAGCCAGGGATACATCGTTTGCGCTGCCGATTACCTAGGCATGGGTGAATCGCGCGGATTTCATCCTTATGTGCACGCGCAAACGGAAGCACAGGCATCGGTTGATATGCTCTTCGCCTGTAAGACCTTCCTAACCGGAAACGGTATCGCTTTTGAAGATCAGCTCTTTATCAGCGGATATTCCCAGGGCGGACACGCCGGTATGGCTGCCCAGAAACTCATCGAAGATCAGTACGCAAGTGATTTCAATTTAACTGCCTGCAGCCATATGTCGGGTCCCTACTCAATTTCCAAAGTCATGAAGGACGTTATCCTCGCCGACGTTGACTACGATTATCCGGCCTTCGTTTGCTATGCTGTAATGGGCTACCAGGAAGTGTACGGGAACCTGTACAATGATATTAACGATATTTTCAAAAGCCCCTACAGCGGGTTGGCCCAGCAGTTCTACAACGGAACTATCAACCTAACCAATCTGAACCTTCAGCTCCTCATTCAGATGAATTTGAACGAAGGGAATGCGTATCCCTACAGCCTCCTTCAAGACTCAATCACCCATGCCATCCAGAGTGATCCGGGTCACCCGATCAATATCGCCCTTGGGGATAACGACGTTTGGAATTTCAGCGCAACCACTCCCACCCGCCTCTATTACTGCGGTGCGGACGAGCAGGTAACCCATATCAATTCCATCTTTGCCGACAGTGCCATGAATGCGAACGGCGCTGCTGACCTCCAGGCGGTGCAAATGGATCCGAACCAATCGCATTCTGGTTGTATTCCCCTGGCCGGGATTGCCACCTTGCTCTTTTTTGATCAGTACGCGACAATCGGGCTTGAAGACCGCAGCGAAACGCCAACCCTCAGGGTATATCCAAATCCGGTTACAGAATGGGTGCATATTGAGCTTCCTTCAGAAGAAAAAGCAACCATTTCGGTGGTCAATGGCCTGGGAAAACGGGTTTATTACAGGGAATTAGTCCCTGCTGAATATATAGCTATCCCGGTGAGTGACTGGTCATCAGGCCTTTATATGCTGAGCGTTTTGCAAACGAACAAGCTGCATATCCGGCGGCTTCAGATCAAGTGATGCGAAAGCAGATCTTCCAGTCCGCTGATCGCGGGGCATCGGGCAACTGGAGTTCCGGGCCCTACGGTCGTGATGACGCCTCTTTTTTGTACCTTTGCCTTCCTGAAAAATGGTGGCTATAGCTCAGCTGGTTAGAGCGCCGGATTGTGGTTCCGGAGGTCGTGGGTTCGAACCCCATTAGCCACCCTGCTTACAAGAGCCCCGGTTGCGGGCTCTTTTTGTACCGTGATCATAGGGCCTACCCCTGTGTTAAGCCCGGGATTCCGTAAATTTGTACTATGCCTGATAAAAAGGCCGAAAAGATCCGTATTAACGGGATGACCTGCACCAATTGTGCACTGGGGGTCCGCAAACATCTCGAAAAATTGGGGATGGGATCCGTGCATGTAAATTTCATGAGCGGAGAGGCTTTTTTCGACAACCCGAAAAACCTGAATTTGACCGGTATCAGGCAGGGCATTCGTGATCTGGGCTATGAAGTCGTTGAGCAGGACGACGAAAATAGGAACGAAAGGGCCTCACGGCCCGATTTGGCACTGGAGCGCCTCTTCCTCTTTTCGCTGATCCTGACCCTTCCGCTCGTGGCGCACATGTTTATGGGGCAGGACTCGTGGCTGAACAAACCGCTTTTGCACCTGATATTGGGTGCACCGGTTTACGTGGTGGGATCCTGGTATTTTGGTCGTTCCGCCTGGAACTCACTGAAAATCGGCATTCCCAACATGGACGCCCTGATCTTTATTGGCTCGTCCGCAGCTTTTGGTTATTCCCTCTACGGGAGCCTTCGCTATTGGGGAACAGCCGAGGTAGATCAGTATTTGTTCTTTGAGACTGCGGCGACCATCATCACGCTGGTCCTGCTCGGAAACCTGATCGAAAAAAAATCCGTCCGCAGGACGGCTGATGCGATCGAGAGCCTTCGGAAACTGCAGAAAAAAAACGCACTGGCCTGGCGCGATGGAAGCTGGATAAACGTACCCGTGAAGTCCCTTATGCCGGGTGATCGGATCCGGGTTCGTTCCGGGGAACAGGTGCCGGTGGACGGTCGTGTGATATCCGGGGATGGGAACATTGATGAGTCCATGTTAACCGGTGAATCAGCCCCGATCTTTAAATCGCCCGGAGCGTCCGTGCTGTCAGGAACGCTGCAACTTGACGGATCGCTTGAGGTGGAAATGGAACGAAAGACCTCTGAGACCGTATTGTCGGGCATTATTGAAGTGGTGAAAGAGGCCCGGCGCGATCAGCCGGCGATCCAAAAACTGGGCGATCGCGTGAGCGCAATCTTTGTGCCGGTGGTTCTGGCGATCAGCCTGGCTACGTTTGCGGTCTCATTCCGGATCCTCGGAGTGGGACTGGAGGCCAGCATCATGCGATCCATCGCCGTACTGGTTATCTCGTGCCCTTGCGCGATGGGGTTAGCTACACCGACGGCCGTGATGGTGGGTATTGGAAAAGCAGCAAGGAAAGGGATCCTGATCAAAGGTGGCTCAACCCTGGAGGAATTAGCCAGGTCCGAAATAGTCGTTTTCGACAAGACAGGGACCTTAACGACCGGAACATTTCGGGTCAGGCGGACCGAGCCTGTAGGTATCGGCAAGCGGGACCTTCAAAGCATTGTGCTGGGACTCGAGAGCTACAGCAAGCATCCGATAGCTGTGAGCCTGGTTCGGGCCTGGTCCGGTGAAGTGACTCCCTATCCTTTCGAATCGGTCCGCGAGATCAAAGGCTCGGGTATGGAGGGTATTGATGAACATGGTCATTGTTTTTTTATCGGGTCGGGAGGTGAGCAGGGAGATCTAAAAATACTGCGGGATCAGGAAGTAATCGGCTGGGTGGACATTGAAGACGATTGGAAGCCGGGAGTGCCGGAACTGATCCGCTGGCTGAATGAGCAAGGGATGAGGACCATTATGCTGAGTGGCGACAATGAACGGAAATGTCGCCGATTGACTGAACGTGTGGGAATTAGGGAATTTTACGCAGAGCAAAGTCCGGCTGATAAGATCCGGCACATCCGCATGTGGTCAAGGAAGGAAAAGGTTGTGATGGTTGGGGACGGGATCAATGACGCCCCTGCGCTTACGCAGGCCAGTGTGGGTATATCGCTTGGAAAGGCTTCAGATGCAGCCATCCATAGTGCGGAAGTGGTGTTGCTGAGCGATACAGACCTGAATTTAGTGAAATCGGCACTCCAGCTCAGCAAACATACCCTGCTCACTATCCAGCAAAACCTGTTTTGGGCCTTTTTCTACAACGTGCTGGCGATCCCGATCGCTGCTGTCGGGCTCCTGAGTCCGATGATCGCGGCCCTATCAATGGCCTTTTCAGATGTGGTCGTTATTGGAAATAGTCTGCGCCTAAGGATCAAGCCCCTCAAATAGGTGACGCATCCGCTTCATATCGTTTTTTTGACCCAATGGTATCCCCACCCGGAGGACAAGCAAAATGGCGTGTTTATCAGGCATCAGGCCGAAGGCCTGGCAAAGAAGCATTGCGTAACGGTTTGTTGGGTGGGCGCTTCGGAAACGAACAAACGCCTTGTGGTTTCGGAGCGATTGAAAAAGGATGGATACCTGCGTGAGGTTATTGTACGGTATCCAAAGACGTTTAAGGCGATCGGTAAGAGCCTGGCATGGAAAAAGGCACTGGATCGTATTAAAAAAATGGATGTGGTTCATCTGAATGTACTGGATCGCGACTTCCTGCTGTGGGAGCTATGGCTGAAGTCGGTTAGGAGACCGTATATTATTCACGAGCATGCGTCGTTGTATTTCAGGAATTATCGGCACGATGCCATTTGGCATCCGGGCCGGAAGCGCCTGATCCGGAACGCATTTTGCGTGTGCCCGGTAAGCCACGAACTGAAGCATGCGATGCTGAAGCAGAGCCTTAGGGGCAAGTACGTGATTGTGCCAAATATCCTGAAAGTGCCGAAATCCCTTCCGCGAAAAAAGCGGCCCGAAGTTTTGCGCATGGTTTCGGTAGGCGACCTGGTGAACGAAGTAAAGCGGTTCCATCAGATCCTGAAGGCTTTGGAGCATGTTCCGGGACCCTGGGAATACCACGTGATCGGAGGTGGTCCCGATCGGCACGCGCTTGAGTATATGTCTGCAGCATTATTTGCGGGTGATGCGACGAGGCGCGTATTCTTTCACGGAAGAAAGAAGCAATCGGAAGTGCAGCTAATGCTGCCCGGGTTTCACGTCTGTCTGATCAACAGTCGGTTCGAAACCTTTGGGTTGGTGGCTCTTGAAGCCCTGAATGCCGGCGTTCCGGTCCTGAGTCCGCCCGTAGGCGTCACTCCGCAATATCTGCGTGAGGGACAAAACGGATACCTGTTGGAACATCCGTCCGGGTTCCCCAAGATGATACAACGACTATGGGACAGTTACGATTCGCTGGACAAGGATCTTCTGGCACCGGAAGAACGCTCATCCCTTTCGGCCCGGTCATACCGAACGAATATTGAACTGATGTATCGCCAGCTGGGTTTATTAGATTAGCGCCATGCTCCGCACTATCGTTGCCACTACCTTCAGCAAATTCGGGGTTATGCTTATCAGCTTCGCCCTCCTGGTAAGCACCACGCAGTTCCTGGGTGCCGACGGAAAAGGCTATATCAGCCTGTTTCTCCTGAATGTGACCCTGGTACAGCTGATCAGTAGCCTCCTCGGTGGTCCGGCTATAGTATATCTATTGCCCCGGCTCGGCATGGAGCGCTTGTTGCTCCCCTCCTACGCCTGGGCCTTGTTCGTGTCGGTTATTGTACCGCTGCTTCTCTATGCGATCGGGCTACAGGACCGGGCCTGTCTCTACCATCTTATGTTCATTGGAGCCATTGACTCCATCGGCAAGATCCATTTGCAATTCATTCTGGGGCGTGAGGATATCAAAAGCCACAACTGGATCAGCTTCCTGCAGAGCACCACACTGTTGATCAGCTTCTGGATCTTCTACCTGGTTTGTGAAATTCACGATATCAGCGCCTACATCGGCGCGATCTACATAGCCTACCTTTTTACGGCCATCGCAGGGTTCCTTCGGATCTACCGGAAACTGGGTGCCATTCCTTTGAGCAAGCTGCGCAACACCTGGCGGGTCACCATCCGGGAGATGTCGCGCCTCGGCTCCTGGATCCAACTGGCCAACATCAGCCAGTTACTCAACTACCGCCTCTCGTACTACCTCCTGCAAAAACTCCTTCCGGCCAACAATCTGAGCGAGCTGGGCTACTATGCCACCGCTATTAATCTGGCCGAAGCCAGCTGGCTCATATCAAGGTCCCTCGCGATGATCCAGTACGCCCGTATCAGCAACACCCGGGATGTTCCCGAAATACGGCGACTCAGCACGCAAATGTGGAAGATTGCCTTTTGTTCGGGCCTTCTGATGCTCATCCCCCTCCTCCTCATCCCGGCGCAGGTATGGGACCTGATCTTCGGGGCCAGGGATAATTTCGAACAGATCCGCACCTTACTGGTAATCCTGTCTCCCGGGATTTTCTTTATGGCGCTCAACAACACCATGAGTGCCCACTTCGCAGGACAGGGGAGGTACGACCTGAACGCACGGGTTTCCGGCATCGGACTCGTTCTTACGGCTGTGTTAACACCGATCTTCATTTCCCGGTCCGGATTGATGGGAGCCGCCATGGCCACTTCAATATCGTACAGCTTGTCCAGTCTGTATCAAACCCGGCTATTCCTTTCGGCAGGCCGTATTCCTCTGGCAGACTTATGGCCCTCACGGGCCGATGGGAAATGGCTTCTGAAGTGGTACAGAGGCAAATAAGGCCATTAGGATGGCGTCACACAAAACTTTATGGACAAATAATTGTTGAAACATCAACATTCTATATATATTTGGCCTGTTTAACTAACCAATACAAACAAGATTATGAAAAAATCACTATTCTTTGCCTTTATAGCTTCAGGTTTAGTCGCTTTTGGACAGGGTAATGCAACTGTTCAGGAATATTCCGGACTTAACATTCGTGCAAAAGTAAAACTGATGAGTAACGAAGGCACGGGTACTCCCCAGGCACCTTATTTGCCAGGCTCCCGCTCTGCATTGATAGAGGATCTGGGGCAAGCTGCTAACGTGTTTACGGTCGCCTTCGGTCGTCGTGATGCCGTTTCCGTTCGCCCGGAATTGAACGCGATATCTTTCGTGCACCGCTCAAACTATTTGACAAACGGTGATGCAAATAATGGATCACTTCGTTATGACCTCAGTACAGACGGTGGATCAACGTTCACAAACAATATCGGGCCTGTTTACAACGGGGGGGATGCGCGCTATCCTTCCGCTCAGATACTGAACATGGAAACGAACACTGAGCCAAACAACGCTAAATTGTTCTACACAGGGCCTACCCTGACCGAAACCAATGGAGATGCCTGGGGCGGTCAGCTGCTCGGTAGTGTTACCCTGGGTATGGGTCAGAACGACACAATGAACATAATTGAACAGTCTGACGCCGCCGCCGAAGATTACTACCTGATCTCTGCAGGACTTTGGGCTTCAGGTATGGTAGCTCACCATACCGATATCGAAGTAGACCTGATAACCCTGGAGGACTACACGGATACCATCATCTATCGCCGTGCCGACTACAGCTCAGGTTCTTTGGCTTACACCAGGGAAGAGTTATATGTGCCTGTTTATGGTGACACCAGTGGTAAAGCAATCGTGGATGCCTATATCGGATTCGGTCCTGATGGACAAACCGGATACATCGCTGCCATCGGCCACGGTAATGACCTGAATGTTGCTCCGGTGGGGGCCCATCACCTGATCGTTTTAAAAACCACCGACGGTGGTATTAGCTGGGGACCCCCAACAAATGTTGAACTCTCCACATTGGCAGACCCATACCTTCTGAACGACGGAAGCGACTACACCACCGGTTTTGAGGGGGATATTGCCGTTGACATCAACGGTGACATGCACTTCTCAGTGGCCATTGGACCAGTTGTAGTTGGAACTCCGTGGTCCATTGGAACCGCTCCAGGTTTCTGGGGCATATTTGACGTACACGGAGATGGAACTAATTTCAATGCTGACCTGATAGCTACACCTCAAACCTTCCGCGGAATGTGGACGAGCCTGGATGGTTCGAGTACAGTGAGTGAAGACAGCCGCCCTCAGGTTTCCGTTTCTGCCAATGGTGACTTTATCACAGTTACCTGGTTCGATACAGATACCATTTTGTATGGTCCTGACAACCTAAACCCTGATGCCTATGTAAGAGGATATGACGTACTAAGTCAAACCTGGTTTCCTGAAGAAAACGTATCTCTCAATACCTTCGCAGATGCTCAATGCACGTGGGGAACTGTAGGTGATCTGATGTTCAAAAACGGAAATGACATTACCGTAGCGATCGTCTACGCTTCCCTGGCATTTAGCGACGTTCTTAATGAAACCCAGTTCCACTACCTGGATGGTGACTACCTAATCGGGATTGAAGAAAACAATATTGCCGAGATGCGCATATTCCCGAACCCGGCTACGGACAGGGTTTACATCACCTTCGATATAAAGGCTGCGGATCATGTTACCGTAAACTTAGTGAACCTCGTAGGCCAAACCGTAATGACGACTTCTCAAAGTGCCGTTACCGGTGGAAATGTGGTTACTATTGACGTATCTGACCTGGCCAGTGGATTGTACTTCGCAGAAGTACGATCAGGGAAAGGTTCTTCAACACAACGGTTGGTTGTACAATAATCGAAATTGGAGACATGAAAAAGCCGCCCCCGATAAGGCGGCTTTTTCATATCAGATGCTCTAAACTTTTTACGCTGAGCTGGGCATCACAAGTAAACCCCTCGCCATAGGGAGCTCCCACCATTCTTCCCAGATCAGCCGCTCGGTAACGGACACTGTCCAGGAAATTCCTGCCGGAAATGATCGTTTCCGGCTCATCGCTGTGCGGATCGTAGAACTGAGACGGGAATGCCTGTACTGCCTGCATTTTGACCTCCATGATCTCCTCATCAAATGGAATAACGATGTCGGGGTTTATCGGATTGAATTGAATGTAGTGAAGAACGATCTCAGGACGGTGCGCTTTTTGAGCAACATTCTCCAGTTCGGTATCGACTTTCGGGAGTCCAGACAGAAAAACAGCGTTCCGGACGACATCTGCTCCGCGACCATGATCCGGATGGCGATCCGTAACAGCATTTGCCAACAGGATCCGTGGACGGTATTTACGGATCATCTTAACGATCTCCAGCTGATGCCGTTCATCGTTTACGAAAAATCCATCCCGAAATCCGATATTTTCCCGGACTGACAAGCCCATGATCTCCGAGGAACGGGCACTTTCCCGGTCGCGCAATTCCGCCGAACCCCGTGTTCCAAGTTCTCCCCGGGTCAGGTCTACAATTCCGGCCGTGAGGCCGTTGCGAATATGCTTGACTACCGTCCCGGAGGCACCGAGTTCTACATCGTCAGGGTGGGCGGCAAAAGCCAGAATGTCCAGATCCATAGCTGAAATTTTGGCTAAAATAGGGAAATCCCGAACGGGCCAGGCCTGCTGGGTAGATCACGCATAGGGAAGTTCCCCACTATCGTATCTTTGAGCTATGTTTCAACAGTTCAAAGCCATTCTGCAACACGAGATCCGGGTTGAATGGAAACAGCGCTATGCTGTATTTGGTTTGGTCCTGTACGTGTTGAGCACCGTGTTTGTTACCTATCTGGCCTTCGAAGGAAGTATTAGTCCACGTGCCTGGAACGTGGTTCTGTGGATCGTGCTGCTCCTGGCCTCGGTAAATGCAGCTACCGGCAGCTTTATGCGCGAAACATCGGGTCGCTATTGGTTCTACTATCAAATGGTGGATCCGAGGGTGCTGATCCTAGGAAAGATCATGTACAACATGCTGCTCATGTGGATACTTGCCTTGCTGGCATGGTTTTGCTTTCGGTTGTTCCTGGGAGATCCGGTAACGGCAGACGGAATCTATTTGCTGGCATTGGTACTGGGAAGCAGCGGTTTTGCGGCTACATTGACCACCATGGCAGCGATCTCGGCCCGCACACAACAAAACACCGCCCTGCTGGCTATCCTGTCCCTGCCGATCCTGCTGCCCCTCTTCCTGGTTTCCCTGCAGGTCAGCAATGCCGCACTGCTCGGACTCACGCACGAACTGTGGTGGCGATCCATCGTAGTCATTCTTCTGTTGAACGGGGTGGCCCTCCTCCTCTCCTACCTCTTATTTCCATACCTTTGGCGCGATTAAATCAAGGAATACTGCGCATGAAGTGGACCTGGTGGAAAATCACGAGCATTGTCCTGGTCTTTTATGTCTTGATTGCCGGACTCCTGGGTGATGTTCCAAGACTGCCCATTCTCAACGAAACCATTCGCAATCTCTATTTCCACGTGACCATGTGGTTCAGCATGATCATCCTCTATCTCATTTCCCTGATCTACAGCATCCGCTATCTTCGCAGCAACAACATGGCGCACGACGACTGGGCAGTTGAGTCGGCAACTTCCGGACTGGTACTCGGAACACTCGGATTGCTGACCGGATCGCTTTGGGCCCGCTTTACATGGGGTGCCTGGTGGGTAAACGACCTCAAGCTCAATGGAGTGGCCATCGCCATGCTCATTTACCTGGCCTACTTTATTCTGCGCCAGAGCTTCGATAATGAGCGCAAACAGGCTCGCCTGAGCGCGGTATACAACATTTTCGCCTTCGCCTTCATGATCGTGTTCATCGGCATCCTGCCGCGTCTCACCGACGGGAGCCTCCACCCGGGTAATGGTGGCAATCCGGCTTTCAGCCAGTACGATTTGGACAACAACATGCGCCAGGTCTTTTATCCAGCCGTTTTAGGCTGGGTCCTCGTCGGCTATTGGATCGTTGAAATTCGCCTGCGAATACGCCGTATGGAACGGCAGTGGGCCTGGAAAAAAATGGATCAGTGAAAGGGTTATCCGCCATACTTTTGCTCCTTGCCTACGGCACGATGGCACAGGATCCGAATAATGTGGAGATGGCCGATGCGTTCCGCGATAACGGTAAGATCTACGTAGTTGTTGGGGTTATCGTGATCATTTTCGTGGGTCTGTTTGTTTACCTCATTAGTGTGGATCGAAAAGTGAGCCGGTTGGAAAAGAAAATGGAAGAATGAAAAAGACACACATCGCCATCATCGTTTTGATCGCCATCGGGATCGCAGCGATCCTGAGCACGTTCAGCGATGCCAGTACATACGTGTCGTTTTCGCTAGCCGAAAAAAATGCCGGAAAACCATTTACGGTAATCGGATACCTGGATAGGGAGGCCGGAATGGTCTATGCTCCGGAACGCAATCAGTTCACATTTACCGCTATCGACAAGGAAGGAAATGAACGTACAGTCGTGTATTTTCAGCCAAAACCGCAGGATTTCGAAAGATCAGAGGAGATCACCATGAAGGGATTTGCCACCGATACGGCTTTCGTGGCCGAACAGATCCTCATGAAGTGCCCGTCTAAGTACAACCAGACCAACGGGGTCGGGAACACCTACGAGTAATGGAGTACGTGAATGAACACACGGGGATTGGGGCCCTGGGTCACTTCGCCGTTGTGCTTTCATTTGTGGCGGCTCTTATTTCCACCATTGCCTACTATTTCCTTCACCGGACCAAAGCCCTGGAATGGCATCGTCTGGCGCGGAGCAGTTTCTACCTTCATGCGATTGGGGTACTCGGCATATTGGTTAGCCTGTATGTGATGCTATTCGGGCACTACTTCGAATATCAGTACGTTTGGCAGCACAGTTCCAGGGACCTGCCTTTCTACTATCTCATTTCCTGCATGTGGGAAGGTCAGGAAGGAAGTTTCCTGCTGTGGATCTTCTTCCAGGTGGTGCTCGGCTTGGTATTTATGCACCGCATTGGCCAGTGGGAAGCCACATCTATGACCATTTATGGCAGTGTACAGGTATTCCTGACCAGCATGCTGCTCGGATCCTACCTCTTCGGTGCCAGGATCGGATCTTCGCCATTCATCCTCATCCGCGAGCTACCCGAATATGCCAATCTGCCTTTTCTGCAGGATCCAAGCTACCTGAGCGCACCGCAGTTCCAAAACGGGGCCGGACTTAACCCGCTCCTGCAGAATTATTGGATGGTGATCCACCCGCCGACCCTCTTCCTTGGATTCGCCGCCGTATTGCCCCCCTTTGCCTTCGCAATGGCAGGACTCTGGCGCCGTCATTACGACGGCTGGCTCAGATCTGCCTTACCCTGGACCTTCTTCGCAGTGATGATCCTGGCAACGGGTATCCTTATGGGGGGAGCATGGGCCTATGAAGCACTGAGCTTCGGTGGATTCTGGGCCTGGGATCCGGTGGAAAATGCCATCCTCGTCCCCTGGCTTACCTTAGTGGGAGCTGCTCACCTCATGCTCATCCAAAAAAACAAGGGTGGTAACCTGATGTCGACCTACATGCTAACCTTTATCACCTTCATTCTCATTCTCTACTCCACCTTTCTGACCCGAAGCGGAGTACTGGGCGAAAGCTCCGTACATGCTTTTGTAGACCTCGGACTCAACGGTCAGCTACTCCTCTATCTCTTTTTCTACATCATTCTTTCCTTCGGGCTCCTCGCATACCATTGGCGCTGGCTGCCCAAAGCGACTATTGATGACCGCCTGTGGTCACGGGAGTTCTGGATGTTCATCGGAGCCCTGACCCTCACTATCTCCAGCCTCCAGATAACCTTCAGCACTTCGATCCCGGTGATCAACAAACTAACCGAAGCCATTGTGAACCCTGTTTTTACAGCCTTCGGCTGGAAGGAAAGAGCTGCCCTGGCTCCGCCCATTGATGTCATTGAGCACTATAACAGCTGGCAGCTGCCCTTTGCATTGCTCATTACGACCCTGATCGCCATGACACAATTTCTCAGGTACAGGAAAACCGAGTTCAGTGTATTCCTGAAGAACATCAGCTACAGCTTGGGCGCTTCGCTTGTTCTCACGGTCGTACTGGAATGGGCATGGGGATTCCATAACGCCCTGTACACTGCCATGCTGTTCACTTCGCTGTTCGCAGTGGTAGCCAACTTCGACTACTGGATCAGGATGATCAAAGGAAAATGGGACTTCGCGGGAGCATCCATTGCCCACATCGGGTTTGGACTCGTTATGCTCGGAGCCCTGGTGTCGAATGCCCAAAAAGAGGTGATCTCCAAAAATCCGACCTACATTGCCAAGGACTTTCCGGCAAGCGAGAACATACTCATGGAGCTCGGAGATACCATGCAAATGGGACAATACTATGTGGTTTGGAACGGCGAGCGCAGGGAAGGAGTGAACCGTGTCTTCGAAATGGACTATTACAAAAGCGATGGAACCGGGTCCCTGGAGAAAGCCTTTCATCTGGAGCCCTTTATTCAGCTCAATGAAAAAATGGGCAACATAGCCGAACCAGCTACCAAACACTTTCTGACCAAGGACATCTACACGCATATCACCTATGCTGAGCCAGAGGAAGCCCGGACTGAAAAAAAGGTGACAGGCTACAGTCGCCAGGCAAATATCGAGATGGCCATAGGTGATTCCGCTATTTACAACCGCCACTTTGTTATCCTCGACAGTTTAGCTCTTGATCCGGAGCGGTCGCAGTTCGAAGATGGCGAGGCCATGGACCTGGCCCTGGTGGCCTACCTGACCATCATCAATGTCCAGGGAGAGCGCCGGACTGCTGCCCCGGCTTACGTCGTCAGCGGAAACGAAGTGATCTTGGAGGAGGCGAAGGTGGAAGACCTTAAACTTAAGTTCCGCTTTGAAGATGTGGATCCGGATAGCCAAAAAGTCCGGATCAAGGCTTTTACAGACGTGCGCGACGAAAAGGAATTCATTGTTATGAAAGCCGTGATCTTCCCGTGGATCAATATTCTCTGGCTGGGATGTATCCTGATGGCAGTCGGGATCATGCTGGCTATTCGTCAACGAATCCGTCAAGCCTGATGGAACAGGTAGTTCTTATCGGAGCCGGACGACTTGCCTTTCACATGAGCCAGGCTTTACAGGCGGCCCAATTCAACGTGACCGGCTTGTACAACAGAACTGCAGATAAAGGCAGGGAACTGGCTGAAATGCTCCATGCCAAATGCTACCTGAGCTATGAGGAAATCCCACAGGACGCCGACTGGTACCTCATTACCGTTTCTGAAAAGGCAATTCCGGAGATCTCGGAAAAACTGGGCAAAGTGAGCGGCTTGGTCACCCACACCTCAGGGTCGGTCAGCCTGGACGCGTTGGCTCAACATCCCAAAAGAGGTGTACTGTATCCGCTGCAGACATTTTCGCGCCGTAAGGCGGTGCATTTTCAACATATTCCACTGCTCGTGGAAGGGGGGGATCCGGAAACCGGGGAGCTACTGGCAGGTGCGGCAGCCCGGATCAGTGATCGCGTGGAGCGGATCAATAGCCAGCAACGGCAGTATTTGCATGTGGCAGCCGTGTTCGCATGCAATTTTTCGAACCATATGTACACCATTGCGGAGCGGCTGATGAAGGAACGGGGCATGCATTTTGACCTGCTGCATCCGCTGATCGCCGAAACAATGGAAAAAGCCCTGGAGAAAGGCCCCGCCGCCGCGCAGACGGGTCCGGCCGAGCGACGCGAACAACCTACACTGGACAAACACATAACCTTGCTGAACCACCCACTTTGGCAGGAACTTTATAAATTGGTAAGCGAAAGTATCCAACGGGAGCACCCGTGAAAAACTACAAGGAACACCTCAGCCGGATCTCGACTTTCATTTTTGATGTCGATGGCGTCCTCACGGACGGAAAAATAATGGTGACCACTGATGGTCAGCAGTATCGGAACATGAACATCCGGGACGGATATGCGCTGCAGCTAGCCCTGAAGAAAGGCTATCGGGTAGCCGTCATCTCAGGCGGAAACAACAAGGGAGTGCGCGTGCGTTTGAAGGGACTCGGCCTTACAGATATTTACCTCGGGCAGCGCCGTAAGATGGAGGCTTTTGAGCATCTGATGGCCATCTGCCACATCAAGGAGGAGGAGATCCTCTACATGGGCGACGACATCCCCGACTACGAGGTGATGAACCGCTGTGGCCTCGCTACGTGCCCTGCCGATGCCGCCGAGGAGATCAAAAGCATTTGTGATTATATTTCGCCCAGGGCAGGCGGACATGGGTGTGCGCGGGATGTGCTGGAACAGGTGATGAAAGTGCAGGGAAAATGGATGAGCGGCAGCGATGACTTCGGGTGGTAAATTAATTTGGTCCTTCCTTCGTCTCGTTCGGGCGAAGAATCTGCTGATCATCGCATTCACGCAGTACCTGGTCTATTGGTCGCTCCTCACACCGTATGGTATACCTGTTGCACTGAGCCCAATCCAGTTCTTCCTGCTGGTATTGTCAACTGTACTGATTGCAGCGGGCGGATATGTTATCAATGACTACATGGACGTCAGGACCGATGAGATCAATTATGGTAAGGTTATCGTAGGCCCTGTCATCAGGCGGCGTGCAGCCATAGCCTGGCACCTGGGACTTACCTTCGTGGGGGTTGCCCTCGGTATGTACCTGGTATGGATACTCCAAATATGGTACCTGAGCGTTTTCCACCTCTTTCCAGCCTGGTTTCTGTGGCTTTACAGCGCCACGCTGAAACGGCAATTCCTTATCGGAAACCTGCTGGTCTCCGCTTTCGCCGGGGGGGTGGTGCTCACGGTCGGTATGCACCAGATCCTGCCGGCACTTGATGGTTCCTACATCAATACCCAGCGCACTCTTTTTATGATCATCTGCGGCTATGCGCTTTTTGTCTTTTTGATGAATCTGATCCGCGAAGTTGTTAAGGACCTGGAAGATGTTCCGGGCGATTCAGCGCAGGGATTCAAAACCATGCCCATTCAGATCGGCGAAACCGGCACCAGGGTCATGCTCAGTGCCCTTATTGCCGCCATGCTGGTGATGGTCGGTATCGTGTGCTATAAATTCCTGATCGAAAGCATTGGCCCGCTTGTGTACACCATTGTGTTGGTGATCCTCCCGGGCGTCCTCCTGCTTTATCAGGTCGTCACGGTCAGGTCTGCCAAGGACTATAGCCGCGCCAACATGCTTACCAGGGTCATCATGCTCTTTGGTATCCTCTCCATGTGGGCCTTCCATCAACTCGCTAACCTATGAACCGGGCCCATTTCCCCTATCCCATCGTGCTGGGATCCGGATCTCCCCGTCGCCGTGAATTGCTGAGCGATCTGGGATATACCTTTTCGATCCGCACGGCTGAGGTTGACGAAACCCCGCCGGCTGATCTCCAGGGTATCGAAATGGCGCAGTTCCTGGCCGGGCACAAGGCAAATCACATCCTGGTGCAGCCCCATGAGGTGCTGATCACCGCCGATACGGTTGTTTGGCATCAGGGCGTAAGCCTTGCCAAACCTGCCGATCGCGACGAGGCCATTGGCATGATCCAAAGCCTGAGCGGTCATACCCACGAAGTCATTACCGCTGTGTGCCTGCGGCACGATGGGAAGCAGCACGCCTTCAGTGATGTCACTGAGGTGAGCTTCAGGGATCTTCGGCGCAGCGACATCGAATATTATGTTGACAGCTACCAGCCGTTTGACAAAGCCGGAGGCTATGGCATTCAGGAATGGATCGGCATGGTGGGTATTGAACAGATCAAAGGGTCGTATTTCAATGTGGTCGGGCTCCCGGTTGAAAAGCTTGATGCCATGCTGACAGGTCTCTTAGATTGACCGGACCACTTTAAAACCGGCCATCATTTTTTTGCAGGTCTGTTTGATGCCATGGTCAGCTCCGACCTTGCCCGGATAGCACAGACTGAAGGTTTTTGTATGTTTGGACTCCTATGGAAAAATTACCTTCGCTGAGAAGAGCCCTGATCCCCATTATTTTTTTGGTTGTCCTGCTCGCCTACAACGTGATCGCGGTATACGGCGATGCAGCCCTTGATGGAAGTAATCAGCTGATTCTCCTGCTTTCAGCAGGTGTGGCGGCGATCGTGGGCATCACAGAAGGCGTTCCCTGGCAACAGATGCTCAATGGCATGGCCAAAAGCATTGCCAGCACGGTCCCAAGTCTGATCCTGCTGCTTTTTATCGGGGCATTGGCCGGTACCTGGCTTATCAGCGGCATTATTCCGGCCATGATCTATTATGGCCTTGAGCTGCTGAACCCCACCATATTCCTCGTCGCCTCCTGCCTGATCTGTGCTATTGTGAGCCTGGCCACGGGAAGCTCGTGGAGTACCGTCGCCACGGTCGGAATCGCCCTGTTGGGCATCGGAAAAGCCCTGGGCATTAGTGAAGCGGTGATCGGCGGCGCGGTCATTTCAGGGGCTTATTTCGGCGACAAGATCAGCCCGATGTCCGACACCACCAATCTCGCCTCTGCCGTGGCCGGTACGAACCTGTTCACCCACATTCGCTATATGCTCTACACCACGGTCCCCAGCCTAGTCATTACATTGCTCATATTCCTCGTGATGGGGCTGGGTCATTCCAACGCTGTGATCATTGGTGACGCTGCTGAGATCCAGGCCGAGCTTACAGGCATTTTCAACATCAGCGGCTGGCTCTTTTTGGTACCTATCGCGGTAATCGTCATGATCATCCGCAAGGTACCCGCCATTCCCACCCTGGTCGCCGGTGTCTTGCTCGGAGCCTTGTTCGCCGTTTTCTTTCAGGGAGATCTTATTAACGGCCTCGCGGCCGGAAGAACGGGTATCGAAGCTTACTACGCCGTGATCGTTGATGCGATGACTGTGGAAACGACGGTTCCTGCCGGAAACCCCGTGCTGTCGGATCTCCTTTCTGCGGGCGGAATGTCGGGAATGCTGAACACGATTTGGCTGATCATCTGCGCCATGACCTTTGGCGGGGTGATGGAAAGCACCGGATTCCTGGCCACGCTGAGCTCTGCCCTGATCAAGCGGGCAAGATCAACCACCGCCTTGGTTTCCACTACGGTCGGAACCTGCCTTACGCTCAATATTACCGCTAGTGATCAATACCTGGCCATTGTGATTCCCGGCCGTATGTACACCGATGTTTTTAAAAAACGTGGCCTCGCTTCACAGGTCCTCAGCCGTACCCTGGAAGATTCCGGAACAGTAACCTCAGTACTCGTGCCCTGGAACACCTGTGGGGCTACCCAGGCGGCCATCCTGGGCGTTGCCACCATGAGCTACGCACCCTATACCTTCTTCTGCCTTCTGAGTCCGGTCATGACCATCCTCTTCGCGGCCTTCAACATTAAAATTGCCCGGCTTCCGAAGGAACCTGAAAACGATCCATCAGGAATTTAAACGGACTGCCACTAAGCGCTTCTGACGAAGGACATCAATAGAGAATAGCAAATGAAGATCCTGATAGTTTTAAGCGTTCCTGATCAAGGGAAGCCTTCGGCAAAACTACAGAGTTAGCTCTGTAGCTAGCTCTGTAGCTAGCTCTGTAATTAATAATATATAAAGTGCTGTATTTCAATTTTTTATTAAAAGTCATAGGTAACTGAAGTTAGGTATATGAGGCAAAGTATTTGGTAGAGCTTAAGTCCTCCTGTAGTGGTCTTTCAATAGGTTTTCACAAGTGGTTGATTTTAAGGTTCAGGAGGTGCATGATAAAGCATGCTTCCATAAATCAGGCCTGGATTCAAATTTTAGGGTCATGACCCATGTTTCCCCGGTCAGCGATCCTCATTCCGGAATTCGCCTCCGAATCTCCAGCCAATGTTAAAAGCCAATTGGAAATTATTTAAGGTCAAGGTACTAAATGAACGATCACCTATATTACCTATACCATCTGTACTGGCATAAGTGAGGATGCTTGAGCTATCCATATAGTAATAGCCATAGCCCGCCAATACTTCAAAAATGAAACCGGAGTCAAATGTAAATTTATAACCTGTGCTGATACCGATGCCTACACTATTGGTAGTTTGTTCAAATACAAAGGTCTCCTCCTCTAGAAAGAATGGGAACGAAAAAGTTGGTATCGAAAAATTAACGAGCCCCTTGGTATATCTATAACTGAGGAAACCACTTACAAAAAAACCTCTGGCATTATCATCACCCGGGCGGAAATAGTAACGGAACTGGGGCGTCATTCGAAATCCGGAATAGTCAAGATACTCATGTGAGGATTTGATATACGTTCCCGAGATCAAAACGCCCATGTTTTCGCTGATCACATATTCATAAGTCCCTTCAACATTTCCCTCTAAAACGGCTCCATAAGTCCCATCAATTGCGTAGACCGCTACCGTTAATAATGAGGCACCGACTTTAACATCATGCTGGGCATTTGCCTTTGGCATGCCCACAGAACATGCAAGCAAAACAGGCGCAAAAAATTTCATAGATCTGTTCATCGTGTTAGGTTTAAAGTGTCATATACAATACTTGATTTCCCTTTGTTTTTCGCTACAAACATAGGGCGGGGGTTAGTTGCTCCGACCTTGAAATGGCTAAGGAAAAAATACGAAATGTTCTCCGCTTTGGATAAATTTTTATAGCCCTGCCTCTTATCGGGGCCGGTGATCGTGATCAGATATACTCCCGCTGCCCAGCTCTTAGTAAAGGCAGGAAACCTTATTCTTCAGCTGAAAGGATCCCTTCAACCAAAAAAACATGGCCTTGTATTTTTGGGTCATCTCCCAGGGAGCATCTCATGGGCGAATAGTAACCGGTGCAGCGTTGACAAGTACAAAGCCGGTTCGGGTGGGATGAGCCGGCCGCCGGAGAAGCACGGGAAGGTAGTGCAGGTGGCTGGTAGTGACCGAAGTGCCGAAGCAATATGTGTATTCAAAAAGCCCGGTCCTTTATTACCGTTTTCCTCAGGTCAAGGAGGTTCAGGGCATTCGGTGTCAACCCCACCACCTCCTTCCGCGTAAAGCGCAGCACCTCATCATAATACAAGGGAACCACAGGGGCTTCGTACAGCACCAGCGAATCCATTTGCTGATACAGCCGGAAACGAAGCGAATCGCGCGTTTCCAATTGCGCCGCCTCATACCATTCATCAAACTGCGGATTGCTGAAATGGGTGTAGTTTGGACCATTGGGTGCGGCATTTTTTGAGTAAAACAGGCTCAGATAGTTTTCCCCATCCGCGTAATCTGCGATCCAGCTGCCCCGAAAGAACGATGTTTTGCCCGTGGCCATCATTTGCCTCAATGTTGAAGGTGGCAACACCTCAACCTGTACCGGGATCCCCAGCTTATTCCACTCTGCCTGCATGTACTCACACAGATCGAGGTAACTTTCATTGGTTTGCAGTGTGATTTCCGGTAATTTTCCTTCAAGTCCTGCAGCCCGAAGGATCTTTTTGACCGAGTCGGGGCGATAGTCATATCCTGGCACCTGCTTTGCGTCGAAGCCCGGCAACCCGGGTGGAATGAATCCGGCCGTGGCAGGCCGCCCCACATTATTTCTCAGGTAGCGCATCATCCTGGCTCTGTCAACCCCGTAATTCAAAGCCCTTCGGACTGCAGGCTTCTGCAAGGCATTGATTTGCTGGTTCGAGCCCAGCACAATACCCAGATATTCCGTATTCAGATAGGGCAGGATGGTGAGGCGGAAGTTATCGCGGTATTTTTTTTGCAGCTCACCATCGTAGGTCAGCAGCTCGTCCTTGTAGCTCGGATCAAGTCCCGAAAGGAAATCAAGGTTCCCCTTCACGAGCTCCAGAAAGGCCGCCTGCCTGTCGGGCACAAAAGTGATGGCTACCGCCTCCAGGTAGGGAAGGCCCCGGCCCGTATCGTCCACCTCAAAGTAGAAGGGATTTCGGCGAAGGACCAGCTTTTCATTCTGAGCCCAGAGCTTGAAGTAGAAAGGTCCGGTTCCGACCGGAGCATTGCGGAGGTCGAAATCGGGATGCCTGTCGATCTCGCGCGGCACCACCGAGCAATACTTCATGGACAGCAACCCGAGGAAGGGCTGGAAAGGTTTGTGAAGCCGGATCTCGAGGGTGGAATCGTCCCGTGCCGAATAGCCCTGCACGTTTTCCATCACCCAGGCACCGGGAGCTGCCAGTTCTGCCGACCGAAGACGGTCAAAACTGTACACAAAATCCGAGGCGAGCACTTTTCTCCCCTGCTCTGTGGCAGGATCGTCGTGCGCCGGGCCAAAAACCGGGTGCGCGTGAAAGAAGACATCGCGCCGCAGGCGAAAAGTATAGACCGTACGGCCAGGATCAATGGACCAGGAATGTGCGATGCAGGGCTGAGGACGCAGGTTGGGATCAAGCTGTACCAATCCGTTGTATAGCTGGTGTGTGGCCCAGATCAATGCCTGGTTGCGCGAAAAGGCCGGATCAAGCGTGGTAATGTTAGCCGGCTCGTTGTAGCGGAAAACCATGCCGCGAGGTCGGGAACCATCGTGCCGGCAGGCAGTGAGCATGCTATAAAACAGCCCTAAAAGCACTATCTTTGCGGCCCCATGACGCATATGCCAAAAGTAGCATTTTATACCCTGGGCTGTAAGCTCAATTTCTCGGAGACCTCGGCCATTGCACAGGACTTTTCCGATAAGGGATATGCACGCGTGCCTTTTGATCAGAAAGCCGATGTGTACGTGATCAACACCTGCTCGGTAACGGATAATGCCGATAGGAAATGCCGGCACATGGTGCGTACAGCCCTGCGTCAGAACGAAAAGGCCTTCATTGTGGTGGTGGGTTGCTATGCACAGCTCCGGCCCGGGGAGATCGCCGGGATGGACGGTGTGGACCTGGTGCTTGGGGCCGCAGAGAAATTCAGGGTCACAAACTATATCAACGACCTCACAAAGAACGACAAGGGCGAGGTCCATAGCTGCGAGATCAGCGAGGCTGCCTTTTATGTACCGGCCTACTCGGCCGAAGATCGGACCCGCGGTTTTCTGAAGGTGCAGGACGGATGCGACTACACCTGCAGCTATTGCACGATTCCCCTGGCACGGGGGGTATCCCGTTCCGCCCGGTTGGAGGATGTGGTGAAATGGGCCCGCGAGATCGCCGAAAAAGGCCGCAGGGAAGTGGTGCTGACCGGCGTGAATATCGGGGATTACGGTAAGGGTGCGTTCGGGAACAAACGGCACAGGCATACCTTTCTGAAGCTGGTACAGGCCCTGGACAGGGTGGAGCTGATCGATCGCTTCCGGATCTCGAGCATTGAGCCGAATTTGCTAAAAAATGAGCTCATTGATTTCGTGGCGGGATCAGACCGTTTTGTGCCGCACTTCCATGTGCCCCTGCAAAGCGGAAGCAATACTATCCTGAAGAAAATGAAACGCCGCTACCTGCGTGAACTGTATGCCGATCGTGTGGCACAGGTGCGCAAAAAGATGCCGAAGGCCTGTATCGGAGCCGACGTGATCGTGGGCTTCCCGGGGGAAACGGATGAGTTATTCCTGGAAACCTACAACTTCCTTAACGAACTCGACATCAACTACCTGCACGTATTTACCTACAGCGAACGCCCGAATACCGAAGCGGCAGAAATGGATGGCATGCTGCCGATGCAGGTCCGGCACAAACGCTCAAAGATGCTCCGGGTGCTATCAGCCAAAAAGCGTCGCCAGTTCTACGAATCGCAACTGGGCAATACGTTCCATGTGCTCTTTGAGGGAGGGAACAAAGAGGGGTTTATTCACGGTTTTACCGAAAATTACGTAAAGGTCAAAACCCATTGGGATCCAGCCCTGGTCAACACCCGTGCGAAGGTGAAACTGACCAGGATCGACGAAGACGGACTGGTGCGGTTCGGTTATCCTGAGGCAACTATTCATGCCTGATCTCATGGAACATATTGCCGTATACTGCAGATCTTCCATGTGGCACGATCTGGAATGGAGCCAGACAACGACGGATACCGGGTATGCCCCGGTCGAAAAACGAAACCTCCGGGACTGTATCAGGCTATGGAAATAAGCGATCTCGATCTAAAGGAGCTCACCTTGCAGGTGGCCGGGCTGGCCGGGCGGGTCGGACGCTATATCGAAGACGAGCGCAACCGGTTCAACGCCTTCGAACACGTGGAACGCAAACGTTTCAATTCCCTGGTGAGCTATGTGGACAAAACGGCCGAGGAGCAGCTGGTGGAGGGCCTGGGTGGTATCCTGCCGCAGGCAGGGTTTATTACAGAAGAGGGAACAGCCGGAGAAAACGGGCAGGATCTCCTCTGGATCATTGATCCGCTTGACGGGACCACGAATTACATCCATGGCATTCCCTGCTACGCAGTGAGCGTGGGGCTGACCTATCAGCATGAGCTACTGGTGGGCGTAGTGTACGAGATCACGAAACAGGAGCATTTTTACGCATGCAAGGGCGGCGGGGCATTCCTGAACGGTGAGCCGATCCGGGTGAGTCCGCAGACGAACTTTTCAGCATCGCTATACGCGACTGGCTTTCCGCATTACGATTTTGCCTTTATGCAAGGCTACCTGGACCTGCTGGCGTATCTGATGCGACACACGCGCGGGATCAGGCGGTTGGGATCGGCGGCAACGGACCTGGCCTATGTGGCCTGCGGGCGTTTTGAAGGGTTCTACGAATGTAGCCTGAGTCCGTGGGATGTAGCTGCCGGGGCACTGTTGGTGCAGGAAGCAGGCGGTGTTGTAACGGATTTCGAGGGGGGTGATCATTTTATCTACGGCCGGCAGATCATTTCGGCTAATGCGCATACGGTTCATGAGCTAACCAAAGCGCTTCAAAAATTCCTGTAAATGCAGGTAATCGCGTTGTTGGGATTGGGTATGGATCCTCGGGCGGCAAAGCGGCTGAGTGAACTGGTTCCGGTGAAAGTGCACTATCAGATCCCGCACGAGCCGGGAGAATCGTTGCACGATTACGCCCTGCGATGGGGGCATCACCTGCAGCTGCATCGCGAAGATATTGTGATCGGCATGAGTTTCGCAGGTCCGATCGCACTGGAGCTGGCGCATCATTTCCGCCTGCGCGGATGTATCCTGATCTCCACCTTCACACGGCCTGATGAGCTCCCGGTTGTGCATCGGCAGGCACTGCGCTGGGGCCTGCACCGCTGGATCCCCTACCGCCTGGGCTGGTGGATCGGACGCCGCTGGGCCATGCGCAACGGCATTATAGCCCCGGACAATGCACGGGCCATCAACGCCATTGAGCGAAAAACCGATCCCAGCTTCTACCGCTGGATCATTGACGCGCTGGGCAAGTGGCCAGGCGTTGATCCCTACAATCCATCGCTCCGCATTCACGGTACCGGCGATCATATTTTCCCCCTACCAAGCTCTGTCCCCGACATTTTCTTTGTCGAAGGAAACCATTTTCTGCTCTCTCGCGCTCAGGGGCGGATAGCAATAAGGGAAAAAGTTGATGCGTTCATTCGCAAACTGGCATCATAATTGCGCTGTTCGCTTATAACAAACCTTCTTTTGTCATGAGAAACCTGCTTATACCGGCACTCGCCTTCCTGTTTATCGCCCAATCCTATGCCTCCAACGAGGCAGTGGATTCCAAAGTAGATGAAGTCACCTTTTTTTTATCCGGTGCTCAGGTGAAGCGTTCGGCCCCTTTTCAATTTCGATCCGGCGTGCATGAAGTCGTTCTGCACGATCTGGAACCGGGCATTGACCCGGGAAGCATTATTTTAACCGGCCAGGGCGATTTCACACTTTTATCGTACCGCCACGAGACCCGCACGGTTCAGCCCGATGACTCTGAGCCCCCGGATTCGACTGCGAAGTTGCTGCGCAAAAAAATAAAGGCCGCTGAGGACAGTCTGACCGAACTCACCTACTGGCGGCAGGATCTCAGCTTCCGGCTCGAAGTCGTCAAAAACGAAAAGCGACTCCTGCTCAACAATCCGATCAATCAGGGAGCAGCCATTTCCGATTCGCTCCAGCTGCTGCAGGATGCCGTTGCCTACCTGCGTCAGCAGCTCAACGAAGTGAACGCAATGGTGGTGAAGCTGAACCGTGAAAAGGCCGAACTCAACGCCGCACAAAATCATCTGGATCAACGGTTGGCTGCCTTACGGCAGGATTACAACAACCGCTACCCAAAGAAAAATACGCGTTATGATTACCGCATCGTACTGGCTGTGGATGCGGAGAAAGCCGGGTCCGGTCAGGTAAACTTTAGCTACCTGGTCCGTTCGGCTGGCTGGACCCCCGAGATCGAGTTTCGCTCGCAGGGCTATGGCAAGCCCATGATCCTGCAGCAGCGGGCACAACTGTACCAAAAAACCGGTAAGGATTGGAACAATGTGGAACTGTTCGTTTCTACGGGTAATCCGATCAGCCACCGAAACAAACCCATGCTCCAGCCCTGGGTCTTGCGCATCATTGAGGCGAGCCGCGTGAACAACACCCTCAAAGGTATGGCCGTGTATGAGGCGATATCGGCCGATATGGAAGCAGGCGAGGAGATGGTGGCGGAACAAGATTTGATCAGATACCACCATCCATTGGTGAGCACCACACAGCAGCTCGCCTACAGGCGCTATTCCTTTGATCGCAAATTTTCGATCAGGGGGAACGCCTCATATACGATTCGCGTAAAACTGGATCGCGCCGAGCTTGACTGCGCATATCGGTTGGTTGCCGTGCCCAAACTCGACGAACGCGTGTACGTTCAGGCGCGTTTCACCGATTGGCAGGAATACATGCTGCCGAATGCCCAGGCCAAGCTGTACTACGAAAACACCTTCATTGGACAAATTCAGCTTGATGGCAGCCTGTACACCGATACGCTGGAACTTAGCATGGGCATTGACGAAGGGCTGCGCGTGACCCGGGAACTGATCATGAGCAAATCAAAAAATAAGATCATCGGTAACAAGAGCGTGCAAGAGCGTATCTACCGATACATTGCCCAGAACTTCAGGTCAACGGAAGTCAGGCTCTACGTACAGGATCACCTGCCGCTGTCGCGTCAGGACGGATTGGAAATCGAAAAACTCGAGTGTGGGGATGGACGCTACACGGCATCTGACGGTATGATCGAATGGGAACTGATCCTGCCGGCAAAGGGAACGAAGGAATTCGAATGCGGATCCAGGATCAGCTACCCGAAGGATCAGGTATTGCAAGGTCTTTGATACCTTTCCTCATGCCTATGGCAAGGAATCCTGTATCTTCGCATCTCATGAAAATCGTTCCCTCTCACATTGACGGTCTGCTGGTTATTACCCCCCGGGTTTTTCGCGACGAGCGCGGATACTTCCTCGTGAGTTTTTCCGAAGAGCCCTATCGCGAAGCCGGTATTCTGAGCCCTTTCGTGCAGGACAATCAGAGCCTTTCGCAGAAAGGGGTGCTGCGCGGATTGCACTTCCAAAAGCCGCCTTTCGCTCAGGGAAAACTGGTGCGGGTGATCAAGGGGTCCGTGCTGGATGTGGCAGTCGATATTCGCAGGGGATCACCGACTTACGGGCAGTATCAGGCCGAGGTCCTCAGCGAGGAAAACCAGGCTCAGTTTTGGATCCCCCCGGGTTTCGCACACGGATTCCTCACTTTGGAAGACCACACCATTTTCTCCTACAAGTGCACGGAGTATTACAACAGGGAAAGCGAAGATGGTATCCGTTGGAATGATCCCGACGTGCACATCAACTGGGGGGTGCAAAACCCGACCCTTTCCGATAAGGATCAGGCGGCATCCTTTTTAAAAGACCTTGAAAGTCCGTTCAGCATATGAAAAAACTCCTCCAGGCATCCGATATTCCAACTCCGGCCTTTCCGATCATTCCGTTCCTCATGTATCCCGATGTCGAAGCGGACCATATCGCCCCCGGGGAATATTTCGAACGGAATCACGACGGGTGCGAGCGCTATCATTTGGGAAAGCCCAAAAAATACGGATCCCAACACCGCAAAAGGAGGCTGTATACTACACCGGAGAGCTATACGAAATGACCAGGCACGAAGGACAACTCGAGCTATTGGGCGCCCGCGTTCACAACCTCAAGAACATAGATCTTTCCATTCCCCGCGACCAGCTGGTGGTGATCACCGGGCTGAGCGGCAGCGGGAAGAGTTCCCTGGCTTTCGATACCATTTATGCCGAAGGGCAACGCCGCTATATCGAGACCTTCTCGGCCTATGCCCGCCAGTTCCTGGGCGGCCTTGAACGGCCGGATGTGGACAAGGTCAACGGTTTAAGTCCCGTGATCTCCATTGAACAAAAGACCACCAACAAGAACCCCCGTTCTACGGTCGGAACCATTACCGAGGTATACGACTTCCTTCGCCTGCTCTACGCGCGTGCAGCAGATGCCTACAGCTATGTGTCCGGAGAAAAAATGGTTGGGTACACTGATGAGCAGATTGGTCAGCTGATCTGCGAAGAATTCGAAGGCGAGCACATTTTGTTGCTGGCTCCGGTGGTACGGGCACGCAAGGGACATTATCGCGAACTCTTTGAGAGCATTTTGAAACAGGGATTCGTACGGGCGCGGATCAATGGCGAAATGGTTGAGATGACGCGCGGCATGAAACTCAATCGTTACAAAACCCACGACATCGAAATCGTGATTGACCGCCTTAAAGTGGGAAAAAAGCATGATCAGCGCCTGAAGCAGTCCATCGAAATGGCCATGAAACATGGAAAAGGCATGTTGATGGTGCAGCGGCATGGATCGGTCGAAGTGCGGCATTTTTCGAGCCAGCTGATGTGTCCGGCCAGTGGCATCGCCTACGATTTTCCCGAACCCAATACCTTCTCCTTCAACTCGCCAAAAGGGGCTTGTCCGGAGTGTAACGGAATCGGAAAAGTATCAGTCCCCGATCACAGCAAGATCGCCCCGGACCCGAAGAAATCGATCAAAAAAGGAGGCATAGCGCCGTTAGGCGGAATGAAGGATAGCTGGATCTTTAACGAATTCCGGACGATCGGCAAGCGCTATGGTTTTGACCTGAATACCCCCGTTGGAGAGCTCCCTGAAGATGGATGGAACGCCATAATGTACGGAGTTAAAGAGATCTTTGACGTCAAAAGCAACACCCTTGGGGTCACCAAAACCCATTTTATCAGCTTTGCCGGGCTCATCCCCTTCCTTGAGGAGCAGCACAACAATGCCAGGAGCCGGAGTTTGCGTCGCTGGGCCGGAGACTACATGGTCAGGAAGAACTGTCCGGAATGTGGCGGTGGACGCCTGCGCAAGGAAAGCTTGCATTTTCTCATAGACCAGCACAATATTTTTGAGCTCAGCAGCATGAGCATCGCCGACCTGCGACTGTGGCTGGAAGGCCTGGAAGATCGCATCAGCGAGCGTCAGCGCATGATCGCTTCGGAGATCCTCAAGGAAATTCGCTCACGGCTCGGATTCCTGAGTGATGTGGGGCTGGATTATCTGAGCCTGGATCGGGGAAGTAAGAGCTTGTCGGGCGGTGAAGCCCAGCGGATCCGCCTGGCGACCCAGATTGGGTCGCAGCTTGTGGGCGTACTGTATATCCTTGATGAACCGAGCATCGGGCTGCATCAGCGTGACAATGCCAGGCTGATCCAGGCCCTGAAGGACCTGCGCGATGTGGGGAACAGCATCATTGTGGTGGAGCACGATCGCGACATGATCGAGCACGCAGATCACGTGATCGATATCGGCCCGGGAGCCGGAGCTCACGGTGGACACATCGTTGCGGAAGGATCTCCGCAGAAAATACGGGACCTACCCACCCTCACTTCGAAATACCTGAAAGGGGAACGGATGATCACGATTCCCGCCGTGAGGCGGGAAGGCAGCGGAAAGGCGATCAGGCTTTTTGGAGCCACGGGAAACAACCTAAGGAATGTTGACATTGACCTGCCGCTGGGTACCTTTACTTGCGTAACGGGCGTGAGCGGCAGCGGAAAATCGACCTTGATCAACGAAACACTGTACCGCATTCTGAGTGCGCATTTTTATAATGCGGTGACCAAACCGATGCCCTACGAGCGCATTGAGGGGCTGGACCTGATCGACAAGGTGATCGAGATAAACCAGAGCCCGATCGGGCGTACCCCGCGTTCAAACCCGGCTACCTACACCAAAGTCTGGAGCGATATCCGCTCATTGTTCGCAAACCTGATCGAGGCGAAGATACGCGGATACAAACCGGGGCGTTTCAGCTTCAATGTAAAAGGCGGACGCTGTGAAACCTGCCAGGGCGCAGGGGTCCAGGTGATCGAAATGAACCTTCTTCCGGATGTTCAGGTACCTTGCCCGACCTGCAACGGCAAGCGATTTAACCGCGAAACCCTGGAGGTGCGGTACAAGGGGAAATCAATTGCCGAAATACTGGATACAACCGTGGAGAACGCGACCGAATTTTTTAAAAATATTCCGAAGATCTACAACAAGATCAAAACCCTGAATGATGTGGGCCTGGGCTATGTGAAACTCGGGCAACAAAGTACCACCCTATCGGGTGGAGAAGCCCAGCGGGTGAAGCTGGCCACGGAACTGAGCAAGCGGGATACGGGCAAAACGCTGTATATTCTGGACGAGCCAACGACCGGACTTCATTTCGAGGATATCCGGGTGCTGCTGGAGGTATTGCAGCGTTTAGTGGATAGAGGGAACACCGTGCTCGTGATCGAGCATAACCTCGACGTTATCAAGGTAGCAGACCACCTTATTGACCTCGGTCCGGAGGGCGGTGCCGAAGGCGGCAGCATCCTGGGTACGGGAACACCCGAGCAGATCGCCGAATTGGAAGGGAGCTATACCGGGCAATTCCTGAAAAGGGAGCTCGGGCGAAGCCATGCTGCTGTGGAAAAAACAGCACGCTATGAACCAACGACTTAGCTATGCCGGGCAAATTTGGAACGCTAAACGAATGGTACATGAGGTATCTGCTGCATCTATCCGGATTTTAAATGGCTGCCTCGCAAATTTTTATGGTGCGTCCGGCTGCCTTTGGCTTCAACCCGCAAACAGCGGGAAGCAATGCCTTTCAATCCAGCCAAACTCCCCCAGCCAACCTGGCGAACCGTGCCCAACGTGAATTCGACAGCCTGGTGAAACAGCTGCGATCGCACGGTGTCTGTGTAAGAGTCTTTGACGAACCGATCGCCGAAGCCCGTCCCGATGCCGTATTCCCGAATAATTGGGTCAGCTTTCATCGCTCCGCAGGGCGTGTTTTTCTATACCCGATGATGGCGCCTTCACGGCGCGATGAGCGACATCCCGAATGGATCAGCTCCCTGGTGGCGGATTGGCCGTCAGTGAAATGGCTCAACCTGAGTGCGGCCGAACGTGAGGGTCGGTTTCTGGAAGGGACAGGCTCCCTGATCTTTGATCCGGTATTGCCGTATGTCTATGCAGGCATTTCGCAACGAACCCACGTTGATCTCGCACATCAGGTAGCTGACGAACTGGGGCTCACCCTGGTTTTTTTTGACACCGCAGACGCAGCCGGACAGGCGGTTTACCATACTAATGTGCTGATGGGTGTGGGGCGAAAACTGGCGATGGGCTCCTGGAAAGCGGTTCGTCCGAACAACAGGCGTAAGGCATTAATGGCCGCCTTGACTGAATGTGATCGCCTCATTCTGGAGCTCAGTATGAGCCAAATGGATGCCTTTGCAGGCAATTGGATCGAACTGCAAGGAAGTGATAATGCGCTCTTCGTGACAGGCAAAACTGCCTGGAATGCTCTGAAAGATGGGCAAAAAACGGCGATCAGTCAGCTTTACACCCCCGTGATCGCAGACGTATCCAACATCGAAACCTGGGGTGGCGGTTCTGTTCGATGCATGATCTGCACCGTGGACTGACGTCAGCTTAGCCAAACGTGTTCCGAAACGGATTACCTTAACGAGCTGATCTTCAAGGCGACTTATATCGGTATTTTCATTTATCCCGATCCGGAAAAAAGCCCCGTTGATCAAGGTCAAAAAAACATAAAAAATCTGAGTCGTAAACTTTACAAAATCTTGATTTTGGCAGCATTGGCAGTATCTCAAAAAGCCTATCTTTGCACTGAAATTTTGAAGAAAAAATGAGTTATCAGGATCCCTTGATCTTAGTTCCCACCGGATTCTCGCCCCAATCGTTGTCAGCTTTGGATCAGGCCGTGAGTTTTGCGAAACATACCAAAGGGCGCATGCTGCTACTGACGGTGACCGAGGCTGCGGGTTTATGGAGTTCCTTCCTGGATCAGGGCGAAGAACAGAAAGCGATCCGCCAAAAGGTTGAAGAAAAGCTGCACTCCCTGGCAGACCGGTACAAAGGACAGGGCATAGAGATCAAAACCCGTATTGAAGAAGGCACACCATACGAAATGGTACGCACGGTGGCTGATGAGGAGGAGGTGGACCTGATCATCATGGGAACCAATGGCGCTCCCAGGGGGATCCGCAAGCGATTCATCGGATCCAATGCCTTGCGCGTCGTTTCCAGTGCCAGGTGTCCGGTGATCACCATCAAGGGGGATGAATGTAACATCGGCATCAGGAATATTATTCTGCCGCTTGATCTGACCAAGGAAACCAAGCAGAAGGTGGGACACGCCGTTGCCCTGGCCAAAATGTACGGCTCTGCAATCCACGTGGTCAGTGTGATCGACACGAGCGACGACTTCATCATCAGGCACCTTAAGGCCAATATGCGTCAGGTATGCGAATTCATTGGCAAGGAAGGAGTCGCGGTCAGATCGGACTTTATCAAACGCATTGGCGACGAGAGCTTCGCTTCAGCTCTTATCCACTACGCGATCGAGAAAAAAGGGGATCTCTTCGTGATCATGACCCAGGAAGAATCCAGGGTATCCGAATTCTTTGTCGGATCCTTAGCCCAAAAGATCATCTATCACTCCCCGGTACCGGTATTGTCGATCCGCCCGAAGCAGCTGACCCATACGATCGGACCCGGAGGGATGGGGGTTTAATTGTTCGCGAAACCTTTTTTAAAAGATCCGTAACCTCGCCGGTGGGGCAATCTGTACCTATGCAGAAAAGAAAGGATTTATGAGATCCGAGATAATCACCATCGGCGATGAGATCCTGATAGGACAGATCATCGATACAAATAGTGCGTGGATAGCACAGCGCCTGAATGAGATCGGTGTGGATGTAGCGCAGGTGACCTCTGTTTCAGATACGCCGGAGGCAATCAGAAACGCCCTGGACGAAGCAGGTAGCCGGGCGCAGTTGGTATTGATCACGGGCGGCCTCGGCCCGACGAATGATGATCTGACCAAACTGACCTTATCTGATTATTTCGGCAGCCCCACATCCTTCCGTGAGGAAGTGTTTGAGGATATTGGCCAGTTGTTCCGCACCAGGGGGCGCGGGATCGCAGAGCTGAATCGCCGGCAGGCCGATGTGCCGGAAGCTGCAAGAGTGATCCGCAATTACGAGGGAACCGCCCCAGGGATGTGGTTCGACCGGGGCCGTTTTGTGGTGGTGAGCATGCCGGGAGTGCCTCATGAAATGAAGGCCATGTTCACACACAGTGTGCTGCCGTGGATCGTGGAACGTTTTGAAACCCCGGAGATCGTGCATCGGACCATTTTAACGGGCGGGCTACCGGAGAGTATTTTGGCTGCGAAGCTAGAGGAATGGGAAGGAGCTCTGCCAAAGGAGATCAGACTGGCCTACCTGCCAAATGCCGGACGGGTGCGTTTGCGTTTGAGTGCGCGGGGATCGGACCGGGAGGCATTGCTTGCACTGATCAATAAACAGGTGAAGGAACTGCACCAGGTGGTCGGGAAGTACATTTACGGTGAGGGAGAGCAAACACTGGAAGAAGTTGTGGGGATAGAGCTGCGCAAACGTGGAATGACCGTTGCAACGGCCGAAAGTTGTACCGGTGGGGCCATTGCAGCGGCACTGACCAGCATTCCAGGTAGTTCGGATTATGTGACCGGTGGCGTTGTAGCGTACAGTAACGAAGTGAAAATGCGGCAATTGGGGGTAAGGGAGCAGGACCTGATCAACCACGAGGCTGTGAGCGAACCAGTGGTACAGGCCATGGCCAAGGGAGTAAAGGAGCTGCTCGGGACGGATTTTGCGGTAGCTACCAGTGGGATCGTTGGCCCGGACGGTGGAACGGATGAAAAACCGGTGGGTACTGTGTGGATCGCCGTGGCTGGTCCGAAAGGCATTTGGAGCAAACCATTCCTCTTTGGGACCAGGCGCAAACACAACGTGCATTTAACCGTAAATGCGGGTTTGGCCGCCTTGCGGCGGGAAATTTTAAAAACATCTTGAAAATGTGCGGATTTATACCGTAATTTGCACTCCGCTTTTTGAAACCCCTTAGCAATTGGAGGATCATGTCAAGAGTTTGTGAACTGACCGGAAAAAAGGCATTGACGGGAAACCGCGTTTCCTTCTCGAATAAGAAGAACAAGCGCCAATTCAAGGTGAACCTGATGAAGAAGCGTTTTTACCTGCCTGAAGAAGACAAGTGGCTGACCTTGCGTGTATCAACTTCTGCATTAAGGAACATCAACAAAAAAGGTATTACTGAAGTAGTGAAGCAAGCGCGTAAAAAAGGATACCTGACCAGGTAACCGGTGTGTTGTTTTCATTATCTTTGGGCCTCCAAAAAAAGACAGGGCCATGGCGAAGAAAGGAAATCGCGTACAGGTTATTCTCGAGTGCACGGAGCACAAGGAAAGTGGTATGCCCGGAACGTCCCGCTACATCTCAACGAAGAACAAGAAAAACACGCCGGATCGTTTGGAATTGAAAAAATACAACCCGATCCTGAAGCGTATGACGATACACCGCGAAATAAAATAATAGCATTATGGCCAGGAAAACACCCGCAACCCGTCGGAGTGGTGTATCTAAAAGCTACACCAAAGTAGTCAGGATGGTCAGATCTCCGAAAGGAAGTTATACCTTCCAGGAGGAAATGGTGGCCAGGGATAAAGTAAACGATTTCTTCAACAGGTAAGCTACAGCCATCTATTCCTGTAGGTGGCCCTGGGGGGATTTCCACCTCCATTTCAGGGGCGATGGGGTTATTCAAACATATTTTTTCAGGCGAAAGGAAGGCGTCGCTGGACAAGGGGCTCGAAAGATCCAGGGAACGCGTATTCCTCAAGCTTTCGCGGGCAGTGGCCGGGAAGTCGAAGGTGGACGACGAGGTGCTCGATAATCTGGAGGAGGTTTTGGTGACTTCAGATGTGGGCGTTCATACTACGTTGAAGATCATTGAACGGATCGAGGAACGGGTGGCCCGCGACAAATACCTGGGAACAGCCGAACTGGATCAGATCCTGCGGGAAGAGATCGCCGGCCTGCTGGCAGAGAATGGAGAAGAGGAATACCCGGAAACCCATGTTCCCGAGGGAACCAGGCCCTATGTGATCATGGTGATCGGGGTGAATGGTGTTGGAAAAACAACCACGATCGGAAAACTGGCCAGGCAATTCAAAGATCAGGGTCTGAAAGTGATGCTGGGTGCAGGAGATACCTTCCGGGCGGCGGCGATTGATCAGTTAAATATCTGGGCCAAACAGGTAGACGTACCGATCATCAGGCAGAAAATGGGTTCAGACCCGGCTTCGGTGGCCTACGATACCCTGCAGTCGGCCCTGGCTCAGAAGGTGGATGTGGTGCTGATCGATACGGCCGGTCGTTTACACAACAAAACCGGACTCATGAACGAGCTTTCGAAGATACGCAAGGTGATGCAAAAATTGATCCCCGACGCTCCGCACGAAGTACTGTTGGTACTTGACGGCAGCACGGGGCAGAACGCCGTGGAACAGGCACGTCAGTTCACGAAGGCCGCCGAGGTGAATGCCCTGGCGATCACAAAATTGGACGGAACCGCGAAAGGCGGCGTGGTCATCAGTATCAGCGATGAATTCAGGATCCCGGTAAAATACATTGGGGTCGGCGAGAAAGTGGAAGATCTTCAGGCATTCAACAAGGCTGAATTCGTTGATTCCCTGTTTAGGAACTAGCAGCAGTTCAACCGGTACGGAGAGAGGGGCTTAACCATTCATCGAGACGAGGAACTCCTCGTTTGATTCGGTGCGCACGAGGCGATCGCGCAGGAATTCCATGGCCTCAACCACATTCATATCGGACAAATGCTTACGCAGGATCCACATGCGTTGGAGCACGGCTTCATCCAGGAGCAGGTCTTCCCGACGCGTGCTTGAGGCTACCAGGTCGATCGCCGGGAATACGCGTTTGTTGGCAATCTTGCGATCGAGTTGCATCTCCATGTTGCCGGTACCCTTGAATTCCTCAAAGATCACCTCGTCCATTTTGGATCCGGTATCGATAAGGGCCGTGGCAATGATGGTCAGCGAACCGCCACCTTCAATATTTCTTGCTGCTCCGAAGAAACGCTTCGGTTTATGCAGGGCATTCGCGTCCACACCACCGGACAACACCTTCCCGGAAGCCGGTTGAACAGTGTTGTACGCCCGTGCCAAACGCGTAATGGAATCAAGCAGGATCACCACATCATGACCACACTCCACCAGGGCCTTGGCCTTTTGCAGCACAATGTTTGCTACGCGCACATGACGATCGGCCGGCTCATCAAAGGTTGAGGCAATCACCTCACCTTTCACACTGCGGGCCATATCGGTGACCTCTTCCGGACGCTCATCAATCAGCAGAACGATCTGATAGGCCTCCGGGTGGTTGGCCGAGATGGCGTTTGCGATCTCCTTCATTAACATGGTCTTACCCGTTTTTGGCTGCGCCACGATCAATCCGCGCTGTCCCTTTCCGATCGGTGAAAACAAATCAATGATCCGGTTACTTACCGACGGTTTATGCCCCCCTGTCAGATTGAATTTCTCGTCCGGGAACAACGGGGTCAAATGCTCGAATGACACACGGTCACGCACGTAACCCGGATCACGGCCATTGATCTTCTCGATCTTCACCAGCGGAAAAAATTTCTCTCCCTCCTTGGGCGGACGCAATTGTCCGACCACGGTATCCCCGGTCTTTAGGCCAAACAGTCTGATCTGGCTCTGTGACAAGTAAATATCATCCGGCGAGCTCAGGTAGTTGTAATCTGATGAGCGCAGGAATCCGTATCCGTCCGGCATCATTTCCAAAACGCCCTCGGCAGTAATGATCCCATCGAATTCGACCTCCTCCTCCTTCCTTTGCTGCTGGCGCTGATCCTGCTGTCCGTTGTTCCTGTTTCCACGGCCGCGACGGAGATCGTCCTTCCGATGTCTGCGATCCTGCCGGCGTTCATTCTTCTGTTCGTCGATATCTTCGCCGTTCTGATCGGCCCTGGCGTTGTTTTCCTTACTTATTTCATCCGGAGCGGTTTTTACCTTGTCCGGGGTTTCGGCCTGAACGTCAAGGATCTGATAGATCAGATCTACTTTTTTGAGCTTCGAAATGCCCTTTACGTTCAATTCTTTTGCAATGTCTTGCAATTCAGGGAGTTTCATCTCCTTTAATTCCAAAATGTCATACATGGAATGTGTGTTAGGTAAAATCAGGATCCGACCGGATCCATTAGGTTTAAATTATAGTGATCTTGTCTGAAACAGGAAGTGGATTGAAGCGAAATGCTTGCCAGATGATGCAAAAATACAAAGTTTTTGTTGACACAAACGAAACTACTAAATTTTTTTACGCCCTTACGGGCTGATGATTTAATATTATTTTTACAAACGTAAGATCTTATGCCCATGCTACAACGTGTTCAAACGATCTATATGCTGGCCGGTATCCTGTGGACCCTATCGGCTGCCTTGCTGGTACCGGTGATGGTGGTTAACGGAAAACCGGTCACATTCCAGGGGGACCCTGTAATCGCCATAACCCTTGGGGTTACGGTCGTGCTACACATCATCGCAGTCGCACTCTACCGCAATCGTATGCTTCAGCTGGCTGTCAACCGGATCAACACCTTGTACAATTTGCTCCTGTTCGGGGCCGGAGCATATATGGCATACTACCACCTTCCCCAGATCCGGGGCAATATAGCACATTTCGACTGGGGAGCCTTGATACCGGTATGGAACGTGGTGCTACTGTATCTGGCCAATCGGGGCATTATGGCCGATGAGCAACGCATCCGGTCGTTAGACCGGCTTCGCTAAACGTCCCTGGCCCCCGCGTTTACCCAGTTCCACGACTTCCAGATCCCGGATCTCCTTGCCGTCAATAGTAAAGCGAAGCATCGTGCGCAGCTGGTGAGTTCCATGCCTGCCCGCCGCGCCCGGATTCAGGTACAGGAGCTCCAGGTCCTTGTCGTACATCACTCTGAGAATGTGCGAGTGACCGGCGATAAAGAGGTCGGGCGGATCTTCCCGGAGAGTGTCGCGCACCTCGCGGCTGTAGCGCCTGGGGTAACCGCCAATGTGGGTGATCCACACGCTCACTTCTTCACAGCGGAACCGGTTGTGGAGCGGCCACACCTTCCGTACCGTATGGTCATCCACGTTACCGAACACGGCACGTACCGGGGCCAGGTTTTCGAGGGTCTCCGTTACTTCGATCGGGCCAATATCCCCGGCATGCCAGATCTCATCGCAGTTTTTTAGCAGCTCCAGCATGCGCTCATCAACATGCCCGTGGGTATCCGAAAGCAGTCCGATACGTTTCATGGCTGAAAGGTTACCTTTGCAAACGTATCCAAAATAACCCTCCCTTGCGTTACTTCGTTCAGTTGTCATACCACGGTGCTCGCTACCATGGCTGGCAAATTCAACCGGGTACCACTACCGTGCAGGGAACCCTGATCAACAGCCTGTCAAAGCTGCTTGGAAGGGAGATCGATATCGTGGGCGCGGGTCGAACCGATACCGGAGTCCATGCGAGGATGATGGTGGCCCATTTCGATTACGAAGAAACCTTGCCTGACGACCTCGTATTTCGCTGGAACTGCTTTTTGCCTGACAGCATTGCGGTGGAACGCATCTGGCCGCCAGGCCATGCAGGGAAGAAGGCAGGAAGAAGGGCGCATGCGCGGTTCCATGCGACCTCGCGGGCATACGAGTACTGGATCGCGCGGAAAAAGGATCCGTTTTTGACCGACAGGGCCTGGTTTTGGCATGGGTCACTGGATTTGGAAGCCATGCAGGCCGGTGCGGAATTGCTCAGGGAATATACGAACTTCGAACATTTTTCGAAGCTGCACACCGATGTGCATACCTTTAACTGCCGCATCGACGAAGCGCGATTCGAGGAGCGGGGGCATGTGCTCGTGTTTACGATACGGGCCGATCGGTTCCTGAGGAATATGGTGCGTGCGATCGTGGGAACGCTCATGGAGGTAGGGAGGGGAAAACGCACCCTGGAGGAGCTGAGGACGACCATGGAGCAAGGAGACCGGTCAGCAGTTGAAGCCTCGGCGCCGGCCAATGGCCTGTCCTTAACTGACGTGAGCTATCCGCCTGAATTTGCCGCACCGGATGAGTAGCCCGCGAGTTACCGGTAAAGCCTTTGACCTCAGACTCCTGCGCCGGATCCTGAGCTATGCGAAGCCGTACAAAAGGCGATTCTACCTCGGACTGTTCCTAACCCTGTTCATTTCGGTGTTGTGGACTTCGCGTCCGATCCTGATCCAGTACACAATAGATCATTTTGTGGCGCCGACTGAAGGGGATCCGGATGCACAGTGGCTGCTGTATATGATCCTGATCATGATCGGCATCCTGATCCTCGAGAGCCTGGTGCAGTTCGGCTCGATATACATCACCAACTGGCTGGGGCAAAATATTATCCGGGACATGCGGAGGCAGCTCTACCGGCACATCCTGCAGTTCAAAATGAAATACTTTGATCAAACACCGATCGGAACCCTGGTGACCCGTGCGGTGAGCGATATAGAGGCGATTGCCAACATCTTTTCGCAGGGGATCATCATGATCTTCGGCGATCTGTTCAAATTAGCCGTGGTGCTGATAACCATGTTCGTGTACAACTGGCGGCTGGCATTGCTGGCACTGGCGGTGATGCCGCTGTTGATCTTTGCGGCCCGACTCTTCCAGAGGGCGATCAAAAAGGCGTTCAGCGATGTGCGGACGCAGGTGGCGCAACTCAATGCCTTCGTGCAGGAGCACCTCACCGGCATGAAGATCGTGCAGATCTTCGGGCGCGAAGACCAGGAGTTCAAAAAATTCCAGGAGATCAACCGCAGGCACATGAAGGCCAACATTCGCTCGATCTGGCACTTTTCGATCTTTTTGCCGGTGGTGGAGATCAGTTCAGCGATCTCGATCGGACTTATCGTTTGGTGGGGAGGGCTCCACGCGGCGTTGGAGGAGGGTGTAACCCTCGGAGACCTGATCGCCTTTATCCTCTTCGTCAACATGATGTTCCGCCCGATCCGTCAGCTGGCCGACCGTTTCAACACGCTTCAGATGGGCATGGTTTCCAGCGACCGGGTGTTCAGGGTGCTGGACACCGACTACCGCATTCCCGACGAAGGCAGCCTGCGGCTGGATGGGGTCCGCGGAAACATCTCATTCCGGAATGTGGTTTTCGGTTACAACCCTGGCGAGCCTATATTGAAAGCGATCAGCTTTGACGTCAGGGAGGGAGAGACCCTGGCCCTGGTGGGTGCTACGGGAGCGGGTAAAACATCCGTCGTTAATTTGCTGAGCCGGTTCTACGAGATCCAGTCGGGTAGCATCACCATTGACGATACCAATATCCACGACATCAACCTGGAGGATCTGCGCTCCCACATCGCCGTGGTGCTGCAGGATGCCTTCCTTTTCAGTGACACCATTTACAACAACATCACCCTGAAGGAGAACATTCCCCTGGCCCGGATCGAAGAAGCGGCCAGGATCATTGGGGTAGATGAATTCATCAATCGCCTGCCTGGGCAATACAACTACAATGTGCGGGAACGGGGGGGCATGCTCTCGGCCGGGCAGCGCCAGCTGATCTCTTTCCTGCGTGCCTACATCAGCGAGCCGGATATTCTGATCCTTGATGAAGCAACCAGTTCAGTGGATACCCATACCGAACAGTTGATCCGGCACGCCATTGACAAGCTCACCGAGAACCGAACCTCCATTGTTATTGCGCATCGCCTGGCCACCATTCAGAAGGCAGACCAGATCCTGGTGCTGGAAAAAGGACGCATCGTGGAGCGCGGAAACCACCAGGAACTCCTGAAGCAAAACGGGAAGTACCGGCAGCTATGCGAGCTCCAGTTTGGGAAGGAAGCCTCTTCATACAAGGTTTGATGCCGTAAGGCAAATGATCTCCTGATGTGGCTCTGGAAAGTGGAACAGCTCATGATCAAATTCAAGTCCCTGTTTTACGAAAAAAGCGTGTTTCAGATCCAGTCCGGGCTTTTAAAGACAAGATAAATATGGAAGCCATAGGTGTAATTATTGATCCCCTTTTCTCCCTGATTTTCAATGATTTGATGCAAATAAACCCCTGCTCGGAGTTGTAATTTTAGCGAAAATTTGTCTTTGCATGTGTCGATTTCCTTCATACCTTTGGATCAAAATCAGGCGATATCCCCCAAAAACATAGGTGGGGAAAGGCCTAAGGCCTTTGAATTTCCGGAAGCAGGGCGGTGAAGGACAAGGTTAATTTCACGATTGGTTAAGGTGTACGACGAATAGTATTAGGGTCATGACTAGTTGAGGGGGTTGTTTCGGATCATTTGCAGGAGTAATTTATACAAATTCTTAGTTTTGGGCGTTCCTAAATTAAGGGAAGCCTTCAAAACCTTAACAAAATGTCTGATAAAGCCCTCTCCGAAGAATTTGAAAAAGAACTATCCAAACTCAAGAATAATGAGGTGTTCTCAATAGAACACCGAAAAAAGAAGATAATAACTTATGCCATACGAACTGTCATTGCCATAATCCTGTACATCATATTTTGGAAGCATCAATGGATTCGTTGGTCTTTATTTCTATTTTTGCCTTTAAACTTATTTTTCCTTTTATCTATTTTTGGATGGAGTTACTTCTTAAATAGAAAAATTGAAAGTACAAAAAATAAAATCAAATATTTAACTCAAGAAAAGTAGTTATATTCTTACTAAGTTCCCTATCAACATCCATTGAAATATCTAGCTCTGATAAAACTTTATTTTGATTATTTTCAATTAATTCTTTCAGCTCTTTGTATTCTTTTTTATTTGTATTCCAAGTATCAGAAGGCAACTTCAATAAGCTACTCAATAAGTCTCCTTCATAGTAATTAGCCTCTAAAAGAATATCTTCCTTTAAGTATCCTAATGCTTTTTCTATTAAGTATTCAATTCCAACTTCTTGAATAATCATGAATCTTAAGTCATCTAAACTAAATTCTGAAAGCTCTTTAAAATATAATTCGTAAGTTCTTAATTGAACAGAAGATGAATTCTTTTTTTTAGGAACTTCACCCCTCCATTTTCCCATTAATTTATTCAAAGTACTCATTCGATTTTACCTAATTTACTCACTTGCTTATCAGCACTCTTCAAAGCATTTGAAATATTATCATATTGTTTTTGAGCGCCATTAAGAACCCCTTGATAGGCATCTAAAGCATCTCCCTCAAAAACATCAATTTTAATATCGTTCTTTAATTTAGAAATTTGCTTTTGCATACCTCCAATTGATTGAATAGCTTCTTTATAGACGTTGCCCATTACTACTTAAACCAAATTTCTCTTTAACAGCTCCTCCCAAATAATCAGCGTTCAGATGAGATCCCTGATTATTGAACTTGTCTGTATATTTCTTTAAAATATCTTTTCCCTTCCCTGTTAATTTAGTATTTGGCCCTAATCTTTTCCATGCTTGATTTGCAGCTTTAGTGCCTAACTCTGCTACCTTTTCAAATTTCTCTAACCCTTTCCATAACTTATACCCCTGTTTTCCTAACTTGGATGCTCCATAGGCATCACCTACAACTGGTATTACCTCTATTAACCAATCATGCCAAGCTGTAGATGTAGAAGCATCAACAAAATATCCAAAGCATCCTTAAATAGTTGTTTTCCCCAAGCCTTAGATGAGTACGCTGTAACTCTTTTCTTTATTTGAGCTTCAACAAACTCTTTAGCAGCCTTTTTAAGACCTGCCTTAGCAACTGCCTTTACGAAAATTGATATTGGACTTTCTCCATCAGGATCTTTATAGAAATTCGGGTTATTATGGAAAGTAGCATAGCCTGATTCGCCTATTGTTTCAACAGGGTCAATTTGCCATCTTCTTCCCAATCTTGGGTCATAGCCGTAATTCCCAAAAGACAAGTGATTGCCACTACCCTTTATCTCGTCATCCCTTTCGTGGCCACCGAAACCATAGGCGTAGGTTCTTCCGTTGATCTCGTCGTGGCGGCCCGGCATCAACATGCCGAAGGGGTACGAACTACGCACCCTTTTAACCCAATCGTTGGAGGTCACAGCCTTTTTACCATGCACCACCCGAAGCGCAGGTTGTTGGTTGTGCGTTAGTTTGAGACAGCCCATCGTTTTCCGTTTTTTTTTTAAGAGTGGGGTGCCTCAAAGATAGGCAAACAAAGTCTGTTTTGGGGGAAGCAAGGGCGTTTTTGCAAAAGAAAGGAGCGTTTGGCGATTTTTTTGTTCCTCTTTTGCTGCCCTCCCGGGCGACGGGGGCTTTCGTTGCTTGCTTTTGGCGAGTCGTCGGCATTCTATTTGGAGTATGCGTGTCCCTTAGTGCCAGCCAGTGCCCCTGAGGGGAGCTAAGATCTTGGAGTTTGAACGATCGCTCCTCTAAAGGCGACCTCTTGGGGGGCTTTTCGTTGTTCGCTTTTGGCGAGTTGTCAGCATTCTATTTGAAGTATCGTGTCCCTTATGACTTTAAAAAGTGTATTTTAATAAGTTATTGATATACAAGTTTTTATATATTATTAATTACAGAGCTAGCTACAGAGCTAACTCTGTAGTTTTGCATTTATGGCGAAAGGGAAGTAAGCAGATGAAAACGCCGGTTTAACCAACCTGCAAACAGCCGGAAGCTGTCCGCTGCCGCTGAATGGAATCAAGATCTCTGTGGAAGGGAAAAAAGCAGGGAATGATCTTGGTAATCAATGGATTGGAGTAAAAAAAGTCCTGTATTGCCCAAAAGTCGTTTAAAAAAGGTTATACCTAAAAGATGAAACAATAAAATAGATGGCTATTGAAAGAATTAAGCCTAAGAGGGATCGGTTTACTTGTCTGATTTTTTTTCGGTGCTCTTCATTCGCTATCTTTTTATATTTTCTGACAGGTGATAGCCATAGGATAGAGTTCCAAAAAGCTAGGGAAGTGATGTTGTCTTCCTTGCTTATTTCGCCTTGTTCCTGCATTTTCAGTCGAACATTGTGCAGCTTGATCTTTTGATAAATTAAATTGTAGAAAAAATAGGTCGCTGACACCCAGCAAGCAATCATAAATAAAAGAAACCAGATCTGCATTATTTTTTTCTTTTTGGAGGCGGGTTTTCATGTAAGCAATCGGCATAAATCCAGCCTCGTGTATAGCTCCCACCAAATTTCGGCCCACGATCGTAGTAACTCACCACGTTTGCCAGTAAACTGTCTTTTGTATATCCCATTACGTAAACAGGATAAGAAATCGGCATCGTTTTTATTGGAAAATTAAATGTTGGATTAGCTCCTTTAGATACCTGATTATAAAATTTTATGTATTCATCTTTATACCTCCTACTTTCAATGATCAAAACCGGGTTTGCTGGTCCATAGTAAGTCTCATAACAATACATTTCAGGCTTGCTCCTAACGTTTTCGTGATAATACTTATTGAAGAGGGAACCCCCTACTCCGAAAAACAGAACAAAAAAGGCTCCAATTCCGATCCATATGTTTCTCATTTTTTTATTCATCCTTTTCAGCTTTTTGTGCTTCGTTACGGTAGTCTTTGGAAGTTCAAATTCTGTCAGATTTAATAACACCCTCATCATCAGTAGTGACCCCGCTGCTTATTTGAATACCCGTATCTACTATTTTTCCTTCGCTGTTTCTGGTAGCTACTGTTGCTGAAAAGCTAATTACTTCACCATCATCATTCAAAATCCGTTCTTCATTATTCACAGCCCAACCATTTAGGATTCCAGCAGTCCCTGCTTCTTTGTCAGTAAGGGAAATAGACTGTTTTATCTGAGTATTGATCACTGAGAGTTTTCCGCCATAACCAAGACCCGCTTTTAAGCTAAGTCGGTTTTCATCGAAGGATACCCCAGCCCCAACTACATCATAAACTCCAAATGTCCCAACTTCAGCATTACCATTATAGCCAGAAATATCACCAATAAATGTTTCATGACTCCAGTCCTGAGTCATACCAGCAGATAATGAAATTGAAGCACCTAATACAAGCTCCGGATTGGAACTACCCTCTCTTAAATTCTGATTAGAAATGTAAAGAGCAGAAGTCATGGTAAATTGTGTTTTACCTACTTCGTCATAAGCCATTCCCGACTGCTGAACATAGTTCAGTCCCAAAGCTAAACCAGCTCCGATATCAAGTTCAAAAAAGAAGTAAGTAACTCCGGGCCATTTTCCATCTTCGTCAATAAACATCAGAGGATTATCCAAGGTATAAACATATGGGCTCCAGGAAGGCATACCTGATTGTAATGGATCTGGTCGCCATCTTCTTCCAAGCCTTGGATCGTAACCGTAGTTGCTAAAGCTGTAATGCTTTCCAGCGCCCTTAACCTCTTCATCACGTTCCATCCAATTAAAACCATAGGCGTAGGTTCTTCCGGAGAGCTCGTCGTGGCGATCCGGCATCAACATGCCGAAGGGGTACGAACTACACACCCTTTTTACCCAATAGTCGGAGGTCACACCCTTTTTAACATGCACCAACCGAAGCGCAGGTTGTTGGTTGTGCGTTAGTTTGAGACAGCCCATCGTTTTCCGTTTTTTTTAAGAGTGGGGTGCCTCAAAGATAGGCAAACAAGTTTGTTTTGGGGGAAGCAAGGGCGTTTTTGCAAAAGAAAGGAGCGTTTGGCGATTTTTTTGTTCCTCTTTTGCTGCCCTCCTAGGCGACGGGGCCTTTGTCCGTTGCGTCTGGTAAGTCGTTAGCATTCTATTTGAAAGTGAGGTGTCCCTTAGTGCCGGGTAGCTACACCTGAGGGGAGTACCGAACTTAATATTGAAACGATTTTTCCTTAAAGAACCCTTTGAATTAGGTTCTATTACACCCCCATTTTGTTCATTTTCTGCGCTTTTTTGACTTTTTCGGACAATTAAGAAGCGTTTTTGCTTATGGGTCTGAAATTTTGCACCCTTATTCAAAGGGTTCTTAAAGGCTATTCCTTTGTGCCAAGATTGGAGGACTGGTAAACTACTGGCTATTGTGTCGGTCGAAAATGTATAGCATTATCCTCCTTTGAAAGGTTTACTTCTCCATCCAGTAACGTATAAGCTTCTACATAGCCGTCCGGCATATCGTGCCTTTCACTATCGTAGTACTCTCCAATATCAGGGCTGTAGTCAGACGAACCAACTCCAATGGTTAAAAACAATATTGTAAAAAGAGTAACAATCATTAAATTAAATCATGTAAATATTCTTCATCAGGGTCATTCAGAAGCATGGTATCTTCTCCTTTTCTGTACCACAATTCTAGACTTCCTTTATCATCACCACTTTCTATGACTCTTACTCCATCTAAAACACACAACATTCCAAAAAATGTCATTTCTGCTGTTTGATGAAGTACTTTTTTAAAAGTTTCTTTTTGTTTCTCTGAAAGCCCATTAAAAAACAAACTAAGCTCTTTCAATTCACTTGGTGGATTCTTACCTGGAGGTTCCTCTAAATTTTCAATTGTATCATTCACGCTTTGTTCCTGTACAACTTTCCTTAAAATTTCTACAAAATATTTTGGATTCATATTTGCTAAATATCTGTCATTTATCTTTTTTTTAATTGATTGAATTATTTCTTCATTAACATCTGTATAATTTCTCAAAATTATTAATTTTTTTTCAAGATAATTTTTTAATGAATAAATATCTTTATTCTTTTTTTTAGATAGCACATAATGCTCTCTTGACGACAAGACAATACTCAACCCATTTATTTTATTGTAACCATCAATGAACTTTTTCGAATAAACGTGATTCAAAACATGCTGAATATCCATATTTGTTGATTCTTTTTATAAGCATTTGGATACTTATTTTTATTGTAAGCTATAACTTCTTTAACTTTATTATTTGGTACTCCAACCTTTCTCAGGTCTTTAGCATCTTTAGCTAATTGATTCCTTGCCGTACCTGAATATGAACCTTTTTAGTGGGAATAGCCTTGTGTTGCTGATTACTTGGTATTGCAATGTCCGGGGCTGTTTTTGGGTCATACCCATCAACAACTTGACCAGCTGGTTTCTTTTGAGGCACGTGATGTAAATCTAAGCCGTCCCCAACTTTTGACCTTCTCTTTAAGTCGTTAAAATCCCCGACATCATATTTTTTGACTGCTTTCTGCTTACCCACTGCATTATCAATGGTCTTAACATGCTTCCCAATTTTTCCTACCTTACCTAAATCACCAATATATGGAATAACTCCTAATGCACTTAAGATAGCACCACCATATTCACCTTTACTTATCTGCAAGCTGGCACTTGCAACATCAGCAACTCCAGCTGGGTCAACAATTCCAACAATATTAAGCCCGGCTTCTACCATGTCGGCGCCTTCCAATGTGTAATTACCGCCCAAATCTCCAAAAATGCCACTTGCATTGATCTTAATATCAATCAAATCAGTCTTGATTGTAAGACTTGAATTGTTTTCTCCTGTAATTACAATTTCATTTGATGCCCCATCCGGGTCAATTCTCATGATGGGATTATTCTGCACGAAATTGTATGGCGACAGCCATTCTCTTTCTTCTGCGAGAGGGTCAACACTCAAAAAGCGGCCCAGCCTCGGATCGTGCATCCGGAACCTGAAGTTGATCGCATTCCCGGCCCCTTTTACTTCATCATCCCGTTCCTGACCCTGAAAACCGTAGGCGTAGGTTCTTCCGGAGAGCTCGTCGTGGCGATCCGGCATCAACATGCCGAAGAGGTACGAACTACGCACCCTTTTAACCCAATCGTTGGAGGTCACAGCCTTTTTACCATGTACCACCCGGAGCTCAGATCTTTGGTCGTGCGTTATTCGAAGACAACCCATCGTTTTCCGTATTTTTTTAAGAATGGATGCCTCAAAGATAGACAAACAAGTTTGTTTTAGGGCAAGCAGGGGCGCTTGGCTATTTTTTTTGTCTCTTTGCTGCCCTCCCGGGCGACGGAGGCCTTCGTTACTTGCTTTTGGCGAGTCATTAGCATTCTATGTGGAACATACGCGTTCCTTAGTATCATAAAATTGAATTTTAATAAAATGTTGAAATATAGAAACTTATGTATCATTAATTACAGAGCTAGCTCTGTAGTTTTATCTTCACGACAAGAAAAAAGTGAGCGAATAAAAGCACCTGCTTAACCAACCTGCGAACGACCGGAAACTGCCCGCTATTATGCCACTACAACCCTGCTGCCCACACCTGTTCCAAACTATTTTAGGACGTTGGGGGCAAGCCTTCAGAAATGCTGTTCAGTGAGAGCGTTTTTTATACCCTCGCCGTTCCCTAAACCCGTTTGCCAACACTTTAAAAACGGAGCACTCAAGGATCAGATGTCCAGCAATGGCTTTTGTACCTTCGGGCCAAACTTTCAACCCTATGGATCGCCCCAAAAAGAACCGCAGAACCGCAGGCAAAAGCAGATCCGGCACCGGCAGGCCGCAAAAGTTTCCCAGGCCCCGGCCCGAAAAGGAACCCCCGGTATCCAACGATATCCGGCTCAATAGATATCTCGCCCACGCAGGGGTTGCATCGCGCCGTGAGGCGGACAAGCTCATTGCAGCAGGGCTGGTGAAAGTGAATGGCCAGGTGGTGACGGAAATGGGCTACAAGGTGCAAACCGGCGACCAGGTGCGTTTCAACAACAAGCGCATATCACCCGAGCGCAAAGTGTACGTGCTTCTTAACAAGCCAAAGGATTTTATTACGACCGCTGACGACCCGCAAAATCGCAAAACGGTTATGCAACTCGTACAAAATGCCTGTCCGGAGCGCATCTACCCAGTGGGGCGACTTGATCGCATGACGACCGGACTCCTGCTGTTCACCAACGACGGTGAGCTGGCCGGACGCCTCACACACCCGCGCTATGGGGTTCGCAAGATTTACCACGTAGTGCTTGATCAGGCCCTTAAGCCCGGTCACCTCAATGATATCCGCAAGGGCATTGAGCTGGACGACGGCCCCGTCAGCGCCGATGCGATCAACTATATCGAAGGCGCATCCAGCCGCAGGGAAGTCGGCATCGAGATCCACAGCGGCCGTAACCGCATCGTCCGCCGCATGTTCGAACACCTCGGCTATAAAATTGTGCGGCTTGATCGCGTGGTGTTTGCCAACCTGACCAAGCGAAACCTCAAACGCGGCCAATGGCGCTTTCTCACGCGTCAGGAGCTGCAGCAAATGGCCATGCTCGGAAAGGTGAAACGCCCGTGATCATATTTGCCCCGGTCTGTCGTTTTGTAGTACGGGCCTACGAAGTTTATGCGCATCGTTCTCAAAATCGGTAAGATCCTTCTGATCATTTTGCTCCTCGCCCTCGCGGGCGGATGGGGCATCACAACCCTCTATGATGACGAACTGATCAGGCGCATGACCACTGCGCTGAACGAGCGCCTGCGGACCGAAGTAACTGTGGAGGAGATCAACCTCACGCTCTGGAAACGCTTTCCAAACGCCGCCCTGCGCTTCGGAAAGGTGTTCATTCCCGTTCCGGAGAGCTCTGATACGCTCGTGGCCGCCGAAGAACTTTTTCTCGAAGTAAACCTCCGGAACCTGATGCAGGGGCATTACGTGGTGGACGGACTCACCCTGCGCAATGGGGTCGCCTACCCCGACCGCGATCGCTGGGGACGACCGAACTACCTCATTCTCAAGGCGACCGGGAACGAAAGCGATGCCGATTTCAGTCTCGATCTGCAGAAGGTACGCCTTGAGAACATGCACCTGCGATACACCGATGCGTCCAGGAACATGCATTTCGAAGGGTCTGGCCTCCATGCGCAGGTGTCGGGCAATTTTGGAACTGGCAGGCTTCATTTCGGATCGCGCGGTAAAACGCGGTTGCGCATGGCTCGTTTTCAGGATACGCAGTTGCCCAAAGACCTTCCTTTTTCCTGGAGCCTGCGGCTTGATGTGTCTGGCGACACGATTACGCTGACCCAGGCCGATATCGATCTCAACGGACTTCCCTTCAAAGCAAACGGGAGCTACAGGCCTGAGCTCACCGACCTGCATCTGACCGGAGCCGATCTGTCCCTGAAGCACCTGCTGAGCCTGCTCCCGGAAAAAATGACCGGGCAGTATGATCGCCGTTTCGAAGCGGAAGGAAAACTGGATTTTCAGGCGCGCCTGGTGGGCGATCCCGAAGAACAGCCGGAATGGTACGCCGATTTCTCCCTGAACCGGGGCAAGCTCAAGGATCCGGGATCGGATCAGGTGCTTAGGGACCTGAAGATCAAAGGGCAGTACCATAACGGAGCCGGAGACCCCAAAAGCGCGGTACTTGAGCTGAGCGAATTTAGTGGCCAGGCAAAGGGATCAGCCTTTTCGGGCCAGTTCAGCATGACCGGATCCGATTCCCCACTCATCAGGGCCAAACTAAAGGCCGAACTTGAGCTCGGGCAGATCAGCGCTTTTTTGCCGCCGGCCCTGAGCCGCGAGCTCTATGGCACGGCCAGGCTCCAGATGCAATTCGGGAACCACTTCCAACGCATTGATGAGGTACGCAGGCAAGACCTGATCAATGCCCGGGTGAGTGGATCGCTGCAACTTTTGAACGTGCAGCTGGCGACCGACTACCTCAAACATCCGATACAGGAGCTGAACGGTCGTTTTACCTTTACCAATCGCGACCTGCGGATCGATTCGTGCAGCGGTCACGTGGCCGACAGTGACTTCGCTATCAAGGGCTTCTTCCGGAATACGCTGGCCTATGCCCTGATCCCCGGAGAACCGGTGGCCCTGGAAGCGGAGTTTAGCTCACAAAACCTTGATCTTGACGACCTGCTGGCCGATTCCGACAGCGAAACCGAATACTCGCTTAAGCTGTCGCCCCGGGTTTCCTACGATCTGAATGTGAACATGGCGCAGTTGTCTTTCGGGAAGTTCTCGGCGAAGAATATTCAGGGCCGGTTCCTGCAAACGGCCGGAGTCCTGCGCGCGCAGCCACTCACCTTCGAAGCGGCAGACGGAAGCTTTGATGGGCGCCTGGTAGTGAACGGACGCAAACAGGATGAGTTGCAGGTACGGATCAATGCCGATATCAGAAATGTCGACATCCAACGCCTTTTTTACGAGTTCAGCAACTTCGGGCAAAGCACCCTGGTGAGCAGTAACGTAGAGGGGCGCACGGACGCCAGCATCGAATTTAGCTCCTGCTGGACGCCTCAGCTAGTGACTGACCTGGACCGGATGACCGCCACCGCAGATGTGAGCATTCGGGACGGAGCGCTGATCGGTTTCGAGCCGTTGAAGGCTCTAAGTGATTTCGCAGAGGTGGAGGAGCTGGAAAACGTGCAGTTCAAAACCCTGCGGAATCAGATCGTGATCCGCGGGCAAACCATCTATATTCCGGATATGACCATCAACTCCTCGGCCCTTGATTTCGCCGGGAACGGGAGTCATACCTTCGACAATCAGATTGACTACCACATACGGATGCGGCTGAGCGACGTGCTGGTGCGCAGGCACGAAAAGGAGCGGCCCGACCTCGGGGAGCATTACGTGTTTGAGCAACCGGAGTCCGGGCCCCTGCTGTTCCTGAGCATGACGGGCGACGTGCACCATCCGGACATCGGCTACGATGCCAGATCGGCATCGCAGAACATCGCGGCGGAACTCAGGGATAAGGGCAGAGAGCTCAGGGAGGCTTTTCGGGAAGAGTTTAAGCCGGATACGACCAGGGACCGGACCCAGACAGAACCTGATTTCGTGATCGAATGGAACGAGGAGGAAGAGCCTGACAGCTCGTATTCCCCTAATTTTTACGACTTTTAGCATATGTCGCGGAATATGTTCGTCGAAAATAACCGCTGGAAGTGGGTGCTCTTCACCATTGCGCTAACCATCGGTGCCATCACGATGTGGTATACCGATAGCTTCGTACGGAAACTCCGTGAGGTGGAACGGCAAAAGGTACAGCTTTGGGCCGAGGCCTCCAGGCTGCTCGCCCGTTTGGGCGACAATGATGAATATCTGGGCTTCGTATTCCAAGTGATCCGCGACAATAAAACCGTTCCCGTGATCCTGACCGACGCGCAGGGAAACATCAACGGGTGGAACAATCTGGATTCCAGCAAGGTAAAGCGTGCGGGCTACCTCCGGAGCCAGCTTGAGGAGATGAAGCAGGAACGCGAACCTATCGAAATTGAATACCTTGAAGGCGAGAGCGTGTATATCTATTACAAGGATTCCCTCCTGCTACAACAACTGCGGTGGTATCCGCTCGTGATCCTGCTCGTAATGACGCTCTTCGTGCTGATCGCCTACTACGCCTTTAGTGCTTCGCGGCGACTTGAGCAAAACCGCGTGTGGGCAGGGATGGCCCGTGAAACGGCTCACCAGATCGGTACTCCGCTGAGCTCGCTCATGGGGTGGATCGAGATCCTTCGTGATCAGGAGGCCCCCGGAGAAATGCTCGGCGAAATGGAGAAGGACGTTCACCGGCTCAATATCATTACGGATCGGTTTTCCAAGATCGGGTCCATGCCGACCATCCGTCCGGAGGACATAGTCCCGGTCACTGAAAATGCCATGGAATACCTCAGGGCGCGATCGGTTCGCAAGATCAGATTCGAATTTCACACGCCCGGGATCACCGGCCCGGTCTTTACGCCCCTCAACGTGCCACTGTACGAGTGGGTTATCGAAAACCTGATCCGCAACGCTATTGATGCCATATCGGGCACCGGCCGCATTTCGGTCTCTGTCCGCGACAAAGGCCGGCAGGTGCACATTGAGGTTGAGGACACCGGCAAAGGCATCAGGAGCGGCCAGTGGAAAACCATTTTTCGCCCGGGATTTACCACCAAAAAACGCGGCTGGGGACTCGGTCTCTCACTTGCCCGCCGCATCATCGTGGATTACCACGGCGGCCGCATCTTTATTCTGCGATCCGAAAAAAACAAAGGCACCACCTTCCGCATCGTGCTCAACAAATAATGGCCGGCCTCTATGTTCACATACCCTTCTGCCGCCAGGCCTGCCACTACTGTAATTTCCACTTCAGCACCACCCTGAAGCGGGTTCCGCAGATGATGCAGGCGATCCTTAGGGAATTGCGCCTGCGGCGCGATGAGCACGCCCACGGCCCCATTGAAACCGTGTACTTCGGGGGTGGCACCCCCTCCCTGCTCAGCACAGATCAGCTTGACGCGCTGTTCCATGCCGTCCTGGAACATTATGAAGTTGTGGAAGGTGCGGAATGGACTCTTGAGGCCAATCCGGATGATCTGACCCCGGCGCGACTTGCACATCTGGCCGCAGGCCGGGTGAACCGGCTTTCGGTTGGCATTCAGGCCTTTGAAGACGCGTATTTGCAAGCCCTGAACCGCAGTCACAATGCCGCGCAGGCCAGATCGGTCATCGCGTATGCACGGGCATTCGGATTTCACGACCTGACCGCCGATCTGATCTATGGCCAGCCCGGAATGTCACTGGCCGATTGGCAGGAGCAGCTCAGGCGATTGCTCGATCTCGAACTGCCGCATTTTTCGGGCTACGCCCTCACCGTGGAACCACAGACCGCCCTGGCGCATATGATAGGGAAAGGGAAGGTGCAAATGCCCGATGACGGACTGGTGGAGGATCAGTTCCACTACCTTTCGGAAGCGGCCGCTGCAGCCGGATACGAACACTACGAGATCTCCAGCTTCGCGCTGCCGGGACATCGGTCAAGGCACAATTCGGGCTACTGGCAAGGCGTGCCGTACATCGGTATCGGGCCGGGTGCTCATTCGTACGACGGTATTTCGCGCCGCTGGAATGTGGCGAACAATGCGACGTACATCGCTGCCCTGGAAAACGGCGGGTCCTGTTTTGAGCAGGAGGAATTGACTGAGGCGGACCGTTACCACGAGTGGATCATGACCGGACTTCGTTTGATGAATGGGGTGGAGCTGCTTGAAGCGGAGCAATTTAGCCCGGGGATCCGGGAGCATTTTCATGAAGAGTCGCGCCGACTGCTCAGCACAGGAGATCTGGAGGAACTGAACGGCCATTTACGTGTCGCTCCGTGGAGGCGCTTCAAAACGGATGGCATCGCGAGCAATCTTTTCCTTATCCCGGAGGAATAGATGCAAGCCCTATGATCGTCGGGATTTTTTTGTGCTGATTTGAAAATCCGTTATACAAGAAGATTAGGCGTACAGATCTGACAGTCAAATTTCATTCCTAACTCTTCTATCATTTCGAAGTCGGTAATGCATCTAACTTTCATGTTCTCGCACACGTTTGGAATTTTAATGGTTTTGGAATCTGATCGAGTAATTTTTTCCTCTTTAGTGACGACGGTTGCACTTTCCTTCATAGCGTGGGCAATTACCCACGGATCAGCCAAAGAACGCCCCTTTTTATTGTCAACTAGAAGATTGTGTTTTGGATTTTCGGAATAAATCTTCTTAAGGTTCCGTGTTACCTCTTCAGTTGTTGGAACGATTGGAATAGTGCTGGACTTAAGCCAATCTTTCAGATCGTCATCAGTTCTTTTAATTTCCTCAGACACTTCCTCTGGAAGGAATATTCTACGTTGTTTGCCAAGCTGATTCAAAACATCCCAGTATCCAGGACAATATACAGGTGAGTAGTACTTCTGCCAGGCTTGAATTAGAACATTTGTATCCAGGCAGTATTTCGTTTCTTCAACAATCATGGGTGAAGCCACGCTTCTAATTCATTGAATTTATTCGCTTTTACATTCAACAAGTTACTGGCGAAATTTGGTTCGATCCTACCGCCTTTGAAAGAATCTAGTACGATTTGAGTAAAAAGGTGGCTATTCCTTTTTAATTGAAGTAAATAATAGTTTGGTCCTCCTTTTTTTCGTTTTTGAAGTTCCTTTTTTTCCGCCTCTCGCTGCTGAAACGTCTTAAAGTCTATGTCAGATTGTTTTTTTAGTCTGGAGTATGCTTTTGCGCTTAAGAGGCCATCCTCTTTTAGCCGAACTAATAGTGCAGATGAGCTTACACCAAATGGTTCAGCCAGTTTGAATATTTGTTTCGATTCCGCGTATTCTGACGGAGAAAGTGACTCTAAGTAGGTTTCAGGAATTAAAGCTCTTGCTGCAACTTCGTTACAATAAAGTTCAATTGGATCATATTTGAGTCTTTCATTAATTTCCGGCCCGATGGCATTTGAAATACCAGAACTGGCAATCCAGATATGAGCAAGTTCATGGACAAGCGTGAAAAGCTGTGGTGCGTTCCAATCATCAGAGTTGATGAACACAAAGGGAGCGTACGGGTCGGCTATAGCAAAACCCTGGATTTGCTTCTTGTCTAATTTTAAACGAGAATGAATAAAGCTCGCACGAGAAACAAAAATTCCATTACTCTCTGCCCGATCAATCCATTTGTCAATAGGTTTTTGTGACCCGTAGTTCAAAGGATCTATTTTTAGTACCTTGAGGATGTCTTCTGCTACTGTCTGTGGGGCATCTTTATGGTGGGTGAATCTTCCGACAAAATCTTTTTTCCCCACGCGGTCTTCTTTGTTTTGTTCGCTAATCCACGCTTGTTTCTTCTGGATTTCTCGGATTATGAAGACGGATGCTGTGCTAAGAGCTGTTGACCCACTTTTCCTGAAGTCGGTTAAAGGTTGGAAATCATTTGGAATATCCGGCAGAAAGAAAGCTGCAAATGGTCTTTGATAGGATTTAGCCAGTTTTTGAGCTTGACGAATCGTTGGGAAAGAAGCACCCTTTTCCCAATCTTCTATTATTTCCACACTAACGGAAACTTTTGAAGCAGCATCTTCTAACGACATTTTAGCCGTAGTTCTGGCCCATTTTAGGACCTTGGGTGTTATGAAGGCTCTTTCTGCCATTTTTTAGATATGCTGAGGTAGTCCCGGTCGTCTGAACGGTTCTTTGTTGAGCTAAGTTATCAATTTTTTACATTAGAGCGAAGTGGTTTGGGAAATTTGAATTTGACCAGGGCACATTCGGCTGTGGAACTCATCGGTTCAATTTTTTTACCAGATGTTCTCAAACTTCAACACGACAAGCAGCCGGAACAGTTCTACTCACTCAAGCGTGAGTGAGGCGAGTTCCTCATTGCGCTCGTTCTCACGCTCAAAGATCGAAACAGCACGTTCCTGAAAGGACCTCTTCCAGATATTGATCTGAACCGGATGCAAATTATATTCGGCAGAAAGCTCCGATATCGTCCTGATCCCCCTGATGCCATCCATGACCACTTTGGCTTTGAAACCACCTCATAATACCAAAGTCATAACGTTTTTATATCTTGTGCGGATCAAAAACGGTGATACAAACGATACACAAATGAAAAAAGCACTGCTATTTGCCCTGTCTTTATTCTTTAGCCCTCTGGTCTGGTCAGGACAGGGCGGTCCTGATACCTACGGCTATACCTGGATCGATAGCAACGAACCGGGTGGACCTACATATGGATGGGTCGACATTGCGAATCCGTCAAGCGGGATCCAGATATTTGGACTCGGAGATGATAATGTGGTTGGGCCTTTTCAAATTGCAAATAATCAGGAGTTTCATTTCTACTGGTACGACGTAGATCGCTTCTGGATCGGTTCCAACGGATACATTGCGTTCAATCAGGTGAATATAGCATCACCTTTTCCGAGTATTCCGACTAGTGGGGGACCAAACGACTTCATTGCCGGAATGATGTCGGACCTTAAATTTGACGGGGCAGGGAATACAGCAGAATGCTGGATCGGACGCAGCAGTGATTCAACTATTATTTCCTATATCAACGTTCCGTTTTGGGATGTGATACCACAGGGTTACTCGGGATCAAATACGTTCCAGATCATTCTGGACGGATCGGACAGTTCTATTTACATCAATGTGCAGCAGCAAACAGGTACCGGATTTCAGGTACAGGGGGTGATCGGTATTGAAAACCTGAGTGGGGCAATAGGACTTGAGCACTCCTTCAACCAGTTTCCACCTGCAAATTATTCGATCAGGTTCGAGTATCCGGACGTAGTCACCTACCAGGTGACGGATGGGCGTGTGAATTGGAATGGCAAAGAGGGAAACAGGGGAATATTTATCCCTGCCGGAAGTCCGGCCATGACCCTGACCACCAACGTGGAAAACTCCGGTAATCAACCGCTTAGCTCCTTTACGGCCACCGGAAAGATGATCAGCATGCAGGGAAGTGTGCTGCTCACAACATCGCTTTCTGCTCCTGCCCTGAATCCGGGAGACGATACAACCCTCGCTTACCCGGACACCTGGTCACCCGGCACTGCCGGAATCTATACGCACCAGACAGCCATTTCCGGGATAGCAGGAGATTTGGTATCTGCCAACAATTCCATAGATCGCGAAATAGTAGCCGTGGACACCACCCAGACGATCATCACGCTGGATTACACGGATGGGGTCAGCAACACCTCCCTCGCCTGGAACGGTGGAAATGGCGGAATCGCCATGTATTTTGTTCCGCCTACTCATCCGGCCAAAATCACGGAAATGGGCTTTTACCACGTTTCGAACCTCAATGCCTCCGGCTTTGCTGCAATGCTCTACCGGGACGACAGCCCGGGAGGTGCACCTGGTACCTTGCTTGATTCAATCTATGTGACGGCGGCGAATATTCAGATGAACGCCTACACAACCGTTCCTCTTTCCAATCCGGTCACTATCCCGGATAGCGGGGTATATGTGCTGTGGCTGATGGATGGGAATGATTTGCGTATTGGCTCCACTACCAACGGCCCTATTTCCCGTCGTTCATACGAGGTGCTCAACGGTATTTGGGCGGCGTACCGCCAGTTTGACAACGAAGATTTTCTCATTTCGATCACCTACGAACCGGAATATATTGAAGACATCGGGGCCAGTAGTATTTACGGCCCGTCAGGAACGGTAAACAGCCAGGAGCTCGTACGTGTCTATCTCCGGAATTTCGGTCAAACCGTTGTTAACCAGTTCGACGTCCACTACCAGCTGGCCCAGGGCCCTGTTATTACCGAAACCTACAACGGACCAGGTATCGCTCCGAATGACTCCATTCTGTTTACCTTTCAAACCCTCATGTCGCTTTCTCCCGGATCGGGGGATCTCTGCATCTGGACCAGCAGCACAGCCATTGCTGACGCCAACTCGGGGAATGATACCACCTGCACGCCCATTATGATCCCCTCCTTGGTGCCGGAGATAAACGAGACCCGTTTTGCCCTCTATCCCAACCCGGCCACAGATCATGTAATAGTTGATGCACGGGAAGCCATCAGGCCGTTAGGCCTGGAAATTTACGATGCCCAGGGTCAGATCGCAGGCCGTTATGCACTGCCGCAGGGGCGTAAAACGCCAATCCCGATTGCCAGCCTCGCGGCTGGATGCTACGCTTACGTGCTCACGAACGAACACCACCGCTCGGTCGGGACACTTGTCGTTCAATAGAACGGGCTTTCGGTCGCGTATACCGCAGCGCTATTCCTGAACAATGACTGACCCCGCGGACAAACCATGGGCTGAAAAGTAGCCCAGAACCGTTTCCTTGGGATCATCGGTCCGATGTATATTGCCCAGAACCGGTGCCGGAGGTGGATCAAAAAGACTGCCCACCTGGCCTGTCTGCGTGCTGATCAGTACCCAGTAATCATAGTATTCCCGGGTTGTACTGTACTGCTCAACCCGCACCGTATCGTCCACGGAGAACGGTTCAAAGCTAACCCAGAGGTCAAACAGATAATTTCCGTCCAAAAAATCGTCAATTCCCAGGGCAATATCGGATGGCGCATTCTGATATTCCCCGTTAAAATAATATTTCCATCGATAGAAGTCGGGCTTTCCCGGCAGTTCCTGCATCGCGAAATACACGTAGTAGCCATCTTCCAGGGATGGCAGATCGCCCTCGTATCGATAGTAAACAGAATCGATCGGCGGCACACGCGGCAAGATCTCCGCATCACTTGAATACTGGCGCCCATCAGGCAGTTCAACGTCAATACGATACGCGTTATCCGTTGCTCCTACATAGTTTGATCGATAGAAGCCGGGAGCCTCCTCCAAAAAGGTGTCGACCGGCACGTTATTTTCGAGCAGGCTTATGATAGCGCCCTCCACGGGCGGATTTTCCTCTTCGTCGAAATATCCGGCCGTCTCGCTCAGCAATACACGCGTATGCCCGGGCTGATCCGTAATTTGCCCATTGATCACCAGCAGAGCCTCGCCTTCGGGCAGGTCGAGCTTGATCACATCTTCGCAATTCCACAACACCAGGGGAATAAGGAACAAAAGCAACTTTTTCATTAGAACGTGAAATTATAGGTGACAAATGGAATGATGGTTCCGAATATGGAGAGGCGAACGGCTTCGGTTTGGGTCGGATTGCCTTCCTTTTGCCGGAAGAAAATACTGTAGGCATTTCGTCGGGCATAGGCGTTGTAAAGCCCAAAAGACCAGGAGCTCTGCCAACCTTTACTCTTGTCCGGGTTCGGAGTGAAACGGGCACTGAGATCAAGTCGGTGATACAGCGGAATGCGTGCCCCGTTTCGGTTATTGTACACCGGAATAGCAATGCCGTCCTGTACGGATCTGCCATCGGGATAGGTTATGGGTCGGCCCGTTTGCAAAGCAAAGGTGGCACTGACCTCCCAGCGATCACTGATGGAGTAGCTTGTTACGATGGAGACATCGTGGGTCTTGTCCCAATTGTTAGGATACCAGTTCCCGTTGTTGATGGTCTCTTCGGGAAGCGGGCCACTGACCTGGATCTCACTTCTGGATAAGGTGTAGCTGACCCATCCCGTAAGTCGTCCTGTCTGCTTTCGCACGAAGAACTCCATCCCATAGGCCCGTCCATCGCCCGACAGCAACTCGGTTTCGAGCACGGGGTTCAGTATCAGCACGGCCCCGTTCTTGTAATCAAGCAGGTTGCGCATGGACTTGTAGTACACTTCCACCGAAGCTTCATAGTCGTTGTTTCCGAAATTATAGAAATACCCCAGAACAAGCAGATCCGCAGTGGCCGGATCCACATAGGGGCCGGCAGGAGTCCAGATATCAACCGGAGTGGCGGCAGTCGTGTTCGACACCAGATGAATGTACTGACGCGTGCGGTTGTATGATGCCTTAACAGACGCTTTGTCGTTGATGAGGTAATTCAGGGAAAAACGCGGTTCCCACCCGTCAAAGGAGATGATCTTTTCACCTTTTGCATAGGAAACGGTATCGATGATGTTTTTTAACTCGCGTGATCGTCCTTTGGCATAGATGCGGATATCTTCCGGACCCTGACGAAAAAAAGTGGAGTACCGAAGCCCATATTGGAACTTCCAGCGCGCATTCAAATGGAGCTCGTGGGAGACAAAGGCAGCCGGCTCAATAGCGTATTGGTTGGGAATAATAAACTCATTGAAAAAGTTTCCATCGCTTACCGGAGTGATAACTCCGGGCTCAAATTTATAGGTGAGATAGCTTGCTCCGAAGACCAGGGTGTTTTCGGGATTGATGTAGTGGTTAAACTCTGCCTTTCCCTTGTAGTTCAGAATACGCGACTTCCAATGAAAGGCCTGAGCCCCTTCCGGGATCCCCAGGTTGTAGCGGTAGTCAGACATCAGCACGGTAAAGTTGGCAAAAAGCTTTTCGCTGAAGAGGTGATTCCATCGCAGGCTGAACGTTTGGTTTCCCCAGGAGAAGCGGAAAAGATCGCCGAATCGGAAAACATCGCGACCAAAATAGGACGAGGCGAAGAGGCGATCCTTTTCGCCCAGTCGGTAATTGACCTTGGCATTGAGATCATAAAAATAGGCCGTGTTGCTGCGGACGTCCTCATCCGGTGAAAGAGCAAGGAACAGATCGGCATAGGACCGGCGACCGGCAATCATGAAACTCGAAATATCTTTTTGGATCGGCCCCTGAAGGGTCAGTCGGGAACTCAGGATCCCCAGCCCGCCCGTGCCTGCAAACCGCTTTGAATTTCCTTCCCTCTGGCGCGCGTCAAGCACGGAGCTGAGTCGCCCCCCGTATTCAGCCGGGATGCCCCCTTTATAAAGTTTGGCATCCTTCACAGCGTCGGAGTTGAAGATCGAGAAAGCTCCTAACAGGTGGCTTGAGTTATACACCGGCGCTTCGTCAAGCAGGATGAGGTTTTGATCAATGTTTCCTCCCCGAATGTTGAACCCCATGGCTCCTTCTCCGACCGTAGACACCCCCGGCATCAGCTTCAGGGCATTGATGATATCGACCTCTCCAAGCAGGGCGGGGATCTTCTTCACGTCCTTGATGCTGATATTGATGACCGACATTTCCACGGACTGCACATTCTCGGCCGCCCCCTTGTCGGTCAGTACGACTTCCTGCAATTCCAGGCTTCCGGGTTCCAGTTCCGCGTTGAACCGCACATCCGACCGCAGGTCGATCGTTTCCTCCTTTGAAACATAGCCCAGGAAAAGGAACAGGGTCCGGTAAGTGCCCGGCGGCACGGAAATACTGTAAAAACCGTAGCTGTTGGTCACGGTGCCCTTCTGAAGATCAGGGAAATAGACACTGGCCCCGATCATTTCCTCCCCGTCCCCGGCGTCCCGGATGTAGCCACTGAGGGTGTAGGTTTGAGCCTTTGTTCCGAGCAGAAAAAAAAGGAGTGTAAGTGTGAGAAAGGACTTCATTATTTGAGGTTTGACCAGGGAGCGGCAAAAATAGAGCAAAGAATGAAAACAATGATGCACCGCTCAATACCTTTTGTGCAGCAGTGGCAAAGGGGCGGAGATCCGAAGGCGCTGCTGCGCAACACCAACATTAAATGGAAACCCGTAGTTTTGGGCGTTCCTAATCAGGAAGCCTTCAGCACTAATTATCAAACACGATGAACAGAGGGCGATTAAGTATCATTGCGGCCGTATTGGTGATCGTAGGGGCCTTTGTCTTACGGAATTACCTGGCCGCGCAGAAGCAAACACCACAGCGAAAAACAAAGACCTACATAGTGGGTGTAGTGCCCGATACCGTTGAATCCGGGCCAGTGTCAGTGACCATTCCGGTGACCGGAAAACTGAAGGCGCGTAACCGGATCGAACTGTTTGTGGAAGTGAGCGGACGATTGCTGCCAGAGTCCGAACGCTTCCGGGAAGGAAATACCTTCCCGGCCGGAGCCATACTGATCGCCGTGGATGACACCGAAGCCAAAGCGAATCTGGTCGCGCAGAAAAGCAGTTTCCTGAACACGCTGAGTGGCATGATGGCCGACATGCGAATTGATTTTTCGGAACAGTTCGACAAGTGGAACCACTATCTGATGAGGTTTGCGGTGGACGAACCGATTCGCCCACTGCCGAAAGAGGTTACCGAAAAGGAAAAACAGTTTATCATAGCCCGTGGCATCTATACGGGCTATTACAACATTAAAGCTGCAGAGGCACGGCTCGGTAAATACACATTGCACGCCCCCTTCCAGGGGGTGGTGACCGAAGCGAACATCGAACCGGGGACCCTGGTACGGCAAGGACAGAAATTGGGCGAGTTCATCAGTGATGCCGTATTCGAACTCGAAGTGTCCCTTAAGGCGGCTGACCTGCAGTTTGTCAAAACCGGCGATCCGGTGGTCCTGAGTTCCAACGATATCCCTGGCTCCTGGACCGGTCGCGTTTCCCGCATCAACAATAGAATTGATCCGCAAACACAAAGCGTGAACATCTTCATTGAGGCCAGGGGTAAAAACCTGCGTGAAGGTATGTTCCTCAATGCCGACATTCAAATTAACGAAATTGACAGCGCCTTTACCGTCAACCGCAAAATGTTGAACAACCAGGGCGAATTATGTGTCATTCGCGATTCAGTGCTCTCCTTCGAACAGGTTGAGGTGATCCGGTTTATGGGATCTGCCGCCGTGCTGCGGGGACTTCCCAACGGAACCATGATCCCCTCCGAACCGGTACCGGGCGCTTTTCCGGGAATGCAAATCCAGGTAGCCATCCCCTGACATGCGCGGTATCGTCTCCTATGTTATCAAGTATCCGGTGGTCGCCCATATCATCATGGCCATCTTTTTCATATTTGGTTTCTTCGCCTACAAGGAGCTCAACGCCACCTTCTTCCCGGTGACGGAAAGCCGCATAATCCTCATTCAGGTCGTGTATCCGGGTGCCAGTCCGGAAGAAATAGAGGAAGGGGTGGTGGTAAAGATTGAAGACAACCTGAAAGGTCTTGAAGGGGTGGAGCTCGTTACTTCCGTATCCCGCGAAAATGCCGCGACCATCACCGTAGAGGTGCTGAAGGAATACGATGCCAACCTGGTGATTGACGACGTGCAAAATGCAGTGGACCAAAATACATCCTACCCTGAGGGTATGGAGTCCATTACGGTCTACGTTCAGGAGTTCAGTAATTTCACCATCAGCTTCGGCCTGAGTGGCGAAAAGGTAGACCTCCGCACGCTAAAAAAGCGTGCCCGCCAGGTTGAAGAAGATCTGCGCGATATGGAAGGCATCTCACAAATTACCGTTGCCGGCTACCCCGAAGAAGAGATCGGGATCGCCGTTGACGAAAGCAGCCTGCGGGCATATAACCTGACCTTTGACCAGGTGGCCCGGGCAGTTGGCGGAAGCAACTTACGCCTTACAGGCGGAACCATCAAGGGGGAGGATGAAGAGCTGTTGATACGGGTCAGGGAGAAGGTTTACAATGCCGAGGAGATGGAGGATATGGTGGTGAAAACAACCGGATCCGGCGCCATCATCCGATTGCGCGACGTGGCCACCATCACTGACCGCTGGGCCGACAATCCGAACCGAACCCTTATCAATGGTAATCCCGGGGTCGAGATCACCGTATCCAACACTAACTTTGAGGACATTCTTGCCACCGCCGACAAGGTCAACGAATATCTCGATCAGTTCAATCGCGATAACAATGTTGTCCGGGCCACCATTATCCGGGATCAGGCGGTGACCCTGAACGAGCGCCGAAACCTGTTGGCGGAAAACGGGCTTATCGGTATTCTGCTTGTCCTTATCCTGCTGAGCCTCTTTCTGCATCCCAGCCTGGCCTTCTGGGTGGCGGCCTCCCTGCCCGTGAGCTTTTTCGGCATGTTCATTCTGGCCAACTACTTCGGTGTCACCATTAACGTCATCTCCCTATTTGGCATGATCGTCGTGATCGGCATCCTGGTTGATGACGGGATCGTAGTGGGCGAAAACATTTACTATCATTACGAAAAGGGCAAGAACCCCATCCGCGCCGCCATTGATGGGATCATGGAAGTCCTGCCAGCCGTTACCAGCGCCATCCTCACCACGATCATTGCCTTCAGCTCCTTTTTCTTCCTGGATGGCCTTTCCGGGGAATTCTTCTCCGAGATGTCCATCGTTGTGATCGCAACCCTGGCGATTTCCCTCGTTGAGGTAATCATTATCCTGCCCTCGCACATTGCCCACAGCAGGGCCCTCAACAGCCCCGGGAAAAAGAAATTTTTTATGGAACAGCTGGGCGACCGCGTTATTCACTTCCTCCGCGATCGCCTGTACAAACCCGTGCTCCGGTTTGCCCTTGAATACAAGCTGCTTACGGTTGCCATCATGGTCGGACTCTTCATCGCGACCCTCGGGGCCTTCGCAGGTGGCATTATCCGCGCGACGTATTTCCCCAACATTGAGCGCGAAAACGTTGAAGTACAGCTCAAAATGCCCTCCGGCACGTCCGAACGCATCACCATGGGCTGGCTCAGTTACATCGAATCGAAAGTATGGGAGGTCAGTAATGAAATGCGCCTGCGGCGCGAAGATTCCCTGGGCCCCGTCAGATCCATCGTAAAAAAAGTGGGGCCCACGATTGATCAGGGCTCCCTCGACATCATCCTCATCAGTTCCGAGATACGGGAATTATCAAGTTTCGAGCTCACCAACATCTTCCGCGAAGCGGTCGGACCCATTTACACTTCGGAGAACCTGACTTTTGGTACCGTCTCTCCTTTCGGAAAACCTGTTTCGGTCTCGCTCCTGGGTAATGATCTGAACGAGCTCCAAAACGCCAGGGAAGAACTGAAAGCGGAATTGTCTGGCCTCACGGAAGTACGCGATATCATCGATACAGATCAGCAGGGGTTCAGGGAGGTCAACCTGCGACTAAAGGAAAAGGCCCACCTGCTTGGGCTCAGCCTGCAGGAAGTGACCCGACAGGTACGCCAGGGATTCTATGGGCAGGAAGTACAAAGGCTCCAGCGCGGATTCGATGAGGTCAGGGTTTGGGTGCGCTACAGTGAAGATTATCGCAGCTCACTGGACCGAATGGAGGACATGCGTATCAGGACCGCTGACGGGGCCTCATATCCATTGAGCGAGATCGTTGAGTACGATATCGGCCGGGGAACCATCGAGATCAACCACTTCAATGCACAGCGCGAGATCCGGGTCGAGGCTGATCTGGCCGGAGCCGACGTATCTGCTACGGAGATCAACACAACCATCCGCGAAGAAATACTCCCGGAGATCCTGCAAAAATATCCGTCCGTGAGGACGAGCTTCGAAGGCCAAAATCGCGAGGCCTTAAAAACACAAAGGTCCGCTGCCCGGGTCATGCCGGTGGTCTTCATCCTCATCCTGGCCGTGGTGACCTTCACCTTCCGCAGCCTTGGGCAAACGATCGCTATTTTTATCCTGGTCCCCTTCAGTTTCATCGGGGTAAGCTGGGGCCACTTTATTCACGGCATGCCGCTGTCGATCTTTTCCTACCTTGGTATCGTTGCCCTCATCGGCATCATTGTTAATGACTCGCTTGTACTCGTAAGTAAAATGAACATCTTTCTCAGGGAAGGACGACCTTTCAGGGAAGCCGTTTTCGAAGCGGGAGTGGCTCGGTTCCGGGCCATTTTTCTGACTTCGGTCACAACCATTGCAGGACTCGCGCCGCTTATGCTCGAGAAGAGCTTTCAGGCACAGTTCCTGATCCCGATGGCCGTGGCCATATCGTACGGGATTGCTATCGCTACGGTCATTACCCTCATCATGCTCCCGGTGATGCTGGTCGTGAAGAACGAGATCAACCGGCGCTTCCACTGGGCCTGGCATTGGTTTCCGGGCCGGCGTTTACCGAATGCGGAACTTGTGGAACCCGCGGTCTGGGAAAGCTATTGGGAGCAATTGCAGAACGAAAAACAGAAGAGCGATGAAGAATAGACTGGCCGTTTTTCTTGGGGTGCTCCTGTTTTCTGCCCACGGGCAGGATCTGCTCAGCCTGGATCAGGTCGTGCAGATCTGCCTTGAGCGTAACTACGACGTGGTGGTTGCGCGCAATACAGCGAAGATCGCTGAATATGCGGCCGTACCCGGAAATGCGGGCCTCACACCCACGGTCACCCTTAACGGCAACAGCAATTACAGCATCAGCTACGTTGACCTTGAATTCGCCGGAGATATTCCGCCCAGCGTCATTGATAGGGCCAGGTCGCAGGGCATTGAGGGAAATATCAGCATGAACTATGCGCTCTTTGATGGACTGGGAACGATCTATTCGTTCAGGCAGCTTAAGAACCAGGCAACGATCGCCGACCTGGAGGCGCGCTATGCCATCGAGAACACCCTGCTTCAGACGGTAGTCACCTATTACAGCGTGGCCCGCCTCAGGCAGCAGTATGATATTGCCCTGGCCAACCTCGCCATCAGTCGCGACCGCCTGCGTCGTCAGAAAGCAGGGTATGATCTCGGTTCCTCAACCAGGCTTAATGTACTGAATGCGGAGGGCGACTATAATTCTGATTCGGTCAGTGTGCTGCAGGTGCGTCAGGCCTGGCTAAACGAACGGCGTACCCTGAATCAGTTGCTCGGATTCAGCATTGACAGGGCATATGAGGTCGATACCCTCGTGACGTATGCTCCGGCGATCGGTCTCGACAGTATACTGAACAGTGCCATGCAGAACAACGCCCTTCTGCTGGCGGCAGCCTATCGCGAACAGGAGGCCGATCTCGGGATCAAACGCATGCAGGGGCAGCGCTATCCAAGGCTTGACCTCAACGCGCAGTACAGCTATGCCAGGAATCAGAATGAAGCAGGAATTTTACTGCGGCAGGAGAACAGGGGATTTTCGGGCGGGCTCACCCTGCGGTGGGTGCTCTTTGACGGAGAGCGGATCTCGGCCCAGATACAGAATGCCAGGCTGGCTTACGAAAGTTCACAAAAATTGCGCGACAAAACCGCCGCAGGCGTCGAACGGGACGTAAGGAACGCCTGGGGGAATTATCAAAATGACCGCATTGTTCTCAATATTGAGCGCATCAACGTAGCCACGGGCCAGCTCCGTTTCGAACGCAGCCAGGAACAGTTCGCACGCGGGCAAATCACCGGCACGGAGTTCCGCGAAGCGCAGCGAAACCTGGCCCTGGCGCGCATCAACTTCAACAATGCCCGCTATGCACTCAAGCTGAGCGAGCTGGAGTTGACCCGTTTGTCGGGCTGGTTACTTCAATAAAAATTTCTGTCTGGTCCTGAAATAGCTTTACTTGCTCATAATTGAGGCTTTGGTGTAACCTTCTATTTTAGCTTAGCTTAACTTCCTAAACTAGTCTGGAGCAGGCGTGGGCAGCAGGTTTATAGTGGCTGGAATAGCGGACAGCTTCCGGTCGTTTGCAGGTTGGTAAAACAGCTGTTTTTATTCGCTCATTTTTTCTCTTGTCGTGAAGATAAAACTACAGAGTTAACTCTGTAGCTAGCTCTGTAGTTAGCTCTGTAATTAATGATGTATAAAGAGCTATATTTCAACACTTTATTAAGATGCAATTTTATGGTACTAAGTAACATGTATGTTCCAAACAGAATGCTGACAACTTGCCAGAAGCAATTGCCCCCACAGGTCGGCTTTAGCTTAACTTCCTAAAATAGTCTGGAGCAGGCGTGGATATAGATAGGTTATAGTGGCTGGAATAAAAGGTAAACGCCATCAGGACCATGGATCAGATCGAAAGCCAGGGAGCAACCAGGAGCATCAGGCACTACCCGTAGTAAGGACAAGTCGCTTTTCAGGAAGCTAAGTTAGGGCAATACAGAGGAGGAAGTACGTGACAGGGGTTGCTTTATCCGATATTGGTTGTACCTTTTACGTCCTTTTCAGACCCTCCTGAAAATCATCAACCGACCTGGCATCTTCGACGCGAAAATGGCCGCTGGCAGTACGTCGCAACCCGGTCAGGTGCGCTCCCGACCGAAGAGCCTGCCCAATGTCGTGAACCAAGCTCCGCACATAGGTCCCTTTGCCGCAGCGAACTCTAAAGGACACCTCCGGAAAGGCACTCCCGTCCAGCTCCAGCCCGGAGACATGAATTTGGCGGGGAGGCACATCGGGCCGCAGGCCCTTGTGAGCGAAGTCATAGGCGCGTTTTCCCTTGATATGCACAGCAGAGAACACGGGTGGACGCTGCCAGATCACGCCCAGGAACTGCTGCTTCACCCCCTCCAGCGCCTGCGGCGTGATGTGCGCTGTCGCGTATCGGTTGTCAATCGCGGTTTCAAGGTCATAACTCGGGGTCGTAGCCCCCAGCAAAAACGTTCCGGTGTATTCTTTCTCTTCGGCCTGATATTGCGCGATCTCCCTGGTTTTTTGGCCTGTGCACAGGATGAGAAGCCCCGTTGCGAGCGGATCCAGCGTTCCGGCATGACCGACCTTGATCCTGCGGAGGCCATAGTGCCTGCAGATAGCCCGGCGGATCCTGCTGACGACCTGAAAGGAGGTCCACCCGAGAGGCTTGTCGATCAGCAGGACCTTTCCCAGCTGAAATTCGTTGAGATCATGGTCTGGCATCAGATCAGACTTAGGGCGATGGCGGTGGCGCCTACTGCGAAACAGTAGAGGGAGAAGTAGTGGAGCCGGGCTCGTTTGACGAAAGCAATGGTCCACCGGCAGGCGATGACCCCGCTGACGAAGGCCACTGTAAACCCGACCGCCATGGAAAACCCCATATCCTGACTGATGGTTATTTCACCTGTGGCCATATCTCTGAGGTTGAGCAGTATTTTTCCGAGGATCAGGGGCACCACCATAAGGAAGGAGAACCGGGCTGCTTTTTCGCGATCGATCCCCTGAAGCACCGCAGCTGAGATTGTGGCTCCGGAACGGGAAATTCCCGGAAGAACAGCAATGGCCTGGGCCATCCCAATAATGAAGGCATTAACCCCTCCAACGGGTTTATTGGTGTTCCTGGCCTTGTCGGCCAAAAAAAGCAAAAGCCCGGTGACAACCAGCATGGTCCCGACCAGGGTGGTTTGACCGCCAAAAAGGGATTCGATCTCCTCCTCAAGCAGGAGTCCGACCGCCGCAGCCGGGATCATTGATAACACGATAAAGACCGTGAACCGGGTTTCGCTGTTCCACTTAAAAGCCAGGAGCCCCTTGAGGAGGTCAGCGACATCCTTCCGGAATACGAACAGGGTTGCCAGCGCTGTGGCGCCATGGACCAGAACGGTAAAAAACAGGTTTTCCTCAGGCACTTTTCCCTCGCCGAAGATCGCCCGGGCCAGTTCGAGGTGACCGCTGCTTGATACCGGCAGAAATTCGGTCAGGCCCTGGATCAGACCCAGGATCAGTGCCTCGAACCAATTCATTCAGACGCAGAATTGGATTTGGGGCGCCACATAATGGCGTAGATCTCGATAATGAATCCGATAATGATCACGGTCGGAGCCAAAACGATGCGGCGCTTACTGAGAATGTCCGGATTAAACACGTTGGGATCTTCTGACCCTCCGCCAACCATAAGTATATAGCCGATAGCCATGACCACCAGCCCGATGATCATGAATTGGTAGTTACGCTTTTCGAAAATAAAATCCTTGTTCCTTCCGTCCATCAGAAATAAAGTTCATCTGTTTTAAGGCACAGATACTTCCGTACAGCAAAGAACGTACAAATCCACGAAATAAAGATGCCCAGCAGGAGTGTTCCACCCGCCAGGGTGGCCATCAGTTGTACCTCATGGATCACAACCAGCTCGGGTACATTTCGTTCGATCACAACCAGCAATGCCGCCAGCAAGGTCAGCGCGATCAGGGCACCGACAATCCCCAAACGAATACTTCGCCAGAGGAAGGGTTTGCGAATAAATCGTTTCGTGGCCCCCACGAGCTGCATGGTCTTTATAAGAAAGCGGCGCGAATAAATACTGAGGCGAATGCTGCTGTTGATCAGGGCCACGGCGATCAGGGCCAGTAGTGCACTGATCCCTAAAATCCCAACCCCGATGCGGCGAATGTTTTCGTTCATCAATTGGATCAGAGGCTTGTCATACACCACTTCCTGAACAAGAGGGTGATCTCCTAGTTCAACGGCCACGACCGACAGAACTTCCGTGGTCGCGTAATTTGCCCTGAATCGAATGTCAATGGAGTTTGCGAGTGGATTAAAACCGAGAAAATTCACGAAATCCTCGTCCAGGTCCTCCTTTAACAGGGCGGCTGCTTCCTCTGCAGAAACATACTCCGTGGAGAGGACGTAATCCTTCAGTCCGAGTGATTTCTGAAACTGGCGGACCTCCAACTCCCTGGCATCCGGCTTCAGCATCACGGTAAAAACAAAATGCTCCTTTACGTGGTCCGAGATCCTCCTGGCGTTCAGCACCAGCAATCCCAGCAACCCCATCATGAACAGGACAAGCGAAATGCTCACGACCACGCTCGCATAACTCGAGCGCAACCGCCGCCTGGTATATTTATCCGCCTTTGCCGGCATATTGCTAAAGTAGGATTTTTTGTAGATCCGGGAAGCTAAAGTTTTGTTAAGGTGATTGAATACCTTTGCTTCTTCAAGGAATTCGGGATGAGCTACGACCACCGTGCCACCGAAGCCAGGTGGCAGCAATACTGGGCTGAGCAAAAAACCTTCCGGGCCAGGAATGGTTCCGACAAGCCGAAATGCTATGTGCTTGACATGTTTCCATATCCCTCCGGTGCGGGGCTTCATGTTGGACATCCACGAGGCTATATTGCCAGCGATATCTATGCGCGCTACATGCGCCACAAAGGGTATAATGTGTTGCACCCGATGGGATACGATAGTTTCGGATTGCCCGCCGAACAATATGCTATCCAAACCGGCCGGCACCCGGCTGTTACGACCGAAGAGAACATAGCACGCTATCGCGATCAGCTCAACCGCATGGGGTTCAGCTTCGACTGGGATCGCGAAATACGCACGAGCGATCCCGGTTACTACCGCTGGACGCAATGGATCTTTAAGCAGTTGTTCCATTCATGGTACGACAATACAGCGAATAGGGCGCGTCCTATCTCCGAACTGATCGCCCATTTGGAAAAACGGGGAACCGAAGATCTGGATGCTGCCTGCGGCAGGATCAGGCCATTCACTGCCAGGCAGTGGCTCGGAATGAGCGAAGCGGAACAGCAGAAGGTACTGTCTGAATACCGTCTGACCTATCTCAGCGAAACCTGGGTGAATTGGTGCGAGGAACTCGGAACGGTCCTGGCCAACGACGAAATAAAGGATGGCGTCAGTGAACGCGGAGGCCATCCCGTGACCCAAAAACGCATGCAACAGTGGAGTATGCGCATCACCGCCTACGCACAGCGGCTACTTGACGGGCTTGATCAGATCGAATTCCCGGAAGCGCTGAAAGAACAGCAACGCCATTGGATCGGTCGCTCCGAAGGAGCTCAGGTCTTTTTTGATATAGATGGGCATGACGGACAAAAAATGGAGATCTTCACCACCCGGCCCGACACCATTTTCGGTGTCAGCTTCATGGTCCTGGCCCCGGAACACGAACTCGTTAGCCAGATCACCACCCATGGGCAACGTGCGGAAGTAGCGGAGTATATAGAGGCAACTTCGCGCAAAACCGACCGCGACCGCCAGTCCAACGTGAAAAACATCACCGGCGTTTTTACCGGCGCTTATGCGATACATCCGTTCAACGGCGCCAAAGTGCCGGTATGGGTGAGTGACCAGGTGCTGATCGGATATGGAACCGGCGCAATCATGGCCGTGCCCTGTGGCGATCAGCGCGACCATGATCTTGCCCGCCGTTTCGGGCTGCCGATCCCGAACATCTTTGAGGATACTGACGTTTCCGGATCCGCCTACGGCGGGAAGGAAGCACGCCTTGCAGATTCGGGCTTTTTGAACGGGTTGGATATCCCAACAGCGATCAACCAGGCCATCTCCGGGATCGAAAAGGCAGGACGCGGAAAAAGAAAAGTGCATTACCGGCTACGCGACGCCATATTTTCGCGTCAGCGCTACTGGGGCGAACCCTTTCCGATCTACTATCAGGACGAGGTGCCCTACACACTGAAAGACGAGGAGCTGCCTCTGACCTTGCCACCGATTGACGAATATAAACCTACCGCCACCGGGGAACCACCTTTGGCACGGGCCAAAAAGGAGGATTGGGATCCATTTCACGGCGACCGAATGGAAACCGACACCATGCCCGGCTGGGCCGGATCGGCCTGGTACTTCCTTCGTTATATGGATCCCGGGAACGATCGCGAATTCGTGAGCAGGGAGGCAGCTAATTACTGGGGATCAACAGATCTGTATGTGGGTGGGAGCGAACATGCGACCGGACACTTGCTCTACAGCCGTTTCTGGACCAAATTCCTTTATGATCGCGGCTATATCAGTTTTGAGGAGCCCTTCAAAAAATTAGTGAACCAGGGCATGATCCTCGGTACTTCGGCACTGGTCTACCGCATCAACGAAACCAACACTTTTGTCTCGAAAGGACTTGCAGGGGAATACGAAACCACCAGGTTATATGTGGATGTCAACATGGTGGAGAACGACGTACTTGACCTAAGCCGGTTCAAAGCCTGGCGTCCGGAACTGGCCGATGCGGCATTCATCCTCGAAGACGGGCAGTACCTCTGCGGCAGCGAAGTCGGGAAGATGTCGAAGCGCTGGCACAACGTGGTCAACCCGGATGACATCTGCGATCAGTACGGAGCAGATGTGCTGCGCATGTATGAAATGTTTTTAGGTCCCATTGATCAGGCCACTCCGTGGAACACGAACGGGATCAGCGGGGTGAGCCATTTTGTGAACAGGCTCTGGCGTTTGTACGTCGGCGAGGATGAAAATTCCCTGGTCACTGAAGATGCAGCTGACAGGAGGGAGCTCAGAACGCTTCATACCGCGATTAGGAAAATTGATCAGGATATTCGGGACCTAAGCTACAACACCAGTATTTCGGGTTTTATGATCTGCGTGAACAGGCTGACCAGCATCAGGTGCCACAAGCGGGCCATCCTGGAGCCCCTGGCCATCCTGATATCACCCTTTGCCCCGCATCTCGCGGAAGAGCTGTGGTCGCGTCTCGGGAACGATCCTTCGGTGAGCACCCAGCCCTATCCGAAATACGACGAGCGCTACCTGGTTGAAGATCGTTACGAGTATCCGGTCATGTTCAACGGCAAGATGCGCTTCAGGCAGGAATTCTCCCTTTTAGCTGCGCCCGCGGAAATAGAAACAGCTATCAGAGCCGATGAGCGTACCGGGAAATACGTTGAGGGCAAACCGATCAAAAAGGTGATCGTGGTTCCCAATAAGATCGTCAATATCGTTTGCTAGCAAAAAGATAGGGAGAACCGGGCGTTTTCCGCTTCCTGCCATACACTTTTCCCCCCATTCATCACTTTGGCACCCATTTTGTGCCTTGTAATGGTATGAAACGGATCTTGCTTCTATTGCTCATCCTGCCGTTAGGCAGTAGACTACAGACCGCATCGGTGCCAGTCAGCGAACCGGAACGGATCGCAGAAACGGATACGTCGGGTATGCGCCAGTTAAAAAACAAGGCCTTCCAGGTAGGTGAATACCTCAAATATCGGATTCATTTTGGCCTGGTGAATGCGGGAATAGCTGAATTGACGGTGTTGGAAAAAGCCCGTATTCACGACCGGCCGGCGTATCATATCGTAGGAACGGGCGGGTCTGTGGGCTTATTTAGTCTGTTCTACAAGGTAGACGATCGTTACGAGACCTATCTGGACGAGTCGGCCCTGGTTCCCTGGCGATTTATTCGCGACGTATACGAGGGAGGTTACGAGATCAATCGGGACATTGCCTTTGATCACTACCTTGATTCGGCTTACAGCGATGGCAGATCCTATGCGGTGCCGGACAATGTGCAGGACCTGTTGTCGGCCTTTTACTACAGCCGGACCTTTAACGTAGACAGTATCCGGACCGGTGATGAGTTGGAGATCATGACCTTCCTTGATCATGAAGTATTCCCGTTACGCTTGCGCTACCTGGGTGATGAGGTCCTGAAAACCAGGTTCGGCAGGATCAGTTGCATGCGGTTTCAGCCGATCGTGATGGTCGGACGCGTGTTCAGGGAAGCGGAGGGGATGAGCCTGTGGGTGAGCAAGGACGATAACCACGTGCCGATCCGGCTCCAAAGCGAGCTGCTGTTCGGCTTCATTAAAATGGATCTGATCGGTTTCCGCAACACCCGTACACCGCTCCTGTTCGAGTGATCCTGGGCGTATATGACCACGAACCCTGCAAAAGAGCTGCCGAATGGGGGGCAGGGACCTGAAAATCCCATTATTTTTGCCGTATGATCGGTGGAAAACAGCTTTTCGGCACTTTTTTGGTCGCAGTCCTTGTTCTGTCCTGTTCCCCGCCTAACGGCGAGATGGGCTCCCGGAGCCCTGAGGAAGATACATTAACCCCGGAGCCCCGCGTGGAATTTGGGATTTCCGTAGATCAGTATGCCGTGGTGGAAGACCACGTCAAAAACGGTCAGAACCTGAGTGAACTGCTGCTGCCATACGGGGTTGATTACGGGACCATTGATCAGATCGCCCGCACCCCACAGGAAGTTTTTGACATAAGGCGCATTCGGGCCGGGAAGCCCTATAAGATCTTTTGCACGAAGGACAGCGTACTGCGTGCACAGTGCTTTGTTTACCAGCCAACGCCGGCTGACTACATTGTCGTGGACCTGCGCGATACGCTGCATGTCTACCGCGGTCAAAAAGAGATCCAGATTCGCGAAAAACAGGCAACCGGCATTATCGAAAGCTCACTGTGGAATGCTGTGATCGATAACAACATGAGTCCTGCCCTGGTTATGGAGCTGAGTGCGATCTACGCCTGGACGATCGATTTTTTCCGGATCCAAAAAGGTGATCGGTTCAAGGTAATCTATGAGGAGAAATACATTGACGGCGAACTTATCGGAGCAGGCCGTGTGAAGGCAGTGGAATTCGTACACAAGGGCAATATCTATCCGGCTTACTACTTTGAGGAGGAAGAACATTATGGGGATTATTTTGACGATGCAGGCAACAACCTGCGCAGGGTATTCCTGATGGCACCTGTGGAATACAGTCGCATCAGCAGTCGCTACAGAAAACGTCGTTTCCACCCGATACAGAAAAGATGGAAAGCGCACTTTGGGACTGACTATGCCGCGCCACACGGAACTCCGATCTATACAACAGCTGATGGAGTGGTGATCAGTAAGGGATATACCCGTGGGAATGGGAATTATGTCAAGGTACGCCATAACAGTACGTATACGACCCAGTACCTCCATATGAGCCAATTCGCTCCCGGATTGCATCAAGGAAAACGGGTGCATCAGGGCGAAACGATTGGATATGTCGGCTCAACGGGGCTTGCGACCGGGCCACATGTATGCTACCGTTTTTGGAAGAACGGTGTGCAGGTGGATCCGTTCCAGGAAGATCTTCCTCCGTCCGAGCCGATCAGGGAAGAAAATCGAGCCCGATTTGAGCAGGTTCGGAAGGAGCGAAAAAAACAGCTCCGCGATATTCAATACCCCGGAGGTGTGGAGTGGATCTCTGCGGAGGAGAAGCAGGTGGCGCTTTCCGCTACCCCACAATAACCGAAACTGCCTTTTTGCCCTGTGTTCCGCGCAGGATCAGGTGATAGGATCCGGCTGACAGGCCGGACACGTCAATGAGTATCTGTCTGTATAGTTGGTCTTCCTGGCCAACCAATTTCGTCCGATGCTGGCGGACTTCATATGGAGTAATGAGTTGGCTTTGTTGTCAGACAGGAATGTTCGCCCTATGCTTTCATCTTTTTTGCAATGGTATCAACCATCACCGGTGTAGCGATACACAAGGATGAGTACGTACCGACGATCACACCAACAACCAGGGCGAACATGAATCCACGGATGATCTCACCACCAAAGAAGAAGATCACCAACAGCACGAAGAGGGTGGTTAGCGAGGTGTTTACGGTACGACTCAAAGTGCTGTTCAGTGCCTGGTTCACGTTGTCCTTGAATGCGCGTTTCGGGTGTAGGTTCAGGTACTCGCGGATGCGGTCGAATACGACCACGGTATCGTTCAGCGAGTAACCGATCACCGTTAGCAAGGCTGCGATAAAGGCCTGGTTGATCTCGAGACTGAACGACATAAACCCATAGAGCAGGGAGAAAAGGGAAAGGACGATCAGTACATCGTGGAATACAGCAACAACAGCCCCCAGCGAGAATTGCCAGCGACGGAAACGGATCAGGATGTACAGAAAGATCACGACCAGCGAGAAGAGAAGACTCCATACGGCAGAGGTGCGAATGTCATCTGCGATGGTCGGACCTACCTGCGAGCTCGACATCAATCCGAATTTTTTGCTGTCCGAATCGCTAAAAAACGCTTCTCTGGTGATCTCATTCCGGAAGTATGGCCGGACCCCCGCCCACAGTTTATCTTCAATGTCGGCATCCACTTCAACGCCTTTATCGTCAATGCGATACTTCGTGGTGATGCGAACCTGATTACTTCCACCGAAGGTTTTTACTTCCGGACGAACAACCGGGCCATCCTCAACTACAAAAGTTTGAGACAAGCTTCCGGCGATGTCGGCCGTGTTTACGGGCTCGTCAAAGCGCACCTGATAGGTGCGACCTCCCGAGAAGTCCACTCCCTGGTTTAATCCGCGCGTGAACAGGGAGATCAATCCGATCACGATGATGGCCCCGCTGATCATGTAGTACAAGCGGCGTTTCCCAAGGAAGGGAATGGTTAATCCCTTAAATGCCCCTTTGGTCAGCCTGGTTGCAAATTTGATGTCGCGTTTCTGAGACAGCAGGCGTTCATAGATCAAACGGGTCAAAAAGATCGCCGAGAAGAGCGAAGTCAGGATACCGATGATCAGGGTTGAGGCGAAACCACGGATTGGTCCGGTTCCGAATACGAACAGAATAATACCGGTCAGCAGGGTGGTCACGTTCGCATCAATGATGGAACTGAAGGCGTTTTTGTAACCGTCATTGATCGCAAGGCGCAAGCCTTTTCCGGCTGTCATTTCCTCTCGAATACGTTCGTAGATAAGCACGTTGGCATCTACCGCCATACCGATCGTTAATACAATACCGGCGATGCCCGGAAGGGTGAGTACGGCTTGCAGGGATGCCAGCACGCCGAAGATGAAGAACATGTTGGCGATCAAGGCGAGGTTCGATACGAGCCCGGCCATGTTGTAATAAAAGATCATATAGATCAGTACCACACCCAGGGCAATGAGGAAGGAGACAAGACCGGCATGGACTGCTTCCTTACCGAGTGAGGGTCCTACCACGTCGGCCTGAATGATCCGGGCCGGAGCAGGAAGTTTACCGGCCTTGAGGATATTGGCCAGGTCTTTTGCTTCCTTCACGGTGAATGAACCGGAGATCTCGGTCACCCCATTCTTGATCTCCTCATTCACATTCGGATAGCTGTATACGTAGTTATCAAGCACTACGGCTACAGAGCGGCCCACATTATCGCTGGTCATGCGTGCCCAGATGTTTGCACCCTGGTTATTCATGCGCATGGTTACGGACGGACGCCCCAGTTCGTCGTAGGATTGCTGTGCATCGGCAATGGCATCACCTTGCAGGTATGCCTCGTTTTCGCGGCTTCCTGCAATAGCGATCAGGCGCATGAAGCTTTCATCAGAATTGTTCTCGGTCTTCGCTTCCCAAAGGAATTTGGCATAGCGCATTTGTGCCGGAAGCAACTCGCGAACCTGCTTGCGGTTTAGGTAGTCCATCACCCTGGCGGTATCCTTGATGGCTACGAAACCGATGACCGGGCCTGTTCCAACCTGGTTGGTTTCGAAGTCATAGTTTGGCAGGAGAATGTCGAACAGGGGGTTAAATGCTGATTCCAGGGCAGCGATGCTATCGGCCTCGGTTGTTTCGCTTCCGGCCGCCAGGCCGAGGGAATCAGTATCATCTTCTTCCGTTGAGGCCAGGGTATCATCAATACCGAAGGCTTCCAGGCTCAGCCCTTCATCTTCCGTTTCGGTTGCTTCGGTTTCGTCGGTTGCCTGATCAGAGGCCGGACGTTCCACGAGATCCCTCAGGCGCTCGTTGGCAGCATCCAGAAAAGAAATCATGTCGGTATTTTCGTGCGTTTCCCAGAAGCCGAGTTCGGCAGTGGACTGTAAGAGGCGTTTTACACGCTCGGGCTCCTTCACGCCCGGAAGCTCAACCAGGATACGGCCGGTTCCTTCCAAACGCTGGATGTTCGGCTGGGCCACCCCAAATTTATCGATACGGGCACGCAAAACAGTAAAGGCGCGTTCAATAGCACCTTCGGCCTCGCTGCGCAGCACGCGGATCACCTCCTCGTCAGGGCTGTTGAAGTTCACTTTGTCCTTGAGGTCCCGGTTACCGAAGATTGAAGGATCAGCCAGGCGGATGTCGCTGTTTTGCTCGCTGCGGATACTTTGGAATTCCTGTTGGAACAGCGTGATGTAGTCGTCCCGACTGTTGCGCTGACGCTCATTAGCGGCATCAATGGCCTGATTGAAAACAGGGTTCTTTGAGTTGTTGGAGAGCGAACGGAGAATATCGTTGACGGAAACCTCAAGGATGACGTTCATTCCCCCTTTCAGGTCAAGCCCCAGGTTCAGCTCGCGGGATTTTGCCTCGCTATAGGTATACTCGCGCACCAGCAGGTCAAAAACCGGCTGAGGCCTCATTGAATCGAGATAGGTTTGATATAGGGCGGGGTCGCCATTCGCGTACTCCTCCGCATCTTTTTCCACACTTCTTACAACCCAGGTAAAGCTCAGCTGGTACAAGCATACCAGCGCAAAGAGGATCGCAAAGAAGCGGATGGCTCCTTTGTTTTGCATTTGAGTCAGATATTGTTAGCCTGAATTAATCCGGACGAACGGGTGCAAATATAGAGGAACGGCAGCAGATGAACAAGCAACCCCAAACCACCGGTAAATATGTATATTTGTAAAGGACATAGTGGTCTATCCGGGATCTTGATGAAACGATTTCTGCTTCCTTTAACCTTGCTACAGCCCTTCCTTTCCAGTGGCCAGGCCGTTGCATTTCAGTACAGCGACACGGTAGCGGTGTACGATGGCAGCGATTCCCTGCGTATGGCCTGGGCGGGCGGGCTCAATTTTACGCAATGGTCGCACGTGCAGCTCAATTTCGATGGTCAAATGGACCTTATCGTGTTCGATAAGTCGGGCCATCGCTTCCTCCCCTTCGAAGCCTATAACGATAACGGAACGGCGCGTTATCGCTATGCTCCCAGGCACATCCCCGCCTTTCCGGTGATCCGCAACTGGGTGCTGTTTCGCGACTACGACAACGATGGCAAAACCGATATCTGGGCGCACACGAACGCGGGCATTGCCGTGTATCGAAATGAAAGCACCCTGGCGGGTGGATTAAAATTCACGTACGTTCTGAACACTCCGCAGCTGTTTACCGATTACGGAGCGGGTATCCCCGTGAATTTGTACGTGCCCTCAACCGACATCCCGGGAATTGACGACATGGACGGGGATGGAGATATTGACGTGGTCACTTTTTCCATTTTAGGCACCTCGGTGGAGTATCACAAATGCATGTCGCGGGAGCTATACGGCCATAGCGACTCGCTGGTGTACGAGTTGGGCGACTACTGCTGGGGAAAGTTCAAGGAATCATTCCTCGACAACAGCGTATATCTGGATACCTGCCAGAGTAATTTCGCGCCGTTAGGCGCTGCCAGCCGCTATCGCCATGCGGGTAGTACCATCGCACTGCGCGACCTCAATGGAAACGGGAATATGGACTGCGTGCTGGGCGATGTTTCCTTTAGCAACGGGAATATGCTCACGAATTCGGGCACGCCGGACGAAGCCTTCATGTCGAGCCAGGAGCCTGATTTCCCGGCGTACGATGTGCCCGTTGACATTGAGTTGTTCCCCGGCTTTTTCTGGGTGGACCTCGATCGCGACGGAGCCCGGGATATGGTGGTTTCGCCAAACGCAGCCTCCGGGGCAGAAAACAAAAACAGCATTTGGTATTACCACAACACCGGAACGGATCAGCTCCCTGTTTTCAGTTATCAGAAAGACGACCTCTTCCAGGACGAAATGATCGAAGTCGGCGAAGGCGGATTCCCGCGACTGGCAGATCTCAACGGCGATGGATTGCTTGATTTGATCGTGGGCAACCACGGGACTATGAACAACGGAACCATTTCCGACCCCCGGCTCGCCCTGTGGCTGAATACGGGAACGGCCTCACGGCCCGAATTTACCCTTCACAGCATGGATTTCGGCCATTTGTCCAATCTGTCTCTCCCGACCGGGCTCATTCCGGCCTTTGGCGATCTTGACGGTGATGGAGATCAGGATATGATCGTGGGTGACGGTAACGGCAACATCCATCAGTTCAATAATACTGCAGGCTCCGGCAACCTCGCTAATTTTGTGCTGGCCCATGCCTGTCTGGACAGCATTGACGTAGGCAACACCGCAGCACCCGACCTGGCAGACCTTGATCGGGACGGTGACCTTGACCTCCTGATCGGCCATTCCGAAGGCAGGATCAGCTACTACAGGAACATCGGATCGGTCACGAATTTCCAGTTCACACAGGACACTGATTTCCTGGGGGAGATCGATATGAGTACGCCTTGGTATCATCTCGGATACGCGTATCCGACTGCGGTGGATCGCAATGGGGTCTGGGAAATTTGGGTCGGTGGCGCACCCGGGAACGTATCGCGCTACGACCAGGTGGAGAACAACCTGCAGGGCATTTTTGCGGAGGCTGACACGGCACTCACGGGGCTTCATATGCCAGGACGCCCCTCTCCGGCAGTGGGTGATCTCAACAATGATGGATATCTGGATGTGGTTCTCGGGAATTACTCCGGCGGGGTGCAGCTGTATATGGGCATTGATACGGCTGGCATCGGCATCTCCGAAGCTCCGGTATCCGGTACGTTCAGCCTCTATCCGAATCCGGCCACTGCAACACTTCAGGTTGCCGGATTGATCCAGGGTTTCCCGGCCAGTGTTCGCATTCACGATCTTCAGGGGCGGATCGTTCTGGAGGGTTCTGCAGCGGGCCCCCTGGATGTTAGCGCCCTCACGGGCGGATACTACCTGGTACAGGTGGTTCAGGGAAGCAAAAACGAGGTTCACCGGTTGGTGATCCGGAGATGACCGAAGACGGAGCCATTTTATTTTTTGACGGATACTGTACTCTGTGCAGCGGTGTTGTACAGTTCATTCTGCCCCGTGACCACCAGGGTTATTTCAAGCTGGGGCCTCTACATGGCGAAACGGCAAAACAATGGCTCAGGGCACATCCCCTGCCTGACCAGCCTGATAGCCTTTTGCTGTGGGAAGATCAGCAATGGCATGTGAAATCGGCCGCGGCTTTGCGTGTGACCCGTCATCTGCCTGGATGGCGATGGGCCTGGAGCCTGCGATTCATACCGCGCGGGATACGGGATCTTATCTATGTACTTGTGGCCCGGTCACGTTATTCGATCTTTGGAAAGAATGATGCGTGTTACCTGCCGCGGCCCGAATGGGCCGATCGGTTTGTACCATAGGGGAATCCTGTCCAGGGGCCGGGTATTGCACATCCTGCCGCAGGCAATATGGCTAGATATCCATATTGTCAAGGACTTTCATCACGTTGCGAACGTGTTCGGCCGATTTATTCAACAATGCGCGTTCGCTGTCGTTGAGGTTGAGCTCAATGATGCGCTCGATACCGTTTTTACCGAGGATAACCGGAACGCCGAGATAAATGCCCTCCATGCCGTACTCGCCGTTTAACAGAGCGCATACCGGGAATACGCGGCGCTGGTTGCGTACGATGGCTTCTACCATTTGAGCGGCGGCGGCCCCCGGGGCATACCAGGCTGAGGTTCCGATCAATTTCACGATCTCGCTACCCCCCACCTTGCTGCGGTTGACGATAGCATTCAGTTTATCTTTTTCGATGAGCTCCGTTACCGGGATCCCTGCAACCGTGGTGTAGCGCGGCAGGGGAACCATGGTGTCGCCGTGTCCACCCATCAGCACCGCCTGGATGTCTTTCGGGGAGACGTTCAGCTCAAGGGCCAGGAAGCTGCGGTAGCGGGCAGTATCGAGGATCCCAGCCATTCCAAATACCCGGCTGCTATGGAATCCGGCCGTCAGGTAGGCCTGATAGGTCATGACATCAAGCGGATTGGAAACGACAACTATCCTGGCGTTCGGTGAGTACCTGATCACGCTTTCAGTCACCAATTTCACAATACCGGCATTGGTCGCGATCAGGTCGTCGCGGCTCATTCCCGGCTTGCGTGGAAGTCCGGAGGTGATCACCACTACTTCGGAATCCCTGGTTTTTTCGTAATCGTTGGTTGAGCCTATCGTGCGCGAGTCGTACAGGTTGATCGGAGCGGTTTCCCATATGTCGAGGGCCTTTCCTTCGGCATAGCCTTCCTTGATGTCGACGAGCACGATCTCGTTCGCGATTTCCCGGTGGGCGAGCACGTCAGCACAGGTTGCTCCCACGTTTCCGGCCCCTATTACGGTAACTTTCATAGTGTTATGATTGATTCATTAAAAAAATCCGGGCTGCAAAGTTATGAAACCTTTTTCAGGGACCTCATCAACGGGTTTAGGTTTTCCCCGTTCATTTTTAGTACTTTTTCTATCTTTGCAGGCCGGATGATGAGAAGAACGCTACCCGCACTGTTTGTTTTTCTTTCGCTTTTACCTGTCAGGGGACAGATCTTTGCCGGGCTGGACCAGGTGATATGCGAAAACGACTCTGTGACCCTTGGAGCCTCGGTGGCCTATGTGAGTGGTACAGCCCTGAGCATGACTGATGACGTTTACTCGGGTGTTATCGACATAGGTTTTGATTTCAGTTACTTTGGAGACACCTATAGCAAGGTCCTGTTTAGCTCAAACAACTACATCACGTTCGATACCACGAATGCCAATGGGTATTCCAATTGGACGATTACAGGACCGGCGCCCACTCCCGGGAACACCCCTCAGAATGCGATCATGGGACCTTGGCAAGATATTAATCCAGGCGTTACCGGTCCCGGAGTGAACGGGGTCCTGTATGGAACTTATGGCCCGCCCGGGCAGCAGGTATTCATAACGGCCTTCTGCGAGGTACCCATGTTTTCATGCACAAACCTGCTGTATAGCTCCCAGATCAAGTTGTTCGAATCGGATAACCACATCGAAATGCACATTCAGAGTAAGCCGCTCTGCACCACCTGGAATGGGGGGCAGGCCATCCAGGGCATCACCAATTCGGATCTTTCCACCACGGTAATCATCCCTGGCCGGAATGCTCCGGGTACCTGGAATGCCAATCAGGACGGTTATGCCTTCTTCCCGGCAGGCAACACCTATATTGATTATCCGATCCCCTTTTCTCCCACTATCTTTAGTGCAGTGGCCCCGACCGTGGAATGGTACGATTCCACCGGAGTACTGGTCGGGGTGGGCGATACGATCCAGGTACTGCCTCCTCCCGGAGGCATGACTTATTACGCTTCCGTATTCATTTGCGGAGCCCAGCAGACCATCTCCGACACGGTGAATGTGCAAGTCCCAGACCTCGGCTCCTGGGATGTGAATTCGGTCATTTGTGCCGGTGACAGTACGGGAAGCATTATTTGGTCCGGCCCGGTTAGTACGCCGCCACTGACGTATGAATGGTCAACCGGTGATACGAGTAATTCTTTAACCGGCCTCGCGGCCGGAACCTACTACGTTACGGTCACCGATGAGGTATTGGACTGCTCGAGAACGGATACCCTGGAGGTACCTGAAGCGGACAGCCTGCTGCTCAGTTCGGTCATTGAGCCCGACAAGTGTAACAACAGCCTGGGCCGTGTGATCCCGAACATCACGGGAGGGATCCAGCCGTACCAATTCCTCTGGAGCAATGGCGCCACCTCTGATACCTTGTCCAATGTTCCGGCCGGAACCTACACCCTGTCCTATACCGATAGCCTGGGCTGTACCCAGGAAGGCATCTTCACGGTGACCAACGATGATTTTACCATACTGGTTGATTCCCTCCTGGTTCTCCCGGAAGCCTGTAATCAGGCCGATGGATATATCGCAGTCTCAGCCTCAGGTGGAACCCCGCCCTATTCCTATCAGTGGAGTAATGGACTCTCAGGAGCCACACAGGATTCCCTGGTCACCGGAACCTATACCGTAACCGTAACGGATGTTAACAATTGCCAGTCCGTAGTACAGTTCTACATCCCTTCCCACCTTTCTCCGATCCCGGGATTTGCAGGGCCGGATTCGGTCAGGATATTGGATTACGCGACCTTTTTTGACACTACCCAGGCCATCGCGGGTTGGTTATGGCAATTCGGTGACGGGAACTCGGGGATCGACAGTGTTGTGACGCACATGTATCGTCAGGAAGGTGAATACCTCGTGCAGCTTACTGTAACCGATTCCTTTGGTTGCTCAGCGACCTCCAGCAAAACCGTGTTCGTTTTGGATGAATTCTACTGCTACGTGCCCAACGCCTTCACTCCGAATCAGGATGGTGTCAATGAGATCTTCCTACCAGTCATTATCGGGGGAGCGGATCCGAACACATACACTTTTCAGATCTTTAGTCGGAACGGCCAAATGGTCTTTGAATCGGATGACCTTATGGCCGGATGGGATGGCCTGGTGCATGACGAGCAAGGCGCCCAGACAAACGTCTACACCTGGCGTCTGTACTTCCGCACCTTCAGTGGCCGGGAGGTGATCAAATATGGCACCGTTGCCCTGATACGATAAACAAGAAAGGTTTGCCAGGCGAAAGCCGGAGTCTTTTTTAAGCGATCATTTAGACGTCAATGTTGGCGTACTTGGCATTCCTTTCAATGAACTCACGACGTGGTGGTACATCATCGCCCATCAACATGGCGAATACGCGATCGGCTTCTGCGGCACTGTCGATCGATACCTGACGCAGGGTTCGCTGATCGGGCCGCATGGTGGTTTCCCACAGCTGTCCGGCGTTCATCTCTCCGAGACCTTTGTAGCGCTGAATGCTCACACCTTTTTTCTGGTCGCCGCCCATTTCGATCATTAACTGATCGCGCTGACCATCACTCCAGGCGTACTGCTCCCTGTTCCCTTTTCTAACGAGGTAGAGCGGCGGCGTGGCAATGTAGATATAACCGGCTTCCACGAGCTCTTTCATATACCGGAAGAAGAAAGTGAGGATCAGGGTTGCGATGTGAGATCCATCAACGTCTGCATCACACATGATGATGATCTTGTGGTAGCGCAGTTTTTCGATGTTCAGGGCCCGTTCATCTTCTTCGGTTCCGATCGTGACCCCGAGGGCTGTGAAGATGTTTTTGATCTCTTCATTCTCGAACACACGGTGGTGCATGGCTTTCTCCACGTTGAGGATCTTACCGCGGAGCGGCAGGATGGCCTGGAACCGTCGGTCGCGCCCTTGCTTCGCTGTACCTCCCGCAGAATCTCCCTCCACGAGAAAGATCTCGCAGACTTTTGGATCCTTGTCGGAGCAGTCCGACAGCTTACCCGGCAATCCGGTTCCGGAAAGCACGTTCTTCCGCTGCACCATTTCGCGTGCCTTACGTGCAGCATAACGCGCCCGGGCGGCGAGGATCACCTTCTGAATGATCACCCTGGCCGACTTCGGATTTTCTTCGAGGTAGTTGGTAAGCATTTCACCGACCAGCTGATCCACCGCACCACTGACTTCGGAGTTACCGAGCTTGGTCTTGGTTTGCCCTTCGAATTGCGGCTCCATCACTTTTACTGAAACCACCGCGGTCAATCCTTCGCGGAAATCGTCTCCGCTCACTTCTACTTTTTCCTTTTCCAGGATCCCGCTTTCCTCGGCGTATTTTTTGAGTGTACGGGTGAGGGCACGACGGAATCCGGTCAGGTGCGTTCCACCCTCATGGGTGTTGATGTTGTTGACGTAGGAGTGGATATTCTCGTTGAACGTAGTGTTGTAATGCATGGCCACTTCAACCGGAATATTGTTCCGCTCACCTTCCATGTACATGACGTCTTCCAGTAACCTTTCGCGGTTTTCATCAAGGAATTCGACGAACTCTCTGAGCCCACCCTCGCTATAGAACGAATCACGTACCATGCTGCCATCCTCTTCGGTCCGGCGCTCATCCGTGATATTCAGGGTTATTCCCTTGTTAAGAAAGGCCAGCTCGCGCATTCGGGCTGACAGGATATCGTATCGAAAAATGATTTCGGTAAAGATTTCCTCATCTGGCCTGAAATGCACGATCGTTCCACGGTAATCGGTTGTGCCGGTTTCCGTCACCGGCTCCTGAGGCACCCCGCGTTGATAATGCTGTTCGTACACTTTCCCGTTTTTGCATACCGTGGCGTGCAAATCGGCCGACAGGGCATTCACGCAACTGACCCCTACCCCATGCAAGCCACCGGACACCTTATAGCTGTCCTTGTCAAACTTACCTCCGGCATGAAGAACCGTCATCACTACCTCCAAAGCTGAGCGCTCCTCTTTCGGGTGCATATCTACCGGAATGCCCCGACCGTTATCCTTCACGGTAATGGAATTATCTTCGTGAATGGTCACATTAATGGTATCGCAATATCCTGCCAGGGCTTCGTCAATTGAGTTGTCGACGACTTCGTAAACCAGGTGGTGCAGTCCTTTCTGCCCCACATCTCCTATGTACATGGCGGGCCGCTTGCGTACGGCCTCTAATCCTTCAAGGACCTGAATACTCCCGGCCTCGTATTCCTTCAGTTTTATTTCCTCACTCATAGAAAGAGCTACAGCGTTTTGTTGGGTCTTGATCTGATCTTAACAAAGATAGGGAAATTGCCTCACAAAACCGTGCAGGAACCTGCGTGAATACTGGTATTTTCAACATTCCAGCACAGTTATCAACAGCATGTGGGTTTCCGAGTCCCGCAGGTCGGTCTTCAACGCCTTAAAGAGGCTAAAAACGATAGGTGAACCCGCCTAATACATTGAATCGCTGAGCCGGATAATCAAGCCAAAGATCATACCGGGATCCGGTTAGATTGTTAAGGCGCAGAAAAGCCGATAGTAAGTCGCTGTACCGATATTCCACCCCCAGGTTAACGTCTGCATAAGCCGGAAGCACTTCGCGGTTGCCTGGCACTCCGGGCAGATCCATGGGCAATACCTGACGCTCACCTATCAGGAACGCTTCCAGATCGAAACAGAGCTTTTCTCCGACCAGATATTTTCCGAGGGCTGTCAAACGTAAGGATGGCAGGTTCCAAGCTGCCTCCAGGCGATTGGGCGAGTAACTGTTGAACTCTCCCTGAAGTGCGGCCGTGAACTTGTCCCCTGTCTGATAAAATACTTCTCCCGATATACGAACCACCCCCATATCGTCGTACACGATCCTGAACCGATTCGTGTCTGTGTCTGCAGGCGCTGGCATATAGGGATTGTTGTAGAAAAGCACGAAGTCACTGTACGATGCGAACTCCGCCTGTACCTTAAAGCTTGCCTGAGAGCTTAAGGCACCTTTGAGACCGGCAAGGATCCGTCCTTTTTGAATGGTCACTTCCGGTTGAAAGTAGTCGTCAATAAAGGGATTTTGTCCAGCCAGACTTCGATAGCTATTTGGCATTACACGACCATACCACCCGGCGTAGGCAATCAAAATATCGTCGGCCAACCCATAGGCCACATCAATCTGCGGGAAGAAATTCATTTGGGTTGATCCAACCGTGAGGTTGCTGGTCAGATAGGCGAGGAACCCCAAAGTGAAACGGAGGTCACCGTATTGGCTCCCGATTCCCGGGCGCAAACCGAAAATGAAGTAATCCTGCGACAAGGCATCGAAAGCGGTATTCAGGTAATGCACATCAACATGTAGACGAAGCAGTTCCTGTCTGACCGGTGTGCTGACTTCCCCGAGGAATTGCAGGTGGTTCTCCGCGCCGTTGTACCGATCGAAAAAGCGCATATACTTCATTTCCAGTCCGTCGAATACGACATCATCGCGATCTTTTGTGCTCTTCAGTTCAAATTCCGCACCTACGGCGTGATAATCCTGCCGGATGCTGTCCTTGTCCACACTCTCGGCCACATTCCCGTAGAAATGAACCCGGTCGTGATCGTAATACAGACGTCCACCCAAATTGAACGCGTTGTAATAGCGATGGCCAAAAACCCCTATGTCGTTCTGTGCAAATCCGTTAAAGGCATAGCCATTGATGCCCCCCTGGGAGCTGAGGTGACGTACATAGGCACCACCCGACCAGTTCCGATTGCGACGGCTCGAATTGCTAAAGTGTATATAGGGAGTGGTGTAGTTCCCGAACCCGACCTCCAGGTAGTTCCTGTACAACTTGTTAAGCCTGGTCCGGCTAATACGGGCCGGAGCGATGGGCTCGGGAATAAACCGGGTGCGGTACTCAAGCGAACGAATACGGTACTGCAGATCAAGAGGTTCCGTATTAGTATCCTTCAGGGCAGGAAAGTATTGCAGTTTAACCACGTCCGACAAGGTTGGGTCGTACTCCCTGACCACCGTGACCTCTTCGGTTCCGAGATCGCCGGGCTGGGCCATCGCGCCGCAGGCGCCCAGTAGGATCAGTGAGAGGGAAACCGACTTTTTCATCTTACTTCTTCTTTTTCCCGTTCGTTCATATCGTTGAGCATATCGATCTGCAGGGTGTCGGTCCCCATGTGTTGTTTCTCCTCGTTTTTCTGTTCCCTGGCGCGGGCTATCGCCTCCTTCCACCGACGCGCTTCGGCAAGGATTTCTTCGTTATTACTGCGCTGGAGGATCTGATCAAGGGTGAAATTCGCCTGATAGGGATCGCCTAATTCCCAATAGTTTCGGGCCAGCAGGATCAGGGCCTTGTTACCCCAGTATTGGTACGAAGGCATATTCCGGAGCAGATCAAAGATCCGTTTCTGGCTCTCTTCATAGTTTTCGGCTTTGAACCGGAGCTCGGCCAGATAGTATTTTGCCTCTGCCCGGAAAACATTCGCGGCGCGATCCTCAACCCAGAGGAACTCACGCTCTGCCACCATTTGATTTCCAGACTTCAGAGCGGACTTTGCGAGGATGATATGTGCTTCCTGTTCCAGATCGACATCGAGTTTCTCTATCTGAAGTACGCGATTGGCGTAATTAATGGCCTGATCACTTTTCCCAAGTTTGAAGTTCGTGCGCATCAGGCCGATGACTGCAGTCCTGCGATTTTCGGGAAAGGCGGCTATTCGTTCCAGAGCGATATAACGTTCCAGGGCCATCTCCCAGTTTTCGCGGGAGTAATACAGGTAGCACGTCTGTAGCAAAGCCTCCTCGCTGAATTTATTCGACTTTGCCAGGGATAGGAATTCAAAATCTTCCAGAGCTCCTGAAAGGTCATCAATCTGGTAGCGACACTGTGCCCGGTAATAGTGTGCATCCAAATGGAATATCCCGTTCGGATACCTGTTGAGATATTGATCCAGGCCCGTCAGGGTTCGGTCACAATTGCCCTGCGTGTATTTCAGGTATGCTGCGTCGAAGGTCAGGCTGTCAAGCCGGGCATCCGTGATATTGGTGAAATGGAGTCCCTTTACCCAGTTTGCGTAGTCCTCCACGTTACCCAGGTCAATGTAGATCTTTTCCGCGATCGACACGGCTTCGTTGGCTTCGGGCGAATTGGGGAATTGATCAACCACCTTACGCAGTTTGATCAGGGCTTGCGTGTTGGCGCCGCTGTTGTAATGGATAAGCCCCTGATTCATGAGTGACTTCCGGGCATAGTACGAGTCCGGGTAATCGTTCAGAACGCGCTGGAAAGATTGTAAGGCCAGGTCGTTCTGCCTTTCCTGCATGTAGCTCTTCCCAAGGGCGTACAAGGCATCGTCAACGTATTGGCTGGTTGGTTGTTGTTGCACAAGTGTATTGAGCTGCCTGATCCGCGCCTGGTTTTTGCCTAATAATCCCTGGCACAAGGCAGCCTGGAAGGAAGCATAGTCTGCATCGGGCCTGCCTGCAACCGCCGCAGTCTCGTAGAGGCGATTTGCCGTAAAATAATCCCTGGTTACAAAGTAGCTATCGCCAATACGCAGTTGGGCGTCGTGAAGCAGTTGCTCCTTTTCCCCGGTTCCCTCGTCCACAAATTTCCGGAACTGCGTTACCGCATTGCTATAGTCCTTTTTTTGGAAATACACGTAGCCCAGACCGTACCGCGATCGGTTAAACAGCAGGTTATCCGTAGCTCCGGGCGTTATCTGGAAATCCTGGTAAGCCACCCGCGCTTCGTCGAGTCGGTTTTGCCGGTAATATGCCTCGGCCATCCAGTAGTAGGCTTCAGCTTCCACAGTCTGATTGACGGGGTAGCGCAGGCTCTTGCCGAACAGGTCAATGGCGTTCTGCCACATGCGGTTGTTAAAAAATTCGATCGCGCGGTTGAAGGCAACCTTCTGATAGGCTTCCTGCAACCTGCGATTCCGCGGCCCCAGATGCTCCAGACTTTCCAGGGCCCGGGCGTAGTCCCTGGTGGTCAAATAAGCGTTCACGAGATAAGTTGACGCTTCCTCGAAATACTCCGAATCCGGATAGTCATTAATGAAGGCCTGCAACTCACGCCCCGGATCCTGATAGGGGTTTCCCACTTCGTAGCCCAACTTTGCAGCATTGAACCGGGCCGTTTCCGTGAGCTCGTGATCGTAATCCAACTTCGAGACAGACTCAAAGGCGTTTAGCGCCTCGCTTTTCCGATCCTTTTTCAGGTAGCAATCGGCCAGATGAAAATAGGCGTTCTGGGCCAGGGAATCGCGGGCATCCACGATCTTGTTGAAGGAACCGATCGCCTCATCGTAGCGCTCGGTCCGATAGTAGGTGTACCCGATCTGGTAATAATCCTCATCCCTCATCCGGGGGCCTTCGTCCCGATACCGTTCCAAATACGGCAAGGCCTCTTCGTACTGGCCCTGGTTGTAATGTGCCTCACCGATGAACCGGGCCACTTCGGGTGCCCGTTTTTCGGTTGCTGACGCGAGTAACGCTCCTCCACTTGCAGCCAGATCTTCCCATCGCTCCTGCTCGTAGTAGATCTGCGTAATGTAATAGGGAACGATGGAACCGAAGTTTGCATTATCCCGCAGGGACTCAAAATACTCCAGGGCACTGGCTGTCTTTCCTTCCGTGTAGGCAATGTGTCCGTAGTAGTAACGTGCTGACGACCGGTACTCGCTGTTCGCATCAATGACCTCGATCAAATTCCGCCGGGCTTCCTCATACTTTTCCCGCATGAAATAGCTGTAGCCAAGCTTAAAATGATACCCGTACCGCTCACTGCTCAACAAGATCCGCGGATCAACCTTTTCGTACCAGTCAATGGCATCGTTATAGTTGCGGCGTCCGAAATAGTGGTTGGCTGCGTGCAGCGTGATCTCGTCAACCCGCGGTGAAGCCGGATGCGTCCGAACAAATTTGCCTACCGCCTGCCCGGCGTTTCGTTGCTGCAACTCCAGCGCACAAATGGCGTGATAATACTCGGCATCAATGCGGATTTCCGTATACGGCTCAGGAGTGGACTTGATCAGACGCGCAAACTGATCCTGTGCCTGCACGTATTGTTCCTTGTAAAACAGTGCCCGCGCCCGGTCGTATGAACGGTTTGGATGCGTATAGATCTCTGTTTGCTGAGCGTATCCATGGCCTGCGGCCAGAAGGGTAACTACGCCAGGTACCAGCCCTCTCACGTGTTTCATATCGATCTGCTCGGTACAGTATTGGTAAAGCTAAGGTACAACAGTTACATAGGGGCGGCAGCCGACATTTGGGATAGTTATCAAACGCCGCTTGTTTATTATTATTTTAGCCCCAATTTGATAACGCAATTCCATGGATATACTCCTCTCCCTTCATCAGGCCTCGGTCTATCAACGCGAAAGTCTTGTTCTCCGAGAGGTGAGCTTTGAGATCGAAAAAGGCTCCTTTGTATACCTGATCGGTAAAACAGGAAGTGGTAAATCGTCCTTGCTGAAAACCCTTTACGGCGACCTCGGACTGAGCCAGGGTCAGGGGAAGGTGGCCGGATTTGATCTGGCCAGATTGCGCGAAAAGGACATCCCCTTCCTTCGTCGCAAGATCGGTATCGTGTTTCAGGATTTTCAGTTACTGACCGACCGGAGCGTGCACGATAATTTATTCTTCGTGACCAAGGCCACGGGTTGGACTGACAGGACCAGGGCAGAGACCCGTATTCAGGATGTGCTCAGGAAAGTAGGGATGGAAACGAAAGGATTCAAAATGCCTTTTCAGCTTTCGGGCGGAGAACAGCAGCGCATTGCCATTGCACGGGCCCTGTTGAATGATCCTGAATTGATCCTGGCCGATGAGCCTACGGGTAACCTGGATCCCATCACTTCCGAAGAGATCATGCGTCTGTTGTGGGACATTAGTAAAACGGGACGGGCCATTTTCATGGCCACCCACGACTACAGCCTTATTCGTAAATTTCCTTCGCGTATTCTAAAGTGCGAGAGCGGGCAGGTAACGGATCTTCGAACAGCAGGGGCCAAAGAGAACGAAGGGCAGCCCGGTTACTAAAATGCCCATTTAGGATCTCTTCACGTTTCGGGTCCGGTATGTAAGGTTCACGCATGAGCGATTCAACCTTCGTTCGGAATGCAACACCGTCCTCTGCAATATGGCATAGGGGCTCCAGGCCGGTTCCTTCAACCATAGGGGCATTCACGATGCAATGTCGGCCAAGGTACAGGGCCGATAGCAATTTGAGCTTGATCCCGGTCGTCTGGAAGGTCGGCAGTACGTTGATGTGTGCATCACGGATCAAATGCTCAATGCGCCCGGTTGAAACGTCGTTCTCGAGCCGGATATGTCCGAACTGGGCCACGGCATTCCTGAGCTCGGGTTGTGCATGGCTTCCGGCTATGAAGAAGGGGATCTTTATTTTACCAAAGATCTCGTCAATCAGGTACATAGCGGCTTTATGATTCTCGGAAACACCCAAATTTCCATGGTATAGAACGTAGTTCCCGCGCCCTCCCAGGCCCTGTACTTCAGTATGTGCATGGAACGCCGATACATGAGCCACCTTCATTCCGGGAAAGCGCTTGTGGAAGTAATCGGCGTCAGGTATGGAAATCGCCGCTATGGCCGTGGCATGTTCAAGTTCTTCCTCGAAACGTTCGAGTTTCGTGGCTTCATTTTGGAAGTAGAGGCGTTTAAAGAGGTTGTTCTCGGCCTCGGCCAGATTCAAATAATATTCGTGTTCAATGTTGTGGCTGCGCAGGATGCGGGTACGGCCCCTGAGATCAGGGTGGGTCAGGTAACAACAGCAATGAACTCCTTCAAAGATGATCGGATAATCATCGCGCCGCAGGCGCCCGATCAGTTCATTCGAATTCCGGCTGACCACAATGTAAGGGCGGCGCTTTAGCAAATTGCTACGCGAAACCCTGCGGGGATAATAGCACACCTCGGCACAAAGCGATTCCAGCTCTTCAGCGTGCCGGCGCCCGTATTCGTAGCAGTGCAGATGCACCTGAACGCCTTCGTTGTACAGGGCCTGCACCTTGCAGAACACATCAATCACCCCGCCATAATTGGCCGGGTAAGGGATGTCGAAGGAAATTAAATGAACGTGCTTGGGTTTAGGCAAAACGGTCAATAATTTGGATTAGGTTCTGTTTCTCATGATCCCAGTGCAACTCGGTAGCTGCCTTGCGGGCATTTGCCTTGCAGGAGGCCAGGAGCTCCGGTTGGCGAACGAATTCGCCCATGACCTGGGCGATGGCTTTCGGGTCGTGACCCGGAATAATAGCCCCCAATTCGTACTGCTCCATTATTCGCTTTACCTCAACCACCCCACTGGCAATAATAGCTATACCGGCCTGCAGGTATTCAAAGAGCTTGTTGGGCAGACTGAACCGATAGTTGATATTCGTACTCTTATCGATAGTGAGCCCCACATCGCACAGCTGCGTGCACTGCATCATGCGCTCATAAGGCATTCGCGGATAAAAATGCACCCGGTCCCTTAGAGCCAGGTCTTCCACTTTTGATTTCAATACGTCCAGAACGTCGCCCCCTCCGATGATCGCCAGATGCGCCGCTTCCAGGTGCACCATCGCTTCTATGGCTTCCTCCGCGCCCCGGTCCATGTTAATGCTTCCCTGCAGCACGAACACGGTCCGATCCTCGGGCAAACCCCACTCCCGGCGAGAGCTCGTCGTTGTAACGCTGAACCGCGGCGGGATATTTCGCACCACGGTCAGATCTTTTCCGTATTCCTCCTGGTACAGCTGTGCCATGCGCTGATTTACAGTAATAATATGCCTGAGCTTCGGAAAAATATTTTTTTCGATCTTCTTCCATACCGCCCGCACTTTTGGGCGCGAGTTGAGTTCTGGCACTCCGGTAAAATACTCGTGCGCATCATACACCAGTGCCACCCGTTTCAGGCAGCTCACCCAGTGGTTCGGCCACAGCGTGTCCAGGTCATTACTCCAGAGCAGATCAGCCCGGTGAACCAGGAGGAACAGGAACAGCCGCAGATGGTACTCGGCATAAAATGCAAAGCCCTTCCGAAACAGCAGCTGCATCCGCCGGGTCGCATATGGCCTGTTGAGCTGCAGGCTCTCCGGCAGTTTGCGTCCGACCAGCAACACCTCCCAGCCCTTCTCCTGGAGTACCATGCACGTTTTGTGCACGCGCTGATCAGTACTCAGGTCATTCGTCACCGATACGATCACTCGTTTCACGTGGCTGGGGTTTGGGCGCAAAAATAGGTAAATCTTAACAGTCCCTTAATATATCGCCCTCACGGGCTGATATGGCTATCTTTGCGGCTATGAAGTGGGAATACGGGGCGGACTTACAGGCGTATAACACTTTTGGGCTTTCGGCCAGGGCAGAACGGTTGGGTTGCTTTGCTTCGGTAGACGACCTGCGTGCCACACTGGCGGAGATCGATACAGGAACGGAGGCATGGATGGTGCTCGGAGGGGGAAGCAACATATTGCTGACCTCGGATTTCGAGGGAACCATGCTAAGGAACGGGATCCAGGGGATCAGGGTGCTTGAGGAGACTGATGAGACTGCCCTCGTGCAGGTGGGAGGAGGAGAGGTTTGGCATGAATTTGTTCTATGGACCGTCAGGCGCGGATGGGGAGGGGTTGAAAACCTCAGCCTGATCCCCGGTTCGGTCGGGGCAGCACCGATCCAGAATATTGGTGCTTACGGGGCGGAGCTAAAAAATAGTTTTATTTCATGTAAGGCACTGGAGATCGCAACGGGAGACCTGCAGACTTTTGCCAGGGAAGATTGTAACTTCGGTTATCGGTGGAGTATTTTTAAAGGACCGCTTAAAGAAAAGTTCATCATTACCTCCGTGACCATGTGCCTGCAAAAACATCCGGAAGTCAATACGAGCTACGGTGCCATTCAGCAACAGCTGGGGGCCATGGGCGTGACCAGTTCTCCGACCGTGAAGCAAATCAGTGACGCCGTCATGGCTATTCGGCGCAGTAAATTACCTGACCCGGCCGAGATCGGGAATAGCGGAAGTTTTTTTAAGAATCCGATCGTGGACGCGGATAAGCACCGCACATTAAAAGCTGATTTTCCCGATCTTGTTTCCTATCCGGCCGGGGAAGACCGGTACAAAATAGCGGCTGGCTGGCTGATCGATTTCCTCGGTTGGAAAGGCCATCGGCGGGGCGATGCGGGCGTACATGCGCATCAGGCTTTGGTGCTCGTGAACTACGGCGGGGCGAAAGGAGTTGAAATGGTACAGTTGGCAAGGGATATCCGGGCCGATGTCTGGGAAAAGTTCGGGATCGAACTGGAAGCGGAGGTTAGCTTTATCGGACCTCGCGGTCCGATGTGATCTCATCTCTCCGCAAACTCAAAACCGAATGGGAATGTTGAAATTGGTATTACTGGCTATCGCGCTCCTGGCCCTGGCAGTGGCCGGCCTGGCGATCAGGATCTGGGGGAAGAAAGACGGTCAATTTCCAGGTACTTGTGCGGGCAATTCACCGTTTCTCAGCAAGGAGGGTGAATCGTGCAGTATTTGTGGTGCTGCTCCAAATCAGCAATGCCGCAACAAGGAAGACCGCCTATGAAGTTTGAACGACTTACCGGACCAGTGCTTTGAATCCCGGAGACTGATATATTTTCTGCTCTCCACCCGAATCACTGTACACGAACAGGGCGTCCAGGTCATTGCGCGCTTCCACGAATTCAATTGCGGCATCAACCCCCATGACCATAAAGGCCGTGGCATATCCGTCCGCATCCATAGCCTTGTCCGCAACCACCGTGGTGCTCAAGAGAGCTTGCTGCACCGGGTATCCGCTTAGTGGATCGATCGTGTGGACGTATTTTTGTCCGGTCTCCTCATCAACCCGAAACTTGCGGTAGTTTCCGGATGTTGCCAGAGATCTGCCAGACAGGGCCACAACGGCCTGGAAGGTATCTTTTTCCCGTTCCTTGATCGGCTTGTCAATGCCCACCTGCCAGACGCGTCCTTCCGCGTTCACGCCTTTCGCGCGGAGTTCTCCACCCACTTCCACCAGATAATCATTCACTCCCCTGGACTCAAGGAATTCGGCCAGCAGATCCACTGTATAGCCCTGGGCAATTGCGTTGAAATCGAATACCACTCCGTAAGGATCGGTCCGGACCTTACCTTTCTCGATCCGGACGTTATCCATTCCTATATATTGCATCATGCTATCGACCTGTGCACTGTCAGGCCATGTCGGACCGGTTGGGCCAAAACCATAGGCATTCACCAGCGCTCCTACCGTTGGGTCGAACCGGTGGCCGGTTTCACGATGGATTTCCTTTGCTTTATTGAATACTTCGACAAAAAGTGGATCCACACGAACCGAGGTGTCGCCTGCATTTAATTGTGAAATGATCGAATTTTGATACCACGGATTCATGCTGTTATCCACCGCACGGAATATGGAATCAATTTCCTCCTCGAAAGAGGCCTCCCCTTGTGTCACGATCGTGGTGATCTGGTAGGTCGTTCCCTGAGCCTTTCCCTGGTAGCGAACCGTTTGTCCTTTGGGCTGCACATTACAGGCAAACGGAAGTATAAAAACGACAGGAATAGTGAGGAAGCGGAAATCCGGCATAAAACAGGACAGGCTTTTTGCAGAATTAAATTCCGAAGTCGTCAAAGGCGATATTTTCATCCGGTACCCCGAGGTCGTCAAGCATTTTGAAGACTGCCTCGTTCATCATGGGCGGACCACAGATATAATATTCGATTTCCTCCGGTTCCGGGTGATGTTTCAAATAATTCCCGAGCACTACCTGGTGGATGAACCCGGTGTATCCGTCCCAGTTGTCCTCAGGGAGCGGCTCGCTCAGGGCAATGTGGTAACTGAAGTTATCGAATTCCTTCTCGATCTGACGGAAGTCACCGGTGTAGAAGAGTTCGCGTTTTGAACGGCCACCGTACCAGTATGACACTTTGCGGTCACGTGTTTTTTCCGTGTGGAACAAGTGGAAGATATGTGAGCGGAGTGGTGCCATTCCCGCTCCACCACCGATGTACAGCATTTCCTTCCTGCTCTGCTTGATGTGGAAATCTCCGTAAGGACCGGAAATCGTTACCTTATCGCCCGGTTTACGTGAGAACACGTATGAGGAACAAATGCCTGGGTTTACATCCATCCAGGTATTTCCGGCGTGGTTCCACGGCGGCGTGGCGATACGGATATTCAACATAATGATGTTTCCTTCCGCCGGGTGGTTCGCCATGGAATAGGCGCGGAAGATCGGTTCGTCATTTTTCATTTTGAGATCCCAGATACCAAACTTGTCGTAATCCGAACGATACTCCTCACTGATGTTATAAAGATCTTTACTGAAGTCTACTTCCAGGGGCGGCACATCAACCTGGATATAGCCTCCGGATTCGAAATCCAGGGTCTCATCTTCCGGCAATTTAACCACGAACTCTTTAATAAAGGTAGCCACATTATCGTTCGAAACAACTTCGCATTCCCACTTCCTGATACCAAAGATCTCTTCCGGCACCTGGATCTTCATATCGTTTTTCACCTTTATCTGACAACCCAGGCGCCAGTTGTCCTGGATCTCCTTACGTGTGAAATATGGTTTTTCGGTCGGCAAAATTTCACCGCCTCCTTCGAGCACCTGGCATTTACACATGGCACAGGTTCCACCTCCTCCGCAGGCTGAAGGCAGGAAGATCTTATTGTTCCCCAGGGTACTCAGAAGGGTGTTTCCCGATTCCACCTTTACTTCCTGATCTCCGTTGATAGCCAGTGTCACAGGCCCGGAAGGAGCCAATTTTGCTTTGGCCGTCAGCAATACCGCAACAAGCAGCAGGATAACGATAGTAAAAGCGACGAGGGTAGATACTATGGTAAGTGCACTTAAAAGCATGCTTTAAGCTATCAGATTATTTACAATTCTATTCCCATAAAACTCATAAAGGCGATCCCCATCAATCCAGTGATGATGAAAGTGATCCCCAGCCCCCTCAATGGAGCCGGTACGTTGCTATAGCGGATCTTTTCGCGGATTGCGGCAATGGCCACAATGGCCAGGAACCAGCCCACACCTGAACCGAGTCCGAAAACAGTCGCCTCAATGATGGTAGGGTAATCGCGCTCCTGCATAAACAACGCACCTCCGAGGATGGAGCAGTTCACGGCAATCAACGGAAGAAAGATGCCCAAAGCACCATACAGGGCCGGGGCAAATTTTTCGACCACCATTTCCACGAGCTGCACCATGGAAGCGATCACGGCGATGAACATGATAAAAGAGAGAAAGCTAAGGTCTACGGTTGCGAATTCTGGTGCCAGCCATTTTAGCACGCCTTCCTTCAGGATGTAGTTTTCAAGCAGCCAGTTGATCGGTACGGTGATCCCCAACACAAAAATGACGGCCATACCCAGGCCGACCCCGGTTTTAACTGTTTTCGATACCGCCAGATAGGAACACATTCCCAGGAAGTAGGCGAAGATCATGTTGTCGACGAAGATCGACTTAACGAATATGTTTACGAGTTCCTGCATGGTACAGCTTAGTTTTCTTCGATCAATTGGCGGTTACGGGCACGCTGTGCCCAAATGATGATCCCGACCGTGATCAAAGCCATCGGTGGAAGGAGCATCAGACCGTTGTTGACATATCCCAATGTGTACAACCCGGATTCGCTACCGGGGGTGGCATTTCCGAATAAGTTGATCTCAAACAACTGACCGCTGCCAAACAATTCACGGAAGAAAGCCACAGTGATCAGGATCCAGGCGTATCCGGCTGCATTACCTACACCGTCAAGGAATGAGCGCCATGGATTATTCCCAAGTGCGAAGGCTTCGAAACGCCCCATGATGATGCAGTTGGTAATGATCAATCCGACAAATACCGATAGCTGCTTGCTCATGTCATACACGAATGCCTTTAACACCTGGTCCACGAGGATCACCAGGCTGGCTACTACCACAAGCTGAACGATGATCCGGATCCGGTTTGGGATCAAATGACGCAGCAGGGAGATCACCACGTTGCCGACTCCCAAAACGAACAGCACGGAGAGGGACATCACAATGGCCGGTTCCAGCTTAACCGTGATCGCCAGGGCCGAGCAGATCCCCAATACCTGGACGGTGATCGGGTTATCGTCGTTCAGCGGTGTGGTAAGGAGCCTTCTGTTTTTTTTCGAGAAGAGCTGCTCCTTTTCCCTGACCTCCACCTGGGTGGGGGTCTCTTCTGCAACCTCTTTCACTTCAGCATTCATGAATTATTCAGCGTTTATGATCATTTGGTCCGACCTGATCCTGTCGAAGTACGGCAGGTAGAAGGAAATGCCGTTCTTCAACATGGCATCCACCCCGTTACTGGTGATGGTACCTCCTGAGATACCATCCACTTCGTATGGTCCGGAAGCGCCACCCTTCACAACGGAAACACTCACGAACCTGCCGCTCTCGAATATCTTTTTACCTACAAACTGATCCTGGAATAAAGCTTTGTTGATCTCTGCTCCGAGCCCTGGTGTCTCCGTTTTGTGGTCGAAACTTGCTCCGTAGATCGTGTTGAGATCGTCTTCCAGTGAAATATATCCCCAGATCGGACCCCAAAGCCCTTTTCCGCGCAGCGGAATGATGTAAAAGATCCTTCCTTCCTTTTCAGCGATATAAAGTGGCCAGGTTTGCTCTTTGCGGGGGCGCTTCACCTGTTTGGCGAGGTCAATCCTAAAGGCTTTTCCCTCCACTTCCCCGCCGTTTACATTCAGAATGATCTGTTGGTCCACGTACTGTGGAAAAAGCTCCGCTGCTTCGGTACGTGAAGTTTTTTTCTTCTCGAATCCGATCGTGGACAGGATGTCCTGCATTTTCTCCTGCTCCACATTTCGGTCCTGCATCGGTTTCAAACTGATCGCCGCAGCAGAAAGGATGAGCCCGACCACTACGATCAGCGCGGCAGCAAAAATGAATGTGTAACTATTCCTATTTACATCTATAGCCATGATCCTAAGCTTTTGCAGCGTTCATACGTTTCAGGCGTTTCTTCACATTGGCTTCCACCACGTAGTGGTCAATGAGCGGCGCAAATACGTTCATCAACAGGATAGCCAGCATAATCCCTTCCGGGTAGGCCGGGTTGAACACGCGGATCATGATCGCAAAGAATCCGACCAGAAAACCGTAGATCCATTTTCCCCTATTCGTTTGTGCTGCTGAAACCGGGTCGGTTGCCATAAAGACCAATCCGAAGGCAAATCCACCGATCACCAGGTGTTGGTACCATGGTGTGGCCATCAGGGCGTTTACAGAGAAGGCATTGAAGATCAGTCCCATCAAAGATGCTCCTATTAATCCGCTGAGCATGATGCGCCAGCTACCGATGCCTGTCCACAAGAGAAGGGCCGCACCGAGGATGATGGCCAGGGTACTGGTTTCACCGACTGAACCGGGGACTAGTCCGAGAAAAGCTTCCATGGGAGTCCAGCTACCGTAGCCGGCCGAAGCTGTTTGTGCCAGCACTTCCTTTCCGGCCGCAAGGCCGCCCAGGATCGTTTCGCCGGAGATCGCATCCACCGTTCCGGCATCAGCCACCCAAACGGTGTTTCCGGACATGTACGTAGGATACGCGAAGAACAGGAAGGCACGTGCAGTCAGGGCTGGGTTCAGGATGTTCATGCCCGTTCCGCCAAAAACTTCCTTGCCGATGACCACAGCAAAGACTACGGATACCGCCAGCATCCAGAGCGGAAGGTCAACCGGCATGATCAGGGGGATCAGCATTCCGGTTACAAGGTATCCTTCGTTCACCTGGTGTTCGCGGATGATAGCGAAGAAAAACTCGATCCCGAGGCCGACTCCATACGATACCACGATCATGGGCAATACTTTCCACAATCCAAACAGGAAGGCGCTCATGGTGGTGAATGCCTCTCCGGTTTGAATAAAATGCTGATACCCGATATTGTACATACCAAACAGCAAAGCCGGAACGAGCGAGATGATCACCAGGAACATCGTACGCTTGAGGTCAATGCCGTCGCGGATATGCGCTCCGCTTTTGGTGGTTTCGCCCGGAACGAAAACAAAGGTTTCGAAGGCGTCAATAGCTGGGTGGAATTTCGCCCATTTCCCTCCTTTTTCGAAATGAGGTTTCATCCTGTCAAAGAAATTGCGCAATAGCTTCTTCATGGCCATTCTCTTCCTATGACATTTCGTGTTTGACCATGTCGAGTCCTTCCTGAATGGTCTTTTGCACATCCATTTTCGATGTACATACGACCTCGCACAAGGCAAAATCCTCGGCACTCACTTCGTAGATGCCCAGGTTTTCCATAGCTTCGATATCTTCAACCATAATGGCCTTCAGTAATTGCTGTGGATAGAGGTCCATAGGCAATACCTCTTCGTATTGACCGGTCACCACAAAAGCTCGTTTTTCGCCATGCAGGTTGGTGTTGAGCCTGTATTGCCTGTTGGGCATCATCCACGAAAGGAATGAACGCGAAATACTGAATTTGTCAAGCCCCGGGGCGATCCATCCGAGCAGTTCCGGCTCGTCCCCTTCGGGGATTGCCGTTACCATGTGGTCGTAATATCCCAGGTGTCCGTTCGCATCAACCTTGCTACCGGTCAGCACGTTTCCGGAAATCACCCGAACCTTTCCGTTTCCGGGTTTCCCGTTGAGCATGGAGCTGAGCTGCACCCCCATGACAACCTTATAGTAACGCGGATGGTTCATTTCAGGTCCGGCCGTACAGATCGTCCGCGAGGTATCGTATATTCCGGAGGTGAAGAATCGCCCGATCGTAGCTACATCCTGTGGGTTCACATACCACACGACCTCACCTTTGTTGATCGGGTCAATGTGGTGGATCTGGATGCCCACGTTTCCGGCCGGATGTGGCCCGGTCACCCGGTGTATTTCCACTCCTTTTGCTTCGGTAAAGGCCTTCGCCGGCACACTCTTTCCACGTACGCTCAGGTGGATCTTTCCTGCCGTGAGGCAGGCCAGGGTATTGATACCGGCCTGGAAATCAGCTTCGCGGCCTTCCAGGATAAAATCGTAGTCGGGGGCCAGGGGTGCGCTATCGAACGCCGAAATGAAAATAGCCTTTGGGACCTCCTCCGGACTGGCGATCACATCGTACGGACGTTGGCGGATCATCGGCCACAGGCCAGCCTGCAGCATCAACCCGGTCACTTGCTCTCTGTTCAGTCCGGCCGGGTCTCCGGTCCCGAACTGCTCGTACTGAATTTCCTTGTCGGCCAGGATCCGGACCTCCAGGATCTTTCGCTTATCACCGCGTTTGATTTCCACTATTTCTCCGCTCACCGGTGCGGTGAAACGGATCCGGTCGTCGTCCTTGCTGTAGAACAATGGTGTCCCGGCAAGCACTTCATTACCCTCGTCAACCAGCAGTTTTGGAACAACACCATGAAAATCAGTTGGCTTGATCACGTAGGTTTCGGAAGGAGGCAGCTCGCCGTATACCTTATCGGCTGCTCCGACCAGCTTGATGTCCACTCCGCGTTTTATCCTAATGTCTTCAGACATCGTGATATGGAATTGATTGACCCTGAAACGGACGGCAAAATTATTAAAAAAGCTCCATGTTTTTAACTTTTACACTTATTTTGTGTTCTTAAGCCGCAGAGCAAAAAGGCAACTGTTCATGAAGCGATCCATTCTCCTGCTTTTGCTGTGTTCCTCTGTTTTTTCGTGGGCCTCACGGCCCGATAGGTATGCGCTGTTCGATAAGGCGACGCCGCTTCGGTACGAGGATTACGTTTACCAGGACTACATTGAAACCGTATTGCTGTACAACACCAGCGACAGTCTTGCCTTTCCAATGATGCGATTGAACGAGGGCGAACCCATGGTGCTGCATTTCGATGATCTGGTGAGCGATTTCCAACGCTATTCCTATACCTTCGTGCATTGCAACTGGAACTGGCGCCCCTCTCAGCTGAATAAGCAGGAATACCTGGCCGGATTTGGTGACAATTTCATTGACGACTATACCTTCTCGTTCAATACCATTGTCCCATACACGCACTACCAACTGGCGTTTCCGAACAAAAATGTACGCTTCCTGAAATCGGGTAACTACGTACTGGTGGTCTACGCAAACAACGATCCCAACCAGATCGTCCTGACCCGCCGGTTCATCATTTGGGAATCCATCGTATCTGTGCCCATTCGGGTAGTGCGCCCGACGGTAGTTGAATACCGCGAGGAATATCAGGAGATCGATTTCGAGATCAATCATGGCGGATATTCCATCCCCTATCCCTATCAGGACCTTCATGTGGTGCTTGTGCAGAACCGGCGGTGGGACAATGCTATTTTTGATCTCAAGCCCCTGTTTGTGCGCGATGGATCACTGTCATATAACTACGAATACGAAAACCTGTTTCCAGGCGGAAATGAATACCGGTATTTCGACACCAAGGACCTGATCACTTTTCAGTCAAGGGTGAGCAATATCAGGTTCGACACCCTGTTTCAGGTATTGATCACGCCTGATCAGCCGAGGCGGTTTGCAACGTACAGTTTTTGGCCCGACGTAAACGGTCAGCGGGTAATCCGCAACCTGCGCGGCCGAAATCCGCATATTGATGCCGACTATGCCATGGTACACTTTCGCCTGTACATGACCGAGCCGACCACCGAGGGAAATATTTACGTGTATGGCGGATTGAGCGACTGGCGGATCGATCCTCGCTACATGCTGCGTTACAACTACAAGCGCGGTGCCTACGAAGCACGGATCCTGTTGAAACAGGGCTTCTACAACTATGAATACGTGCTTGTGCGGGATGGAACTTTAGCCACGGATCCTTCCTTTATAGAAGGGTCCCATTATGAAACGGAAAACCAGTATTCGATCCTGGTATACCACCGGGAGATAGGGCAGCGGTACGATCGGCTCGTAGGGGTTTCAACGGTCAGCTCCTCCGAATACTATTAGTGGGTCGTTCCTGAAGGGCCTAATAAAAATGCATTTGAGTTTCTCACCTATGTTATTAACTTTGAATTTTGATCAGGAGGTGGAAGAAAAAACCATTCAACAAAAAATAAGTGTTCCTGTATTAGCGCCAGCAATAGGTATTTTAGTGCACGTATGCCGCCTGGTGGGCAGGGAGGGTATCATCTTATGAATGGAAGCCACAATACCGGATCCATCCCCTTTTCGGAAGAAGGCCAGGCGGGGGACAGGCAGTTTTGACCCGTTGAACCAAAGACCGCACAATGTGAAAAATGTAATCGTTCGTTTTGGCTTGTACAGTGGCCTGACGGCCTCTATCTTATTCCTGGGGCCCTTTGTGATCAATCCGGATCAGGCTTTCGACCCGGCCAATATGGTTCGGAGTGAGATCATCGGCTATGCGGCAATGATCCTTTCAATGACCCTGGTCTATTTCGGAGTGCGGGCTCACCGAAATAAGCTGGCTCCGCAGGTTTATCCCTTCGGGGATGCCTTCAGGGCCGGGATCCTCATCACACTGATTTCAGTCATTGTGTTCTATTTTGGGAATGTCATACTGTATGAGGTGATCAATCCCGATTTTCTGGAAGAATTCTTCGTAGTGTATCGGCAATACAAAATTGATGGAGGGGCCAGCGATACGGAGATCGCCCGGATGGATGCCAGCTATACCGCCATGAGCAATGGATGGCTCTACGCATTGGTAATGGCATCAACGACCCTGATGATCGGGATCGTCATTACCCTGATTTCGGCCATCGTCCTAAAACGAACCGCTACAGCTTAGCTCCGGAAGGTGCTATACTTTGCCATTGTTCGGCTACGCCTCCGTCCCATTTTTTTTGACTGATAAAAAGGGACAGATTGCCTGAAAGCGGTATGTTGGTGTTGACAATACAAAATATTGACTTAAAATCCTCAAAACTTCCAGGACTTTTTCATTCAGCGGCAGCGGACAGCTTCCGGCCGTTCGCAGATTGGTTAAGCGGACGTTTTTATCTGCCTACTTTCCTTTCGCCATAAATGCAAAACTACAGAGCTAGCTACAGAGCCAGCTCTGTAATTAATGATATTTAAAATATTGTATTTCAATAATTTATTAATATACGCATACATGGTTACATGAGATTGTACGACTAACATTCTTGTCTAATGTTATTCCCAAATACCTGGACGCAGCATTGGTTTTCCGCCAGGCTCAGTGAAGGCTGATCATCGTCCACTCATCCCTGTCAATGAGCGGCTTGGCAACCTTGTACTTGATGGTTCTGGTCTCTCCTGACATCCGATGCCTGATGGTTACCCGGTCGTTACGGCCGATCTTGCGCTCTTCCCGAATGATCGGTTCCGTTCTTTGCTGGGGAGGCATGGGTGGAGGGGGCTGGCCCGGTCCCAACTGTTGCGGAGGAGCCTGCCGTGCTGTTTGCGGAGTGCGATTTCCGCCTGCGGCGCGATTTGTTTGTAGCTTACTTATATCCTGACGTTGCTGACGGGCGGCCTGTACCTGCTGTGGATCCCGGGTCGGTAATGCTCCCTTGAACAGGAAACTCACGATCTCCTGATTGGTATTGTTCAGCATTTGCCTGAATAGCTCGAATGACTCGAACTTATAGATCAGGAGCGGATCCTTTTGTTCGTAGGTCGCCGCCTGAACCGATTGTTTCAAATCGTCCATCTCACGCAAGTGATCCTTCCACTGCATGTCAATTATCGCCAGGGTAATGTTTTTCTCAAAGGCGGGGATCAGGGCGCGCCCGCCCGACTCGTATGCTTCCTCCAGGTTCACCACCACCTGCAACATGCGCTGACCGTCACTGAACGGTACCACGATATTCTCGTATTGTCCCTTCTGATTCTCGTATACATCCCTGATCACCGGCCAGGCCATGTTGGCCACATAAACCATACGATCCTTGTACTGCCTGCGTGCTGTCTCGTAGACCCTGGTCACGAGCTGATGGCGATCCGTTCGTATAAAGGTCTGCTCATCAACCGGAGACTCTATATTGAAAAAGCGGATCATGTCGAGCTTAAATCCTTCGAAATCTTTATCCTGCTGGTACACCTCCACCAAATGGTCAAGTGTATCGTACATCATGTTTGCCAGGTCCACCGACAAACGTTCTCCGAACAGGGCGTGCCTGCGACGTTTATACACCACCTCACGCTGTGAATTCATCACGTCATCGTACTCGAGAAGCCGTTTCCGTATCCCGAAGTTGTTTTCCTCCACTTTCTTCTGGGCGCGCTCAATTGACTTGCTGATCATGGAGTGCTGGATCACCTCTCCTTCCTGCAAGCCCATGCGGTCCATCAGCCTGGCGATCCGCTCAGAGCCAAACAAACGCATGAGGTTATCTTCCAGGGAAACGTAGAACTGGGAGCTTCCCGGATCTCCCTGACGACCGGAACGACCCCGCAACTGACGGTCAACGCGGCGCGAATCATGCCGTTCGGTACCAATGATTGCGAGGCCGCCTGCTTCCTTCACCTCTTTGGTCAACTTGATATCCGTACCACGACCTGCCATGTTGGTGGCAATGGTAACGGTTCCGGGCTGACCCGCTTCCGCGACAATATCGGCCTCCTTTTTGTGCAACTTCGCGTTCAATACGTTGTGAGGCACCTTGCGTATCTTGAGCATCCGACTTAATAGCTCCGAGATCTCAACCGAGGTGGTACCAACCAGAGCGGGTCGGCCTGCTTTACGCAACTGCACGATCTCGTCCGTTACCGCATTAAATTTCTCCCGGGTGGTCTTATACACCAGATCTTGCCGGTCGTTCCGCGCGATCGGACGATTGGTGGGGATCACCACCACATCCAATTCGTAGATATCCCAAAACTCACCGGCTTCTGTTTCCGCCGTACCGGTCATACCGCTCAGCTTTCCATACATCCGGAAATAGTTCTGCAGGGTGATCGTTGCGAAGGTCTGCGTCGCCGCTTCGATCTTTACGTTTTCCTTCGATTCAATCGCCTGGTGGAGTCCGTCCGAATATCGGCGCCCTTCCATGATACGGCCCGTCTGCTCGTCTACAATCTTCACCTTGCCATCCATGATCACGTACTCCACGTCCTTCTCAAACAGGGTGTATGCTTTCAGAAGCTGGTTCAAGGTGTGGATGCGGTCACTCTTTATGGAGTAATCGCGCAACATTTCATCTTTCCTTGCTGCTTTCTCCTGATCGGTACCTTCCATACGCTCGATCTCCACCATCTTCATTCCGATGTCCGGCAATACGAAGAAATCGCGATCTTCCTGATCCGAGATCAGATCAATTCCCTTATCGGTTAGTTCAATGCTGTTCTGCTTTTCATCGATCACAAAAAACAGGTCGGCATCAACTTTGTGCATTTCCTTTTCCTGATCCTGCAGGTAAAAATTCTCGGTCTTTTGCAACTGGGCACGAATTCCCTCTTCACTCAGGAACTTAATGAGCGGTTTGCTCTTTGGGAGTCCGCGATATACCTGCAGCAACTTAAATCCGCCCTCTTTGGCATTCTCCTCGGCAAGCAATTTCCTGGCTTCGCTCAGGGCTTGTGTCATCAGCTTCCGCTGGGCATTCACCAACTGTTCCACCTTGGGCTTCATATCGGCGAACTTCTGCTGGTCACTGCCCCTGGATACCGGACCCGAAATGATCAGAGGTGTCCGCGCATCGTCAATCAACACAGAATCAACCTCATCCACAATAGCATAGTGATGCTTGCGCTGTACCAGGTCTTCCGGACTGCGTGCCATATTGTCGCGCAGATAGTCAAAACCGAATTCATTGTTTGTTCCGTAGGTAATATCGGCCTGATACGCTTTGCGGCGTTCGGGTGAGTTCGGCTGGTGCTTATCGATACAATCCACCGACAATCCATGGAACTCAAAAAGGGGTCCCATCCATTCACTGTCCCGCCTGGCGAGATAGTCATTCACCGTCACCAGGTGAACTCCTCTGCCCGTGAGGGCATTGAGAAAGATCGGTAAGGTAGCCACGAGGGTCTTACCTTCCCCGGTGGCCATCTCTGCGATCTTTCCCTGGTGCAGCACGGCACCCCCAATCAGCTGCACGTCGTAGTGCACCATATCCCAGGTGATCCGATTTCCGGCTGCCATCCAGTTATTTGCCCAGCGCACCTTATCTCCAATGATCTCCACGTTCTCGCGGCGGTGCGATAATTCAATATCGAAATCACTGGCCATCACTTCCACGAACTCGTTGTTTTTAAAGCGCCTGGCCGTTTCCCGGACCACGGCGAAGGCCTCTGGCAGGATCTCATTCAGAACCTTTTCAACCTGTTCCAGGGCTTCTTCTTCCAGTGTGTCGATCTGCTTGTATCGTTCTTCTTTTTCATTGACCTCTATCTCGTCGCTCTCAAGGCCTTTGCGGATCTCTGTGATCTGTTCCTTCTGTGCCGCTTCAGCTGCCTGGATCCGCTCCCGAAATTCCCCTGTTTTTGCACGCAACTCATCATTTGACAGCTGGTCAAGTCCAACCGATGCCTCATTCACCTGGTCAACATACGGTTGCAGTTCCTTCAGATCACGGTCGGCCTTGTTGCCAAAAACCGATCTCAATGCTTTATTCAGAAAACTCATTTCGTTCCTTTGCTGCTTGTCAGGGGATACAAAAATAGCTATTTGCGCCTCACGGCGCGATGAGCCCGCCCCCCTGTCCAAACCAGCAGGCATGCCCGATCGGCGTAGGGAGTAAAAAAGCTGCTCGTGGCGGAAAAAGGTTTAGTACTCGTCCTCGTTCCAGAGGAAGTCCTCATTTGATGGGTAGTCGGACCAGATCTCTTCAATGGATTCGTAGATCTCGTCTTCGGCATCTTCAATAGCCTGCAGGTTCTCTACTACTTCAAGTGGAGCCCCGATGCGAATTGCATAGTCAATAAGCTCATCCTTACTCGCCGGCCAGGGCGCGTCGCTCAGATGCGAAGCCAGTTCCAACGTCCAGTACATGGGTACCCCCTCAAATTTTTTGCAAATGTAAATTTTTATTCCACACTTGCAAATTGTTTTTTGTTGGCTTTGTTAAGGGGCTACTTTACTGGTTTCCAATGGGTTTCCTCAATTCCCAATTTCTGGCCCAGGTAGCGGGCCAGTACAAAGAGGTAGTCGGAAAGACGATTCAGATAGGTCAGCACACGGGTTTCCACGAAGCTCTGCGATCGCAAATCGGCTGCGATACGTTCGGCCCTGCGGCACACGGTACGGGCAACATGACATTGGCTAACGGCCAAATGCCCCCCCGGTAATATAAAGGCTCTCAATTCCGGAAGTTCGGCATCCATGTTATCCATCCATTGCTCAAGTAAGGTCATGTCCTTGTCGGTCAGGCAGGGCAGTTTCATCCCGGACCGCTCCGGATCTGCCGCCAGCAGAGAACCGATGGTAAACAACCGGTCCTGGATTTCAGTCACTTGCCTGGTCACTTTTTCCAATCCAGCCGAATCACGCACCACCCCCAGATGTGCATTCAACTCGTCAATGGTACCGTACGATACAATCCTCAGGCTGTGTTTGGGCACCCGTGTACCACCAATGAGTGAGGTTGCTCCACCGTCGCCTTTTTTCGTATAAATTTTCATGTCATGATTTTTAGGATGAACATCAGATCAGCGGATCTGTTCATCGGAAGCCACTTGTCCATCGATCAAACGAATGATCCGATGCGCATGCTGCGCGACGTCTTCCTCGTGAGTCACTACGACCAGCGTGTTCCCATTCGCCTGGATCTCATCCATAAGCCCCATGATCTCCACCGAAGTCCTGGAATCAAGGTTACCAGTGGGCTCATCAGCTAAAATAAGCGATGGCCTGTTTACAAGGGCCCGCGCTATAGCCACACGCTGGCGCTGACCTCCCGAAAGCTGATTTGGACGGTGGGTCATCCGATCGCTCAATCCCACCATGTCCAGGACCTCTTTGGCTCGCAATTTTCGATCTTCCGTAGCCACGCCGGCATACACGAGCGGCAAAGCTACATTATCGAGGGCAGTGGAGCGAGGCAGCAGATTGAAGGTTTGGAATACAAATCCGATTTCCTTGTTTCGGATCTTCGCCAGATCGTTATCTGCCAGGCTGCTCACATCCGCCCCGTTCAGGATATATTGCCCGTCTGTCGGTGTATCCAGGCACCCGATCAGGTTCATAAGGGTTGACTTTCCGGAGCCGGAAGGCCCCATCAGCGCTACATATTCCCCTTTGCTGATGGTTAGCGAAATGCCCCGCAGGGCTTTGACCTCCTCGGTTCCAACCCGGAAGTTGCGGATAACGTTAAAGAGTTGAATGACTCGTTCCATTTAGTACTTGTTCATTTAGAAGCGCACGGCCAAATCAACCCGAATTCCGAATTGATCCGGCGAAGATAGCTGGGTTTCTTCAAGGTACGATAAACGCCAGATGATATCGACCCGCAGGAATTTAAAAATATTTTCCACGCCCATGCCCACTTCGTAGTATCCTTCTGCTGGAGCCTGGATTGTAGTTCCGTTTTTTTCGGTATTGAAGGTGATGTTCTCATTGGTCAGCGAGCCGATCATCCCGCGAGCCGTTACGACTTCGCGCCATTTGAGCTTGCGGAACAGGGGGATCTTGTTGAATAAGAGCCCAACGAAGTGATGCTCCACGTTAAAGCTGACATATTGGTCGCTCATGAATTCAAAGAAGTTCATAAGATTATAGGAGTATCGGGCGTAGGCGTAGGTATTGTTACCCGGAGCGATCTCGAGTAAGGGATAGGGCAAGGTACCAAATGTTTTACCTGCTTCGAAGGTCATGATCATCTTCCCGAAGGGAGGCAGCAAAAAAGGCCTGGTGAATCCGGCGTACAGCTTGTGGAATTCGTAGTCGCTCCCGAGGAGTTCCGGGATCCCATAGGCATAGTTCAGAATGAAGGTTGGATGAGGAGCGTAAACTTCGTTCCGCTCCACTCCTACACCAAGCCATTTTTTTCCGGGGCGATAAAGCAGGTTCAATTCGATCTCCGACGTGGATATGGGGCCTGTAGGCAAATTAATTTCCGAGAAGTTGAGCGATCCCACGCCATACACATCTCGTCGGCGGAATTCCAGCTTCAATTCGAGGTCCTGAACATACTCACTCCGAAAGTATCCACGTGTTTCACGCACCAGGCTCAAGCGATCAAAAGGTTCGCGCATCAGCACCGAACTCAGGAAAGATCCGGTTCGGGTGGCTGCTGTAGTGTATCGTGCACCGAGTTGTTCCATGTCGTAGGTATGGAACGCCCCTATCTCCAGGCGCGGTTTATCTTTAAAAAGCCACTTGGTTCCCATACCGTATTTGAATACACCATCCCGTGTTCCATAGGCACAATGCACATAGAACCGGAGCGGATCATTGAGGTCCCGGTAGGTTCGTCCACCGAATCGCAGGCGAATGCCTTCCACCGGATTAAAGGCCAGGGACGAAAGCAGGGGGCCGAGGTCGTAACCTTCCATTTCCCAGTAGCCGGACAGCACAAAGGCAATGACGTTCAGGTAGGTGTTGAAGGCGGGAGTATTCTGCAAGGTGTCAATCATACTGTAGATCCCCCGTTCCTGTTCGGTCAGTTCCTTTTTACGTGTTTGCTCCCAAAATTCCGGATCGTTGGAATTTGCGATCATTTCCTCCCGACTAAATTTTTCGGTTCGATAAAACTCCTCGTCCCGCGGCTGATTGATGATATAATTGTGGAACCCGGTGGTTTTGATCCCATACAATCCATAAGCATCCTTATTGTCCTGTAGCGCGAAATCAACTATGATGTAGTCTTCCCTGAGCAGCCAAATGGAATCGTGGTAGAGTCCATACTCCCTGCGGACGGACAGATCATTCACGAAATTCACGTTTGCGTCCCCGCTCATCTTCATATCGATCCTGGTAACGGCCCAGGTGGCCTCATCAACCCACATTTCTCCTTTGAAAGTCAGCTCCTGCTTCCGTTTCGGAATGAACTGAATGTTGAACTGGGTACGGCCGTTCACCTCCATGCTGTCAGTGAGGTAATACTTGTAACTCAGCAACCCCAGTGTGGAAATTGGGCTCACAAAACCTTTCTCAAAAATGGGCAGGAAATTGTCATATAAATGGTACTCCTGATACAGCGCCCCCATCAATTCCTGTACACCCGCATTCTGATCGAAACCGGCATTCCGGGTTCCCCGCATGACTTCCTTCCTGAGCCCGGAATTTTTTCGGTAATAATAATCGTACGCTGTTTCAACAATAAAAACCGGCAGGAACACCTTACCGTTCACATCGGAGGTGTCTGCATAATCGAAAACGAAATCGATCGGCCTAAATACTTTTCGATTCCTGAACTTATCATTGATGTTGTTCAGGTCGAACTCGATTTTTTCGTACTTCTGATACTCGTAGGCTGTCAGCCGCTCCGGCGAATTCCGGGCACTGTTCTCCCAAATGCTGCGGAGAATGGCATGAGCCGGATTCTCCTTTTCCTCCTCGCCAGGATCTGCCATCACCACCACCTCATTCAAGCTGATGCTTGACGATTTCAATCGAATTACAACTTCCTGGTCCTTCCCCGGCAGGATCGCCAGTGCCGTTGTCTGGTATCCAAGGCAGATCGTTTCGACCGAATCAACCTTGTGTACGGTCTGGATCTCAAAAGTCCCGTCAAAATCAGTAATGGTTCCGATACCTGTATTCGGAAAGACCACATTCGCGAAGGGAACCGGCTCATTGGTATCGTAATTGAGCACCGTACCGCGTACGCGTGTGATCTGCCCCTGTGCCAGCGACCAAAGCAACATAACCACCACCGTTGCTCCTAGCTTTTGTTTCCAGGCTTGTTTATGTACGTTTCCTTCTCTTGTCATGCATCGGACAAAAAGACAAAGTACGCAATTTCATCCGCGAAGACGGCGATCCAAAGTGCGGTATTGAACTGCCTCCAAAAGGTGCGCAGGCTGAATGCTTTCGGACTGCTCCAGATCGGCAATCGTCCGGGCAACCTTAAGGATCCGGTCATGAGCACGAGCCGACAGGTTAAGCCGATCCATGGCCTTTTGAAGAAGGGGCTTCACGGCCTGATTTGTTTTGCAGAAATCCTTGAGCTCTGGCCGATCCATCTGTGCGTTACAGTGGATCCTGGCCGATGCGAACCGGGCACTTTGGATCTTTCGCGCCTTCATTACGCGGTCGCGTATGCTGCAGGATGGTTCGATCGGTATGTCGTGATCCAATTCCTTAAAGGACACGGGATGTACTTCCACGTGCATATCGATCCGATCAAGTAACGGGCCTGACAGGCGACTGAGGTATTTTTGTTGTTGAAGGGGGTTTATGGGCGAACCCTTGCGATCGTTGGGGAAATACCCGGACGGACTCGGATTCATACTGGCGATCAATTGAAAATTGGCCGGAAAGTCTACCGTATAGCGCGCTCGGGCAATGGTCACAACCCGATCTTCCAGCGGTTGACGTAGCGCTTCAAGTACGTGCCGGGAAAATTCCGGTAGCTCATCCAAAAAAAGCACCCCGTTGTGTGCCAGGGAAATTTCACCGGGTGAAGGAATACTGCCTCCTCCGACCAAACTCGCCGAAGAGCAACTGTGATGCGGATGCCGAAAAGGGCGCCTGGTGATGAGCCCGGCCGTAGCTTTCTTCCCTGCCACAGAATGGATCTTGGTCGTTTCCAAAGCCTCCTTTAGGGACATTGATGGCAGAATTCCCAGAAACCGTTTGGCCAACATTGTTTTACCTGATCCCGGAGGCCCTATCATCAGTAAATTATGCCCGCCTGCAGCTGCTACTTCCAACGCTCTTTTTACTGCGGCCTGACCAGCCACTTCGCTGAAATCGTAGCGTGCCGTGTTCGAATGCTGCTCTCCGATATATGGGATATGTGGTAAGGGCTTTAGACCCGCTTCAGATCCGACCCCCCTGACCACTTCGTTCAGACTTGCTGCCGGAATCACTTCGAGGTTTTTTACCACCGCGGCTTCTGGTCCATTCTCCTTAGGCAGCACGATCCCGCGCAACCCTCTGGCCTTGGCCATCAAGGCCATGGGAAGGACCCCCTTTACGGGTCTGAGCTGACCATCCAGAGAGAGCTCCCCAACCATTAAATAGTCAGCGATCCGGGAAATATTTATCCGTTTCGCAGCGGCCAGCACAGCAAGGGCTATGGGCAGATCGTAGAGGCTCCCCTCCTTGCGCAAATCGGCTGGAGCAAGGTTTACGGTAAACTGGAATCCAGGCCATTTTTGCGTGGTACACACGGCGGCACGGATCCTGTAAAAACTCTCACGAACGGCGCTGTCGGCCAGCCCGACCAGGTACCATTTCCAGCCATTGGAGGTACTGACCTCCACGGTAATGGGTACAGCTTCGACCCCCAACAAGGCCGCAGAATGCAACTTCACGATCATGCAGCCAAAGATCCGGGGACTCAGGGCCACATCCGGCCGTGAGGCCGTGGCAAATTATTCGCAAGGGTTATTCTTTAGAACGTTGGCCATGGGTGTATTTCCGGAATTTCCGCAGCAGGTATCATCCTGGCGTTGACAAGCTGGTCAACAACCCAGATCATGAGGTTCATTGTGTCAGATGCTGTTCCACGTAGTGAATGAGGCAATGAATGACCTTGAGATGCAGCTCCTGAGCACGATCGGCATGATCACTCTGCGGCGCACGGATCTCTACGTCACACATACCAGCAAGCGCACCACCGGTTTTTCCGGTAAGGCCAATAACCCGCATCCCTTTTCTCCCTGCCGTGCCTGCGGCACGAAGCACATTGGCGCTGTTGCCACTGGTAGAAATGGCGAGCAGTACATCTCCTTCGCGCCCCAAAGCCTCAACTCCCCTGGAAAACACGTGTTCGTACCCGTAGTCGTTCGCCACACAGGTCAGGTAGGAGGGATCACTCAGGGCCAGCGCTGCATGTGCAGGTCCATCGTTCCGGAAGCGGCCGCTGAGTTCCTCCGCAAAGTGCATCGCGTCGCTCATGGAGCCTCCGTTTCCACAACTCAGCACTTTACCATCCTGCTGCAGGCAGGTAACCAGGAGCTTACCGGCCTGTTCGATGCGGACGATATTTTGCCCGTCCGCCAGGAATTCGGTCAGGATCCTTTGTGCTTCAAGTAATTCGTTTTTGATCATGGATCGAATGCTTCAATTCCCCGATCGAGCCAGTCAATGAATTGGGGAATATCGGGGTCATAAGCTGTCGGTTCGATCAACGGTTCCATACTGTCGTGCCCCATCATCACATAGTAGGGCTGGCTGTTCGTTTGATAGTGCCTGGCCTGGAATTCGCTCCAGAGGTTTCCGATCGTTTTCACCTTTTTACCGGTGATCGCACTCGTGTATTGCTCCTCCTTCGGCAGGCGCTTGCGTTCGTCCACGTACAGTGAGATCAATACCACTCCGTTGCGGAGTCGCTCCAGTACACGCGGATCACTCCATACCTGTTCCTCCATTTTACGGCAGTTCACACAGCCCCATCCGGTAAAGTCAAGCATAATGGGCTTATTCACCTTTTTTGCGTAGGCCTTACCCTTTTCAAAATCGTGGAAGCAATTGAGCCCGTGCGGACAATGGGCCGGATCCGCTCCTTCCGGAACCATCCTGCCATCCGAAATGTCGGCCGTCGCTGAGACATTTCCTCCAAATCCTTCCGGTGCCTCACTGTAGAACATCGGGGGCGTAAATCCGCTGATAGCCTTCAATGGTGCACCCCAGAGCCCGGGGATCAAATAAATAGTGAATGTTAAACTGATAATCGCGAAAAAGAGCCGTGGAACGGAGATCTTTTCAAGCGGGCTATCATGCGGCAGGCGAAGTTGCCCCAAAAGGTACAGGGTCAGTAATCCGAAGATAGCGATCCAGCTGACAATGAACCATTCACGCTTTAGAATTCCCGCCTGCCATACGAGGTCGGCAGTACTGAGGAATTTCAACGCAAAGGCCAGTTCCACGAACCCCAGGGTTACCTTCACCGAATTCAGCCAGCCTCCCGATTTGGGGAGGGAGTTCAGCCAGCCGGGGAATGCGGCGAACAGCCCGAACGGCAGGGCCAGTGCTAGGGAGAACCCGAACATGCCTGTAAGCGGCCCCTGGATCCCTCCTGAGAAGGCTTCGAACAGCAGGGATCCGATGATCGGGCCAGTGCAACTGAACGATACCAAGGCCAGGGTAAAGGCCATGAAAAAGATCCCAACCAATCCGCCACGCTCCGAAGCGCGATCGGCATTGTTGACCCAACCTGAAGGCAAGGTGAGCTCAAAGGCTCCGAAGAAGCTGATGGCAAAGATCACCAGGATCAGGAAGAAGAAGATGTTCACGTACGGATCGGTACTAATGGCGTTGAGGGCATCCGACCCGAACAAAACGGTGATCAGGAGTCCGATCAACGTATAAAGCACAATGATGGACAATCCGTAAATAATGGCGTTGGCGATCCCTTTGGCACGAGTTTTACTCTGCTTCGTGAAAAAGCTCACAGTCAGCGGGATCATTGGAAATACGCAAGGGGTCAGAAGCGCTGCAAAGCCTCCGAGGAAGCAGAGCAGGAATACGCCCAGCAGGGAACGGGAGTTTGCCGGGTCGGCTGAAGCAGCTTTAGCCGCAGATCCCCCTGCTACAGATGCTGTTTTCCCGTCAACGTCAAAATGGAAGTCAACGTATTCCGGCGGCAAACATTGAATGGGATCGCAGGTCATAAAAGTAAGCTCCCCGGTCACCTCGAAATCCTCCGTGCTGAGGATCCTGATCGTTTGCACGAAATCAACCTCAAGGCTATAGTATTTGAGGTCCATCATAAAGTTCGGATCGTACTCTTCTTCCAGGTGGCCACGCTCTTCCACGGGTCCCATCGCTTCCCAGGCATCACTTTTCACAAAAATGAATTCGGTTGGAATGGGGCCGCCATCGGGGATGTCCTGGCTATACAGGTGCCAGGTTGGCTCTATCGTCGCTTTAAAGATCAGCTCCGCTTTATCATCGCTGAGCCGTTTCGTGGAATAGCTCCATTTGACCGGATCCAGGATCTGGCCGCAGGTTATGGAAGCAAAGAAAAACAAAGAAAAAAGGGAGCTGATCAGCTTGCTCATAATGCGTTAGATTTCGTTTTCCAAAAGGGCCACAAGGTACACCTTTTCTGTGGCGTCACCAATTTTGTATCGGTCATCAATGCGGTGTCCGACCAGCCAGATAATGTCATTTCCGGAGCACAGCAGCCAGGCATTTTCCTTGGCGGTCCGACTCCATTTTTCGTCCGAAAAGAAATCCTGCAGCTTCTTGGTCCCCCTCATGCCCAGCGGTTTAAAGGCATCGCCTGGCCGCCATCGCCTCAAGGTCAGCGGAAAGCTGAGCCTGTCGTAGTCCAGCGCCGCGCGGTTTGGACTTGCAGGGATTTCCATCAGGCGTCGTTCCCTTACCTCGGCCCGAAGCACGATCGGTTCGTTCATTCTCTCCCCTTCTTTCCAGGAGTATTCTGTTTGTTCCTCATCGCGCCGCCGATCAATGATCAGCTGCCTGCGATCTATGGTCAAGCGATATTTTGGACTAAAAAAACGCGCACCTACTGTTTTTTGATCTATCGCCCGCAGGATGTCGCCCTGTACCTTGAATCCATAAGGCTTCAGCAGCTCGTGCCACATCGTCGCCGCCCCGGGCATTTCCTGCACCTTCGCGATGTCGATCCCGGTCCATTTCTCCTGCTCACGAACGGCCCTGACATGGGCTTCTGCCTTAGCTGCCTCAAGGATCGCCTCAAGATCCCGCATGCGCGCCGCAAATTCCGTAATGTTGGCACTCAGGGCCGGCTGCATTTCCCCTGCCTGCGGCAGGATGCGTTGGCGCAGCTGGTTTCGCCGGTACTTAAGTGTCGTGTTGGACAGATCCTCCCGATAGGCCACCTTATGCTCCGATGCATAGGCCTTGATCTCGTCTTTGCCGATGGCCAGCAGAGGGCGCATCAAGCCGTTAGGCTTACCTGCCCAGTCCTGTTTTTCGAGCATCCCCCGCAATCCGGCCACGCCTGTGCCCCGGATCATGTTCCACCAGATCGTCTCGAGCTGATCGTCGCGGTGGTGGGCTGTCAGGAGGTGATCAAACGGCTCCTGATGCAGCAGCTCCCCGAACCAATTGTACCGCTTCCGACGCGCCCACATCTGCACGGACTCATCACTTTGATCGCTCAGCTCCTCCGGGGAAACCCGAAGCCAGTGCATTGGAATGCCCTGTTCCCGGGCATACTGCTGAACAAAGGCCTGATCGGCAGCAGATCCATCGCCCCGCAGTTGAAAATTAACATGTGCGATCGCGATCCGGACACCGGCTCTGTACAGCAGATCAGTCAGTACCATTGAATCAACGCCCCCGCTTACTGCAACCAGGCATCGCGCCGCAGGCGCCACATTTGCCCCGAGCCACTGTTCAATATGTTTATTTAGCCGATCCATACTTCGGTTGGGCACAGCCCACCGTTTCGAGGAGTACTTTTGCCTTCAGTTCGGTTTCCTTCCATTCCGCCTCTCCATCGCTGAGGATGGTCAGGGCACCGCCGACCTGAAGCGACAAATACTTTCGGTCTGCACGGTAGATCAAGGATCGGATGATCACATTAAAATCTCCGTCGCCTTCCGGGCCAAGGTAGCCCAAACTGCCCGAATACCAGCTGCGGCGGCTTTCCTCCATCTGCTCAATGATCTGCATTGCCCGCACTTTCGGGGCACCGGTCATGCTGCCCATCGGAAAGGTGGCCCGGAAGAGGTCTGACCAATCACGGCCTACGGCCAGATCTGCCCGTACGGTGCTGATCATTTGATGGACGGTCGGGAAGGTGTAGATGCCGCATAGCTCGTCAACATGGACCGATGCGCGGGCGGCGATCCGACTCAAATCGTTGCGTACAAGATCTACGATCATCACATTTTCGCCGCGTTCCTTTCGGCTGTTGCGGAGCTCTTCGGCCAGGCGCAGATCTTCCGGTTTATCAGTGGAGCGGGCCGCGGTACCTTTAACAGGTTGGGAGATCACGCGCGAGCCCTGCTTCCGCAGGTAGCGTTCCGGAGAAGCACAAAGAAGGTACTCATTATTCCACCGCCAGAAAGCCGAAAAGGGTGCATGGGTCTTTTCCTGAAGCGCAAGTACTGTTTGCCAGGGGTCAATATCCGCCTCCGTGGCATAGAACTCGCGGCAAAAGTTCACCTCGTAGATATCGCCCTGGCGGATATGGGACTGAATGCTGTTGAAGCGGTCCAGATAAGTCTGTTTGTCAATACGCGAATGCCAGGGAACAGCGAGGGTTTTGGACGGGGGTGAGGGCTTTTGTTCCCACACATTTTGCCACAATCTGGCGGGGTCGGCATCGTCCTCCGGCAGGAGGTGCAATTCAATGATATGGCCTTTGAGGAGCCATAGAAAACGCGGACTGAAAAAGCGAAGATCGGGGAATTCGAGCTTGTCCGGGTTATCGGACCGCAGATCTTCCACCTCGTTTTTGAGATCGTAGCTCAATCCACCAAACCACCAATCCCTTCGGGCCCTGCGGGCCGATTTGAACCGTGCGAACGCATGGCCGCTCATGGCCTCCACATCTGCTACAGGCTCTGCTGCCACGGCCATTTCAAAGGCTGGCTCAAAAGGTCCCGGATAGCGGTATTCGCAGTTGTCCAAAACACAGACTGCTCTGAACCGGCGGGTCCAGAGCAGTAACTTTTGCCTGACTTCAGCGCGATCGGTAACGGGAAAAGTATGTACCGTCCGGCGGATCATTTTACTTGTGCAGGGCACGGCCTTCCGTAGCCTCAAGGGCTGCTTCCCTGATAGCTTCCGTATACGTCGGGTGCGCATGGCTCATCCGGGCGATATCCTCGGCACTGGCGCGGTATTCCATTGCAACTACCGCCTCGGCGATCATGTCCGCAGCACGTGGACCGCAAATATGCACTCCCAGGATCTCATCGGTGCCGGCATCGGCCAGCATTTTTACCTGCCCGTCCGTATCCATTGAAGCACGGGCACGACCACTCGCCTTGAACAGGAAAGATCCGGTTTTATACTTCACTCCGGCCTCTTTCAGTTCCTCTTCCGTTTTACCTACAGAAGCCACTTCCGGCCAGGTGTATACCACGTTCGGGATCAGGTTGTAGTGGATGTGCGGTTTTTGTCCGGCCAGCCATTCGGCCACGGCCACCCCTTCCTCCTCCGCCTTGTGCGCGAGCATGGCGCCGCGAACCACGTCACCGATGGCGTACACGCCATCAACGTTGGTCCTGAACTGATCGTCAATCGCGATCCGACCCCGATCGTCTATCCTGAGCCCGATCGCCTCACCATTAAGCCCGGTTGAATACGGTTTGCGTCCGACTGCTACCAGGCAGTAATCCGCTTCGTACACTTCCTCTTCACCTTTTTTATTGACGGCGGTTACCCTCACTCCCTTTCCGGTATTCTCAGCCGATTTGGTCCTGGTCGAGAAATGGAACCTTACACCGAGCTTTTTCATGGCGCGGGTCAGATCCCTGCTCATGGCGCTGTCCATCATCGGCATGGCACGATCTGCATATTCAAGGAAAACCACCTCACAACCCAGTCGCTGGTATACCGAGCCCAGCTCAAGTCCGATCGCTCCGGCACCGATCACCACCATCTTTTCCGGTACTTTCTGAAGCTCCATGATTTCGGTTGAGCTAATGATGCGCTCCTTGTCGATCCCGATCCCTGGCAGCGAATTCGGTTTCGATCCGGTTGCGATAATCACCTTGTCTGTCTTCACCTCGGTCTGCTTGCCTTCACCGTTGGTCACTTTAATCGTATTCCTGTCCACGAAAGACCCCAGTCCCGTGTGAACGTCGATATGGTTCTTGTTCATCAGGAAGGTGATCCCGTCTGCATTTCCCTTTACCACCTCACGCTTGCGTTCGATCATTTGCGGCATGTTCACTTTCAGTCCTTCCATATCGATCCCGTGGGTACTGAACTTCTCCACGGCATTGTGATAGTGTTCGGAGCTGTCGAGCAGCGCTTTGGACGGGATACACCCTACGTTTGAGCAGGTTCCCCCAAGGCAGTCGTATTTTTCAATGATCGCTGTTTTCATTCCGAGTTGTGCGCAGCGTATTGCTGCCACATATCCGCCTGGCCCTGATCCGATGACTGTTACGTCGTAAGTGCTCATTGGTAATGGTTTTATGAATTCAGCCGGTTTGAGGGACAAATGTACTGAATCGCCCTCACGGGGCGGATGGGTTCCTGGTTTTTAGCTGGACGAAAACGTAGAGAAGAAAGACAATGGCGAGGGCTTGTGCCATTCGGCCAATGAAATCGCCATAGTGCTGATAAAATGTTTTGGTGGAGCTGATCAGCACATCGTGCCGTAAGGCACCGGCCTGATCCCAGCCCAACTGACTAACTACCTTTCCTTTGAGATCAATGAATCCGGAGATCCCGGTATTTGCGGCCCGGGCTACTTCCCGGCGGTTTTCGATCGCGCGGAGGCGCGCATAGGCGAAATGCTGTTTGTATCCGTCCGTATCGCGCCACCAGCCATCGTTGGTGATGATCCCGAAGAAATCGGCCCCGTTGGTTACGTACCTGGTCACGTACTCGCCGAACACCGATTCCCAGCAAATGATGGGGGCCACATTTAGATCCTTTTGTCCGTGGGGGAAGACCTCACGGTCCGATTGTTTTCCGAGCGTTCCCGTAGTTCCCCCAAGGTCAAGGATCACCTCTCCGATCAGCGGTTTAAGGAAACTTCGGAAAGGCATCTGCTCCACGCCGACTACTAATTTCGATTTGTGGTAGATACCGATCGGGCCTTTTGCGGTAATGGATATCGCCGTGTTGTAGTTGTCCCAGTAATATTGGCCGCGTTCCGAATACCGGGCTGTTTCGGAGGCGTCCTCAGGCCGATGGTAGATGCGGTAAGTACTTGCTCCAATAATGAACTGCGTATTTGGATACTGCTGTAACCACTGGCGAATCAGCACGATGGCTGGCTCATGTTCCAGGCGTCCTTCTATTAATCCGCCCGGGAGGGCGGTCTCCGGAGCCAGCACTACATCTACCTGCCTGTCCATCACCGAATCGGCCAGGGCCAGAATGTGGCGGACCTGAGCAAGGTCGCCGGTGTCGAACTTCTCGATGTAGGGATCCACATTCGGCTGTACGACCACCACGTCGGCGGTGTCTCCCGGCGCCACGTGCCGGGCTCCAACCCACAGGGAAAAAGCCAGGGGTACAAGAACAAAGATGACGATACGGACCGTCAGATGCATCCATTGCCGGAACGTGCGAATGGGATATTTAGAGCCGGCCAGCCAGGCATATAGTACAATGTTTACAACCCATATCCACAGGGTTCCTCCAGGTGTTCCGGTATACTCGTACCACTGCACAGCATCCGGTGCTCCGGCAAAGGCATTGCCCAAATTCATCCACGGCCAGGCGAGATCCCACCGCTGAATGAAATGTTCAAAGGCGATCCAATAAACCGGCAGGGAGATCAATGCCCTTCCCGGGCCGATGGGTTTTCGCCCCCTGTAGCAGAGCACCATCATGAGGGCCATGGCCGATGCGTTGAACAGGGCCGATGCTACCATTCCGATCGCCGCCGCATAATAGATCCACCAGCTACAGGCGAGATTCCAGATCAGAAAGGTAAGGAAGCTCCATCCAAAGATGATCCATCCCTTTTTTCGTTTAAGATCCGCATGGTGATCTATCTCGCGAACGATCCAAAGGAGTGGAATAAAGGCGACCAGGATAAGCAGGGCATACCCGTGTGGTGGCCAGGCCAGAATGAGCAGGGCAGAAGAGGCGAGCGCTAAGAGGAGACGCCGAAGCATAGGTTACGATCGCTTACCCGCAAAGTTAAGTTTTAGCGAAAAAACATTCGAGTAAATGGCAATACTTTGATCTCCAATATCTGTCAGGGCGTAGTCAAGCGAAATATTCTGATAGCGGAATCCGATCCCGAGGTTCGGCTGAAAGGTCCAGTATTTGCTGTCATCAAAATCTATTTCGCTTTGAACGTTGCCCACCCCCATGCGCAGGAAGAGAAACTCGCGATAGCTGAATTCGAGGCCAAGTGAGGGATCAATACTGGCAAAATCGGAGGAGATCACGGTTGCACGCCTTCCATCAAAAGTGGTTACCAGATCAATTTCGCTGTAAAGGCTGAAATTGTCGCCTAAAACAAAGGTTCGTCCTGCCGCAAGGGTAAAACGCGGTGCTGTTTGTTCAAGGGCATCGGTCGGTATCTCATTTCCGGTGGCGAGAAAGACTTCTTCCAATTTTTCTGTGTTAAACTGCCAGGCGTTGAAGGTCGTGGTGGCATCTCGCAGCGATGCGGCGAGACTCCAGCCATTGCTGTGATATTGGGTGCCGAAGTCAAGTCCAAATCCATAGGCATCCGCAAAATCGCCAATCCCGCGGTAGATAAGCTTTACATTTCCGCCAATGCTGAGCCCTTTGACCTTCGTTTGTCGTGCATAGCTGAGCAGCAAGGCGTAATCGGCTGCGCTAAACAGACTGATCCGGTCATAATCTATATTCCCGCCCTGATCGATCAGTTCACTGGTATTGAGGATATCGTCAACCCCGAAACGAATGAGGGAAGCTCCAAAGGTGCTTCGCTCATCCATGGGGATTGCCCCGGCCAAATAATCGTAGTTAGCGATCCCGGCAAAATACTCGGCATGCATGAGTCCGACCTCCCACCGCTCCCGCAAATGCGCAAGCCCGGCCGGGTTCCAGTAGCCCGCAGTAACATCCTGTACGGAGGCGATCACGGAATTGCTCATACCAAGCGCCCGGGCATCAACCCCGATGGACAAAAATTCGTTGCTGTATTTCCGAACCTGCGCTTTCGCCGCGTCGGGGAGCATTAGCATTAACGTGAACGCCAGAACGATCCGGGCGATTTTTTTCATGCCTGAAAAGTGGATAACATGTAGAACAACAAGATAAATCTTAATATATTGTGCCTGTCGTGCAGTGGAGATCCGCCATACCGAAAGCCCTTACCCTGAGCAATCTGCTTTTCGGCACCTTATCGGTCATTTATGGCTTTCAGGCGAATTACGAGCTGGCAGCCTACTGCATCATGGCAGGAGGCGTAGCCGATGTGCTGGATGGTGCCGCAGCCCGGGCCCTGGGCGTTTCCGGACCGCTGGGCGTGCAGCTTGACTCCCTTGCCGATATGGTGTCTTTCGGGGTAGCTCCCGGACTCCTCCTCTACAACCTCAGCAGCGAGCTTGTGGATCAATACTACCAGAATGGAGGCGAATTTTTGGGGTTGATCATCCTCCCAAAAGCAGCCTTGCTGATCCCCCTTTTTTCCGCACTCCGACTAGCGAAGTTCAACATCTCCACCGATCAGAAAACGGATTTTATCGGTTTGCCCGTCTCGGCAAACGCATTGATCTGCCTTTTCTTCCCATTCTATTGGTGCTTCGGCGGCAATGCAATCGCTCCCGGCTGGCTGCATCCGGTTTGCATAGCGATCTGGTGCCTGTTCAGTTCCTTCATGCTCCTTTCGAACCTGCCCCTCCTGAGCTTAAAATTTCCAACCTACGGTTGGAGGGAAAATCAGTGGCGGTACCTGATGCTCCTTTCGATCGCCCTTTGTCTTGCCGTCTTTGGCTGGAAAGGAATTCCGTTTAGCTTACTTTTGTATCTGTTTTTCAGCTATCTGCATTTTAATCAAGGGTCATGACCCTTCATCAATTCCATAGACCATGAGATTCCGCGCTGAGATCAACGTTATGCCGCTTCCCGCTTTGCTGGACCCCCAGGGAAATGCGGTTTCAAACAACATGAAAAACGTGGGGTTGCCCGGGATCGGGTCGGTCCGTATCGGTAAACATATCCACCTCGAGATCGAAGCGACGGATCGTGAAACGGCTCAGACCAGGGTTGACGAAGCCTGCCGGAAGCTGCTCTGCAACAAGATCATGGAGCATTACGAGTTTGATCTTTTCGAGCTGAGCGCTGAGGACTGATATATTGTGCTGTTTTCCGGATGAAGTGAGCGCCTGTGGATTAAACTCAGCGTCTCAATTCAAATTTTTCCCCTAAATAGACTTTCCGTACCTGTGCATCGGCTGCCAGGTCTTCGGCTGTGCCGGATTTAAGGATCTTTCCTTCGAACAGCAGGTAGGTGCGATCCGTGATACTGAGCGTTTCCTGTACATTGTGGTCGGTGATCAGGACGCCGATGTTCTTATCCTTAAGCTTCTCTACGATGCCCTGAATGTTTTCTACCGCTATCGGGTCCACCCCGGCAAAGGGTTCATCAAGGAGCATGAACTTCGGATCCACTGCCAGGGCCCGGGCGATTTCAGTCCGGCGACGCTCGCCTCCGCTCAGCAGGTCCCCGCGATTTTTGCGGATATGTTGCAATCCAAACTCAACGAGCAACTCCTCAAGCTTGTCCTTTTGTTCGCCTTTGCCCAGGTCAGTCATTTGCAGCACGGCCTGAAGGTTGCTTTCAACGCTCAGTTTTCGGAAGACCGATGCTTCCTGGGCCAGATAGCCCAGGCCTTTCCGGGCACGTTTGTACATCGGTAGCCGGGTGATCTCCTCGTTATCCAGATACACCCCGCCTTCGTTTGGCTTGATCAGCCCAACGATCATATAGAAGCTGGTGGTTTTTCCCGCACCGTTTGGGCCAAGGAGCCCAACTATTTCGCCCTGATCCACCTCCAGACTGACGCCCTTTACCACTGCACGCTGCCTGTAATACTTCACCAGATGTTCTGCCCGGAGTGTCATTGTTCGCTAAAGTAACGCTATTCGGTTGCAATTAGCATGCCGGCATCAGGTCTGCAGGGCCGGCCAGGGCACGAGGGTACTTTGTATCCTTTTGCAAAGGATGCTATTGAGCGACCTGAAAACTTCTGGTTGAAGTAAATCCGGAGGAATTACCAGCTTCGTCAAATCTACGCACCTTCCAATAGTAGAAACCAGTGCCCAGTGAGTCGGTTGTCCCGCCGGAAATGGATTGTTTGCGCAGTATGGGTTGGTTGCCCTGAGCGTCCAGTGATACATAAATGGAATCGAACAAGGGAGCTCCGGTTCCGGCAGAGGAATTATCCCAGACAAAAATAATAGTATCCGAGATTAAAACAGCCCCATCTACAGGACTGGACAAAACCGGCGCGGAAGGGGACGTCGTGTCTATTTTGATCTCTCTAAAAGTATATGGGCTCTGGGATTGATTATTCCGTGCCGATACCCCCCATTCATATAGCCCTTCCTGAAGGGTATAGGAAAGAGCAACGTTTTCGGTTTCTTCCTGATGAATAAGTGCCCCCCCGGAAGCATTAGGGCTGAAAAGACTGTAAACATAAGACTGAGCCAGGAATACCGGGAGCCATGAAAAATCATGCGTTGTGGTATTATACCATCCTGGCTGAGGAGAGGAAAGGCTCGTCTGGGCACTTGACAGGTCGGACGTACTGTCGATAAAGACGGTACGAACTGAATAGTCCGTTTCTGAAGAACTGGAAAGGGCCTTTACCCGCCATTGATAACTTCCCGGAACGAAGCTATAGGTAAAATCCGTTCCGGCAAGGGGTGTGTCCAGAGCAAAGAAATGGGGCGTATTAAAATCCGGCCTTACAACTTGAAGCCGGTAGCTGTCTGCTCCCTCGACTTTTTCCCAAAGAAACAATAACCCGATCGAGCTGATCGTAGCGCTATCCTCCGGAGCCAGTAGAATCACTTTTTCTGTACTCAGGTCAGGAACAAAAATTTCCGTGCAGGATGTCAGCCCAAAGATAGAGATCACAAGAGTTGTTGAAAGCAAAAATCTAATCATGCTCATATTCTTTTGGGACATGAATGGTCAAGTAACACATAGGCTGCCTTTGTTTTTTTTTGGGGCTCGGTCCTTCCATACGAAGTTCGGCTACCGAAATTGCATTCCACTGGTCTTCAAAATGTTCTATTTGGCGGACAAGTAACGAAAATTTTCCTTTCATAGCAATGCGGTAATATTGTCCATGGGGGGTGGACCCAAGAGGTTCCAGCAGTGTTATGTTTATCTGATTACTGATTAGTTCCGTTTGAACGGATTTCAAAACATCGTTTTCTATTTCCTGTTTCTGCATGAGCGATAATTCCTTCAGCATTCCGTTGGGAGCCCTACCGGAAGGATCAACCGGGAACACAGATTTGCGCAACTGCAGGTCCTTTTGGATCCCCAACCTTTCAGGTAGCTGAATACCAAACAAATAGATCATTGCCGCGCTATAGAAGACAAGTAAGTAGGGGCTCCATTTCATTTCACCGTAATAATAAAATCCAACCCCCCTTCCCTTGCCAATTCCACATGACCGGTCATGACTACCCGATCCGGGAATGCTTCTTCCAGAGCTTTCAGAAACAGGTCTACACGCTGGCTGTTTTTACCATTGCCGCGAATAAGAATACCCCGTTTCATCTCCTCAGACTCTTTATGTTCAGCATTCATCATTTCCGGGCGAATAAGCACGGAATACAAATAAACCTTCCCGCTGGCTGCTTTATAGATCCGGTCGGTATCTAAAGAGATTTCGTGGTCTTTCGAATTCACTACGGACAGATACTCAAGATACCGGTCCTTTTCCTTTTGACTTTCCAGACGCTTTTCACGCTGTAGCTCCAAATTGGAGATGTTCCTGCGTTGCTCCTGTTTTCGCTGATTCTGGGTTATTGACCAAAAAAAGTTGGCCAGGGCAAGCAGCATAACAATCCCGAGTGCATAGAACCGGTATTGTTTCTCACGTTGAAAGATATGCAATGCCTGATTCAGATACTTTTTTTTGCGGATCACCCCGGCAAACCTAAGGGCGCCGAAAAACAAAAAAGCGCTATTTGCCGGGTATTCCTGATGGTCAAACATAAAGGGTCGTTCATCAGTATTTCTCTCAACCCTTATTTGGCCACCGGAAAGAATAACGTGCCTTTCGGCATGAGAAAAAGGCAACAGGTTCCGGATTAAATCAGGCTCCAAATCCAGGGCCTCCCATTCGGAAAGGAAAAATGATTTTATTCCTTCCAGATTCAATTCACTCTTTAGCCCATCAAAAGGCTCCTTCAAAAGGTAGTTGCTAAAATGCTCCAGCCGCACCAGCTCCATGGTTTCCATAACGAGGCTGCCTTGAAACTTTGGAGGGTTCCCGGTAAGGAGTTTTTGTTTATCACTTCCAAAAAGAATAAGCGCAAGCCCGGTTTGGGTTGACCAGCGCTCCCAGGACCTTTTATCACAAGGGTCAAAAAAGTCTACAAGGCTAACCTCGGAATTTCTATACCTAAAAGAGCCTGCCTGCCACCGAACCTGTCCCTTTTTGTTTTCAAAGCGATGCGCCACAACAAACTGTATGCCCCATATTCTTTTCACAACCCCTCCTCTTAATTGATCAAAGTCGGCTTAATAAAAATGTTCAGCTTGGTTTCAGACTTTTGATTCTTCCTAGAGCTAAAAAACCACTTTAGTATCGGAATTCGGCTAAGAATGGGCACTCCGCTGACCGACTCTTCTTTGGAGACTTCCTGCAGCCCCCCTAGCAGGACCATTTCTCCGTTCATCACCCTTATCATGGAGGTGAAGTTCCGGGACACCTCGCCTGGTGGCGCATCTGGGGCAATTCGGGCTGTAAAGTTCGATTGAGTCACGAGTATGTTTAACGTCACTTCATTTTTTCCCGCTATGTAGGGGGTAATAATGACTTCCAGGTTGGCCTGCACGGAATTATACTGCCGGGTAATCACGGTTTGCGGGTTCTGGGAGCCAATAATGTTTTGGTTTTCAATCACATAGTATTCCTTATCTCCAATTTTAAGGCTCGCTTCATGGCCATTTAGTGTGGAGAGTTTAGGAGTAGAGCGAACATTTAGTATACCCTGCTCTTCAAGTGCCTTGATGGTCATATAGAAATTGTCGTTTACATAACCAAGATTAGCAAGACCTCCTCCCGAAAAACTATTGATCAGATCATTTATACCTGCACCGTTCAAGGTATAGCCTACCTCGGGAAACACCTGACCACCACTTGCAGCTGGCTCCTGTCCAATACCCATTTCAATGCCTGTTTCAACCGCTCTGTTTTCGTTGTAGTCCACGATCATCACCTCAATGATTACCATGGGAACGGAACGGTCTATTTGTTTTAAGAACTCATAGACCTCATTTACTTCCCGACGGTCACCACTTAAGATTAAAGCATTGAGTTCAATAAACTCCTCAACCTGGATGTTTTGTTGAATGGATTCTGGTATGGACTCCTTTAGATTCTTGGCGCTTCGGTTTTCCAGGATGATCGTTCGTGTTACCCGAAGACCTTCGCCCTGACGTTTTCCAAAGTAATACGTGCTGTCCACTTTTCTGTAGCTGTATTCTGACCCGTAGAAGAGCTCGTCCAGAAGCCTCTCCAACGGATACCTTTCTACCGAAAGAGTCTGTACCCCCTGCAGTTGCTCGTAAACAAAAAAGTCCATGGATACTACCGAAGTAAGCCCCTGAAGAATTTCCGACAGAGGCAATTCCTGAGCATACAGCGAGATTAGTGAATCTTCGGTCAGGGTAATGCTAAGCCCCCCGGGCAGGGCGTTTCTGAATACCTGAGCTTCGGGAGAAGAGTTTTCAGCAGGGATGCCCTCCAATGAGTAAAGACTGTCTCCTCGGTATTGGAGGTTCAGTCCGTTTGACCAGGCAAGTTCTTCCAACGCTTTTTGCACCGGAAGGGATTCAATGTAAATGTTCACGGGCTTGTCTGCCAAACCAGGGGCATAGACTATATTGTAAGGTGTTTTGCGTGCGATTTCCTTAACCACCAGAGAGAGCGTATCGGCCTGAAGATCAAATGAGATTTTATCCTGGTCTGATAAATAGACAACTCTTGAGGAATCCAGCCTTTTTTCTTTTGGTTCTATCATGCTTACCCTGATCACCGTTCCGCTGACCGCGTAGTCAATAGGATATTCTTCGGCAAAAAAGAGGAGAATGTCTATAACCTTGATATTTTTAAAATTGTTGACCACTTTGTACTCCAAAGGATCAGAGATCACAAGGTTGATATCATTGGCCAGGGCAATGCTTCTTAGGAACTCATCCAAAGGCACGTCGGAAACAGATATCTCGATGATTCCATTGAGTCCGGGAATATCAGCCCGGGCAGTTTCCAGCTCACCTTCAAGACGTATTAGTCTCGACTGTGATTGTGCAAACGCCCACATCGAAATGCCCATCAGCATCAGGAGTAGTTCCCACTTCAATCTCCTTCCCGTTACCCCCATTTTATTCTGTTGTATTCTACAAGATCAATGATTCCGTCTTCCAATAAATGGAGCGTCGAAGATACAAGACCCGGAGAACTTTCGGCTCGGTTGCCCGAAGATATAAACTCCGCCAGGTCTTTTTTGCCGGTCCACTCGTAAATGGCAATACGCCCCTTGTAACCAGTGTAATGGCACTTTTCGCAGCCTCGGCTTTCAAAGATTTGAACCGCTCCGGAATTTTCTTCTTCAAAGGGCCGGTTGCTTTGGACCTTGCAATGGGGACATAGGCGGCGTAGAAGCCTTTGAGCTATAGAGAGCTCCAGGGTATCGGAGATCAGGTAATGAGGAATCCCCATATCCATAAGCCTTCGGACCGTTCCAAGGCTGTCGTTGGTATGGATGGTTGAAAGAACAAGGTGACCCGTCAGCGCTGCTCTAATTGCTATGGAGGCCGTTTTTTCATCTCGGATCTCTCCAATCATGATTACATCGGGATCCTGACGTAGAAAAGAGCGCAGGACCTCGGGAAAATCCAAGCCAATTGATGGCCGAACGGCAGTTTGGGATACTCCTGCCAGAAAATATTCCACCGGGTCCTCAGCGGTCATAATGTTTAGTTGACGGGCGTTGAGCTTATTGATGGCCGCATAGAGGGTTGTAGTCTTTCCACTTCCCGTGGGACCGCTTACCAAAATGATTCCTTTAGAGCGATAAAGTGCCCGGTCAAATTCGGAGAACAGGCTCTTGTCCATGCCGAGCTTTTTCAGATCCAGCCCCCCGGCATTTTGCCCAAGCAGGCGGATGACCACCCGCTCCGAGTCAATGGTGGGAATCACACTGATACGAAGGTCTAGCCGATTGCCAGTTTCCACAAGTAGTATGATCCTCCCATCCTGCGGAAGCCTTTTTTGAGCAATATCCAATCCCGCACGAACCTTGATGGCATTGACAAGCGAATACCCCTGAGTCAGATCAAGCAGATACCGGTCAGATAGTATCCCATCAATACGCATCCGAATTCGGAAGTGCTCTTTGGCGTAGGGCTCCAGATGAAGATCACTTGCTCCGAGCCGATAAGCTTCCGAAACGATTTGATCAGCACCCATTCCGGTTTCAGGGAAATGCACCAATTGATCATTGTAGAGTTCGGCTTTCAGCCGATGGAACATTTCAGTGGGCACTTCTTTAAAAAGGACATGCTTGCCGAAAAAGGATCGGATCAGATCTTTCTTTTCCTCGTTTTCTTCCTGCTCTTCTGGCAGATAAAAACTCACGTGCTCTCCAGTTCGCTCAATTGGTATAGCACCGAACTCTTCGGGAAAATTCCTTCCCAGTTCCAAGACAAGGTCCCTGTTTGCTTTCACCTCAGAAATCATCATTTATCAAAATAAAACCCTGGTAAATAATCCAAAGAACCGAGGAAACAAAAACCATCGGCACCTTCCTGTCCCGACAGATAAGAAAAAATCCGATCCCGAGGGAACAGCTGAGAATGATAAATAGGAGAAGCTGCCCGGGAGGGAAGAAAAGAGCAGCACAAAAAAGGAATAGGAGATCTCCCAATCCGGCTGACTGCTTAAGCTTTATTCCTCGAAGTCGTGTATACAGCCAAAGCAAAGTGGCCAGAAGCCACACCATTCCGATGGAAACAAACGCCTCCAAAATATTACCTGGGCCTTTAACAACCCCCAAAAGACCAAGGCAAAAAAGAAAAGCCAATACATACAAGCTCACGGCTTTGCTTCTGAGATCCTGCAAAGCCAGAACAGTGAGTATCATATACAGAAGAATATCAGGGAAGCGCATGGGTTGAATCAGTCTTTAATCACTTGCCTTAGATTGCCATCCTGGTCAATTTCCCAAAGGTTGAAATCCCCATCTCCATCAAAGTCTTTAACGGCTCTCGCTTGTGCCAGGAAGCCTTTTTCATCAGCTTCTGAAATCGCATATTTGTAAAGCGCCCGGCCATCTTCATCTAACGTTTCAGGCATTTCAAAATCAAGCAGATCCAGGCTTTCCGCGTATTCGGAATGCTCCATGTAATAGGCTCGCTGCAAAAGATGAACATGACGAAGTTGTAGCTTGGCTTCTGTACTTTTGGCCTTCGTAATCAAAGGTAACAAGTTAGGCAGCGTCAGCAATACCAAAATCCCTAAAATAATCATTACGACCAGAAGTTCCGAAAGAGTGAACCCATCAAGTCTTTTGAGTTTTAATGCTTTTTTGCGTTTCATCATTACCTTTATCCTGTGTTGAGCTGGCCGAAAGATATGACTTAAGAAGTGAAAAACAAACAAACACTTTGGATTTTGATTTCCTTGGTTCTAAGCCTTTGGGGATATATCATCTATCGGGTTGTGGACTACCGCTATGAAGGCGATGCCCAACTTATCAGTGACCCAGGCATAAAGGCAACAGGGCGTATAAGTCCCGATCGGGAAGAAAACCAGCGCATTCGGCTGGATTATCCGGATCCATACCCGGTATATTCCATCCGTTCCGGGAATAGCCTGGAAAAGAAGGATAAACCGGCTATGGTTGAGGAAAAAAAAGTTTCATGGCCTGGTATTGATTATCGGGGAAATGTGAAGTCTCTTGGAAAAACTCTTTTCCTGATTTGCATTGATGGCCAATCAGTAAATATGGAAGCTGGTCAGACTTGGGAAGAACTTTTCCTTGTAGAGGGTTCGGAGAACAAGGTGCGGTTCCGTTACCGAGGAGAAGAGAAAACCATTTCAAAATGAGGTTCAGAGGATATGCCTTACTTTATGTTCTCGGAGTTATGTTGGTTTCCGTTTCGATCATGGCGGGATTTTATTACCGAAGTCTTATTCGCAGCTCTTACGCAGGGCGAGTCTCCCGAAATAGCAAACTACTCTCGGCCTTGACCGATTCTCACAGCATGATAAGAAGTGCTATATTTGATCATGTCCCCTTGGATACGAACATGGAGCTGGAATCCGGCGTTTTGCTTCGCATTAGGGGTTACCGTTGGGGATTGTTTGATGTGAGCTACTCGCTCGCCTTTGACGAAATTGATTCACTCTCCCAGGCCATTATTTGGGGAAGCAGACCAAAACCTTACTCACTTGCACTGACAAAAAATGCCGTTTTCGAATATGCTCCAAATCACCAAATTGGCAGTGGAGTCTATTTACACAATACCCGATCCCGGATCTTTTATCAGGAGGATGCTCCTGAAGTAATAAAACTGGAGTTAAACAAACTTGGTCAGTTAAAGGAACATCCACCGGCAGGCTTGGATGTTGCATTGAGTGATGACGACATTTTGGTGATGGATATCATGGAATTTGGCAATAAGATCTTTCGCTCGTTTGAGCGTCTTCCTGTTCTTGTGCAGTCAAGACGAGCTATTCGCATTCAGGGGGATATTCATGGCCCCTTTCTGATCCGCTCTGATACGAGTATCTCGGTATCGGCTTCTACCAGTCTGAAAGGTGTTATACTCCAGGCGCCCTGCGTGAAATTGGAAGACCGCACTGTATTTATTGGTCAGATCTATGCTTCGGATTCTGTGGTGATAGGTAGTAGCGCGCTTCTTTCTTACCCCTCTGCAATCGTTTTAGACGGTCGCAAAGCTATAGCTCCGAGAATTTTACTCGGAGAAAAAGTTCGAATGGAGGGTGAGATCAGGGCGCTTGTATCAACCCAGTCTCAAAATGACCCGTGCATCCTGGTAGGGGATTCATCAGTAATATATGGGGGGGTGTATACTAATGGGGAAATTCAGCTGCTCGGTGATATTTTCGGTCAGGTCTATGCCCGGTCCGTACAGTCCTTTTGGAAAGGAGGGCTGCAGGGCCATGCACTTTTCCGGCAGGTAATTTCCATTGACAGTCTTTCGGACAACTTTGGAGTTGGCTTAAGAAAGGATGCAATAAAAATACCTCTTTGTTTTGCAGACTAAATTGAAAGCGACTACTGTTGTTGAACTTCTTGTAGCAGGAATCCTGATTTCCTTTTCCACCCTTTTCTTTTTTGACTCGGTGTTCCTGTTCATTCAGACTGAAAAAAAACAATTCGACTATGCCGGTAGCTTGCTGCAAACAATTCCTATTGCCGTTCCACAGGACACATTGGCTACAGCTGAAGAGGAGCATTTTAGTAGGGAGGATGACAACTAAAAAGAAAAACAAATGGGGAAATATCACAGGGTTTACACTCGTGGAGCTAATCGTTGTTTCGGCGGCCATGGCCATTTTGTTTCTCCTGGCTGGCTGGCTGCTTTTTCAGGTATCCTATTGGTGGAACAGATATGATACTCCCGACTTCCGCTGGCAGTCTATACTGGCGCGGCAAGCTCTGAAAGAACAGCTCAGTGCTTCAAAGCTATATCGCTTGGAACACCACCAGATTTCTTTAATTTCAGCAGGTGATACCATTGTATATCATCAGTCAGATTCGGGCTTGGTACTTCTCAGAACTCCTTCAGGTGCCAAATGGCATTTTCCCGAGGATTCGGCGTATTTTGATCTGGACGAGAAGTCTCTGATATGCTGCTGGTATTTTGGCGAGCAAGACTCGTCTGTTTTCAACAGACCTCTTTTTTGGAATGAACCTTTAGTTCCATGAAGATTAATGAACCGGAAAGAAAAAGCTCACCTTGGCGAAGACCTGTAGCAACAAGAGTGGGAGCGGGGAAAAAGGGAGCCCTTTTTGAACGGCTGTCAAGACTTTTGGCGTCAGGGGTAACCATTGAGAAGGCGATCCATTTTGTGGCTGATGACAAAACCTTCTCCCGGTTCGATCTGCCAGGTGTGAGCAGGCAATTGCTCCAGGGAGCACTCCTTTCGGAGGCTATGTCCATTTCCGGGGTTCTAAACTCGTTTGACCAGACAATGATCCGAATTGGAGAGAATACCGCCGGGCTTGAACAGAGCTTTCGAACTCTTTCCGATTTGTATACAGAGCGTAAGGAGCGTAAGGCAAAAGTCAGAGATGCGCTGCTTTATCCGGCTGTAATTCTTATCATGAGCGTAGTGGTTACGGCGGTTATGCTTTGGGTGGTGGTTCCGATGTTTATCGGGATGTATGCCCGGTTTGGAAAAGAACTCCCGGCTCTAACCAAAGCCGTCATTTGGCTATCCGAAAACTTTGGCTGGATACTGATAGCCATCTTATTGATGAATGCTCTTTTTGTTCTAACCAGGCGGATTGTATTGAAGAGCCTGTATGCTGAAAAGGCAGTAAATCTTTTGTACAGAGTTCCCTTGATCGGGGGGCTTTTTTTGGAATCCATAAAGCAACAGGCTTTTTTCTCCCTGGCTGTCCTGCTCAGAGCAGAGATTCCTCTGCAAAAAGCGCTATCTATTACGGCTGATTCGAGTCGTAGCCTGATGGTGAAAACGAGCCTTGAGAAGGCTCAGCATCAGATTATCTCCGGGCTGAGCGTATCAAAGGCCTTCCGGAGTTCCGGGATAGCTACAGAAGAAGAAGAGATGATCTTATCGGTAGGGGAAGAGTCAGCCAGTCTTTCGGGTAGTTTTTCGGAGCTGGCCCGGATTTATGCATCAAAAATGAATATTCGCTCCAAAACACTGATCACCCTTTTGGAGCCGCTGCTCATATTGATCCTCGGCGCAGTAGTGGGTACTATCCTGATTGCCCTGTATCTTCCTATATTCGGACTTTCAACCACCATACAGTAATGCAGAGCCCCCCGCTCACCGGCCTGATATTGAAACGATTTTTCCTTTGAAAGCGATCTTTTGGGGGGGCTTTTGTCGGTTGCGTCTGGCGAGTCGTCGGCATTCTATTTGGAGTATGCGTGTCCCTTAGGGCCAGTCAGTGCCCCTGAGGGGAGCTAAGATCCTGGAATTTGAACGATCGCTCCTTTGAAGGCGACCTCTTGGGGGGCCTTTCGCCGGTTGCTTTTGGCCAGTCGTCGGCATTCTATTTGGAAGTGAGGTGTCCCTTAGGGCTATAAAAAGTGTATTTTAATAAGTTGTTGAAATATAAATTTTTATATATCATTAATTAGTCGCTCCTTAAAAACATGCTAAGCGCCTATTTATCAACATAATGAGTTGATAACTTTTTGTTTTTTGAGGTGCGGAATTGCAAGGAAATGCGGAAATTAGCATGAATATCTTGCAATAAATGAAAGGGAGCAGTGAGGTAAATACGCAACGGGAGTTGTTCCGTCCGATGCTGGTGGACTTCATCGACATGAAGCATGAGTTGGTTCTGCTATCAAATAAGATTGATTGGAAGCATTTGGATCAGGAGTTATCGAAGTATTATTCGAGCATGGGCCGTCCATCAATGCCTGTTCGTTTGATGGTTGGCTGTTTATTTCTTAAGCGTCTGTACAACTTAGGGGACGAGACGCTGGCTAAGGAATGGAAGATGAACCCGTACATGCAATACTTCTGTGGGTATTCGCATTTTCAGCACCAATTTCCTTTTGATCCGAGTGATTTGGTTCATTTTCGTAAGCGGATAGGAGAAGAAGGCGCGAAAAAGATATTTGCTTATTCGGTGAAGATCCATGGGAAAGATGCTCAGGAAAAGCAGGCACTATCGGATACAACGGTCCAGGGCAACTACACTACGTTTCCCACGGATGCCAAATTGGCGAAAAGGGTCATTGACAAATTAAATGCCCTGGCTCAATTAAGAGGGGTGAAACAGCGTCAGAGCTATGTTCGTACATCAAAGCAATTGTTGCGGGATAGCTATAACAGCAAACATCCCAGTCGGGTAAAGAAGGCAAAAAAGGCCATTGATAAGCTCAGGATCATTGCTGGTCGCTTAATTCGGGAACTGGAACGGAAATTAACACCGGAGCAGTGGGTTTTTCACGAGGAAGAGTTAGCCCTATACCAACAGATCCTCAATCAAAAAAGGACCGACAGGAACAAGATCTATAGTGTGCACAAACCCTTTACCAGCTGCATAGCCAAAGGGAAGGCACACAAGCCGTATGAATTTGGGAACAAGGTAGGCTTAACGGTTACCTCTAAAACGCTCATTGTGACCTCCATCAAGGCCTTTGAAGGAAATCCTCATGATAGCAAAACCATTGAGCCTCTGATCCGTCAGATGGAACAAAACGACTTACCGGTTCCTAAGGAAATCGTTTATGACCGGGCAGGAAAAGGACAAAAGCAGATAGGTGAGACCCTGATCTCCACTCCGGATAACCGGCCATTAAAACGAGCGAGTGCGTACCAAAAGCGAAAGAAGCGAAAGAAATTTAGGCGCAGGGCTGTTATAGAGGCGGTCATCGGGCACCTGAAATCAGATTGCCGGATGGAACAGAACTATCTGCACGGTGTGGAATCTCCACAAATCAACGCTTTTTTAGCAGCTGTGGGATGGAATATGCGGAAGATGATGGAAAAACTCAGCAAACAAGTTTATTTTTTATTTTCTTTCGAGAGATCTTACCTGAAAGACCAGCTACTTCCAAATCTACTTTTTGTTACAAGGTGATTCACGGAGTTTGAGTGCACAATAGTTTAGCATTTCATTCTTTTTGATGGAGGTGAGGCTTTTTTTTTGCTTTCAGGCTCAAAAAATGACTTTTTTAAGGACCGACTAATTACAGAGCTAGCTACAGAGCTAACTCTGTAGTTTTGCATTTACTGCGAAAGGGGAGCAGGCGGATAAAAACGCCTTTTTATTCTCCGGATAGCTTGCGTGCTGACACCGTTTTTGGGGGACTTTCGTTGCTCGCTTCTGGCGAGTCATCAGCATTCTATTTGGAACACTGCGCCCATCGGGCAGCTTTTCGTTTAATGCTTTAACCAAATTCCAAGAAATGGAAGAAGAATACAAAACACATCTGATCCAAAAGTGTACAAGAGAACAAAAAGACCTTTCCTCCTTCTTTCCTTCCTGCTCTCGTTTTTAAACTCCTTCTCAATTTCCCTGTGCTTGCCTCGATGAATAAAAGCAAGGTAATGGAGTCCATAAAGCATCAAAAAAAGTAAAGCAATTCCAGCCTTTGGCAAGTCTGTCGGTATTACCATGATATCGGTAATGATATAAACAATGCTAACAATCGAACTTGATAAACAGAATAAGCTCAATGACATCGCTAATGCAGCAGTGTGTTCCGGGAGATCATCTTCGCCCCAAAGCCTTTTTTGCCAGGTATACAGCCAGTAATAAACGTATCTATATGCGGTTCGCATTACTTTAATCCGCCTTCCATTCTGAACGCATTCCAACCCGGTCCGAGAATGGCCTGATTTTGAATGGTCATACTTATATGGCCTTGTATGAAATTATCCCAGCCAATTGTAGCGTCGATAATAAAATAGAATCCACTAACAGTTAATCCGATAGGGCCTAAGGCTGCTACTCTTCCCATTCCAATATCCAAACCGGATTTTGCAACCCCTGCGTAATTACCAGACTCTAGATGATGTACCCCTTCGTAGGTGCTCATTGCAGCCCCCGTAACAAACGTAGCCCTGCCAGCCAGCTTGGCTGCATTTGCTATCTTTAATGCCCCGGATCTGCTTCCCGTCCATTTATTTCCACCCCAGGATTTGTTATAATACTTCCCGTTATTGCCTAACCATTGATCTCCGGGGGCCATAACGTTTTGACCAATACCATACAGCAAGCCCCCAGCACCAAGGGCAGTTTTGGAGTTGGAAAAGTCCCTTGGCTGACTGTAAAAACGCTCGGTCATCGGTTTGTATTCGTATGAGGCCGCCCAATACTTATCCAAAGGATTATAGACCTCTACCCATTGCTCTCCGACCGTTACGGTGGACAAAACATTCATTTTATCCAGACCCCTGAAGGGAACATGCCGCTGCGCATCCTTGAAATTGGCCTTTTTCCAAAAACCCCATCCGGATCCCTCCTTCCATTCATATCCGAACGCAGCCATCTCCCGGGCTATATGCAGACCCCTTACCCCGCTGCTCATAGCCAATAGCCTGGCCTCATACATATTCATGCCAAACCCATAGACCAGCTCAAAGGCTATCTCCCAGTTATAATCATAATCCCTATGCTCTATTGGTCCCACTTCAGGGCTCAGATCCATACCCAGTCCACCGGTGGGGTCCACCACACTTAACGGATTATTGCCCATGGCCACATAGGGAGAGGCATACTGCAAAAAGGGATCAACCGAGAGGAACTGACCAATACGGGCGTCGTAATTGCGCAGGAGGAACTCATCCCACCGGGTGTCATGATCCCTTCGGGCAAAAGCCCCCTGAAAGGCATGAGACTGATCGGAGAAGTTGTAGCTGCGACCGGGCAGGGCCATCCCGAAAGGGTACGAGCTACACGCGCTTTTAGTCCGATAGTTGGAGGTCACACCTTTTTTGGCATGCACCACCCGAAGCTCAGGTTGTTGGTTGTGGGTTAGTTTAAGACAGCCCATCGTTTTCCGTTTTTTTTAAGAGTGGGTGCCCCAAATATAGGCAAACAAGTTTGTTTTGGGGGAAACAGGGCCGTTTTTTGTAAAGAAAAGGGTGTTTGGCAGGCTCCTTAACCTCTTTTTGGACAGCTGCAGCTGTTAGTTCAGCGGGTGGAACAAATCCAGATCGTTTTGCAACTGCTCCAGATCGTTGTGCAGGTAGTGTTCCGTACTGCTGATGTAGCGGTGACCAGCCAGATACTGAGCCTTTCTAAGTCCGTGCTGTTTGATCCAGCAGGTGATCACCGAAGCCCGCAGCTGAATAAAGTTGCAGTAGTGCGGACAAAGCCGACGCAGCAGGCCGTTCAGGGAATGGAGGTAGTTTTTCGAGCTCACCAGCCCGGCCTCTTCCTGCTGACCAAAATACTGCATGAACAGACCTATCTGAGCCGCCTTTAGCGGCAGGGTGCGGGCATTGGTCTTGCGTCCGCCCCGCACCTGCAAAATACCTTTGTGCAGGTCGAGATCGGACCGTTCCAACCGAGCCACCTCATGCACCTGCAGACCCTGATAAGCTACCAGCGTGAGCAACAAATAGTCCTTCTGCTGCTGCAGGGTAGGTCGTTCCATACGGCAGGTCTCCTGATACAGCAACTCACAGAGCTGCTCCAGCTCCTCTTCGGTAAACAAACGGTACAGTTCCCGTTTTTTTATTCCCCGTATCCGAATAAACCGGGTTGGGTTCTGAACTGTCCGACCCTGCTGCATCAGGTAGCTGTAATAGTGGTTCAGAATGCCTAATATGCCCCGTTTGGTTCGGTTGCTCAAAGGTCTTTTAACAGTCCGGTGCCGGACTGCCAGTCGGCTATCGCTTTGCAGGTAGTCCAGAAGATCTTTTTTGGTGGCCCCCTCCGGACTTTTGCCCTGCTGGTCTAAAAATCGTTGGTGTCGGCTCACCTCAGCCCGGTAGCTTTTGATCACCCGCTCGCTCAGACCTTTGCCCTGCAGATATTGCTCAAAGCTCATGGACACAACGGGTATAGATCTGAGTGCTTTCCAGCGTATCGTGACCTAAAAAACGGGCGATACCCTCTATGCTCATTCCCCCTTGCAAAAGATGGGTGGCCACACTGTGGCGCAAGGTATGGGGGGTCACCTTCCTTTGTTTTAGACGCTGGTTGTCGGTGGCTCGCAGCAAAATATCCAGGCAAAAGGGCAGGTAGTGTTTGGTGTAGGGAAAGAGCATGCCGCTCCTGCGGCTCCAGTAGGCCCGGTATTGATAAACGAAAAGCTGTATGGATCGGTAAACGCCTTTGCTTAAAGGTACGTAGCGATCCTTGTAGCCCTTGGCCTGACGAACATGCAGTATTTTCCGATCCAGATCCACATCACTGAGGGTTAGTTTGGTAACCTCACCTCTTCGGAGTCCGCAACCGTAGAGCAGGTCCAGTACCAGATGTAAAATGGCCTGACGAGGCTCGCGGGCAGCCAAACCATGGTGTGCAAACGTATGCGGGATGGCCCCATACAGGTCGCGAACCTCCTGTTGGGTGAGTACGGAGGGTCTTTCGCTGTACTTATAGGCCAGCCGGTATTGGGTGGGACTCAGAGCCTGATCCATCCCCATATGGTGCAAGCATTCGCAGAGCTTGTCCACGGCATCAAAGTTCTTGTTTAGGTGCGCGGCGGACAGGCCCCGACCTGCAACCTTTTGGTTGGGACGGTTTTCCAGATAGGTGTAGTAATGGTGAAGGTGGGCAGCGGTCAGGTGACTTATGTGAAAAATGCCGTTTTGTTGCAGCCAAACTAAAAAGTGGCTTACCATTTTGGGATAGCCATATACGATTGAAGCTGAAAAGCCGAGCATTTGCAACCATTGGGTATAGGTGCTCAAAATAGCAGTGTGATTTTCGCTTAGCTTCATCTTTACACTTTGAGGTCGTGTATGTTTTTCCTGTTTGGTGTCGTCCTACCGTTTTTTGCAGGCGGGGCAAGGGCTGGAGCGTTGGACACCCCGTTTTGGCCAACTGACCTACTCTTTTTTGCCGGTTCAGCAGCATTTTTGGGGTTCGATACCCCATTTTGGGCCGTTTTTTCCCCGGCATAGGCTCTTCTGATGGCCGTCATGGTCTCTTTTAGGCTTTTTCCAATGCTGCTTTGCTTTTCTGAGAGCTCATTGAGGTTCGAGAACTTGTACTGATAACCTTCCCGGTGTTTGTTGCCCCCGATTATCTGTAGATAATGGAACAGGGTAAGCTCCTGCAGGTAGCGATTCAGGGTTCTTGGATGTATGCGTTTGACCTTGCGCACATCCAGCGCCATAAACTGGTTCGTCTTAGCTTCGTTTAGGAACGTTTGCAACCAGTTGTAAAATCCGCGAGCTGGGGTACTCAGCTCATCGGCCCGGCGAAGCAAACAGTTCTTCAAAAGGGAAAAGGCTAGTTCGATGTCGTCGGGATGTGTTTCGATATACACTTCTCCGGTGGCCTCATCAGTTACTTCCTTGCGCTGGTATTGAAAAAAGAAGGTGATAATATCTATGAAGTTTAGCAGCAGGAGCAAGGTCTTGCGGGGGTGTGGCAGATCTTCGGGCAGGGTGATCAGGGGAGCGAACGGATTAACAATGCGCACATTCTCCAAACTAGCCAACACACACTGCAGCTTGCGTTGGGTTCGGGCTATATCGCTTTCGTTTATGAGTCCGGCCCGCAACTTTTTCTGATAATCCATTACATTTTCGTCCTGAGTAGAGCTATGATTAAGGTGCAGACATAAAAACGGCAGACTCAGTTGATCATAGCTCTTTTCGGAGTAGGCGCAGGCGATCAGGCAGAGTTTACCAGCCACTTCAAAGGTGGTGGTGTGCAACATACCGTCCTTATCTTTGGTGGCTCTCGTTTTGACTAGCCTACCCTGTGTTTGCAGGGTAGCGAGGGGGGTTAACATCTTTTGTGTCCACTCGAGGTCTTCAATGAACAGCACCCTGCCATCGATCTGCTGACTATCGAAGTAGTAGAGGGCGTTTTCGCTGATCTGGGTATGAAAGCTAAACCAGTTGGGTGGCAGGCATTCGGAGAGTTTTTGAAGCAGGTAGCTTTTGCCTATTCCACTTTTGGCCAAACACAGTACCGAAAAGGGGTTGCTGAAGCGGTGAGAAGCTATTGCCAAAAATAGGATCAGTCCGTTTTCCGACTCGCCCAAAATACCGAGCCGTTCCAGATCCTTTTGCAGATTTTTGATCAGGTTTTTGTTGGCCAGATACTTTTTGGCTTGTTTGGCCTCTTCCTCGCTTAGTTCAAAAGGTTGTTCGGTATGGTCTTCCGGATATTGAAGGCGTTTTAGTTTGTAGGTTTCGAGCTGCGAAATAAGCGAATGAACCGATTTCGATACTTCCAACAGAGGCAGTTGCCACTTATCGCACAGGGTGCGGATCAGCTTATCGGTTTGCTGGTCGCTGTACAGATCGAGCGTGGTACGTAGTGGTGGGTAGCCTTGGTAGGTGATCCGAAGGGTGGATACCATCCTTTCAATTTGCTGGAGGTCTACTCCGCCCAGCACATCAATGGTAAACAACTCATCAGCGTAAGTGATAAACCGGGGGTTGTGTATTTGTAAATGCTTCATCGCCTCGTGGTTTTTGGGGTTCGATCCGAAGGCGAAATAACAAAGGGAAAACGGCTCGGGGCAAATAAAGAAATGAACAAAAGGTGGCCGGCTTCCGCCGGCCATCGCCCCCCGCTCGGCGCGCCCGGCCGCTCGCCAGCAAGGGGGTGGGCCTAAGGAAAAAAGTTTCAAGTGAAAAAGCAAAGCAAAAAACTCTTTTTTTAGATCCGGAAAAGCTTGGCCCTAAGGGCCAAAACTGCTGGTCAAGCAGTTTTCCTGGCCAGTACAAAATACGACTAAAGCTCCGCGACTATGCGCAGAGCCTTTCCCAAGGTAAAAAACAGCGCCAGCTTGGCGCAAGAGCGGTCCGATCAGATCTGAAACGAACGCTCCACAATACTCATAAAATATTACAACGACAAAAAAAGACCAATAGTTCATTATCCGGATCAATTTTTATAAAAATTAATCAATAATGGTATATGCCTATTTTATACGTTTTATAAATTATTGAAATACAATTATTTAAATAATATTAATTACAGAGCTAGCTCTGTAGCTAGCTCTGTAGTTTTATCTTCACGAAAGTAGAGCAATGAGCCGATAAAAAACGTCTCTTTTATTATCCTGCGAACGACCGGAAGTTGTCCGTTGCCCCTGAGTAAAGTACCGAGCTGCCTATATGAAGCACTCAACTTTTAAGTAGCAATTTTTTTGGGGCCCGGTCGGCAGCCTTTGATTGGAGTACCGAACCTGATATTGAAACGACTCATCTTTTAAGGTTGTCTTTTTGCACCGCCCGGTGGGCGGTGTGGTAGCTGCTGCGCAGGCTACCCGTTGGACCAGTGCCCTTGAACAAAGTACTGAGCTGACTATTTTAAAACCCTCCACTTTTGAGAACCTTTTTTTGGGGGGCTCGCTTGCTCCCTCTGATTGGAGTACCGAACCTGATATTGAAACGACTTCGTCTTTTAAGGTTGTCTTTTTGCACCGCCCGGTGGGCGGTGTGGTAGCTGCTGCGCAGGCTACCCGTTGTGCCAGTGCCCCTGAGTAAAGTACTGAGCTGCCTATATGAAGCACTCAACTTTTAACAAACTCTTTTTTGGGGGGGTGCCGCTACCCCTGAATGGAGTATGGAGCTTGATATTGAAACGAATCGACTTTTAAGGTTGTCTTTTTGCACCGCCCGGTGGGCGGTGTGGTAGCTGCTGCGCAGGCTACCCATTGGACCAGTGCCCCTGAGTAAAGTACTGAGCAGACTATTTGAAGCACTCAACTTCTAAATAGCTCTTTTTGGGGGGCCAGTTCGCTGCCCCTGAGTGGAGTACCGAACCTGATATTGAAACGAATCGACTTTTAAGGTTGTTTTTTTGCACCGCCCGTCGGGCGGTGTGGTAGCTGCTGCGCAGGCTACCCGTTGGACCAGTGCCCATGAGTAAAGTACGGAGCTGCCTATTTGAAGCAATCGACTTTTAAGGTTGTCTTTTTTGCACCGCCCGGGGGGCGGTGTGGTAGCTGCTGCGCAGGCTACCCGTTGGACCAGTGCCCTTGATTAGAGTAACCAGCTGCCTATATGAAGCACTCGACTTTTAAGAAACTCTTTTTGGGGGGGGTCGCTTGCTGCCCCTGAGTGGAGCAAGGAGCTTGATATTGAAACGACTTTTTCTTTGAAGGAGATCTTTTTGCACCGCCCGGTGGGCGGTGTGGTAGCTGCTGCGCAGGCTACCGTCGTACCAGTGCCCTTGAATGAAGTATTGAGCTGCCCATATGAAGCACTCGACTCTTGAAAAGTATTTTTTGGGGGTGCTTTGTCCGTTGCTTTTTATTTTAGTAACTAACTGACTATTTGAGTATTATAGCTATAATAGTAGCAAAGTATTTTGTCGAAAGGAGCTTCTCATTTTTTTGTTAAAACTACAGAGCTAGCTACAGAGCTAACTCTGTAGTTTTACCTTTTGTGTGCCGACACTCCACTCGAACGATTTTTTTCGCTGCTGGTCGACATTATAATATGGTATAGGAATACATTATTCGGTTTTCAGCTATTTGCCTGTTCCTTTTCCACTTGTACAGAGCGTTTTTTAGCTCGTTTCAGATCTTCGGAGGTTAAAACGGCCTGTTTTTTACCTTTTTGTTCTGTTTTTCGCCTGCTTTAGTCGTATTAGTACTGGCCAAAAACTGCTTGCCAGCAGTTTTGGCCCTTAGGGCCAGCTTTTCCGGCTGGTTTTTTGCTTTGCTTTTTCACTTGCTTTTTTCCTTAGGCCCACCCCCTTGCTGGCGAGCGGCTGGCGAGCGGCCGGGCGCTCCGAGCGGGGGGCGGAAAAAAGAAAAAGAAGAAAGAAGAAAAAAGGGGCCGAAAGGCAGGCAGGCAAAGGGATAGCGAGGAAAAGGAGTAATTGTTAATAAGTTTTTGTCGGCGACCGGAAAAAGCAAGTTGCGGATTGACTAAAACGAAGCAAAACGGACGGATCGTCCACCTGTGAAGTCCGAAAACGACTATTTGATACTCCCAACTTCTAATATGATTTTTTTTCACCGCCCTCCGGGCGGTGCGCGCTCTTTGTCGGTGCCCATGAATGAAGTTAAGATCTTGGAGTTTGAACGTTAACTCCTTTAAAATCATTTCTTTAGCCGCCCTGCGGGCGGCTCGGGGGGCTTTTCGTCCGTTGCGTCTGGCGAGTAGTCGGCATTCTATTTGGAAGATCGTGTTCCTTAGGGCCAAATCAGTGCCCCTGAATGGAGCAAGGAGCTTGATATTGAAACGACTTCGTCTTTTAAGGTCGTCTTTTTTGCACCGCCCGGTGGGCGGTGTGGTAGCTGCTGCGCAGGCTACCATCGTGCCATTGCCCTTGATTGGAGTCGGGAACTTGAAATTTGAACGAACTCATCTTCAAAGGCGACCTCTTGGGGGGCTTTTTGTCGCTTGCTTCTGGCCAGTCGTCGGCATTCTATTTGGAAGATCGGTGTCCCTTAGTGCCAGCCAGTGCCCTTGAGGGGAGTTAAGATCTTGGAGTTTGAACGAACTCATCTTCAAAGGCGATCTTTTGGGGGGCTTTTTGTTGCTTGCTTCTGGCCAGTCACGTCAGCATTGTATTTGGAGTATCGTGTCCCTTAGTGCCGGGTAGCTTCTCCTGAGTGGAGTACTGAACTTGAAATTTGAACGATCACTTCTTCAAAGGCGATCTTTTGGGGGGCTTTTTGTTGCTCGCTTTTGGCCAGTCATCGGCATTCTATTTGAAGTATGCGTGTCCCTTAGGGCCGTTCCCTAACCGTCTGAAAGCCTACCTTCACCAGATATCTTACGCCTTGAAACTTATTTTTAGCAGATGCGCATTTTTGAATATTTGTCTTCAAGTTTCTTGTGCTCTTTCAGCCGTTTATAGACGTATTGACAGGCATCATCCTCTGTTTCAAATAATCTCACTGAATGCTTTTCTCCTCTTTCTTTGTAGTATACCTCATATTCGGCAGCATACTTGCTCCTCTTTATTTTCAATGCAAGTTTGTCATTATCATTGGTTGAACCATAAAGCCCGTGCAGGTAATACCGGCTTCCCGATATTCCCGACTTTTTGAGTTTTATATGCAGTTCTTTTAAGTTCACGATTGACCTCATTAAAATGGTGCAATAATTCGGTCTCTTAATCAGTATATCAGCACCAACAGGCGATTGGAACTGGATACCGAACCCTTTTTGACCACTAAACATCCCTGGTGATGTTAATGAGCGGTTTACTTCAAAAGGCCTGAGTACTTTAAATTGCGTATAAGGAGCTTGACCAAGGGGTATTGATCTTGAACCATAAGAGACCCCAGGTTGTGAAAACCATTTACCACTCAAAGAACCGTAACGGTCAATTACTTGACCTGGCTTTAAAAAGATTCTTTCGGTTGTTCCGGAGATTGCTGCATTGGTTGGATACTTGGTTGCTAAAGAGGTACTCGCCTTAGCAGCACTACGACCGGCTGTTTTAAACGCGATCTTTCCTACTGCTACTGCAGCTGCCTTCATGACGAATACATCGGTAACCGCCAGTGCGGTATTAAACGTACCCCGGACATAACTCCCCTTTTGAAAATCCTGCCAGGCATCTCTGGCAGAACCAATTAAGGGCACATAGCTCAACCATCCCGAGCCATGCTTATCATTACTTGGCAGGGGATTATAAACCTCCACCCATTGCTCTCCGACCGTTACGGTGGACAAAACATTCATTTTATCCAGACCCCTGAAGGGAACGCGTTGCTGCGCATCCTTGAAATTGGCCTTTTTCCAAAAACCCCATCCGGAACCCTCCTTCCATTCATATCCGAACGCAGCCATCTCCCGGGCTATATGCAGACCCCTTACCCCGCTGCTCATAGCCAACAGCTTAGCCTCATGCATATTCATGCCAAACTCATAGACCAGCTCAAAGGCTATCTCCCATGTGTAATCATAATCATAACCCGTAGGCTCTAGTGATGCCTCTTCAGGGCCCAGATCCATGCCCAGTCCACCGGTGGGGTCCACCACACTTAACGGATTATTGCCCATGGCCACATAGGGAGAGGCATACTGCAAAAAGGGATCGACCGAGAGGAACTGACCAATACGGGCATCGTAATTGCGCAGCAGAAACTCATCCCACCGGGTGTCATGATCCCTCCGGGCAAAAGCCCCCTGAAAGGCATGAGACTGATCGGAGAAGTTGTAGCTGCGACCGGGCAGGGCCATGCCGAAGGGGTACGAACTACACACACTTTTTGCCCAATCGTTGGAGGTCACACCCTTTTTGGCATGCACCACCCGAAGCTCAGGTTGTTGGTTGTGGGTTAGTTTAAGACAGCCCATCGTTTTCCGTTTTTTTTTAGAGTGGGTGCCCCAAATATAGGCAAACAAGTTTGTTTTGGGGGAAACAGGGCCGTTTTTTGTAAAGAAAGGGGTGTTTGGCGGGCTCCTTAGCCTCGTTCCGGCGGTGGAAGCTGTTTTTAGGCGGTTTCCGGCGTTAATTCAGGGGGTGGAACATATCCAGATCGTTTTGCAACTGCTCCAGATCGTTGTGCAGGTAGTGCTCGGTGCTGCTAATGTACCGATGGCCTGCCAGATACTGAGCCTTTCTGAGTCCGTGCTGTTTGATCCAGCAGGTGATCACCGAAGCCCGCAGCTGAATAAAGTTGCAGTAGTGAGGGCAAAGCCGACGCAGCAGGCCGTTCAGGGAATGGATGTAGTTTTTCGAGCTCACCAAACCGGCCTGTTCCTGCTGACCAAAATACTGCATGAACAGACCGATCTGAGCTGCCTTTAGTGGCAGGGTGCGGGCATTGGTCCTGCGTCCACCCCGCACCTGCAATATGCCTTTGTGCAGATCGAGATCGGACCGTTCCAACCGAGCCACCTCATGCACGTGCAGACCCTGATAAGCTACCAGCGTGAGCAACAAATAGTCCTTCTGCTGCTGCAGGGTAGGTCGTTCCATACGGCAGGTATCCTGATACAACAACTCGCAGAGCTGCTCCAGCTCCTCTTCGGTAAACAAACGGTACAGTTCCCGTTTTTTTACTCCCCGTATCCGAATAAACCGGGTTGGGTTCTGAGCTACCAACCCCTGCTGCATCAGATAGCTGTAATAGTGGTTCAGAATGCCTAATATGCCTCGTTTGGTTCGATTGCTCAAAGGACTTTTAACAGCCCGGTGCTGGACCATCAATCGGCTATCGCTTTGCAGGTAGTCCAGAAGATCTTTTTTGGTGGCACATTCCGGACTTTTACCCGATAGACTCAAAAACTGTTGGTGTCGGCTCACCTCAGCCCGGTAGCTTTTGATCACCCGCTCGCTCAGACCTTTGTCCTGCAGGTATTGCTCAAAGCTCATGGACACAACGGGTATAGATCTGAGTGCTTTCCAGCGTATCGTGACCTAAAAAACGGGCGATACCCTCTATGCTCATGCCCCCCTGCAAAAGATGGGTGGCCACACTGTGGCGCAAGGTATGAGGGGTCACCTTCCTTTGCTTTAGGCGCTGGTTGTCGGTAGCCCGCAGCAAAATATCCAGACAAAAGGGCAGGTAGTGTTTGGTGTAGGGAAAGAGCATGCCGCTCCTGCGGCTCCAGTAGGTGCGGTACTGGTAAATGAAGAGCTGTATGGATTGGTAAACGCCTTTGCTTAAAGGTACGTAGCGATCCTTGTAGCCCTTGGCCTGACGAACATGCAGTATTTTCCGATCCAGATCCACATCACTGAGGGTTAGTTTGGTAACCTCACCTCTTCGGAGTCCGCAACCGTAGAGCAGATCAAGCACCAGATGTAAAATAGCCTGACGAGGCTCGCGGGCAGCCAAACCATGGTGCGCAAACGTATGAGGGATCGCCCCATACAGGTCGCGTACCTCCTGTTGGGTAAGTACGGAAGGTCTTTCGCTGTACTTATAGGCAAGCCGGTATTGGGTGGGACTCGGAGCCTGATCCATCCCCATATGGTGCAGACACTCGCAGAGCTTGTCCACGGCATCAAAGTTTTTGTTTAGGTGAGCGGCGGACAAGCCCCTGCCTGCAACCTTTTGGTTGGGACGGTTTTCCAGATGGGTATGGTAACGGTGAAGGTGGTCGGTGTTTAGCTGAGTTATGCCAAAAATGCCGTTTTGCTGTAGCCAAACTAAAAAGTGGCTTACCATTTGGGGATAGCCATATACGATTGAAGCTGAAAAGCCGAGCATTTGCAACCATTGGGTATAGGTGCTCAAAATAGTAGTGTGATTTTCGCTTAGCTTCATCTTTACACTTTGAGGTCGTGTATGTTTTTCCTGTTTGGTGTCGTCCTACCGTTTTTTGCAGGCGGGGCAAGGGCTGGAGCGTTGGACACCCCGTTTTGGCCAACTGACCTACTCTTTTTTGCCGGTTCAGCAGCGTTTTTGGGGTTCGATACCCCGTTTTGGGCCGTTTTTTCCTTCACTGAAGGCCCCGCATAGGCTTTTCTGATCGTTTCCATGGTCTTTTTCAGGCTTTTTCCAATGCTGCTTTGCTTTTCTGAGAGCTCATTGAGGTTCGAGAACTTGTACTGGTAACCTTCGCGGTGTTTGTTGCCGCCAGTGATTTGGAGGTAGTGGAAAAGAGTGAGCTCCTGCAGGTAGCGGTTGAGGGTTCTTGGGTGTATGCGCTTTACCTTGCGTACATCCAGCGCCATAAACTGGTTGGTTTTGGCTTCGGTTAGGAACGTTTGCAACCAGTTGTAGAATCCACGAGCGGGGGTACTGAGCTCATCGGCCCTACGCAAGAGGCAGTTTTTGAGTAGTGAAAAGGCTAGTTCGATGTCGTCGGGGTGGGTCTCGATCCACACTTCGCCGGTGGCTTCGTCGGTCACTTCCTTGCGCTGGTTTTGAAAAAAGAAGGTGATGATGTCTATGAAGTTTAGCAGCAGTAGCAGGGTCTTGCGGGGGTGCGGCAGATCTTCAGGTAGGGTGATCAGGGGAGCGAAGGGGTTCACGATCCGTACGTTTTCAAGGCTGGCCAGTACGCATTGCAACTTTCGTTGGGTCTGGGCTATATCGTTCTCATTGATCAACCCAGCTCGGAGTTTCTTTTGGTAATCCATCACGTTCTCATCCTGAGTAGAGCTGTGGTTCAGGTGCAGACATAAAAACGGCAGGCTCAGTTGATCGTAGCTTTTTTCGGAGTAGGCGCAGGCAATCAGGCACAGCTTGCCAGCCACTTCAAAGGTGGTGGTATGCAACATGCCGTCCTTATCCTTCGTGGCTCTTGTTTTAACCAGTCGGCCCTGTGTTTGCAGGGTGGCGAGTGGAGTTAGCATCTTTTGTGTCCACTCGAGGTCTTCGATAAACAGCACCCTGCCGTCGATCTGCTGACTATCGAAGTAGTAGAGGGCGTTTTCGCTGATCTGGGTGTGGAAGCTAAACCAGTTGGGTGGCAGGCACTCGGAGAGCTTTTGCAGCAGGTAGCTTTTGCCTATTCCGCTTTTGGCCAGGCACAATACTGAGAAAGGGTTACTAAACCGGTGAGAGGCTATTGCCAAAAAGAGGATCAGGCCGTTTTCCGATTCTCCCAAAATACCGAGCCGTTCCAGATCTTTTTGCAAGTTGGTAATTAACTTGCCACCCGATAAGTACTTTTTGGCTTGCTTGGCCTCTTCCTCGCTTAGTTCAAAAGGTTGTTCGGTATGGTCTTCCGGATATTGAAGTCGTTTGAGTTTGTAGGTTTCCAGTTGGCCGACCAGATCATGAACCGATTTGGACACTTCCAGTAGCGGCAGTTGCCACTTATCACACAGGGTGCGGATCAGCTTATCGGTTTGCTGGTCGCTGTACAGGTCAAGCGTGGTACGCAGCGGCGGATAGCCTTGGTAGGTGATCCGCAGGGTGCAGATCATCCTTTCAATTTGCTGGAGGTCTACTCCGCCCAGAACATCCGCAGTAAAAAGGGAGTCGGAATAGGTAATAAACCGGGGGTTGTGTATCTGCAAATGCTTCATCGCGCGGGTCGCTTTTGGTTCAACTTCAGGCGACAAAAAACGAAAGTGGGGAAGCCAGAAACAAATAAAGAAATGAACAAAAGGTGGCCGGCGAAAGCCGGCCATCGCCCCCCGCTCGGCGCGCCCGGCCGCTCGCCAGCAAGAGGGTGGGCCTAAGGCAAAAAAGTAAGCAAAAAAGAAAAAGCAAAGCAAAAAAACCAGCCGGAAAAGCTGGCCCTAAGGGCCAAAACTGCTGGCAAGCAGTTTTTGGCCAGTACTAATACGACTAAACCAGGATAAAAACAGAGGATATTATAAAGGACTAAAAAACAGCGCCGAAAAAAATCGCTCCGAGTGGAGTGTCTGCACGCAGGAGCTAAAACTACAGAGCTAACTCTGTAGCTAGCTCTGAAAAGGAGCAGGCAAGTAGCTGAAAACTTGTTTTTCAATAACTGTATTCCTACACCATCATTATACGTGTCTAGAGGACACGTAGCGGCGAAATAGAATCGCTTGAGGGGAGTGTCCAAAAGCAAGCGACAAAAGGTCCCCAAAAGATCGCCTTTACAGGAGTTAGCTCATGTCAAGTTTTAAGTTCCCGACTCCACTCATGGGCACTGGTCCAACGGCTAGCCTGCGCAGCAGCTAAAATACTCTGCCCACCGGGCGGTGCAAAAGGACAACCTTAAAAGTCGATTCGTTTCAATATTAAGCTCCTTGCCTCAATCAGAGGCGACGGGCGGTCCCCAAAAAAAGAGCTATTTTGAAGTTGAGTGCTTCATATGGGAAGCTCGATACATTATTCAGGGGCACTGGTCCAACGGGTAGCCTGCGCAGCAGCTACCACACCGCCCGCAGGGCGGTGAAAAAGCGCGAAGCGCAAGGCGTCCGCAGGACGGCTAAAAGAGATCACCTTCAAAGGAGTTGTCGTTCAAATTTCAAGATCTTAACTCCAATCAGGGGCAGCGAGCCGGCCCCCAAAAAAGAGTTTCTTAAAAGTCGAATGCTTCATATAGGCAGCTCGATACTTTACTCATGGGCACTGGTCCGACGGTAGCCTGCGCAGCAGCTACCACACCGCCCGCAGGGCGGTGCAAAAAGACAACTTAAAAAACGAAGTCGGTTCAATATCAAGTTCAGTACTCCAATCAGAGGCGGCAAGCGACCCCCCAAAAATTGCTCCTTAAAAGTCGATTGCTTCATATGGGCAGCTCGATACTTTACTCAAGGGCACTGGTCCAACGGGTAGCCTGCGCAGCAGCTACCACACCGCCCACCGGGCGGTGCAAAAAGACGACCTTAAAAGATGAAGTCGGTTCAATATCAGGTTCAGTACTCCACTCAGGGGCAGCGGCCCCCCCCAAAAAAAGTACTTTTTAAAAGTCGATTACTTCATATGGGCAGCTCAGTACTCTAATCAAGGGCAACGGACAACTTCCGGTCGTTCGCAGGATAATGTAAAAGGTGTTTTTTACTCGCTCACTTTCCTCTTATCATAAAAGTAAAACTACAGAGCTAGCTACAGAGCTAGCTCTGTAATTAATGTTATATAAAAACCTATATTTCAATTATTTATAAAAAGTATAAAACAGGCATATTTCATTATTGATTGATTTTTAAAAATTTTGATCCGGATAATGAACTATTGATCTTTTTTGGCGTTATTTGCAATAAGGAATGGGAGCGTTTGGCCACTTTTCAATCGCTCCCGCGCCGGATAGGCGCAATAGTTTTCGAATGGCAGGAAAGGCTCCGTACATAGTAGCGGAGCTTTCCTTTTTTTGTCGGTCAGGAGTATAAAAAGTCCTTTTCCGAGTCTGTCGGTCCGGAAAATTCGACCCCTGGCCCTTAGGGCCAACCCAAGATCTAAAAAAAGAGAGAAAAGAGGGCCCGGGAAACCGGGCCGGCCCACCCCCTTGCTGGCGAGCGGCCGGGCGCGCCGAGCGGGGGGCGGAAAAAAGAAAAAGAAGAAAGAAGAAAAAAGGGGCCGAAAGGCAAGCAGGCAAAGGGATGGCGGCGAAAAGGAGCGATTGTTAATAAGTTTTTGTCGGCGACCGGAAAAAGCAAGTTGCGGATTGACTAAAACGAAGCGAAACGGACGAATAGTCCACCTGTGAAGTTCGAAAACGACTATTTGATACCCCAATTTCTAATATGACTTTTTTTCACCGCCCTCCGGGCGGTGCGCGCTCTTTGTCGGTCGCTTTTGGCGAGTAGTCGACATTCTATTTGGAGTATGCGTGTCCCTTAGTGCCAGCCAGTGCCCTTGAGGGGAGCACTGAACTTAATATTGAAACGATTTTTCCTTTGAAAGTTATCTTTTTTCACCGCCCGAGGGGCGGTGTGGTAGCTGCTGCGCAGGCTACCATCGGGCCAGTGCCCATGAGTAAAGTATCGAGCTGTCCATATGAAGCACTTGACTTTTAAGGAGCAATTTTTTGGGGCCCAATTTGCCGCCTTTGAATGGAGTACCAAACTTAATATTGAACCGAATCGACTTTTAAGGTCGTCTTTTTGCACCGCCCGTCGGGCGGTGGGGTAGCTGCTGCGCAGGCTACCCGTTGGACCAGTGCCCTTGATTGGAGTCGGGAACTTGGAATTTGAACGATCACTCCTCTAAAGGCGACCTCTGGGGGGGCTTTTTGTTGCTCGCTTTTGGCCAGTCATCGGCATTCTATTTGGAGTATCGTGTCCCTTAGTGCCAGTCAGTGCCCCTGAGGGGAGCTAAGATCTTGGAGTTTGAACGAACTCATCTTCAAAGGCGATCTTTTGGGGGGCTTTTCGTTGCTTGCTTCTGGCGAGTAGTCGGCATTCTATTTGGAGTATCGGTGTCCCTTAGTGCCAGCCAGTGCCCCTGAGGGGAGCTAAGATCCTGGAGTTTGAACGAGCTCTCCTTTGATGGCGACCTTTTGGGGGGGTCGCTGGTTGCGCTTGGCAGGTCGTCGGCATTCTATTTGGAAGATCGGTGTCCCTTAGGGCCGTAACCAAGGGATTAAGTCCTAAATTAACTGGACTTGTAAAACCGATTAATATAAAAATCAATCACACCATAAAATCACTACTTATTTAAAATGTAAGTACCAATCACCATTTGATTCTCTATCTACAGCTTCCTGAGATTCGAAACCGATATGTACATGTTTTCTTGCTTGCTCAGGATAATCATATTTATCAAATAGAAGCCTAATGTTGTCCATCAAATCAGAATTAAGCTCAAGTCTTTCTTTTGTTTCATCAGTTGGGACACAAATCCAAAAGGCTAAGTTCTTGGGATCTATATCATAAGCCCCATACCATTCAACCCAAAACTTCTCTTCACAAATCGATTTGATTAGCTTTTCTATATCACCCTTTATTCTAAGTATTTTATCCTTCACTGATTTTGTAGAAAATAAACTTTTATAAATATTCATAGTATTCTAGCTTATCAGTGAGCAATAATTCGAACCCCATTTTGTTGCAAAATCGGTCTCTCAATGCTTAGCCAAATACTTCCTGGACGTGGACCTATCGGTGTAGTGAATAAATGAGCTTCTCCTTTAGCCCCTTTTGCAAAATTTGTGGAAAGGTTTCTCCAAATTGGACTTGATACTGAACGAGGTAAAATAGGATTTAACGCATTCATGACTCGGCCTTTTTTTGTCATCTCTAGAGTCTTCATACCGTTAGATTTAGCAAAGCCTGCAGCAGTATTTTTTGCAGCATTTCCACCAGACCAAAATACTCTACCGCTCGCCTTAGCAGCACTACGACCGGCTGTTTTAAACGCGATCTTTCCTACTGCTACTGCAGCTGCCTTCATGACGAATACATCGGTAACCGCCAGTGCGGTATTAAACGTACCCCGGACATAACTCCCCTTTTGAAAATCCTGCCAGGCATCTCTGGCAGAACCAATTAAGGGCACATAGCTCAACCATCCCGAGCCATGCTTATCATTACTTGGCAGGGGATTATAAACCTCCACCCATTGCTCTCCGACCGTTACGGTGGACAAAACATTCATTTTATCCAGACCCCTGAAGGGAACGCGTTGCTGCGCATCCTTAAAATTGGCCTTTTTCCAAAAACCCCATCCGGAACCCTCCTTCCATTCATATCCGAACGCAGCCATCTCCCGGGCTATATGCAGACCCCTTACCCCGCTGCTCATAGCCAACAGCTTAGCCTCATGCATATTCATGCCAAACTCATAGACCAGCTCAAAGGCTATCTCCCATGTGTAATCATAATCATAACCCGTAGGCTCTAGTGATGCCTCTTCAGGGCCCAGATCCATGCCCAGTCCCCCGGTGGGGTCCACCACACTTAACGGATTATTGCCCATGGCCACATAGGGAGAGGCATACTGCAAAAAGGGATCAACCGAGAGGAACTGACCAATACGGGCATCGTAATTGCGCAGGAGGAACTCATCCCACCGGGTGTCATGATCCCTCCGGGCAAAAGCCCCCTGAAAGGCATGAGACTGATCGGAGAAGTTGTAGCTGCGACCGGGCAGGGCCATTCCGAAAGGGTACGAGCTACACGCGCTTTTAGTCCGATAGTTGGAGGTCACACCCTTTTTGGCATGCACCACCCGAAGCTCAGGTTGTTGGTTGTGGGTTAGTTTAAGACAGCCCATCGTTTTCCGTTTTTTTTTAGAGTGGGTGCCCCAAATATAGGCAAACAAGTTTGTTTTGGGGGAAACAGGGCCGTTTTTTGTAAAGAAAGGGGTGTTTGGCAGGCTCCTTAGCCTCGTTTTTTGGACAGCTGCAGCTGTTAGTTCAGCGGGTGGAACATATCCAGATCGTTTTGCAACTGCTCCAGATCGTTGTGCAGGTAGTGCTCGGTGCTGCTGATGTACCGGTGACCAGCCAGATACTGAGCCTTTCTGAGTCCGTGCTGTTTGATCCAGCAGGTGATCACCGAAGCCCGCAGCTGAATAAAGTTGCAGTAGTGCGAACAAAGCCGACGCAGCAGGCCGTTCAGGGAATGGAGGTAGTTTTTCGAGCTCACCAACCCGGCCTCTTCCTGCTGACCAAAATACTGCATGAACAGACCTATCTGAGCTGCCTTTAGTGGCAGGGTGCGGGCATTGGTCCTGCGTCCGCCCCGCACCTGCAATATGCCTTTGTGCAGATCGAGATCGGACCGTTCCAACCGAGCCACCTCATGCACGTGCAGACCCTGATAAGCTACCAGCGTGAGCAACAAATAGTCCTTCTGCTGCTGCAGGGTAGGTCGTTCCATACGGCAGGTGTCCTGATACAACAACTCACAGAGCTGCTCCAGCTCCTCTTCGGTAAACAAACGGTACAGTTCCCGTTTTTTTACTCCCCGTATCCGAATAAACCGGGTTGGGTTCTGAGCTACCAACCCCTGCTGCATCAGGTAGCTGTAATAGTGGTTCAGAATGCCTAATATGCCCCGTTTGGTTCGGTTGCTCAAAGGGCTTTTAACAGCCCGGTGCCGGACCATCAATCGGCTATCGCTTTGCAGGTAGTCCAGAAGATCTTTTTTGGTGGCCCCCTCCGGACTTTTGCCCTGCTGGTCTAAAAATCGTTGGTGTCGGCTCACCTCAGCCCGGTAGCTTTTGATCACCCGCTCGCTCAGACCTTTGCCCTGCAGGTATTGCTCAAAGCTCATGGACACAACGGGTATAGATCTGAGTGCTTTCCAGCGTATCGTGACCTAAAAAACGGGCGATACCCTCTATGCTCATGCCCCCCTTGCAAAAGATGGGTGGCCACACTGTGGCGCAAGGTATGAGGGGTCACCTTCCTTTGTTTTAGGCGCTGGTTGTCGGTAGCCCGCAGCAAAATATCCAGGCAAAAGGGCAGGTAGTGTTTGGTGTAGGGAAAGAGCATGCCGCTCCTGCGGCTCCAGTAGGCCCGGTATTGATAAACGAAAAGCTGTATGGACCGGTAAACGCCTTTGCTTAAAGGTACGTAGCGATCCTTGTAGCCCTTGGCCTGACGAACATGCAGTATTTTCCGATCCAGATCCACATCACTGAGGGTTAGTTTGGTAACCTCACCTCTTCGGAGTCCGCAACCGTAGAGCAGATCGAGCACCAGATGTAAAATGGCCTGACGAGGCTCGCGGGCAGCCAAACCATGGTGCGCAAACGTATGCGGGATCGCCCCATACAGGTCGCGAACCTCCTGTTGGGTGAGTACGGAGGGTCTTTCGCTGTACTTATAGGCAAGCCGGTATTGGGTGGGACTCGGAGCCTGATCCATCCCCATATGGTGCAAGCACTCGCAGAGCTTGTCCACGGCATCAAAGTTCTTGTTTAGGTGCGCGGCGGACAAGCCCCTGCCTGCAACCTTTTGGTTGGGACGGTTTTCCAGATAGGTGTAGTAATGGTGAAGGTGGTTGGTGTTTAGCTGAGTTATGCCAAAAATGCCGTTTTGCTGCAGCCAAACTAAAAAGTGGCTTACCATTTTGGGGATAGCCATATACGATTGAAGCTGAAAAGCCGAGCATTTGCAACCATTGGGTATAGGTGCTCAAAATAGTAGTGTGATTTTCGCTTAGCTTCATCTTTACACTTTGAGGTCGTGTATGTTTTTCCTGTTTGGTGTCGTCCTACCGTTTTTTGCAGGCGGGGCAAGGGCTGGAGCGTTGGACACCCCGTTTTGGCCAACTGACCTACTCTTTTTTGCCGGTTCAGCAGCGTTTTTGGGGTTCGATACCCCATTTTGGGCCGTTTTTTCCCCGGCATAGGCTTTTCTGATCGTTTCCATGGTCTTTTTCAGGCTTTTTCCAATGCTGCTTTGCTTTTCTGAGAGCTCATTGAGGTTCGAGAACTTGTACTGATAACCTTCCCGGTGTTTGTTGCCGCCAGTGATTTGGAGGTAATGGAACAGAGTAAGCTCCTGCAGGTAGCGGTTCAGGGTTCTTGGGTGTATGCGCTTTGACCTTGCGTACATCCAGCGCCATAAACTGGTTGGTTTTGGCTTCGGTTAGGAACGTTTGCAACCAGTTGTAGAATCCACGAGCGGGGGTACTGAGCTCATCGGCCCGGCGCAAGCAGGCAGTTTTTGAGTAGTGAAAAGGCTAGTTCGATGTCGTCGGGGTGGGTCTCGATATACACTTCGCCGGTGGCCTCATCGGTTACTTCCTTGCGCTGGTTTTGAAAAAAGAAGGTGATAATATCTATGAAGTTTAGCAGCAGTAGCAAGGTCTTGCGGGGGTGTGGCAGATCTTCGGGCAGGGTGATCAGGGGAGCGAAGGGATTAACGATCCGTACGTTTTCAAGGCTGGCCAACACACACTGCAGCTTGCGTTGGGTTCTGGGCTATATCGTTCTCGTTTATGAGTCCGGCCCGCAAGTTTCTTTCTGATAATCCATTACATTTTCGTCCTGAGTAGAGCTATGATTAAGGTGCAGACATAAAAACGGCAGGCTCAGTTGATCGTAGCTCTTTTCGGAGTAGGCGCAGGCAATCAGGCAGAGTTTGCCAGCCACTTCAAAGGTGGTGGTGTGCAACATACCGTCCTTATCTTTGGTGGCTCTTGTTTTAACCAGCCGGCCCTGTGTTTGCAGGGTAGCGAGGGGAGTTAGCATCTTTTGTGTCCACTCGAGGTCTTCGATAAACAGCACCCTGCCATCGATCTGCTGACTATCGAAGTAGTAGAGGGCGTTTTCGCTGATCTGGGTATGAAAGCTAAACCAGTTGGGTGGCAGGCATTCGGAGAGTTTTTGAAGCAGGTAGCTTTTGCCTATTCCACTTTTGGCCAAACACAGTACCGAGAAAGGGGTTGCTGAAGCGGTGAGAAGCTATTGCCAAAAATAGGATCAGTCCGTTTTCCGACTCGCCCAAAATACCGAGCCGTTCCAGATCTTTTTGC
>CBDHFX010000002.1:0-200000 GCA_965262845.1 Flavobacteriales bacterium
TGATACCCCCAACTTCTAATACTGTTTTTTTTCACCGCCCGGAGGGCGGTGCGCGCGCTTTGTCCGTTGCGTCTGGCGAGTCGTTAGCATTCTATTTGAAAGATCGGTGTCCCTTAGTGCCAGCCAGTGCCCATGAGGGGAGTCAAGATCTTGGAGTTTGAACGAACTCATCTTTAAAGGCGATCTTTTGGGGGGGCTTTTGTCGGTTGCGTCTGGCGAGTAGTCGGCATTCTATTTGAAGTATCGTGTCCCTTAGTGCCAGTCAGTGCCCATGAGGGGAGTCAAGATCTTGGAGTTTGAACGATCACTCCTTTGATGGCGACCTTTTGGGGGGCTTTTCGTTGCCTGCTTCTGGCCAGTCATCGGCATTCTATTTGGAGTATCGTGTCCCTTAGGGCCAGTCAGTGCCCCTGAGGGAAGCACTGAACTTAATATTGAAACGATTTTTCCTTTGATGGCGATTTCTTTAGCCGTCCTTCGGACGCCTTGCGCTCCGCGCTTTTTCACCGCCCGGTGGGCGGTGTGGTAGCTGCTGCGCAGGCTACCCGTTGGGCCATTGCCCTTGATTGGAGTCTGGAACTTGAAATTTGAACGATCACTCCTTTGAAGGTGATCTTTTTGGGGGCTTTTGTCGCTTGCTTTTGGGCAGTCGTTAGCATTCTATTTTGGAGTATGCTTGTTCCTTAGGGCTATAAAAATAATATTTTGATAAGTTGTTGAAATGTAAGTTTTTATACAGCATTAATTACAGAGCTAGCTACAGAGCTAACTCTGTAGTTTTGCTTTTATGGCGAAAGGGAAGTAGGCAGATGAAAACAGCTGCTTAACCAACCTGCGAACGATTGGAAGCTGTCTGCTACCGCTGAATGGAATCAAGATCTCTGTGGAATGAGGTAGGGGGAAAAAAGATCAGGCAGTGAACATAACTTCATAATTACCAATCATCCTTGCGAGAATCAAAATGTTGTAATCCCTTTGAAGCAATTAAGTACGTATTATCACTCTCAAGAACGAGCTTCAATAGCTTTTTTTCATAGTCTTTTTTAAATGACACCTTATAAACCCCATTGAAAACCACATGATCTGCGACTATTACTAACGTTGTATCCGTTTCATTTATAGACCAATTGCCTTCCTTTATTTTTAATTTAATTGATGAAAATGACTGCAATGGTGGCAAATTACATATTCGATTTTTTTTAAAACTAATCAAGTTAACTCCCAAGTCGTGTATTATGTCTTGCTCCTTATATGTGATTTTATCAATGCTATAAAAGCCAATGATTTTTTTCTCTAATACGGACCTGCATCCAAAAAGCAGTACCGCAAGCAAACACAATAAAACGCGTGCTGACATTATGGTTCCCGGCTATTAGGCGTTGCTGTTCTTGTGTTATCCCGGCGGGCGGCACCATCATCTTCAGGTGATATTGGTGATGACAAAGGTTTTCGGTAATTTCCCGATATTTTCTTCACAATATTGATCCCTATGTCGTATATTTTTTGATCATCAGTAGTGTTTTCACCTTGCAGTATAACATTCAAAATATTAGTGAGGCTTTCCTTATTTTGATATTTTTCCGGTATCATGTCAGCATTCAATGCCGTTTGAACATCTAAAACAGCTTGTGGTAATACATCTTCTAGCTGCTTATTTACTAAACTTTCTTCATACATTCTTGCTATCCAAAATGAATTCTGAAATGCCCAATTGATTACATTGAGAGCCATGGTGCCTTTAGCCGCAGCACTACCCATATTGGAAGCTCCTGACACGCTCCCCCTGCTTGATGGCCCATTTTTCGTAGTCGGGCTGACTATTCGATGCTGAGAAGCTACATGATTGGGGTCACCCCTTTTATTGCTCATACTTGCTATCCTCCTAGCAATTTCAGGAGTGTAAGGCAAGTTTACTGTCGACGCGGCTGTAGCACTTGGGTTATTGTATATTATTTCGGCAACCGTTCGATCAATTCCTATGTATCCAGCCTTCCAATATTTTGGATCATTATTAGCTCTGTGCCAAGCATTTCGGGTTATAAAGTTCATATTGGAAACTTTTAACTTAATCCTGCCACGTACAGCTTCTATTCTTGCCGCATTCGCTGTAAGATATTCTGCCCCTTCCAAGTCAACCCCATCAATTACCCTGTTTTCAGCAAATGCGTAGGTCGAGTTCCAAGGATACTTGGCAGCCAGCGGATCAACCGCGAAAAAGCGACCCAACCTCGGATCGTGCATCCGGAACTTGAAGTTGATCGCATTCCCGGCCCCCTTTACTTCATCGTCCCGTTCCATACCGTTAAAGCCATACGTGTAGGGGTTGCCGTTGATCTCGTCGTGGCGACCCGGCATCAACATTCCGAAGAAATACGAACTACGCACCCTTTTTACCCAATCGTTGGAGGTCACAGCCTTTTTACCATGCACCACCCGAAGCTCAGAGCTCCATTTATACCTCCACCTGTCAACTAACCTAAGACAACCCATTTAATACCTCGTTTTTAAAACGATCTGCTGCAAAAGATGGGGAAAGAGCTTCCCCTTAGCGAGCCAAAATAGGAAAAAATGGCTTTGGAAGTGGGGCGTTTGCCGCATTTGATTGGAGCAAGGAGCTTGATATTGAAGCGACTCATCTTTTAAGGTTGTCCTTTTGCACCGCCCGGTGGGCGGTGGGGTAGCTGCTGCGCAGGCTACCCGTTGTGCCAGTGCCCCTGAGTAAAGTACCGAGCTGCCCATATGAAGCAATCGACTTTTGAAAAGTCCTTTTTGGGGGCCAGCCTGCCACCCCTGATTGGAGTACCGAACTCAATATTGAAACGAATCGACTTTTAAGATTGTTTTTCTGCACCGCCCGGTGGGCGGTGGGGTAGCTGCTGCGCAGGCTACCCGTTGGACCAGTGCCCCTGATTGGAGTCGGGAACTTAAAATTTGAACGATCACTCCTTTGATGGCGATCTTTTGAGGGGCTTTTTATCGGTTGCTTTTGGTAAGTCATCGGCATTCTATTTGGAAGTTAGGTGTTCTTTAGGTATATAAAAATCGTCTTTTAATAAGTTATTGAAATGCAAGTTTTTATATAACATTAATTACAGAGCTAGCTACAGAGCTAACTCTGTAGTTTTTCATTTATGTCGAAAGGGAAGCAGGCAGATGAAAACGCCGGTTTAACCAACCTGCAAACGGCCGGCCCCTACCGGCTAACAATGTGGGTGTAGATTTGCTAAAAAGGGTGAAAGCGATCAGGATCATTGGTCAGTTGCTCCAGCTCCTCATCAGTAAACAAGCATTGCAGCTCCCGTTTTTTCATTCCCCGTATCCGGATAAACTGGGTCAGATTTTGAGCCACCAACCCCTGCTGCATCAAGTAACCATAGTAATGATTCAAGATACTCAGTATCCCTTGCTTGGTTCGGTTGCTCAAGGGTCGTTTTCTTATGACCTGATACCTGCTTATTGGTCGTTTCTCGCTTTGGAGGTAGTCCAAAAGATCTTTTTTGGTGGCACATTCCGGACTTTTGCCCAACAGGTGCAAAAACTGGCGGTGTCGCCTCATCTCAGCCCGGTAGCGTTTGATCACTCCCTCACTTAGGCCTTTGTTTTGAAGATATTGCTCAAAGTTCATCGGTTATGTTGGTATAGATTTGGGTACTTTCTAAACTGGCGTGACCTAAAAAACGGGCAATGCCCTCTATGCTCATCCCACCTTGCAAAAGATGGGTAGCCACGCTGTGTCGTAAGGTATGGGGAGTGAGCTTCTTTTGCTTTAAGCACTGGTTGTCAGTTGCCCGCAGCAAAATCCCCAGAGTATATGGAATGTAGTGCCCGGTGTAGGGAAAGAGCATGCCGCTCCTGCGGCTCCAGTAGCTTCGGTATTGGTAAACAAAGAGCTGTATGGACCGGTAAACGCCCTTACTTAAAGGTACGTAACGATCCTTGTAGCCCTTGGCCTGACGAACATGCAGTACTTTCCGATCCAAATCCACATCGTCAAGGGTTAATTTGATGACTTCACCTCTTCTGAGTCCGCAACCATAGAGCAAATCCAGCACCAGATGTAAAATAGCCTGCCGAGGCTCACGTGTGGCTAAGCCATAATTTGAAAAAGTAGAAGGAATAGCCCCATAAAGCTCCCGTACCTCCTGCCGGGAGAGTACGGAAGGTCTTTCGCCATGTTGGTGGGCAAGTCGGTATCGGGTTGGACTCGGAGCCTGATCCATCCCCATGTGATGCAGACACTCGCAGAGCTTATCCACGGCATCAAAGCTCTTGTTTAGGTGGGCAGTGGATAAGCCTCTGCCTGCAACTCTTTGATTGGGGCGCCTTTCTATATAGGTGTAGTAATGGTTAAGATGGTCAGCGGTTAGGTGACTTATGTGAAAAACGCCATTTTGCTGCAACCAAACTAAAAAGTGACGTACCATTTTGGGATAGCCGTATACAACCACAGCTGAGAAGCCGAGCGTTTGCAACCATTGGGTATAGGTGCTCAGAATGACGCTATGGTTCTCGCTTAGCTTCATCTTTTATACTTGTTGGGTTCTATAGACTTTTGGAGTTGGTGTCGTCCTACCGTTTTTTGTAGTCGGGGCAAGGGCTGGAGCGTTAGACACCCCGTTTTGGCCAACTGACCTACTCTTTTTTGCCGGTTTTACCGGTTTTTCAGGGGTAAATGCCTCATTTTGACCGGTTACATAGGCTTTTCTGATCGTTTCCAACGTTTTTTTCAGGCTTTGACCAATGCTACTTTGCTTTTCTGAGAGCTCATTTAGGTTCGAGAACTTGTACTGATAGCCTTCGCGGTGTTTGTTTCCACCGGTAATCTGTAGATAATGGAACAAGGTGAGTTCCTGCAGGTAGCGGTTTAGCGTTCTTGGATGTATGCGCTTGACCTTGCGCAGGTCCAGAGCCATAAACTGATTCGTTTTGGCCTCGGTTAGGAACGTTTGCAACCAGTTGTAGAACCCACGAGCGGGGGTACTGAGCTCATCGGCCCGGCGAAGCAGGCAGTTCTTCAAAAGGGAAAAGGCTAGTTCGATGTCGTCGGGATGAGTTTCGATGTACACTTCGCCAGTGGCCTCATCGGTCACTTCCTTCCGCTGGCGTTGAAAAAAGAAGGTGATAATATCTATGAAGTTTAGTAGCAGCAGCAAGGTCTTCCGGGGGTGCGGCAGATCTTCAGGTAAGGTGATCAGGGGGGCGAAGGGGTTCACGATCCGTACGTTTTCCAAACTAGCCAACACACACTGCAGCTTGCGTTGGGTCTGGGCTATATCGCTTTCATTGATCAATCCGGCGCGGAGTTTCTTTTGGTAGTCCATTACGTTCTCATCCTGAGTAGAGCTGTGGTTCAGGTGCAGGCATAAAAACGGCAGACTCAACTGGTCGTAGCTTTTTTCGGAGTAGGCGCAGGCGATCAAACAGAGCTTGCCGGCCACCTCAAAAGTGGTGGTGTGCAACATGCCATCCTTATCCTTGGTCGCTCTTGTTTTAACCAGCCGCCCTTGCGTCTGCAGGGTAGCGAGGGGGGTTAACATCTTTTGTGTCCACTCGAGATCTTCGATAAACAGCACCTTTCCGTCGATCTGCTGACTATCGAAGTAGTACAGGGCGTTTTCACTGATCTGGGTGTGGAAGCTGAACCAGTTGGGTGGCAGGCATTCGGAAAGTTTTTGCAGCAGGTAGCTTTTGCCTATTCCACTTTTGGCGAGGCAGAGTACTGAGAAGGGATTACTAAACCGGTGGGAAGCTATCGCCAAAAAAAGGATCAGGCCGTTTTCCGACTCGCCCAGAATACCCAGCCGTTCCAGATCTTTTTGCAGGTTTTTGATCAGGTTTTTGTTCGCGAGATACTTTTTCGCTTGTTTGGCTTCCTCTTCGCTTAGTTCGAAGGGCTGTTCAGTGTGGTCTTCGGGGTATTGGAGGCGTTTGAGTTTATAGGCTTCGAGCTGTGAAGTAAGCAAGTGAACCGATTTGGACACTTCCAGTAGCGGCAGTTGCCATTTATCGCAAAGGGTGCGGACCAGCTTATCGGTTTGCTGGTCGCTGTACAGGTCGAGCGTGGTACGCAGTGGCGGGTAGCTTTGGTAGGTGATCCGCAGGGTGCAGATCATTCTTTCAATTTGCTGGAGGTCTACCCCACCCAGAACATCCGCAGTAAAAAGGGAGTCGGAATAGGTAATAAATCGCGGGTTGTGTATTTGCAAATGTTTCATCGCCTCGTGGTTTTTGGGGTTCGATCCGAAGGCGAAATAACAAAGGGAAAATGGCTCGGGGCAAATAAAGAAATGAACAAAAGGTGGCCGGCGGAAGCCGGCCATCGCCCCCCGCTCGGCGCGCCCGGCCGCTCGCCAGCAAGGGGGTGGGCCGGCCCGGTTTCCCGGGCCCTCTTTTCTCTCTTTTTTTAGATCTTGGGGTGGCCCTAAGGGCCAGGGGTTGAAGCGGTACAACCTTTTTCCGGACCGACAGGCTCGGAAAAAGACTTTTTGTGTTCCCAACCGACAAAAAAAGAAAAGCTCCGCTGCTATGTACGGAGCCTTTCCCTGATAAAAAAGAGTCTGTGCCAGAGCAGTCGGAGTCTTGCAACCGAACGCTCCAGCCCATAGTTATGAAAGTATGATAACGCCAAAAAAGATCTATAGTTCATTATCCGGATCAAATTTTTTAAAAATTAATCTATTTTCATATAGCCTCGTAACACAATTTTAATAAAGTATTGAAATACAATTATTTAAATAAATTAATTACAGAGCTAGCTACAGAGCTAACTCTGTAATTAATTTTCTAACTTTGCACACATGACAAGAAAAAAATTAGAGGACAGAAACACTCGCAAGCTGGCCAAGGTAGGCGGTGGCAAAACCTATTCCATTACTCTGCCGGTTGATATTATCCGGGAGTTAGAATGGAAACAAGGACAAAAGTTGGAAGTTAAAAAATACGGGAAAGCCATTGTTCTTAGGGACTGGAAAGGAGAAGAATAAAATGTGACGGCTGGTGAGCCTTATCCATTGCCCCTGAACAAAGTACTGAGCTGACTATTTTAAAACCCTCCACTTTTGAAAACCTTTTTTTGGGGGGGCAGTTTGCCGCATTTGATTGGAGCAAGGAGCTTGATATTGAACCGAATCGTCTTTTAAGGTTGTCTCTTTGCACCGCCCGGTGGGCGGTGTGGTAGCTGCTGCGCAGGCTACCCGTTGTGCCAGTGCCCTTGAGTAAAGTATCGAGCTGCCTATATGAAGCACTCGACTTTTAAGGAGCAATTTTTTTGGGGCCCAATTGCCGCCCATGAGTGGAGTACTGAACTTGATATTGAACCGAATCGTCTTTTAAGGTTGTCTTTTTTGCACCGCCCGGTGGGCGGTGTGGTAGCTGCTGCGCAGGCTACCCGTTGTGCCAGTGCCCATGAGTAAAGTACCGAGCTGCCCATATGAAGCAATTGACTTTTGATAAGTCCTTTTTGGGGGGGCGCTTGCTACCCCTGAGTGGAGTACCGAACCTGATATTGAAACGACTTTTTCTTTGAAGGAGATCTCTTTAGCCGTCCTGCGGACGCCTTGCGCTTCGCGCTTTTTCACCGCCCGTCGGGCGGTGGGTAGCTGCTGCGCAGGCTACCCCGTCGTGCCAGTGCCCATGAGTAAAGTATCGAGCTGCCCATATGAAGCAATCGACTTTTAAGGTTGTCTTTTTGCACCGCCCGACGGGCGGTGGGTAGCTGCTGCGCAGGCTACCCGTTGGACCAGTGCCCCTGAGTAAAGTATCGAGCTGCCCATATGAAGCACTCGACTTTTAAGAAACTCTTTTTGGGGGGGTCGCTTGCTGCCCCTGAGTGGAGCAATGAGCTTGATATTGAAACGAATCGACTTTTAAGGTTGTCCTTTTTGCACCGCCCGATGGGCGGTGTGGTAGCTGCTGCGCAGGCTACCCGTTGGACCAGTGCCCTTGATTAGAGTAACCAACTACCTATATGAAGCACTCGACTTTTAAGGAGCAATTTTTTGGGGGCTCGGTTTACCGCCTTTGAGTGGAGCAAAGAACCTGATATTGAAACGAATCGACTTTTAAGGTTGTCTTTTTGCACCGCCCGGTGGGCGGTGTGGTAGCTGCTGCGCAGGCTACCCGTTGGACCAGTGCCCATGAGTAAAGTATCGGGCTGCCCATATGAAGCAATCGACTTTTAACAAACTCTTTTTGGGGGGTGCCAGTCCGCTGCCCCTGAGTGGAGCAAGGAGCTTGATATTGAAACGACTTTTTCTTTGAAGGAGATCTTTTTGCACCGCCCGGTGGGCGGTGTGGTAGCTGCTGCGCAGGCTACCGTCGTACCAGTGCCCTTGAATGAAGTATTGAGTTGCCTATATGAAGCACTCGACTTTTGATAAGTACTTTTTGGGGGCTCTTTGTCCGTTACCTTTTATTGTAGTAACTAACTGACTATTTGAGAATTATAGCTATAATAGTAGCAAAGTGTTTTATCGAAAAGAGCCTTTCATTTTGTTATTAAAACTACAGAGCTAGCTACAGAGCTAACTCTGTAGTTTTTGATTTATGGCGACAGAGAAATAAGCAGGCTAAAAACGCCTGTTTATTATTCGGATTTTTTCGCTGCTGGTCGACAGTCCATTATAATATGGTGTGTTTTTCGCCTGTTTTAGTCGTTTTAGCACTGGCCAAAACCTGCCTGCAAGTGGTTTTGGCCCTTAGGGCCAGCTTTTCCGGCTGGTTTTTTGCTTTGCTTTTTCTTTTTTGCTTACTTTTTTCCTTAGGCCCACCCCCTTGCTGGCGAGCGGCCGGGCGCGCCGAGCGGGGGGCGAAAAAAAGAAAAAGAAGAAAGAAGAAAAAAGGGGCCGAAAAGCAAGCAGGCAAAGGAATAGCGGCGAAAAAGAGCAAATGTTAATAAGTTTTGCCAGCGACCGAAAAAAGCAAGTTGCGGATCGACTAAAACGAAGCAAAACGGATGGATTGTCCATCTGTGAAGTCCGAAAACGACTATTTGATACCCCCAACTTCTAATACTGTTTTTTTTCACCGCCCGGAGGGCGGTGCGCGCGCTTTGTCCGTTGCGTCTGGCGAGTCGTTAGCATTCTATTTGAAAGATCGGTGTCCCTTAGTGCCAGCCAGTGCCCATGAGGGGAGTCAAGATCTTGGAGTTTGAACGAACTCATCTTTAAAGGCGATCTTTTGGGGGGGCTTTTGTCGGTTGCGTCTGGCGAGTAGTCGGCATTCTATTTGAAGTATCGTGTCCCTTAGTGCCAGTCAGTGCCCATGAGGGGAGTCAAGATCTTGGAGTTTGAACGATCACTCCTTTGATGGCGACCTTTTGGGGGGCTTTTCGTTGCCTGCTTCTGGCCAGTCATCGGCATTCTATTTGGAGTATCGTGTCCCTTAGGGCCAGTCAGTGCCCCTGAGGGAAGCACTGAACTTAATATTGAAACGATTTTTCCTTTGATGGCGATTTCTTTAGCCGTCCTTCGGACGCCTTGCGCTCCGCGCTTTTTCACCGCCCGGTGGGCGGTGTGGTAGCTGCTGCGCAGGCTACCCGTTGGGCCATTGCCCTTGATTGGAGTCTGGAACTTGAAATTTGAACGATCACTCCTTTGAAGGTGATCTTTTTGGGGGCTTTTGTCGCTTGCTTTTGGGCAGTCGTTAGCATTCTATTTTGGAGTATGCTTGTTCCTTAGGGCTATAAAAATAATATTTTGATAAGTTGTTGAAATGTAAGTTTTTATACAGCATTAATTACAGAGCTAGCTACAGAGCTAACTCTGTAGTTTTGCTTTTATGGCGAAAGGGAAGTAGGCAGATGAAAACAGCTGCTTAACCAACCTGCGAACGATTGGAAGCTGTCTGCTACCGCTGAATGGAATCAAGATCTCTGTGGAATGAGGTAGGGGGAAAAAAGATCAGGCAGTGAACATAACTTCATAATTACCAATCATCCTTGCGAGAATCAAAATGTTGTAATCCCTTTGAAGCAATTAAGTACGTATTATCACTCTCAAGAACGAGCTTCAATAGCTTTTTTTCATAGTCTTTTTTAAATGACACCTTATAAACCCCATTGAAAACCACATGATCTGCGACTATTACTAACGTTGTATCCGTTTCATTTATAGACCAATTGCCTTCCTTTATTTTTAATTTAATTGATGAAAATGACTGCAATGGTGGCAAATTACATATTCGATTTTTTTTAAAACTAATCAAGTTAACTCCCAAGTCGTGTATTATGTCTTGCTCCTTATATGTGATTTTATCAATGCTATAAAAGCCAATGATTTTTTTCTCTAATACGGACCTGCATCCAAAAAGCAGTACCGCAAGCAAACACAATAAAACGCGTGCTGACATTATGGTTCCCGGCTATTAGGCGTTGCTGTTCTTGTGTTATCCCGGCGGGCGGCACCATCATCTTCAGGTGATATTGGTGATGACAAAGGTTTTCGGTAATTTCCCGATATTTTCTTCACAATATTGATCCCTATGTCGTATATTTTTTGATCATCAGTAGTGTTTTCACCTTGCAGTATAACATTCAAAATATTAGTGAGGCTTTCCTTATTTTGATATTTTTCCGGTATCATGTCAGCATTCAATGCCGTTTGAACATCTAAAACAGCTTGTGGTAATACATCTTCTAGCTGCTTATTTACTAAACTTTCTTCATACATTCTTGCTATCCAAAATGAATTCTGAAATGCCCAATTGATTACATTGAGAGCCATGGTGCCTTTAGCCGCAGCACTACCCATATTGGAAGCTCCTGACACGCTCCCCCTGCTTGATGGCCCATTTTTCGTAGTCGGGCTGACTATTCGATGCTGAGAAGCTACATGATTGGGGTCACCCCTTTTATTGCTCATACTTGCTATCCTCCTAGCAATTTCAGGAGTGTAAGGCAAGTTTACTGTCGACGCGGCTGTAGCACTTGGGTTATTGTATATTATTTCGGCAACCGTTCGATCAATTCCTATGTATCCAGCCTTCCAATATTTTGGATCATTATTAGCTCTGTGCCAAGCATTTCGGGTTATAAAGTTCATATTGGAAACTTTTAACTTAATCCTGCCACGTACAGCTTCTATTCTTGCCGCATTCGCTGTAAGATATTCTGCCCCTTCCAAGTCAACCCCATCAATTACCCTGTTTTCAGCAAATGCGTAGGTCGAGTTCCAAGGATACTTGGCAGCCAGCGGATCAACCGCGAAAAAGCGACCCAACCTCGGATCGTGCATCCGGAACTTGAAGTTGATCGCATTCCCGGCCCCCTTTACTTCATCGTCCCGTTCCATACCGTTAAAGCCATACGTGTAGGGGTTGCCGTTGATCTCGTCGTGGCGACCCGGCATCAACATTCCGAAGGGATAGTAATCCTGATAGGTCCGGACATCGGGGTCTTTTGAACTGATGTTTCCACCAGTAGTGGTAGCGGAAATATACGTCCTGTCTGAGATCGTGCTCAATACATTTCCAAGGTGATTGGTTAATTCGTAGGTCTTTAGCCCGGTAGTGATGGAGTATCTCGCCACATCTTTAGAAAGAGGCTCAGTTCTAACCCATGCAAATGATCCATCTGGACGGTACAAGATACCTATTACGACATGGGAAGCAAGCTTCTTCTCTCCTCTCTTATATCCAAGTCTGTCTGAGCCGTAAATAGGTTTTTCGGCTACTTGTAATACATGATCATTATCAAAGAAAGATCTGTACTTCATGAGCAGATTTCCCTGTGCATCTGTGACATAAACATATTTATCCCAATCCCTCTGATACGAATTGCCTGACTTGATGATCTTTTCCGTTCGGTTTCCATCGGGGCCATATTTAAACTCCAGTTCCGGGTTTCCATTTTTTTCAATGTGCCGGATCTTGCCATTGATACCCCACTCAATATCAGTAAAGCCCTCTGCATTGTCCTGTATCAGGTTGCCGGTGGCATCGTACTGGTAATTATTGCCGGTTTGGTCAGCGAGATCCCCGACACCGGTGGACGTTCCACTCGGATCATCCACCCTTTTTAATCTATTCAATCCCGAATAATACTCGTAACTGAGATCGTCGAACTGACTGCCGGTTGCTCCCCAGCGTTCCAAGGCGTCCAGGTTTCCGTCGGCATCATAGGAGTAGAGCGATTTGTATTTGTTGCCTGAAGTGGCTCCGGTCCAGTCAGTGGTATTTGTTGCCCCGTGTTCATACCAGTTCCTTGAAGTAATCCGGTTAAGCTGATCGTAGCGGTATTTGCTCATGCCCAGGGAAACGGCGGATTCGTCAATGTCCAGCAAGCCCGAGCTCATGGCACTGATGTTCCCGTTATACAGGTCCGTGGGACTAACACTGTTCATTCCGGACAGTGTCAGTCCGTTGCTTCCACCGATCGGGTCGTAATCTCCGCTGTAGTAGTTCAGGACGAAGCCGTAGGCATCCCGGGCAAAATCAGTATGGCCTGAGGATGGGGAGGAAGTGGCATCTCCCCCCAGGTCTTCATCCGAAGCGACTCCTGCGGCATTTATTCCCTTGAGCCAGCCCTGTATGGTGTAGGCATAATCAATTCCCTGCAGATCATCCTGTCCGATCTCCACACGCGCCAGCGGTCCATGGTGATAATAGGTGTATCTGGCATCTCTGTCAAGGATCAGTTCCGTGTCATTTGTATAGACTTCGGTGATGCGGTTATCGGAATCATATTCATACCGGTGTTCCAATCGGTCCAGATGCCCATCGGGATTATAGTGGACCCGTTTGACATTTCCCGAGATCAGGTCGTAGTCATACAGGGTTCCCTTATATCCATGTCCCCAAAGTTTCAGTTCGTGGAGGTAGTTGACCAGTTCCTTTACATTACCGTGGAAATCATAGGAGAAATATTTGGCGCTTTCACAACTGATAGGGGAGGTTTTGAAGTCATATTCCAGGAAATAGCCCATGGCGGCCACCCGGTTTCGGAGCCGTTCCTGTGCGTCATTGGAAAATTCATTGACTATGGTAGAGTGATTGGGTTCATCGTACCAGGTTCGGGAAACTTCCTTTCTGGTTCCGCCCGAGATCCAGTTCCAATACTCAAACGCATCCTGAGCAATTCCGGAAGAAACATAGGTGCTGTTGTACATCCGGCCCGATTCAAATACCCGGTCCTGCCCGTCGTATAGGGTGTAGGCGGTTCGTTCGGCGGCATCTCTGGTGGCCATCAATCTTCCTCCAAGGTCGTAGAAGAATTTTTTTCCGTTTCCATCCGGCGTTTTCTGCTTCACGACCTGGTTATAGGTATTGAACCTATACGTTGATTTTTTGCTATGGTTTGGATACGTAGCTGTTGCCGTACTTCCTGCCCTATAATTTTGGGCTGCAGTGATCTGGGCGGATGTGAGCAATGAAACTCCTGCCGGAGGCACTGTCTTGGTGAGGTTGCCAACCTGGTCGTAGTAATACAGCGTAAAGTGGTGAAGGGTGTAGTCGTATGTTCGCTTTAGTTCTTCGGCAAGTCCTGTTGTCTGGTCCAGTCCCAGGCAGGATGAGATGTACTGGTTCCGAAATTCGTTCGATAGTTCCTCAATATACTGCCCGTACAATACTGTTGCGTTGTGATAGGCTAAGGCCTCCAGATCCTCTGTACAGGGATCCTCCGTAAAGGGGAAGTTTCCTGAGCAAAGTGTGGGTTCGTTATTGCAGATATCCGAAAAGCAGTCTGTGTATCCTTCAAGATGCTCCTTTTTTCTTCTCTTTCCATCGAAAAGAATAATGTTCCATACGAAACAATCCGTTTCATCATGTGATAACCATAGATCTACAATTGATGAAGTTGATCCAAAGTATCTCAAATATTCTTCCTGGGAATAGGATCCCAGATCGAACTCAATTCTGCATAGTTCAAAGGTGTCACCAGAAAAAAAAGCAACCACGAATTTGGTTCCGGTAGGAGTGGTTTCAAAAAATGTTCTTATATTGGGGCTGCCAAGGCCTGCCGGATTAATATAGTCTTCAAGGAACGTCCATTCCCAAGTATATTGACCGGGAAGGTTTTGCAGATGCACCAGCCCGGGAAAGTCAAGCAGTATTGTGCGCAAGTGCTCTACAATATGAACATAATCCAGGCAATACATATCTCCTATACAATTCCTATCACAGGTCTGCCTGAAGTCAAGGACATCTATTGCCGACAGCTGCATGTTGTGGGTCGTGCTCAGAAACCGGGCTACCAGCTCCGGATGGTCTTCAAAGTCGAACCAGGTGTATTTATTGCTCAGATAGCTCTCAGCGGCGTCTAGCTGGTTACAGGTAATACAGTCTTCACAGGACCAGCTTTTGGGGATGAGCATATCGGAATGGTCTTGCTGCAGTGAAAGGGCATGCGCATCGGTCCAGTCGAAACCGGTGCTCCAGCTGGAGGGGCTGATCACCTCCTCGCAGGCGCATACCAGGCCTCCTATATCGGGAACTCCCTTTCCTGTATAGTAAAAATATCCTTCCAGGGAGTGAACTCCTTCGGGCAGGTCGCCAGCGGTTTCAAGCGTTTCAAACTCATCCTTTACATCAAGTATAAGCTCACAGGAACAGGTATCCAAAGGTGACAGGCCTATTCGGGCCATCAAGGCAGTGTTGTTAGCGGCAATGGTAAGCGGCCCCAGGTAAGGTCCGGGGGTTGTGATCAATTCTGCTACGCAACCTGGGTTGGTTGCAGCAGAACCACCATAGACCAGGGTTTCAATGGCGTCTTCAAAAGAAGTGTAGGTGGGGGCAGAAGATCCGGTTGCAGTACTGGTTCCCGATGGATATCCCTGATCGCAGCCCCATTGGCAGATATCGATCAATGCATTTTTTAAAGTGATGATGTTTGCAGGGTTGTCCCACCAGGTTGAGTTCACCTCTTCACAACCTTCAAGCGCCAGGATCCAGCTATCGGCCATGCTATGGCAATAGGTATAGCAGTTATTTACATTTCCGGCGTCCATGGAAGTGGAGCCGATATCGGTGCTCATCCAGTTATTTGCTGTTGCTTCATCGGGAAGCGGATCTCCGAACATACTTTCAAGATCGTCTTCAGGGTTATTAAAAAAGACGGATTGGTATCCTGAAGGAATGGTACAGTCCAAATAATCGCATGGATCAAGAACATGCTCATATCGCGTGCTCAGATATAAGGTTCGCAGGATAGTCCAATACCGGTCCTTATCACATTCCTGCAAGCTAAAGTTGCATGGTGTTACTGAATTCGGGGTAGTAAGGGTAACAAGCGGAGTGAGAGTAGTAAGGTCATGGGCTATCTTTTCGATACAATATGGTAATAATGGATCGTATGAGTTTAGTTTACCATTAAATCCTGAGAGGTCTTCACAAGTACCTGGGATGGTAAAATGTGGATCTAGTGTACCGGGTATTTGAAGCATGCCGCCTGAATTGATATATCCGTCGGCCACAGCATCGGCAAAGCTAGTGGTATGGTTCAGTTCGTTTTCGAAAATGAAGGCAGGCCTTAGCTCTTCAACGCAATCCAAATAGCAATTGTATTCAGGATGCAGGCTAAGTAGGGCTTCTGCCCAGGATTCTTCGAAGAGGTCTATAAAGTCTGAGCGTTGGGCGAGCTCATCGGGAGTAATTTCGTAGAGGTCTCCTCCCAAATGAACGGGGGTGGCAGATGCAGATACGGGAGGGGTAAAGTTGGTTCCATCACCGTGGACGGTGATGTAGGCGTCGTCGCCATTTTCATCTTTGTATTTGTATGGCAAACCGGTATTAGGATTAAGAGGCAGGTTGTTCCAGGTATTTCCGGATGAGCTATTATATACCGAGTGTGTCCAATTTGGATCTGTTGTTAAGTAATGTCCGTACTGCCCGCCGGGGCTAACGTCTGCGATCATTTGGACCAGTGCCATATAGCAGGGGTCGGAGGAGCCACAGGCCTCATTGGTATAATGCGCTAAGTCCTGAGTGTATCTCAATGGGTCATCAAAGTCCTCGTAGTCCTGTTCCCGAACGATCTCTGCGGCCATTTCTTCACAAGGCACCTGATTATTACAATCATCATCAGCAAGTTCCAGCTCATTGTTATGGTAGATGGCAAAATCATCTGCACATTCTTCTATGTATGCTGCCGTGGCATTATCGACGGCCTGCTGATTTACCCGCAACACTTTGGAAAGGGTATATTCACCAATGTCCAGTGTTTTTTGAACGGATGGGATCAGATAAGGGGTACTTGCATCACAGGGTTCGCTGGCGACCACTGCATCCGGGTCACCGATCGTTTCCGACAGGCCATAAACAAGTTTGCCACATTCATCTTCGAGCGTGATTTCCAGATCGTAAACGCAGGTTGCACAGACCTCCTCACAAATGTCCTGTATTACCTGGGGGGAGAACTGATAGCTAAAGCTCTGGGAATCACCATCTGATTCCACTAAAAATTTTTGCGAGAAACTGATCGTTCCGTCAATTAGGTCCACCGCCTGGATTTCGGGGATCATCTCCACGGTCATCTGCTCATTATTACTTGTATAGGAAGGGATTGCCTCATATGCAGCTGGTTTATCTCCGGCAAGGGCCGTTGCGATCACGCTACCTTCCAGGTCCACGTATTCCAGCGAGAGCTGCCCATTGGGGTCACGGGTCATTTTTTTTCGGTAGAAGGAGCTGTAGCCCACGTCGTTACCAAAAAGGATATCGAGTTCTTCCTGGGCAGGAACGCCGTAACGCATCACTGTTTCGTGTCCGGAATACAGGGCATGATCTCCACCGGGGAGTGATTTTCGCTGAATGCGGCCGGTGTTGTCGGGGGTGTACTCCGTTTGCACAAAAGGCCTTCCCTCGGCATCGGGGAGGTGTGCATGATGTTCTAATGTATTGGAATTGGAGGTGGAGTAGTACCTGCTTGCCCCGCTAGAGGTGGACATGGTACCGGCGGCAGCTGGGCCGCAACTGCCGCTCCAAAGCAGGTCTTCATAGGAATATGGCTGGGGCTGGGTTGAGGAATTGAGCGTAAACCCGGACTGGTACCTCAGGGCCTTGTTTGGGGTAGTGTTGGTAGGGGCCGGCAGTGTTGAGATCGCGGGTCTGCCGTGGTAATCGTATATCTGGTCCTGGACCAGGATCAGCTCTTCGGAGCTCAGGCTGGTTATCGATTGGCGGTTACGAAGCGTACCATCCAGGTACTGAATGACATCCTTTCTTTTTGCATCCTCGGCAAAAACAGCTTTGTGCTGCCAGTTAAGTTTTGGGTTGTGATCCTGGCCATGTGATGCACTAATATCGTGATAATCAATTAGTTCATGACTATATTGGGAGGAGAGGCTTGATGGAGGAAGGGAGGAGATCGTCCCCGACACCGTCGTCAGGGACCAGGGGCCATAGAAAACATTGCGGTACTGATCTGCTGTTTTGGACACCGCCCGAACACGCCACACCAGGTATCCGTCGGGATAGATCAGCGGGATCTCGTAGGAGCAGGTCGGTTGTAGAAAGGGTGAAAAGGGAGAGAACCCCAACGCTACCGGATATTGTTGGGGTGAGGAGTAAACCGGGGGAACCTGGATCCGGGTGCTCCGTTTCGAAAAGTCGTACTTACTGTTACTGGCAGTTCCCCATACGTAGGTATATTCCAGATCATACCACAGAGCTCCCTCAACGGGAGCCCAGGAGACCTTAACACTTCGATTTGTTGCTGTATTGATAACCTGTTTTCCAACATAGGAAACCTGTGCAAGTCCTGAAGTACCGTATTGCACTGTGCGGTCAAATTCCATGATTGCTCCGATATAGAGGTTTTCCGGCGGGGTTGAGGAGCCTGGGCAAGATGGGCCTGGATCACAGGCATGCCACGTGATGGAAGTGACCTTTACCACGATCCTATGAGCCCGTTTGGTAGGGGCAACTTTAATGCCTCTATAATCTGTATTGGAGGACTGATTATACGTCATGGTAAAACTAAAGTTTTCAGAAAAGCTGTTTCCGGACCGATCCGAGCTTTTAGCGGTTAGGTTTACCGTAACATGGTAGGAGGTCATGGGAGCGGGCTGACCTACCCGGTCACTAATGCGCACATATACATTTGCCTCTCTTTTAAGGTAGTGCTCAGCGCTAACGTTAGTAAGGTATAGCGGGTCGGTGAGGGTAAGGGCATTACCCACTCCCAGGGTTCCCAGGCGCATTTCCGTTTCGTAGCGATTGTGTTGCCCAAAGCTGTAAAGAGCACAAAGCAACCCGAAGATGAAGGTATGGAATAACTTTTTCATGGTCTTTCGTTTTGGGAAATTAATTATTTGCCTTGAGGAAATAGTTGTTTTCTTCAATGGTGTAGATCCCTCTTTCGGTTTCCTTTTTGATCTGGGTGAGCCTTCCTTCCTCGTCGTATTGGTAGAAGGTTGCAAAGTTGTTTGCATCAAGCTCGGCTACCAGTCTGAGCGTTACGGGATCGTATACATAGGCGACCAGGTTGCTCTCAAGGGGTTGGAGTCTCAGGTCATCGAAATACAATGTTTCTGTTGTGGAGGTATTTTTAAGCTTAAGCGTATAAGGGTGTGACTGATTGGTGATCCTAAACTCCAGTTCCAGCAGCTGCCATCCTTCGATCATGGGGCTTTTTCCGTTCACGGGGCTGGCCGTGAATGTATTGGAGCCTATTTTTAGCTCAAGCTGAGCAAAATCAATATTGTGTCCGCTTAATCCTGGTGCATGTACCCATACCGAGGCCAGGTACCGGTCGGGGTTATTCTTGCTTCCCTTCGAAAGATGGACTGGTATTTGCTCACAGGGGCATGCAGGAAAGCAAAACTCGTCTTCCAGCATTCCGCTGGTACTTTCAAAATCCACCATGGATTGGAGAAGTGCCTGAACATAAGCAACTATTTTGGGATCCTTAGACCTCAGGACTTCATGTGTGAACCCCGCGTAATTAAAGGCACCTGTCTTACTATTCCAAAACAAATTAAGATAAATCCGCATTTGTTCCTGCGAGATACAGATAATGTTATCATCCGTACATGGCTGGGGGGACAGATCATACTTAGCTGAGGTATTGGGGTTTACTTTAAGGGAGTAGGTTCCGGTGTGGGCACAGTCATTGCTGTAGCTTGCAGGCCTAGGCCTGAACCGATCAAAGGTCCCGCTACTTAGGTTCATATCATATTTAGCTGCATCGTAGTTGTCGACCCCAAAGTGCTGGTATTTTGCATTATCGGCCTTTGCCGTTACAAACGACCGGTTGTATTCCCATTGCTGGCTGGTAAAGCGGCCCAGGGCATTGAGCTCACTTACCGGATTTCCATAAGCCGAAATACGATCTGATCTGGTTTGCCATACCCAGCCGGAATAGTACGGGGTAGGGGTATAGAGGTGTGTTTTTGTATTATACCACCAAAATTCCATATAACGCTCGTACATTCCATTAGCCTGCTGATAGGTATTCTTTCGTGTAGTGAGATAGGCCCAGTTCATTTCGGCTTTCCAGCGACCTTTTTCTCCGGTCAGATAAGGGTTGTACTTGGATTGTTGGCGGTTATCCCCAGCACGGCAGAAATAGGACCACTTATCGGAATATTCCACTGCCTGGGCATCAAGCACCTTAGGTATTGATGTATTAGTCTTATACCACACAGTCAAGTTTAAAGGACTAACCAGGTTATAGATCAGGTCCTGAATTTTATTGCGATGGCCGCTGCGCAGGATCTTTATGGAAGATCCCGAGGCTGAGGAGCTGAAAGGCGTCCCGTATCGGTCAATAAGCCAAATTTGGTTGGAATTTACCTGATTCACCCATAGCCGCTTATGATCGGTACTATTCCATAGGTATACCTCATCTCCGGGGATGAACACCTCTTTGAGATCCGACGAACTGATCAGTGGGGTGGACAGCTCATAGATGCCATTTGTGCCAGATACCTTTGTCACCCTGGTGAGCATATTCTCATTCAGTGCGGCGGCATCCATTTCCGGGTAGGCCATTCTTGCCAATAAGTTACCTGAGTAGAACTGGTCGTTAAACTCATTTTTGTGGTGAGTTGAAAGCACGCTGCCGGTTTGCCGGTCGTAAATGTCGTTATGGGTTTCTGTTCGGGAGCCCTGATCATAGGAGATGACCTTTTTCAGGAGTCCTCTGCGGTGAACATGTTTGGTAGTGGAGATAAAGCCCGCCTCGGAGGTATTTAGTCCGCCTCCAATATTATGTATGTTCAGGATTGGAAACCCTCCTGCGAATTCGATATTGCCTTGCAGCTGGCCTGCTACTGAAGTGGATTTTGTTATTCCGTGGTCAACCACAAAGTCGGTGGTGACCCCCATTTGAGAAGAGCTAACGGTGTTTCTATCCTTGGCACTGACTGTATTGGACAGGTCAAGGCCGGCTGTTCCTGCGGAGCTGCCAGAGGTGTGGTAGACGTATTCCGTACCTGTCAGAGGCTGGTCCACTCCTTCGGGGAAGTTCCAGACAGCCTTGGGTTTTCCATTCATATTGTTGGTCTCCACAACATGTCCCTGGGTTAATTTCAGGCTTTCCTGAGTTGAGCCAAGGGGAAAAAAGGCGGTCGCACCCAGTGGAGGATCATAGTAGCGATCAAGCCTTGATCTTTCCACCCGGGTGGGAAAATCCCTGGTGGTGTAGAACTCGTGCACCATTTTGCCTGTTCCCTTTGCGTAGTTTAATGTGGGTGTGGGAGTGCCCAATGAAGGCTGGGGCGTACTCACCACCACTCTGGAGTAGCCTACGCGGGCTGAGGGGAAGTACATTTCACCGAAGGGTCCTTCCTGATAAATTGGCATATCCGGTGACAGCCGGTTGGTCAGGGCGAAGGAAGCGTCGGTTTTGAACGGATTTTCCTCACCGGCATGTACGGGTTCGTAGCTGGCCACGCCGCTACATTTGCCCTCTTCGGTTTCATAGGTATAATCGGTGATGTAGGTATGTGAACTGCCATTGGGGGTGTCCATACCACCCCAGTTGTCTGAGATCGATATGCGTTTTACCCTGGAACCTCCTCCCAGCTTCTCTTCCAGAATGGGAATTTTGATCCTGGATCTTCCTGAGATGTCAAAGGCCCTTGCGCGTTCTTTCTGGCGCATGGACCTGTAGGGGTGGGTTGCAAAATCAATTATTTCGGTGACTATCCCGGCAAGGGAGGTCAGCACGTCCACTATTCCGGCTCCGCTGTTTGGTGAATATAGGGGGTATAGCAGTTCGGGGAGCTGGTTGCGCAACTGTGCCCAGCCATTTTTGGAGATCACATGGCAGCTACCTGTTTGCACATCGGAAATCGGCTCAGAGGCCACCTGAACATAACCGTATGAGTTGTTATCCGGGCAAATACCAACACTTTCGATCTGTGCCCATCCTCTTACGTATTCATCGGCAGTACCGTTATCTTTGGACAGATCAACGAAAAACTTGAAATAGAGCTCATGGATCCCTTCAAATGCCTGCTCAAGTGCCTCTTCCTTCTCGTCGGGATCCGAAGCGTTGGAGATACTGCTGGGAAAGGGGAAGAACAGGTAGTTATGGTTGGTTGTGCCATCGTACAGATCATCTTTTTTTGTACTATAGAGTTGGGTATTTGAGGCCCCTACCACATCAACCAGGACGGTGGCTCTTTTGTTTTGAACGAAGCGGTATCTGTCGGACTCATATTCTATATCAATGGTGGCGTTCTCCGGTGTTCTAATGGAAGTCAGTTTCCAATTGTCTGCCCACTCATCCTGATCAGCCGCATCTTGCTCCGAATAGGGAAAAATGTCAAAGTCATCATCTGAATATACCCCGTAGTTACCCCAATGGTCCACGTTCATCGGCTCATAGTCGGCATTGAATCCGTTGTAGGTAAAGAAGTATTTGTTATCCTCGCCACGCGAGCTTGCTCCGTAGGTAAAGTAGACTTCCTTTAGGGTTAGCTTTCCCCCGTTATTTGTGGTAGTGGTGTAATTTGGTTTACCACTGAGGTTTGTCTGTGAAGAATTATTGTCCACTCCTTCGCAGAGGCTGTAGTCGTATTTAAAATGGACCGATTTGATCGGGGTGGCGCCCGAGATGCCGTTGATCTGAAGATCGGCTCTTGAATAAAGATCGATCCGCACCAGTCTTTTGGTTCGGTCCTTGTTTGTGATGGGGCTTGGCTGGCCACCATGCCTGCCTTTTACGCCCAGTCCATCCTCGCGATTGGCCAGGACGAACCTGGCCTCGTAGTTTTTACTTTGGATCCTGGTAAGGTACCACAGTTCCTTTTCTCCATACTGGATGACTCCCTGATCATCCTGTACCTCATTGGTGGATGCTCCTCTTTGGAAATTGGCGTATTTTTCCCTGTATGGGATCCGCCATTTGTAGCTGTCTGAAGTCCGGGAATAGCCGAATTCAACAGCCGAGCCGAGGTCATCGGATGAAATTCCGTTGTTGGTACGATCCACATAGTCATCGGAGAGCACCTCTGTAAGCAAAAAGCTCTCTGCATAGCCGGGTGTTGTTGTCACCTGGATGAAGTTGTCCCGGCCTTTGGCATCAATTTCTGCCAGGCTCTGGCTATTAGCAGGAACTGTTTCGTATTCAATAAGGGTATTATCCTGGTCTCCGCCATGAGCATTGAAAACAACCTCTTTCTTTACCTTATTATAAACGGGAAGGCCATAGACATACCGCTGGCCATCTTCTCTGGTGATGGTGATCTCGGAGAGGTGATCTGCCTTTCGTCCAGTTATCTGAGTTGGCGGAGTTGGCTGATTTGGCGGATCCACGCGCCATACGTCAAAGTCAGTTATTGGATCATTCACATTTTCGTCTTTATCTTCGTACCCAATGGAGTTTAACTTAAGCGATCTTCCTACTTCTTCTGCCTGTTTGGCTGTTAAAAAGGCAAATGACTTGTTGCGATCATACCGATCATTTTTATAGTCGAATGCCGCAACAGGGGACGTTATACTCCCATTGCTTTCAAAGGAAAGGGGATCGTTCTCCTTTAGTTCTGTCCATCTGTTATAGGGATCGCTGTGGATCTCATCCTGATCCATGAAGTAGACTGTTTCTGCAAGGGGTTTGTTTGCATCGGGCCATCTTGCTCCCCATTTTAAGAATGCCATGGCCGGAGTTTTCCAGCCATATGATTTTTCGGTTACCGTTTGCCTGGAGGCATTAACTCCGATCTGTGTTGTTCCCCCTGACATTTCTCCGGCCACATTGGTTGAATTAGATTTACTAGTCCTAAAGTCAGGATCCTTCACTGTGGGGATATCTGAGCGGTAGGGTCGGAAAGAGGCCGATAGACCCTGGCCGTTAACCTGGAACAGATCGTGGGTCAACTGGGTGGAATGCAGGTTTTTTGCATTTTTATTCATCAGGGTCACTTTTTCCCGGTTAAAATCCATCAGGGCATTTTTAGATTTGGCATTTTGCAGGTACATATACCCATAGGCCGGTGCGCTCACTCTTCCTTGCTCAATGGTTGTGGTGGTTTGGCTTCCGGTGAACTCTACCTGGCCATTGACGGGTATTGCATCCACGCCCAGGGCAAAGGAGCAGGCAAACGAGCTGGTCTTTGTTTGCGGTCCTTTTCGCGGAGTGACCGTATAGCCCCTGCCAAAGCCTCCGGTGAGATCGGCATAGCCTAACTGAACCGATTGCAGGCCTGCCCGGGTGGAGATATTCCCTCCGATCAGGTTGTTCATAACAGGTAATCCCTTCAATTGCGTATTGAAGGAAAAATTAGCTCCGCTGAAGGAGCTGTAGTAATATCCTACCGAAGCCCCAAAGTCTTCCGACACGCCTAGTGTGGTGCCCAGATTGGCTCCGAGTTCGTAACCCAATCCCCGGTAGTTGTCGTGGAGGATCGCCAGGCTGAGGCTAAGATTAGCTTGATTCCCGGACTCAGCATCACCTTGATTCCCCGACTCAGAATCACCTTGCTTCCCGAACACTTCAATGCCAACGCCGGTTTTTATCCTTATGACTCTATGATCCTTCATTTTGGTGTGGGTTGCAATCCTATTTTTTCCATTGAAATCATCGGGCAGGCCATTGACCACCCTTGCAATGGAGCCGGGGTTCAGGTTCCAGCCCAGGCCCACCCATGAGGCTTCCTGGTCCATACGGATCTGCGAATTATAGCTCAGGTTGATCGGATAGCCCTCAATATCGAGCAGTGGGATATTGTATTGGAAATCCCCGGTGAACAGGTCAACCATGTTTTCCTGGGAGTTGGCGGCAAATCCGCTGGCTTCGGGTGAGGTGGGTGAGCCGGAGAGGGCCCAGGTGATCGTGGGGGTCAGCAGATCGAACATAAACACGGTCAGCAGGATCAGTCCGAAGGATCTTTTTATTGGGTTCATATATGAAAGTTTAGGTCTTCACTAATTAATTCGGATCGCTTTTCTTAAAATGGCCTCACCACCCACCGAGGTGATGGATACCTGTATGAGGTAGATCCCCGGGTAGGGGGCGGTAAATTGCAGTTCATGTGACTGGCTGCCTACCGGATAATCCTCATGGCGGTTGAATATTCTCCAGGCGTACTGGGCATCTGAAATGGAATCGGTAGCGGCCGATATCACTCCGAGGCTATCTGAGGTTATGTGAAGCCGGGCGTCGAATGTATTTTGTACCTGGATGATCCGTTCGATTTGCCGGGTGCAGTTTCCCTTGGAAATAAGGGCGGTGAGTATTCCGGTATGCTGCACACAAAGAGACAGGGTGGCGGTATCGGCCATAAGGCTTCCGTTCCAGTACCATTCGACCTGGTCGAATCCGGCTGGCTGGACCGAATAGGTAAGGGTATCCAGTGGGAGGGTGACCGAATCGCCCTGCAGGCTGTAGTTTGCGTAGTTTCCATCAAGTGCCAGGAATACGGAGTCTGTTTGCGAGCATCCCGCTCCATCGGAATAGGTATTGGTCACCAGGCCTGAGGAAAAGTTGGACACATAGCATGCGCTGGAATCGGCACTCCAGGACAGTGTGGCGTTGCTGGTTGAGAGGACCCCTCCCAAATGATAAATCGGTATGGGCAGGGAATCTCCCGGGCACCCCAGTACGGAGTCTTTTTTGGCCGTTGAGCTTAAGACAACGATCTTAAATCCCTTTTCACTGACGCATCCGTTATTTACCTGGCTCAGGGTGTAGTACTGGGTTTTCTTTGGGTTGAGTGAGAGGGTATTTCCGGAGACGGTATAGGTTGTATCGATCGTTCCGAGCTCGGTTTGTCCGGGTGGGAGCGCAACTGATGCCGTGCCTCCCTGGCAAATGGTGTATACCTCATTGACCATGGACCAGGATATTCCGGGGGTAACCTGCACCCATATGGAGTCAACGGGTCCGGTGGTATCCACTGCGGGGATGTTCAGATAGAACCAGGAGTCCTGTGTGGGATAGGCGATACAGCTTGCCTTGTAGGGTTTGCTGATGCGTTCGGCTGTTGAGCTCCACCAGTACAGGAAGTCGTGCTGGCCGGAGTAGGTTAGTGTTACTGCCTCGCCCGGGCAGACTGGTTGGGCGGTTGAGACCGAAATAGTCTGGGCCGGAAGCCTGAGGCAAACGGCAAGGAGGCATGAGGCCAGTAAGAGTTTTTGAGCCATGACGAAATTTTGCTCCAATACTACAAACAATTTTTCGAAACGGTGTTGGACAATTTACCTGAAAATGGCCAAACGGTGATTATTTGCGGGATTGCCGGGGTTTTGCAGTTTGCTGCGACCAGGTGTTTGTTTCGCATTCCGGTGCGTTTTCCCTGCCTGAAGGGGGGAGTTTGACCCCTAAATATTGGTATAACAGAAAAATTTATACCTTTAACGGCATTAATGTGGTGGGGAATTCTGAGAATGCCCCCAACGTTAAGCGTATGTACCGGTCATATATGCAGGAATAGGAGCTCCATATGAGGCAGCAGGCATCAAAAAACGTTCATGCTATGCAGAACATGTTTACTGTCAGGGATCCCAAAGGCTGTGCTTATTAGGCCAGATACGCTCAGGTCAGGTCATTTTCATCATTTAATGATCTGTTAATATTTGTATTGGCCCATGTTTCAGGAATTGATCGTTCAGCTTCAAAGTGCCTATAAGGGTCTTGATCCAACCCAGAAGCGAAGGGTATACCGATATTTAGGGATCTTTAATCCGGTTAGTCGCCGGAACAAGGGGAAGGAGCTTTTTGAAGAAATGGACTCCGGAGGTTTGCCCAACCGAATAAGCAAGCGGGCTTTTAACCGGCTTCTTGAGCAAATAGTAGATGTATTGTGTCTGAAGGTTGGTCATGTATCCGGCGACGCTCCTGAGATGAAGAAGCTGAGGTCTGCCAAGTATCAATTTGCCTCCGGTATCTACGAAGAAAGGGGAGTACCTGAACTGGCTGCCCTTCTTGCACATAAGTCCAGGGAGCACTATTCATGGAGCGAGCAACTCAGGGATCTCGTACATGAGCGAACAGAGGAGCTCAATATGCCCGATTTCCGTCCGAAGGAGGAGTTGGAATCCATTGACAGGGAGCTGTTTTATCTGGAAAGCCGGATCATTGGGAGTTTCATCAGGGAACGTTTTTCGGATCTATGCGAAGACCCTGATCTTGCCGGGGCTCTTTTAGAGATGGCCAGGAGGAGACATGAGGTGTGCGGGCAAGGGCCTATGAGCGGATCGAAAAGTCTTGCGAAGCTATCCATTCAGGTACTCAGGAACATTTCCCCCATGCTGGTTCTTCCATTTGATCAGGATCAGATAAGTTCGGGCTCACCACGCTATGAAACAGGTAGTCTGGAACATGATCTGTTGCGGTTAGATCTCCTGTTCGCCCTATGGAAGCAAGCTGATCACGGGGCTGTTTACCCGGCCATTCAGGAGAAGTTTGATCTTCAATGTGCCCAGCAATCGCTTCTTGTTTTGGCTATTCAGGTCCGAAGCGGCACCTCTGTTCCTGAGATCAGCAGGCTTTGTTCGGGGTTGCGGAAGAAAACCAGGTATCACCGGTATTTCTCAACAGCGCTGAATAATCTGGCACATGGGCGTAAGGAAATTTTTGACCTGACGAACGTTTCGCGGTTTTGGAAAGTGGATAAAAGATTGGGCGAGCTGATCGTACTGAGTTTAAAGTGGGACTTTGAGCAGCTTGAGTACCGATTGGACTCGTACCGCAAATTTGTGGAAAGGTCTGGCGGGGCTCTGTCCGATTTCGGCATATTTCGGAAGGCCTATCATTTTTTCAGTCAATTAATAAGGTCAGGTGAGTTTCCTGTGAGGGGTTCTTACATACCGCTGTTTTGCTCTGAGAGAACGTCTTTTTTGTCGGCGATAGGTACCCGGTACCCGTACATTTTATCCAATGCGGGTCTGCTGATCTTTTGTTCGGCATTTTTCTCGGCCCGGTTACATGCCCTAAAGGTAGTTAGCCCGTCTGTATCCCATGAATAATCACCGTTTGGCCATTTTGGCACAAAATGTCCATGGAGCATTGGGATTTGTTTTTTACCTTGCCTACCCAATCTGAGTTTTATGAAAAAAATAAGATCAAAGTTTAAAGGGTTCACCCTTACCGAGCTACTTGTTGTATTAGGTATTATTGGGGTTTTGGTTGTTTTGGCCATCCCGAGCCTTGCGCCCCTTATCACCAGGACCAAAACGGTTGAGGCCAAGCTTCAGCTTAAGCATGTTTATACATTGGAGGAGTCCTATCATTACATGAACTCCAGGTATTCTTCGGATCTTGCGGATCTTGGGTTTGAGCAGGAGAAGCTTGTTACAGAGGGGGGGAATGCCTATTACCGGATCACCATATCGGAATCCTCGGCCCATGGGTTTATTGCCGAGGCCACTGCTGTAGAGGACTTTGATGGGGATGGTCAGTTCAACAAGTGGCAAATTGACCAGGAGCAGAGGCTCCGGGAGGTGATACCAGACTAAGTGATCCGCCTGGTACTCACGGCCATTCTTATAGCCATTGCCGTTGAAGACTATATTGACAGGAAAGTACCCGTTTTTTTATTCCTTTGTCTTCTCGTTTTTTGGCTGGTCTATTCAAAAGGGCTGTTTACAAGAGGGTGGTTTATAAACACAGGGGTCAATATCACTGGGACCATTGTCATGATCGCTGGTTCATTTACATGGGTGAGGCTAAGATCCAAATCATTTAAAGACTCCTGGGGCATGGGAGACTCCATTTTACTGTTCACCATTTCATTAGGGATTGCCCCGTCAATCTACTTTGTCTGGATAGCCATCAGCGCCTTTATTGCCATTGCTGTGCATTTTATACTGAGGCTCCCTGGCCGCTGCCGGGCAGATTTCCGGACCATACCTTTTTTATTCTATCTGGCCATTGGCCTGATCCTTATTCTGTTCATTAAAGGGGAGGCAATATGGACACCTCTGTAAACATAGAACCTCAGAACGTTCAGTTGCTCTCCCCCGAACAGGCATATAGTCTTCGTGCGGTGGTAAAGAGTTCTGAGCCAGAGGTTGTTTTGCTCACTGACAGGCCGGAGAAGAAAGAGCTGATCCGGGAAGATTTTCTTCTGCTCAGGAAGAGGAAGGCCAGGGTTGAGGTTGTTTCATCAGAGCAGCTCAATGAGCTTTTACTCAAATACTACAAAAGGGCGCCCAGCCAGAGCCAGCATTTTGACAGTGAGCTTCAGCGGTTTCTTTATCAGTCCGTACACCAATCATTTTCGGACCTGCATTTTGAAGCGGGGGCATCGTTTGCCCGCCTGAGGGTTCGCAGCGACGGGGCACTTCAGGAGATAGCGAGGTATACATCAGAGGAGCATCAAAAGCTGATCAACCAGATCAAAATTGGGGCCCGGCTGAACATTGCTGAAAAAAGGCTGCCTCAGGATGGGCGGTTGCTCATGACCATTGACCATCGGGAGCGGGAATTTCGGGTGTCTACCATTCCCACCTTTTATGGAGAAAAAGCGGTACTTCGCGTATTGGGTGCCTCGCATGAAGCATTGGAAATCGAAAGTCTGGGTTTGGAGGTGCAGGATAAAGAGCGGGTCAGGGAGACCCTGAAGCGCAAGCAAGGCCTTGTTCTCGTTAGCGGGCCTACCGGTTCGGGGAAGACCACCTCACTTTACTCCTTTTTAAAATTCATTCATACGGGTTCTGAGCACATCATTACTGTTGAGGATCCTATTGAATACACTCTTGAAGGGATCTCTCAGGTTCAGGTTCGTGATGATATAGGTCTTGGGTTTTCAGTAGCCCTCAGAAGCATTCTGAGGCAGGATCCTGATGTAGTTATGATTGGCGAGATACGGGACGTTGCCACTGCTCAGATAGCTGTTCGTGCTGCCCTTACCGGTCATCTTGTTCTTTCGACCATTCACACAAATTCGGCTCTTGCCACGCTTTCCAGGCTTCGTGACATGGGTATTCCCGAGTACCTGATCGCGGATACCCTGGTGCTTTCCATTGCTCAGAGGCTGATCCGCAAACTCTGTTCTCATTGTAAGGTTAAAGAGGATGAGGTGAAGGAATGGCTACAGAGCTACGGGATCGAAGGTCCCATTTACAAGGCTGTAGGCTGTAAGGAGTGTTACTACACTGGTTATGCAGGGCGCCGGGCGCTCTATGAGATCCAGCCCCTTGATGCGACAAGGGTCCGGGAGGTTTTTACAGCTGGGATACCAAACTGGCAATCGGAAGGGATTGCAAAAAAGGCACTTGGCCTATTGTCTCAGGGGGAGGCAAGTTTAGAGGATGTTTCGGGTTATTTGACGGGATTATGAGCAGTAAATGGAAATACATGGGCATTGGTATGCTCCTCCTGGCCTGGTTTGGTTCAGAAGGGCAGCATAGGCTGGACTTCATAAAGAGCGAGCTTGAGCTTCTGATCGATGAAATGCCAGGTTTAAATGAAACGGTTGACGTTTCTGTAAGCGGGGTTCCACTTGGCGAGTATCTTACCATACTGGCCGACGTATATGAGCTGAACATAGATGTTGGGGAGGGCTTTTCGGCACCTGTTGCGAATAACTTTTCCAATGTTACGGTCCTTGATGCCTTACTTTATCTTATTGATGTGCATGATATAGGCGTTCATATATATGGTAACATCATAGCCCTGAGAAAGCGACCCGGGATCGAACTGCCCGTTTTTGAACGATCGGAGCCGGTATGCATTGGCTACAGTGAAGAAAGTGATGTGTTAACCCTGGACCTTGAAAAGGACACGCTTTTAGCTGTTGCAAAAAGGATTGTGGAGCTGACCGGTCAGAATATTGTTGTTGATCCGGTGCTCAGACAGAGGCAGGTGTCGGGTTTCTTTTTAAATGTTCCTGTTTATCAGGGGCTATCGCTTTTGGGAGCTTCGAACGGGTTTGATGTTCGGGTCGATAGCTCCCGGGATAGTCCGGTCCACACCCTGTTTATTCCAGATGCCGGGCCGGCAGAGGCCCCTTCCCGGACCTCTGATCTCAGGTATGACTTTACAGTTGAGCTTTTGGAAGATTCCCTGCTCAGGATCCAGGCACTTGGTGAAGACCTGGAGCAGGTTATCAAGGCCAGTGCCGACAAGCTTGGGATAAGTTATTTTCTTTATGAGAAGCTGCAGGGTCAGGTGCGCATCAATGTGGAGGAGATTTCCTTTACTGAACTTTTGGATCGCCTGATAAAGGGAACCAAGTATACCTATTACAAGCGGAACGGCATATTTTTTATTGGTCCGCTTTCTGTGAGGGAGCTCAGCTATACTTCCAAATATCATTTTATTCACCGGACGGCAGAGGAGGTTATGGAAGTGCTTCCCACCTCACTTGCCAGCGGCATTGAGATCAAGCTTTTTAAAGAGCAAAATGCCTGGGTGATGTCCGGGGCTGAGGCGGATGTACAGGCGGTTTCCAGGTTTTTGGAGGAAGTGGACCTGCCCGTACCCATGGTATTCATTGAAGTGATGATCGTGGACTACAACAGGAACAATGCGGTTAGTGCGGGGGTACAGTTCGGAGTTGGAGAGGAGCCTGCGGGATCCGGTGGCCTTATTTTTCCTGAAGCGGATTACGTGCTTAATGGAACGACCCTTAATTCGATCCTTCAGGGCTTTGCAGGATTTGGTGCGGTAAACCTGGGAGGCGTATCGGACCATTTCTATATGACGGTCCAGGCCCTTGAGACCAATGGAATTGTTAAGATCCGATCCACGCCGAGCCTGTCGACCCTGAATGGGCATCCGGCGTCTTTGAGGATAGGGAGCACGGAGTACTATGTGGTGGAGAACTCCAATATTGTCGGGGTTCAAAATCCCCAGCCCATTATTACCCGGCAATATGAGAGTGTTCAGGCAGACCTGGCCATTGAAATTCTCCCGATCGTTTCGGGGGACGATCAGGTGACCCTTGATATTACGGTATCTCAAAGTGACTTTACGGCGCGTATTGCTCCCGAGGCGCCTCCCGGGCAGGTCAACAGGACTTTTACTTCCATGATACGGGTCAAAAACGAAGATGTTGTACTTCTGGGTGGACTGGAGGAAAAGTTTGTGAACGATACAGGGAGTGGCGTTCCTCTTTTATCCAGGATCCCCATAATCAAATGGTTTTTTAGCAAGCGCAACAGATCTGCCGGCAAAACAAAGCTCAACGTATTTATTAAGCCAACCGTACTGAGATGAGCAGGGTCATTCACTATCGGAGAACACCACAGGGGCTTTTTCGCAAGGGGAAAGACAGTTGGCAAAGGCAAGGGATGCCGGTCCTCTTTATAGCAAGATCCTTTTTTGAACGTGTATGGCTTGAAGTTCAGGTTTCCGGTGTGATCAGCAGAACGGTTGAAGGAGGCAAGGATTTCCACGATTTTTATCCCCTGCTGGATCCGGGGGACTATGTTTTTTATATTTCCTCCGATACATTATTTGGCCTTGAGAAGGAGACCTGGGACGGGCTGATGTCCGGTTTTTTTTCACTGGCCACGCCTGAGGCCCTTTGCTTTGCGATACCTGAAGATAAAGCCATTAACGGATCGGGAGGGGCATGGGTAAGCCCGGATGAAATAAAGGGATCCGGCTTAAAAGGCACAGGAAAAAAGATCGTGGATTCCCTTGCTCAGGTTACAAGGAAACTCGGCTATGTGGGGCTTTTAGGGTTAGCTACCTTCCTGTTCAGTGTTCGATATTCCATGACCCTGGACGGTAAAACCACAAAGCTCAGGGAGCGCATTGAATTGAATAAGCGAATGCAGATCAACAGGATGACCTCTGATGTTCGCGCGCAGATGCCTGTTAAAAACGAGGTTTATAGCAAAAAGTCGGATTTTTTTAGCTACTGGCTTTTAGCCTTTTCTGAGATTGAGGCCAGCGGAGTTGAGTTATTGGAGATAAGTGGACAAAAGGAAAGGGAATCGGGCGGGGCGGAATTCTCCACCTTTTGTACGGTTAAACTAAAATATCATCGTTCCGAAGAGTTTATTTCCTACTTAGAGCTACTTGATCTGTCGCCCTATAGGATCACTGCCCGAATACTAAAGCATGATGACCGCCTGCAGACCGCCATCATCTTATGTAAGAGCCGATGAATAAGCGGGTTTTGAGCATATTACCCTTCATTGCGGCTTTAGGAATATTCTTACTGAAGGCCTTGCCTGATATTCAGCTAAAAAGGGCACTGGGCAAGGAGCTGGCTGCTTCCGGGATCAATGAGGAGCTGACTTCCAAAGTGCAGGCTCCGGTATTAAAGAACTGGATCGAACTATACCGGGAATTCCAGGAGCAGGGTAAGGCCCCATTGATCTCAGGGATCGAAACGAAATCTGATAAGGTAATGGAAGGTCATGTATTTAAAAGGACGGAAGTTTCCTTTATTGGTGTGTACGGAGACCTTATCAGGCTTTTGTATGAAATGGAAGGGTATGCTGCACGGAGTTTTATTGAGCAGTATTCCATAAGACCAGATCGAAATGAACTTCAAATACTAACCGTTGTACTATGCGAAAGAGAAGACTAACCGCCCCCCTTACTTTATTTTTACTTTTAACCGGGTGCTCGGACATTTTTGTTGAGGACCTGGAACAGGAACATTTGCCTGTTCACATTCCACAGCAACAGCATGTATACCCGGCCGGGTTAATTGAATTCTGGTGGGAGCAGGTTCTGGACAGTGACCGGTATTATATTCAACTTGTTAAGCCATCCTTTGACCTGCCGGAATCCCTTCTTCTTGACACCCTTGTTGTGTCGACAAAATTTAAGTGGTCTCTTTTGCCGGGTCCACATGAATTGAGGATAAAGGCCTGTAACAGTGCTACCTGTACGGAATGGAACACCATTCCCTTTTTAGTTGATTCTTTAGTGGACTATAGCCAGCAGACCATATTACTGCTTTCCCCAACAGATTCCATACGTTCAGGTCTGACCAGCATTTTTACCTGGATACCGGTTCACGGCACGGTTTATTACCATGTTCAGATCCTGAATGCGGGTTCCGGGCAAATGCTTGAGGAGGACTCAACGCAGCAGCCTTTGTTCTCATATCTGTTTCCCGGCGAAGGGCTATTTCAGTTCAAGGTACGGGGGCTCAACGCTGTTGCTGCCACGCAGTTTTCTGAAAAAAAGCTAAGGATCGATACCACCAGACCTTCGCCCCCCACTTTAATAAGTCCTGCTGACTCGGCCATTCAAACGGGTCCCGATATCCTTTTTAAATGGACACTTTCCGAGGCCGGGCTCAGCTGGCTTGAACTGTCTGCTGATTCTCTTTTTTCCTCAACTACTGTGGTTGAGACAAGTGATTCCTCAGCCAGTACGGGTTTAAGCCCGGGAACTTCCTACTGGCGGGTTCGAACGGAGGATCTGGCTGGAAACCAGTCTGGGTATTCGCAAAGACGTGTATTGTATGTTCAATGAAGAACAAGCGGCTGACATACCTTTTGGCCTTTGTGGTACTTTCCATCTGGGGTTTGGCTTTGACCAGGCTCAGGAATGAGGTAGGTACCGACCGGGGCCTTTACGGCAAGGAGCCTGAGTCCACCTTACCTGATCGTTTTCTGCCTTTTGCTCTTCCGGATTCGATAAAGAGCCCCTTTAAGCCGCACCGGGCGAGGAGGGTAGTCAAAAAAAAGCATGGGAAGCCTGCTTCCCTCCCGCAAAAGCCGCCTCCTTCCACGGTTGCCATACCCCCTTTTCGGGGGCAGTTTTTTGGTTCGGTGGGCGATCCTTCGGATCCCAAAAGATATAAGGCGATCGTTCGGATCTCAGATAAAACAGGGTCATTCCTTGTTGGGGATACCCTTTCGGACGTGTGGGTGGTACGATTGGTCAGTGCCGATAGCCTGACCCTAAGGTCGGTTGACAACAAACAGGTCCATGTGGTTAGGAAATAAGTATTCCGGGCATGTGCTGTATTTTGCCCTCTTTTTAGTCCTTGTTGTTGCCCTTTTTTCCTATTCGGCGCTCCTTAGCCGGTCTTACAGCACGACCCTTCAGGACAGGGCGCTGGTCAGGACCCAAATGCTTCGTTATTTAAAGGATCTTGACCGATACCTCAGTGAGGGAAGGGACACAGCGGAAGTTTTTGCGACCTATCGGGAAAAAACGGGGATCCGCATGCGGCGTTATACCACTTCCTGGGGAGTGTTGCGGAAAGACTCCATTGTTCTTTTTAAGGGTCGGGATTCCCTGATCCAATACCGGCTTTTATCGTCGTGCGACGACGGGGAAAATGGTCTTTTTGTTCAGGATAAGGGCGGTATTCTGGGACTTGGTGGTTTTATTGATGCCCAGGAACCCCTGTATCTGCCAGGGGGGCAGTTTTTAAGAACGGAGTTTTTGAGGACTGGTGGGGAGCTTCCCCAGCTGGAAGACTCACTCATTCGAAAAAGCGATATGCTCCCTGCCCGGATCCCGCAGCTCTTTAGAGACACTATGTTGTTTACAGAGGAGCAAGACGTTCCAAAGGCAGTTGTTCTTTCCGATTCCCTTCCTCCTTTTTCGAAGATCGCTGCCGGGGAGAAAATCGTTGTTGGCCCGAAAGCCACCCTTTTTGGAGCCGTACTAAAGGCTCCGGTGATAGAAATAAAAAAGGGGTTTTCGGGGTCATTGCAGGCCTTTGCCTCCAGGCGAATTGAAGTGGGTGAGGGGGCAGGACTTCTTTTTCCTTCGGTATTGGCTGTGGCAGCTGAAGATAGTGGTCAGATAGTGATTGGCGAAGAGGCCATTGTTCGGGGGTGGGTTGTCAATTATGGTACACATCGCATTTACAGAAGAGGAATGCAAACGGTTTTTGAAGAGGGGGCGGTACTCATTGGCCAGCTTTTTTCGAATAACCTGTTGGTTATTGACGAAAAAGGAGCTTGGTTCGAAGGTCATATCCGTACGTCTGAGTTAGGTATTGCCAAAGAGGGCAGGGTTGATCGGGGCAGGATTGGATGCATTCACCTCGGGGTGCAGCACACCTTTAAGGGACCCTACCTGGAGGTTGATTCAATATTTAAGAGAAGTGCAGTTGTTTGGAGATCAAAAACGTTTTTTAGGTAGCACATTGGTTGAGGTGCTGGTAGCTTCGGTTATTATATTGCTGATAGTCGGTATAGCCTTTTCGGTTCCGGCATTGTCCAAAAGCCCGTTGAACCGGGCCAATTTAGTTCGTGCCGGAGCTGCCATTTGCCACGGGGAGCCGGTTTGGACCGATCCGGCTAAAATTAATGCCGACACCATAAATGAAGAGGGTCTGCTACTCCTAAATGTGGAGGCCCGGGGAGAAGTTATTCACCTATACCTTGCGCCATGAAGCAGCTGTGGGGCTATACCCTGTTGGAGATGCTCATTGTTATGGCTATCAGCGCCATGCTTTTTGCGCTTGGTTTACGTTTTTTCAACACCGTAAGTGCTGAATATCAAGATTACTTCTCAAACAGCACACAATCGGGAATGGACTTTTCCAGACAAATCGACAGGGAACTTATTCGGTATAGTTCCGGGGAATCCGATTCGATGTGCTACATTACCGACCACCTCTCAGGTGACACCCTGTTGGGCATACAGGAAAACAAGGACCTATTTTACCCATACAATGAACCTTATTTTAAAAAGTAGAACGATCTCCTACAAGAAGAAAGCTGCCTTTTTTTCTGAATGGGGGCTTCTGTTGGAATCAGGAATGCCCATTACAGATGGCCTTGAAGTTGTTTTGTCCTCTGGCAGCTACCAAAGTATGGGTTCATTTGAGCAGATCCTTCAGGAGATCCGTGAAGGGAATCCCATATGCGGATCCTTTCAGAAAGGAGTGCTTAACCAGCACGATAAGCTCTACCTTTCCATTGGGGAATCAAGCGGAACGCTTACCGAGTGTTTGCAGGCCCTTTCCGGGTATTACGGGAAAAAGGATAAAAGGAAAAAACAATGGATAGAAGCACTTTCCTATCCTGTGTTGCTTGTTGTACTTTCCGTGCTGGTCACTTCCTTTTTACTTGCCGTGGTGGTTCCCCTTTTTTCCGATATGTATACCCAGGCCGGAAAAGAACTTCCTGCCATAACGCGCCTTGTTATTTCCATTTCTCATTTTTTTGTTCAGCATTTTGGCCTTATCATATTATGTGCCGGTGTGCTAGCTGTAGCAGGGTATTTTGTTTTGAGTCGTGCTGACTGGAGGCAGAGGGTTGTTGATCTTCTGTTTGGTTTACCTGGCCTCGGAGGTTATCTTCGGCTTAAAGAGCAGAGTCAGTTCTTTTATTTGCTTTCCTTTTTGCTGAGCCATGGTCAGGAATTGCTTTTTGCCTTAAAGAACTCCGTTGGATCCGGCAGTTCCGGGCATCTCCAGAGGGCCTGCATTTCCGTTGATCGCGAGGTTCGTGATGGGAAATCACTAAGCCAGTCCTTTATGGAGCAGAGCTACTTTCGCACCCGCGATGTTCGTATCATTGCCCTGGGGGAGGAATCGGGCAGGCTGAGTGAGTTACTGCTCAGGCTTCACAGGGAAAAGGAAGTTTCCCTTGAGCGGGCGGGTAAGATCATTCAAAAGGCATCTGAGCCTGTATTGCTGATCGGCGTTGGAGGCCTGGTGGCATTTGTTTTGATTGCCATGTATATGCCGATGTTTCAGATGGGGCATTCGGTTTTTTAGCACGTATCCTAAAGCCAGGAAAAGATTGCGATGGTTAGTTTTCCTTCCAATCCAATAATTCGTCCATCGTATGTCGGCTCACCGAATGGTAGTTGGGCCGGGCTTTGGCATAAATTGAGCGGGCGCGTTCCCCGGTTGGGTCTGCCTTGATCAAAGCCTTATAGGTTGGGGTCAGGAATTTTCGCCGGCCCACTTCGATCAGGAATTGCCTGATCCGTGCATCGGCAGCGGTGTACTGGTTCGGAATGGTTTTTTGGAACCAGGCGGCGAGTATCTCGCTGTTGCCTGAGGCTGTAAATCCGAACGCAGCGTCCAGGTCGGCCAGCTGTTCCTGGCTCAGCTTGGCTGGTAGTCCGCGGATAAAGCGCAGCCACTCGTGAGTGGTCCAGCCATCGGTGGACAAAGCTGCAGCGGCCGTTCCCTTTTCGAAATGGCGGATCCGCGCATCCACATCCCCGAACCTTGCTGAGGTATACACCGGTGCGTTATCCGGCAGGCCCGGACCGTAGATCCACTCTTCCATACGGACCCTATCGCGCAATTCCTGTGTTGTCAGCAGTTTGGAATGGATTTCCCTGATAAAGGTCTCGGTATCCATCACCTGGAACTGGTGTTGCTCGAAATACGATCTCAGGAAGGCATCAAAGCTATCCCGACCGACCTCCCTTTCGATGGTCTTCAGCAGGAAATTTCCTTTTTCATAGGCGATATCGCTCATTCCTTCGTCCGGATCGCGTCCGGCCAGATCAAGTTTAAGATGTGCATCCGGGCTGTTGCCTATTTCCTCCACGGTGTTTTCGAGGCTCTGTCGTCCGAGTGAGATAAGCATGTCCACGTAATCGTGCCCGCGCACGGCTTCCATGATGCGCTGTTCAAAATACACCGTAAATCCTTCGTTCAGCCAGAAATCGTTCCAGGTGGCGTTGGTCACCAGGTTACCGCTCCAGCTGTGCGCCAGTTCGTGTGCGATCAGGGCGGTCAGGCTCCGGTCTCCGGCCAGAATGGTTGGGGTGGCGAAGGTCAGGCGCGGGTTTTCCATCCCGCCGAAGGGAAACGAAGGCGGTAAAACAATTACGTCGTAGCGATCCCAGGCGTAGGGGCCGTACATGTTTTCTGCGGCGATCAGCATATCTTCCATACGGCCAAACTCCCAGGCAGCGGTATCGATCAGCGGGGGTTCTGCATACACTCCGGTGCGTTCTCCCACGGGTTTGAACACGATATCGCCCACGGCCAAAGCCATCAGATAGGCCGGAATGGGCTGATCCATGGTGAAGGTATAGGTACCGGTTTCGTTTTTTTCGGTCGGATTTGTAGCGCTCATGAGGGCCAGCATGCCGCCTGGCACGGTGACCCTGGCGCTGTAGGTGTAGCGGATGCCGGGGCTGTCCTGCACGGGTATCCACGTGCGGGCCAGGATCGCCTGACTCTGTGTGAACAGGAAGGGCTGCTTCCTTCCGGCGGTTTGACCGGGATCAAGCCATTGCAGGGCCCGGGCACCCGGGGTGGTGGTATAGCTCACGCTCACCTGCTGTGTGTGCTCGTCAATAGCGATGCGGAGCCAGGAGCCCAGGATCCCGTCCTTATCGCCCAGCGTGAACACCAGGTCGTTCCCATCCTGATCGGTGGCCCCGTGGATGTTCAGGTCATAGGTATCCAGGATCAGTTCGCGGGCGCCTTTCCTCTTTTGGATGTCGTAGGTTGCCGTGGCGCTGATCAGTTCGTTTTGGAAATCCACATCGGCCACCCAGTGCAGATGTGTGATGCGGGCTTCGTTCGGACGTGCGTAGCTGTGCGGATCTGCCGGTAATTCCATGACATCATTAATGGTTTTGTTTTCTTTTTCGTTCGGTGATGGTGCGGAGCACGAAACAAGACATCCGCCCGTGAGGGCGATAAGCAGTGTACGGATCATAGCCTGATTTTGAGGTACTGACTTCCTAAATTACTGCGCTAAAGGTATTAAATCGGCGGGAATCTGACCGGCCGGCCGGCCCTGCTGATCGCTGATATGCGCCTCACGGCGCGATGAGTATGCCGCGTACGGGATCATATCCCCCGTTCCTTTTTGATCGCCTCATAGGCTTCCTGCACCTTTTGGAATTTTTCCCTGGCTCCCCCTTGCAGTTCCTCGTCGAGATGCTGCAGCTTATCGGGGTGGTACTTCATGGCCATTTTTCGGTACGATCTTTTTACCTCGTCGTTGGAAGCCGAGGGGTTGATCTCCAGAATTTTGTACCACTTATCGGCCTCTTCGTAGAACATGGCCCTTATTGACGCGAGGTCGCGGGGATTGATGTTGAGGTAGTGGCCTATTTTTTCGATCTCGCGCACCTCGGGGTCGGTTACCTGCCCGTCTGCCTTTGCCACTCCGTACAAAAAGTGGATCAGCTGAAGGCGCGAGGGGTGGTCCATGTGCTGCCGGATCTGCAGGCACACCTGGCGCGTGCTCATATCGCCCCTGTCGATAACGTTCCTGAACAGTTTAAAGCTCTGATTGGCCCGCTGGGTGCCGAACATCCGAACGAAATGCCGGCGCACGAAATCGAGTTCCCGCTGGTCTACCTTTCCGTCGGCCTTGATCACGATGGCCGAAAGGATGAGCAGGCTTATTTCGAAGTCGCCCGATTGGGTACCGCGGTAGCCGGAACTGGTCCGTTGCCGGTAGTATTCCGTGGCCTGATCCTTATTGTCGAAGTAATTTCCGATCGCGAATCCGAGGATAGCGCCGATGGGGCCGCCGAGCACCCATCCGAGCCCTCCGCCGATCCATTTATTGAATTTTGCCATTAGCTGTCCACTATTTTGCTGCGCCTCACGGCGCGATGACTACTCGTCAGAGAATTCCACAAGCATTTGACGGTAGGCGGAGAACAATTTTGATTTACTAATAAATCCGACATACCGTCCGTTGTTCAAAACCGGCAGGTTCCACGCCCCGGTTGATTTGAATTTATCCATTACCTGCTGCATGGGCTCGTTGTGATCGATAAATGCCGGAGCCTGATTCATCAGTTCCGATACCCTGATCTGGTCGTACATTTCGCGGTCGAACATTACCTGCCGGATATCGTCCAGCAAAAGTACGCCTATCAATTCCTCCCCGTTGCCCAGCACCGGAAAGATATTCCGGTGGCTTTTGGCCACGACTTTTACCAATTGCCCCAGGGAGTAGTGTGCCCTGACCGGCTCAAAATCCTGCTCCAGCACCTTTGGTATCTGCAGGCGGCTCAGGACCACCTGGTCCTTATTGTGGGTCAGGAGCTCTCCCCGCCGGGCCAGTTGCTGGGTGTAGATCGAATGAGATGAGAAGGCCTTTGTCAATATAAAGCACAATGTCGATACGATCATCAGGGGAACGAAGAGCTGGTATCCGCCTGTGAGTTCTGCGATCAGGAAGATAGCCGTCAATGGGGCGTGCAATACTCCGGCCATCAGGCCGGCCATGCCTACCAGGGTAAAATGCACCATTGGGATCCCGGCGCCAAAGGCCTGGGCGATCCGGGCGAACAAATACCCCATAGTGCTTCCCATGAACAGGGTGGGGGAGAAGATGCCTCCGACCCCCCAGGCATTCCAGGTGACCGAGGTGGCCACGATCTTCAGTGTCATGATCAGGAACAGCATCACGAAAATGGCATCCGATCCGTCCATAAACTGGTAGAGGAGGCTATTCCGGAACAAAACGGATTCCTGTTCGGCCAGCAGTCCGTTGATCACGTCGAATCCTTCTCCGTACAGGCTCGGAAAAATAAAAACGAGTATGCCCAGGACGGACCCACCTGCTGCGAGTTTTACCCAGTCGTTCCTGATACTCCCAAAGCGCGATTGTGTGGCGAAGAACACCTTTTCCACATAGATCGATACCAGGGCGCTGACCATCGCAAGCAGGATGTAGTAAGGGATATGGCTAAGCTGAAAGCTCTCTGTTACGCGCGTTGGAATAATATAATCGTCGCCTGTGAACAGATAGCTTGTCAGCACGGCCGTTACCGATGCGATCAGCAGTGGTATCAGGGAGCTAAACGTGAGTTCGAGCATAAAGACCTCAATGGCGAAGACCACGGCCGTAAGGGGCGCCTTGAAGATGGCAGCCATGGTTCCGGCCGAGGCGCAGCCGATGAGCAGGATCCGATGGCGGTAATTCAGGCGCATCAGCTGACCGAAGTTGGAGCCCAGGGCGGCTCCGGTACTTACGGCGGGCCCTTCCAGCCCGACAGATCCTCCAAAGCCTACGGTGACTGAACTGGCCACTATTGAAGCGAACATCTGATAGCGTTTCATGATCCCGTTTCGCTTGCTAATGGTATAAAGTACGGAGGGGATCCCGTGGCTTATGGGTTGCCGGAGCAGGTATTTTATGAACAGGAAGGAAAGGAGCAATCCCAGTGCCGGAAAAACAAAGTAGGCGCCCACATAGTAATCGCGGACGATCCCCTGTGTGATCAGTGTCTGGATCATGTGAACGCTGCTTTTGATGGTTACCGCAGCGATCCCCGACAGGATCCCCACCACCGCACTGGAGAGGAGTATGAACTGGCGGTGCGGGATATGCCGGACACGCCAGATCAGGAAACGGCTCAATATGTTCGTTTGCTCCATGGGCATATTAGTCGGCAGCTATGTTCAGGTGCAGTTCGACAAGCTGCTCCTTGTTCAGTGTGGCTGGCGCGTCGATCATAACGTCGCGTCCCGCGTTGTTTTTCGGGAAGGCAATAAAGTCGCGGATACTTTCCGACCCTCCGAACAGAGCAACCAGGCGATCAAACCCGATGGCGATCCCGCCGTGAGGCGGTGCTCCGTATTCAAAGGCATCCATGAGGAATCCGAATTGTTTCTGCGCCTCCTCTTCGCTGAATCCGAGCAGGTTGAACATGCGTTTTTGCAGATCGCGATCGTGGATCCGGATCGATCCGCCCCCGATCTCGTTCCCGTTCAAGGTAAGGTCGTAGGCATTGGCCCGGACCGCCCCGGGGTCGGACCCCAGCAGTTCCATATCCTCGGGCTTTGGCGAGGTAAAGGGGTGGTGTATGGGGTGGTAGGCTCCGGTTTCCTCATCCCGCCCGAGCAGGGGGAAATCGGTTACCCACAGGGGTTGAAATTCATCTGGCCTGCGCAGTCCCAAACGCCTGGCCATTTCGAGGCGCAGCTCGTTCAGAGCCCTGCGGGTCTTGTCTGCGTCGCCTGCCAGGATCAGGATGAGGTCGCCCTCACGGGCCGATATGCGCCCGGCCCACTGCGCCAGCTCCTCCTGACTAAAGAATTTGCTGACCGATGAGCCGTATGAGCCATCGGTGTTGCATTTTACGTGTACGAGTCCTTTCATGCCGATCTGCGGGCGCTTTACCCAGTCGGTCAGGGCATCGATCTCCCTGCGGCTGTATTTGGCACAGTCCGGCGCTGCGATCCCGACGACCAGTTCCTGGCTGTCGAATATTCCGAATCCCTTTCCTTTAGCCAGGTCGTTGAGTTCGGCGAACTCCATTCCAAATCGGATGTCTGGCTTGTCGGACCCGTATCGCCTGATGGCCTCGTCATAACTCATGCGCGGTATTTCCATGATGTCCACATTGAGGACGGCCCTGAACAAGTGGCGGATCAGTCCTTCGAAGGTATTCAGCACGTCTTCCTGTTCCACGAAGGCCATTTCGCAGTCGATCTGGGTAAATTCGGGCTGGCGGTCGGCGCGAAGATCCTCGTCGCGAAAGCATTTTACGATTTGGTAGTAGCGATCCATACCGGCCACCATCAGGAGCTGCTTAAAGGTTTGCGGCGACTGCGGCAAGGCGTAGAACTGCCCTTTGTTCATGCGTGAGGGTACTACGAAGTCGCGCGCTCCCTCGGGAGTTGATTTGATCAGGCAGGGTGTTTCGATCTCGACAAAATGCTGCCGGTCCAGGTAGTTTCGCGTTTCCATGGCCATGCGGTGACGCAGCATCAGGTTGTTGCGTACGGGGGTACGACGAATATCGAGGTAGCGGTATTTCATGCGGAGCTCATCACCTCCGTCCGTTTCGGTTTCGATAGTGAATGGCGGGGTTTTGGATGTATTCAATATGCTGAGGCCGGTTACTTTGATCTCAATATCCCCGGTAGGCATGTTGGGGTTCCTGCTTGCACGCCTGATCACCTCTCCGGTTACCTGAACTACAAATTCGCGCTGCACCCTGTGGGCGGCGGCCAGCAGTTCGGCATCGGTTTCGTCGCTAAACGCCAGTTGGGTTATGCCGTAGCGATCGCGCAGGTCCACGAAGGTCATTCCTCCGAGGTTGCGTGATCTCTGGATCCAGCCGCACAGCGTTACCGTTTTGCCGATATGATCTGCCCGCAGGGCACCACAGGTATGCGTTCTGTACATGGTTTCACTACTTTAGTGGGCCACAAAATTACAAAACCACAAAGGGTTGCCTATGCTCAGCATGCTTTCAGACGAACATTTTATGAAGGAGGCGCTCAGGGAGGCGCAGAAGGCGTATGATCGTGATGAGGTGCCAGTGGGTGCGGTGGTGGTTATGGATCAGCGGATCATTGCCCGGGCATATAACCTCACTGAAACGCTGAACGACGTAACTGCCCATGCCGAGATGCAGGCTATTACCAGTGCGGCGGATTACCTGGGCGGGAAGTATCTGAATGAATGCACGTTATACGTAACCCTGGAGCCCTGCGCTATGTGTGCAGGTGCGCTGTTTTGGTCGCAGGTCAGCAAGGTGGTCTTTGGAGCGGCTGACAAAAAGCGCGGTTATCAGACTGAAGGGGGGCGGCTTTATCCGAAAACGAAACTTGTGGGAGGCGTACTGGCCGAAGAGTGCGGGCGTTTGCTTAAGGAGTTCTTTCGCGGTAAGCGGATCTGAGCGGAAGCATTTTTTCCCTAATTTTGTGGGTTGTTGAGTCGGACCTAAACACCATCACTATGTACTCAGAGGAACTTATTGCCCCGATGCGGCAGGATCTTTCAGGAGCGGGATTTGATGAGCTCAGATCTGCCGGGGAAGTGGATGCGGCTGTAAAACAGGAGGGCACCACCCTGGTTGTGATCAACTCGGTTTGCGGTTGCGCCGCTGCGAATGCCCGCCCGGCCGTAAAGCTGGCGGTGCAGCACAGCAAGCGTCCGGACCGGCTTGCCACCGTTTTTGCCGGGAACGATGTGGAGGCGGTGGATCAGGTCCGCACCTTTCTGGATCCATATCCGCCCAGTTCTCCGAGCATGGCCCTGTTCAGGGACGGGAAGCTCGTGCATATGGTGGAGCGTCACCACATTGAAGGCCGCCCTGCAGAGCTTATTGCCGAGAACCTGACCAGCGCCTTTGACGAATACTGCTAAGATGTTTCCACCACAGCGATAGCGGGGTGTTAAAATTGCCGACAGGCAGGTGCTGCAGCTGCTAACCGGGAACTAAGGATCAGGAGTCCCGTTTCAAGACCTTGGGTACCTTGATGTAATCGGAGTCTTTCTGTGGTGCGTTCCTGAGCGCCTGTGCCTGGGTGAACTCCTGCCTGACCTCATCTTTTCGGAGCACATTTATATCGTCGTTCATATACTTCAGCGGCTCCACCCCTTCCACATCAAGTTCGTTCAGTTTGTCTACAAAGGTCAGGATCTTGTCCATATCCTGCTGCATGGCATCCACGGCGGCTTCGTCAAGATCAAGCCGTGCCAGATGGGCGAGGTGGAGGATCTCTTCCTTACTGATCCTGTTCCTTTCCATTGATCATGTGTGCTTTGAGCGTGCGGGCGATTGCTTTGTAGGCATCGCGCCGCAGGCGCTGAATACTGTGTTCGTCGGGCCCCTTCGTTATCATGGGTTTGTGCACCACGCAGCGCAACGTTCCGGGTGATCCGGCAAACCATGAGTTCGGGAAGCGGCGTTTGTTGTCTACAAAGGTAATGGGAATGATCGGAATTTGGGCATCAACGGCCAGGCGGAATGCCCCGGGCTTGAACGGGGCCAGGAGCCACCGGGGATCCGGGATACCTCCCTCCGGGTAGATGCACACGCCGAACCCTTTACTGATCTTCAGGTGTGCGCGGCGATAGGCATCGCGCCGTGAGTACGGGTTCGACCGGTCAACCAGAATATTGGTGCGTTTGTAAAAGGATCCGAAGACCGGAAACCGGGCGAGCTCTTTTTTGCCGATGAAGAGCCAGGTACCCTTTGCAATGGCCAGTGTGGCCATGATGTCGAGCTCCGAGGCGTGGTTGGCGATGATGATCGCCGGTTTGGACCAGTCGGTGGCCGATTCGTAGGTTACTTTGAGCCGCCATCCCATCAGGAGCACGATGATCTTTCCCCACAGGCGGGCGAACCAAAAAAAGTGCCGGTGCCAATCGGGCCGTGAGGCCGTGACCAAAATGAAGGGGAACAGCAGTATGATAACCAGGGCGATGAGCACGTAGTACCAGATTCGCCAGAGGATGCAGAAGAGGTTCACGCCGCAAATGTAGTTTACTATGCCGGGTTAGCCCTCAGTCCATAATTTCGAATGCTGATACGGATCTTGATGTTAGGATGTCATCTGTTATGTTCCATCTTCTGATCTTTAACAGGTCCGCAACTGGTTCCGGATGGGTATCCTGAATGACGATTCGTTCTGGACTGATCCCTTCCATCTGGCCACATTAAACGCCTGTGGCAAGGCCTTGTTCAAAAAAGCATGCGTTCGTTTATCAAAAAAATGAAATGAATGATCCCGCTATTGTCTCTTTCAACTCTGTCGAGGTTGATCTTGCGGTTTCACAAGGGTGCCATTTAAAGGTCCGGAGGTCACAAAATGTAACCCCTAACCGGGTTCCTTTGGGGTTGTTTCAAAATCGCTTGCCCATGGATACACTTATCAATCGGAATAATTCAGCTCCCTCACCATAAAAAAAGGTGTCTATCTCTTCTTCAAACCGATCACCATTGAGGGCAGTGAAGGAATTGATCAGGGCACAATAGCCTCCGGCAATTGAGAAGTCCAAAACAAAACCCGTGGAGGTGATGATCTTATAGCCAAAGGTGATACCGAAGCCGATGCCATTTGTAATTTCTCTGACATACCCCAGGGTGTCGTTGGAACCACCGAGAATAAATCCACCACCGTCATTATATATCAGCATACCGGACTCCCTGGTATGTCTGTAACTGAGGTAAGCGCCTATAAAGAAACTGGTAGCATAACTGCCCGTATTGTAATAGTTAAAGAGACGGGTGACCTTATTACGTGAACAGAAATAGTGACGGATCTCAGGCGTCAGTGAAAGTCCGATAAACCGATCATCATAAGATTTATAAGTCAAAAAAAGGTCAAACAACGGTGAATATTTGAAATACTCCAGTGAAACTGAGCCCCCGGTGTGTTCACTAAAAAGGTGTTCATAAGTGATCCCGAATCCGGCGGTCAGGTCTATCCATTCAAATAATATTCCGATCCGGCTATTGGCCTTGACTTCGTATTGAGCGCGCGCAGTTAGTATGCTCATGGAACATATAAGCAGGGCAGCTACAAAGAACTTCATTGGCCTGTTCATGATGAGTAAAAAGTTTAGCATTGCTCTCAGGATATTGGCTTTAGCTTTGCGCTGAGCATGTACCTTTGGCCTGCCTATGGTACATAGAGCTAAAGCGGCCGCAAAAAAGGTCATAAACTTGTTCATAGTGTTAAAGGACTAAAAGCTGTCTGCTCTCTTTGTGCTTTTTGACTCCCGGGTTGGCCAGCCACGGCAAATGACTGAGTTCCAGGAAGCATATTAACAACTGTTTGTTTCGTGCTCAAACCAGGTGGTGTTTGAGAAATAATTGAACTTCCTTGTTGGCAAAATGTAAGAACGGTTCCATAGTCTTCTGCCCGGCAGGACGCGATAGAACAGGTTCTTTCTTTTTCTACTGCACAAACAAAAGGAATAGCAAAGTGCCTTCAACATCAAAATGGCTAAGTAAAAAGTACAAAATGTTCTCCATTTCAGATATTTTCCTTCGGGAAGAGCTGTTTCGATGCTCCTCAGAAAAGATATAGGTGCCTAATTATCAAGATAATAAGTTTTCAACATTTCGTTTTTTGAGGCTACAGCTGTCCAAAACGTTTGATAAAAAGCATTGGGTGTTTACTGCGATTTCCGGATGGGTGAAGTGTGTCTGTTGAAAACATCAACATCAAAAATCCGTCTTAAAAACCTTAGAAAAATTGTGCAAAGTTCTCAGTCTGTAAGGCTGACATCCCGGTTTGGAACATCAGGTTTTATTCGACTGGGTGGAACGGGTTCCATTGGGGGCACGAAGTTTCAGGGAGTGCCCCCAGCGCAGGCCTGTTAAGCGGATCCATCACTTGTCTTTTGAGGTCTTAAAGCCGATGGCTTTTCCTGGCGTTTCCCGTTCCCTGATAAACTGTTTTGAGTAGTTGAAGATCATGGCTACCTTCTCATCAACACCCCATGTTCGGTAAAAACATAAGGCAACGTATTTCCAGGGTGTTGTTTGAAAGCTACCGCATTTTGCGATACCATGAGCGAGCTTGTGGCATGATCTAAAATTCCATATTGATATGGAGTTTCCCTCCAAGCCCTTCTTCCACCACCTTTTTTAAAGTAGATAGCCGCATATCGCTGACTGCCCGTTCTATTCTGGAGATATACGTGCGTTTTACCTGTAGCTTATCGGCCAATTCCTGTTGGGTTAAATGAGCTTCCCTGCGGGCAGATCTCAACATCTCTGCCAGCATATACGCCTGGGCTTTTTCATTAAGATCATTCCGGCTTTTGCTCCCTTTTTCACCGTACTTCCTGTCAAGGTGTTCATTGATCGTCTTTGTTTTCATAGTATGCTGTCCTTAATTGTTTTGCCCTTTGTATTTCTTTCCTAAGTGTTTTCTGGCTTTTCTTTTGGAAGGCATGTAGCAAGATGATCAACTTTCCCGCATCAAAAAAGCAGCATATGCGGTAAATGTTGCTTCCCACTTTTATCCTGATTTCGTAAATGCCCTCTTCCAGGTGTTTAAAAAACTGCCTGGGAACACGTTCCATGCCGATCATCATCTCCAGAACATAGTCTATTTTCTCTTGTACAGCCTTAGTTTGAGCATTATAAAACTCCCAAAAATGATTTCCAAACGGTTCTAATGTCCTCATACACCGAAACACAAAGGTAACTAATTAGTTTCCTTTTTTTATTGCAGCGGATGGGTTTTGTATCATGGCCTTGAGCTCCTCCAGCCCCGGTTTGTCGGTATTCCTCTATGCTGCTTACCCTTTTTTAGCCGGTAAAGGCCTGGATCACCCTGAGGTCCTTCCCGGTTTTCAACAGGTGAGCAATGGTACTCTGCCGGATCTTCTGTGGGGTGATCTTTTTTATACACCTGATTGCCTGACATTTTTGGAAAAAAACAGGGAACAATGATTGAAATGGCTACTTTTGATGTAAATTACAAATACAGGAACAATGAAGCTAACTGCCAGCAACGTTGCGCGTTACTTTCTTTACAAAGCTAAGGACACTACGCAGCAGCATGAAATTGATTCCATGAAGCTTAACAAGTTAGTCTATATCGCTTATGGATGGTATGCCGGCTTAAAGGGTAAGCCTCTCTTTGAGGAACTTCCGCAAGTCTGGAAGTATGGTCCGGTAGTACCTTCGGTATATCATGAATTTAAACACTTTGGAAGAGCCCCAATAGATCCTGAGGAGGAGGGGTTTAAAGATCCAGGGCTTTTTATTACAGATCCTGATGTTTGGGAATTTCTGGATAAAATTTGGGAGGTCTACGGCAAATACACGGCGATAGAGTTGAGCCAGAGAACCCATAGGAAAGGCACTCCATGGGATATTATGTGGAATCACAGAGGAGGAATGACAACCTATTCGTTGGATATCCCGTTTGAGGAGGTCAAAAAATATTATCGTGACTTAACCACACAAAATGGGGGCTAGCTACGACAAAATAAAAGATGAAGGTGAAGGTATTGGTAGTTCGCGAAAGTCAAGCAAGCGTGAATATAAATACTGGCTTGAACATATACGGTATTCCAGAAATACAAGACTCAGGATAAGGCTTGGATACTGGAGTGCCTGGTTTGTGTCCGTATGGTCCTTTTTTATATTGGTTTTTCTTTTTTGCAATCTTTTTTGTGTTGATAAGCCCATGAGCGACGGAGTCCTTATAACACTGCTTACCACGACTACTGCTCAAGTTATTGGAATAGCGCTTATTGCCATGAAAGATCTTTTTAACGGCAAATCAGAAGCGCGGTTACGAAAAAACTAACTGTTAAAATGTGCCGGCCAAATTTCCTAAACCGCCTCAGTTAGCTGGCTGAGTTAGGCGAAACAAGCCCTCATTTTGAGAATTTTGCGAAATCTTTGCTATTTTGCACTTTATGCAGTTGACGTGGTCAGAAATTCGTGTACGCGCTGCGGATTTTGCCCGCAAATGGGCAGAGGCAACCCACGAAAAAAGCGAAACGCACTCCTTTTATGACGAATTCTTTGACATTTTCGGCATAAGCCGGCAGTCAGTAGCACGCTATGAGCAAAAGGTGAAGCTGCTGAACAACCGGCGCGGGTATATTGATCTTTTTGTGCCCGGGAAACTGATCGTGGAGCAGAAAAGCGCCGGGCGGGATCTGAGGCAGGCATACGAGCAGGCCAGCAAATATTTTGACGGGCTAAGCGAAGAAAAACGCCCTAGGTATATCCTGATCAGCGACTTCCGGAATTTTGAGCTGCATGATCTGGCACAGCGCGAGCAGCTCAGTTTTCAGCTCGGGGAGCTTCACAAACATATTGAGAAGTTCGGGTTTATCCTAGGTGTGCAGCCCCGCACATTCAGGGATGAGGACCCCGCAAATATCAAAGCTGCCGAACTGGTAGGCCGTTTGCATGACGCGCTTGAGGGTACGGGCTATACCGGACATGATCTTGAGCGCCTTCTGGTTCGCATAGTGTTTTGCCTGTTTGCCGATGATACAGGCATTTTTGATCCACTCAGCATTTTCCTTGAATTCATGGAGAGGCGTACGCGCGATGATGGAAAGGATCTGGGTGCGGTATTGTCACAGTTATTTGAGGTGCTGAACACACCAGTGGAAAACCGACTTGCGTCTTTGGACGAGGGTCTCAGCCAGTTTCCCTACATCAACGGCAGCCTGTTTGAGGGAGCGCTTCGCTTTCCTTCATTTGATGCGTCTATGCGTACCATGCTTATTGACGCCTGCAATTTTGACTGGTCAAATATTTCGCCGGCCATTTTTGGAGCCTTGTTCCAGTCTGTAATGGATCCGGAAGAACGCAGGGCACAGGGAGCACACTACACAACGGAAAAGAACATCCTGAAAGTGATCGGACCCCTCTTTTTGGATGATCTGCGCGCTCAGTTCAACAAGATCAAGGCACGCAAAGACCGGGGAAGGCTTTCGGCCCTACGTCATTTTCAGAAGCAGTTGGCGGAAATGCGGTTCCTTGATCCTGCCTGCGGCTGCGGTAATTTTTTGATCATTGCGTACCGGGAAATTCGCCTGCTTGAGATGGATGCGATCCGGCAGATGGGCGAATTCAGTTTTCCGCTGGTTAATGTGGATCAATTCCATGGTATTGAGCTATCAGAATTTCCCGCGCGCATTGCAAGGGCGGCGCTTTGGATGATGGATCACATTATGAATAACCAGCTGAGTCTCGAATTTGGCCGCAGCTACCTCCGTATTCCGCTCGTGGATGCTCCCCATATCGTACAAGGTGACGCGCTCGAACTGGATTGGAAGGCGATCCTTGTGCCAGACGACCGCACCGTTATTATGGGCAATCCGCCGTTTGTTGGCGCCAAGTTGCAGTCAGGTGAGCAGCGTGCCCAGGTGCGCAGGATTGCGGCGCTCGGCAAGTCGGGAGGGACCCTTGACTATGTTACAGCTTGGTTCATAAAGGCGGGGGAGTATGTACAGGAAACTGCAGCCCGTATAGGTTTTGTGGCCACCAACTCAATTACGCAGGGTGAGCAGGTAGCACAATTATGGCCGATCTTGTTCGGGCGGTTCAATCTGAGCATTGATTTTGCACACCGCACATTTGCGTGGGGCTCCGATGCGCGCGGGAAGGCGCATGTTCATGTGGTGGTAATTGGGCTTGCACCACCGCTGGCAAGGACCCGGCCATGCCGACTGTTCAGCTACGCTGATGTCAGGGGTGAGGCGGAGGAGCGTCAGGCGAGGGTACTGTCTCCTTATCTGTTTGATGCCGGCAGTCTTCAGAACCCCCGGTTGACCATTCGCGAGGAAAATCATCCGATAAATGGGCTGGGCAGGTTGATCATCGGATCCAAGCCGATTGACGGAGGGCATTACATTTTCAGTGCGGAGCAACGCGTGGCATTTCTGGAAGCCGAGCCGGAAGCTGCTCCATTCATGCGCCCCTTTGTCGGGGCACGGGAATACCTGCAAGGCGGCGAGCGCTGGATTATGGCCCTGCACGATGCGTCGCCGAACGTACTGGCGCGCTTGCCGAAGGTTAGGGAACGAATTGCCACCGTGCGTGCCTACCGTGAGGCCAGCAAGAGCGTACCGACGAGAAGACTGGCCGATACGCCGACGCTCTATCATGTAAATGTGCTTCCCACCAAACCATTTCTTGCTATTCCCAAAACCAGTTCGGAACGGCGTGAATATGTGCCGATCGGCTGGCTAGAACCGCCAACGATCCCGAGCGATGCTGTTTTCGTACTTCAAAACACCACACTGGCTAATTTTGCGCTGCTGACGTCTGCCCTGCATATGGCGTGGTTACGGCTAGTTGGCGGGCGGTTAAAGAGCGACTATCGCTATTCCATTGGTGGGGTATACAATACTTTTCCGACGCCTATGGAGGGAGCGGATCTGTTGAAGCTGGAGCCATTGGCGCAGGCCGTGCTCAACGCTCGCGCCGCCCATCCGGAGGCGACACTGGCTGATCTTTACGATCCCGATCTTATGCCACCTCATCTGCGCCGGGCGCATCGGGCGCTAGATCGCGCTGTGGACCGGCTCTATGATCCGGCGGGTTTTAAGTCGGATCACGAGAGGATCAGGCACTTGTTCAGTCGCTACGAGGCAATGTTTGCATTGCCGTTAGAATTTCAGGCCTATCCCGATCCGAAACTGAATTATTAGGGCCGATAGGTCGCGCCTATGTGTGTGTTTGTAACCCTGCTGCGGATAGAGGTCGTCGTGGTCACACAGCAGGCCTTAAAGTGAAACAAATAGCATTTTGCGAGATTTTTTCTTATTCAAGCCCTTGATAGAGTCAAAAAAAGCGATATTTTTGAATCTTAGGAAGCCGCTCATAGCGCACTTTTGGTAATCTGAAGGCTTCTCTTAAAATAACAGCGATTTAAAGTAGGAAAAAGGAATCGGAAGAGCAACCCTGCGAATGCTATGCTTATACTGCATAAAAAAAGCCTTCACAACCATTTTTGGTAAAAAATGGGGGAGTATCTCAGAACACCTCAAAAAAATACAAAATGGATATCGAAAAGTATGAGTTAGAGTCCCTTGAGTTCATTTTTTGTGAAGTCGACAAATTAGCAAATCACATCCATCTGGGTATACGAGAGACAAGGAATAAATCCTTCACACTTTTTGCCGTTCTGGTTTCACTGTCTTCCTTTGTGCTCACCCAAATAGACTTAGGTTATTCTTGGTTCGTCCTCCTACCTGGAGCCTTAGTCAGCTTGTTTTTCCTCTATAAGAACTTATTTCCTAAAGAGATTGCGTTCATCGGTGCTTTACCCTCTCAATTAACATGTGATGGGAAAGGAGGTTCAAAAAAAAAATACCTAGCTACTCAAATTGAAAACTATGAGAAGGCTATAAAGATTAATGAGAAGGTCATAGAAGACATGGTTAGTCGTTTCAAGAACTCCGCGAGGGTTTTATTAATTACCCTTTTTCTTTTTTCGGTACTTTCCTTTCATCATTTAATGTCACACGTATGTAGGTTGTATTAGGCCGTTTTGGTTTATCATTCGGATTTTCTGGCTTATCATTCGCCGTGTCGTTCTTTGGTTTTTTGTCAGCCATGGTGCTTGTTTAAGTGTTACTATTAAGGTAAGCCTTCAAATATCTATTGCTTTGTCTGTGTTTGAAATACTCAACAACCATAATCATTAACCCTATTAACAAGCCTCCAACTTTGAGGCCATCCCTTTTTCAGCATGTACTAACCTCAGCTCTCCACCTACCCGCTAACCTAAGACAACCTGTTAGGACCTTGTTTTTAAATTGATCTGCTGCAAAATAGATAAAATCCAGCTCTATTTTATGCAGGCCAAGATAGGGAAAAACGATTAAACAAGATGCTTTTTGAGCAAAACAGCTAAAAAAAGGAAGGGGGAACAGCTTTAACTTCCTAAAAAACGACTTGTTCAGTCGCTACGAGGCAATGTTTGCATTGCTGTTAGAATTTCAGGCCTATCCCGATCCGAACCTGAACTATCAGGGCTGATAGATCGCGCCTATGTGTGTGTTTGTAGCCCTGATACGGATGTGGTTCATCGTTGATCTCGTCGTGGATTTCGAATGTAATTGTTTCATCATAGCTCAGGTTGAAATTGTGGCTACTGACTTCGGCCCGCAGGATCAGGAAGTCCTGAAGCGTGAAATTGATTGCCCAGGATGCGCCATAGGTAAGGGTTGTGCTATAGTTTGGGACATTCGTTGCCATGTAGGAATGGGACAGCCCGGGGGGGTGGAAATACTGCACACGACCGTTTCCGTTGACTGTGGGTTCGCCCAACGTCAATATGCCAGCATGTATTCCGAAGTGGATGTCGAAGGGTTTCAGTGGCCATCGGGCCGTAGGCCCCCATGTGAGGTAGAAGGTCTTAAAGGAAGACCGATCAAATTCGGGCGTGGTCCAGGTGGTCCAGATCCCTGGGAGGCTACATTCCTGTTCGAACGTATGCTCCAGATCGGCGTTTAGGAATCCCACACCGGCCCGAATGTCGATGCCGAAATTCGGATGCAGGTAAAAACCGTAGAGGATCTCTCCGTTGTACCCGGCTTTTGCTTTAATTCCACATTGGGCGCTGTTGGTGTTCAAATCCCTATTTGCGAACCCCATACCCGTGCCGAGGATCAGGAAATGTTCCGGTTCGAAGTGGTCCTTCCCTGCTTTTTCGGGCTGCTGATCCTGGAAGATCTCGACTTGTTCGTCGTCGTATTCGGTCTGCGCGGTCTGATCGCTTAAGATGATCAGATCCTGCGCCTGAAGGGGCCCACTCGCAATCAGTGTTAAAAGGAAAAGTAGTTTTTTCATAAAGCGATGACTTAGTTAGGTTGCTTGCGAATTGACTTTGCAGTTGTTATCCGTTTGTCCAAAATAAATTTTGCTGGCTCGTAAGAAAGGATCTGCTATTGCTTTGTGATCCGGATCGTTCTACTGTCCGAAGCTGTTTTGAGTTCGAGCAGGTATGATCCGGCCGTGAGGCCGGCCAGATCCAGATCAATCCGATCGGTTGGGCCGAAGGTTTCGTTGTGCACGGACCTTCCGGCGAGATCATACACGCGAACCTCTGCACCGTTTACTTCGCCGGCTGCTGAATGCAGAGCGATCCGCGGGTCGGATTCGGATATGCGACCAGTTCGAAGGGAGTGGGGGATCCGGATACCTCCAGGAGGCCGAAGCTACTCATACCCACGTGTTGGACCTGGAAAGTGTTTGCCAGGGTGAAATCGCCTCCGAAATACAGGGATTGATCGTTCACACCGGCCATACTTCGGACCGGCTCATCCGTGACGCATATACCTCTGAAAGAGTCGTATAAATCGTTGAAGAGCACCAGATTTTCACTGTATATGCCGACTATGGGAGAAAGCTCAAAAGCGCCGGCCAGGAAGAGGCGATCACTGAAGACTTCCAGATCGTAAAAGGCAGAATTGTTCCCGTGGCCACCAAATTGGTAGGGTGAGAACAGGGAGTGCCAGTCGTTGCCATTCCATCGTGCAATGCCGAAAGTGTCGGTCGGTGCAGAGCCGTAAAAGGATCCGGCTGCGTAAAGCTGGTTATGGAAGATACTAAAGTCGTATACCGGAGCCCGGATTGGCGTGATTCCCGGAATGGCGAATTGGGTTCCGTTCCATTTTTTTACGTGACTTCCGCCCTGGTTGAAATCGCCTCCGAGGTACAGGAGTCCCTGAAATTCGATTGCTGCACGCACTGTGCCATTTACGTTGCCCATCATTAGTTGCCAGGCCGATCCGTTCCACCTGGCCATGCCGTATTGATTACCTCCAGGTGGATTAGCATTGGAGAAAAGGCCAACCGCATACAAAACTCCGTCAAAGAAGATCAGATCTTCAACCTGACCTGACAATTGCCCGAGGGAGGTCCAGCCTGTAATTTTATTGTAGGAGTATACCGAGCTCGGATTTCCGTGTATCTGGAAGTCCCCTCCGATGTAATAGTTTGTGGAATGGCGCAGGATGACCTTGACCGGGCTGTTGAGTGGGTTAGCGATCGGGATCCAATGGAAGAAGTCGCAGATGCCTGGCTGCCATTCAGCGATGTAGTTGGCTGGCAACGATCCATTGACCATGGTGAAGTCACCTCCCACCATTAGTCCGCCCACATAGGTATCTTCCAGGGCGAGTACTCTTCCGTTGGTCCCCTGCCCGAGCGGGCTGATAATATGGTTGGGTGGGTATCCCGGCTGGATCCATGCCAGCTCATCAATCGTGAAACCGGCCCATTGGGCCCATTCTCCGATCTCCTGCCAGTTCATTTCGCGCAGGTATGCGTAGTTCATTTTTGCTGCGATGCATCGTGCCAGATCTTCGTGGCCACTCTGCTTCATGAGAAATCCCACCGCACAAAAATGATCGTACCGGTCAATAAAGATCGGTCGCCGGACCGGGAGCACGTCGTTCACCGGATACCAATCGTTTTGATAGTAAGGTGTTAAGGTGCAGAGAAGCCGGGCACGCCGTTTTTGTTGTTCGGCATTAAGCCCTGCGGGCTGATGGGAGAGCAGAAAGCCTTGTACCATTTTCAAATGCCGGGCAATGGCCGCGCGGTCCGAAAGCGGTTCTGCCGCTTGTTCCTCTATCATTTGAGCCGCCACGGACTGATGTGCCCATTCGGCGTTTACTTCAAGTAGCTGGTCATACAAGTTGCCCTGACCCATGGCGGACCAGGTGATCAACAAGGACAAGAGTGAGTGGCGTAATTTCTTCATATTGGTCATTTTTTCTAACTTGTTCATGAATAAGATGACATAGGATGTGAAAAGGTTGCGTTGATGATCACGCAACCCTTTGCCGATGTTGTCCATCTGTACTTCAGTGAGCGATCTGCCGACCATAGTGCGCGCCTGCAAAAAGAACAGGCGCTGGGCCCAAAAAGTTCTGTACGAGCGCTATGTGGGTTCCATGACAGGGACGTGTTGCTATTACGCATCGGACCGACACGAGGCGGAGGACATCCTTCAGGAGGGCTTCATCATTGTTTTCCGGAAGATCGGTCAGTTGTCGGACCCCGCCAAATGTGAAGGGTGGATGCGTCAGATCTTCATCAACCTGGCCCTTGAGCGGCACCGTTGCAAGCGGTTCCCTTTTGATGTAAACGATAACCATTTGTATGATGAACGATTGACCCGTGAAGATATATCACCACAGATCGAAGCGAAGGAGCTCATGGCCCTGGTGCACGAACTTACTCCCCAGTACCGGATGGTATTCAATTTGTACGCGATCGAAGGGTACCGACACAGGGAGATAGCCAGCTTGCTTGGCATCAGCGTCGGTACGAGCAAATCGAACCTGTCCCGTGCCCGGGCTATTCTCCAGGAGAAAGTGCTGGCCCGGTACGGAACCAAAATATGGAGCAATGGCTAAATATGAATATAAGATAGACGAACTTTTTGGTGAGTCGGCCCGCGGATTTCAGCCGGAGTCCCCCCCGGCCCGGCTCTGGGATACGTTGGAGCGGGAACTGGACCGGTCATCGCGCCGCAAGGCGCTTTTCCGGATGTGCATCGCGGCTGGTGTAGTATTGCTTGCCGGCGTTTTCGGAGGCGGATACTATATGGGAATACGGCCTACGGCCGGAAATGGAACAACCGGGCAGGAGCATGCACCAGGGCAAAAACCGGGATCAGGGGTGGTTTCCGGGCTGGGGCAGGAGCGGGAAAATAGGGCCCAGGAGGAAGATGATCCTGTACCGGTGGAGGACAATAGCACGTTACCGCCGGAAGAGCTACAGCAACCATTGGCAGTGGCGCTTTCGGAGCCTAGCGACGTGTTGACCCAGCCTGAATGGACAGGCGATGCGGTAGAGGTCTTTTCGGATCGCGGCAGTACGCTGCTCGAGACGGCCGGACAACAGGTCGGAGAAGAGAATATTATAGAGGTCCGGTCAATTGATCTGCCGAAGGAAGAGGTCATCACGGGTTCGCCCGGGGAGCCGATCAAATGCCGCGGTTGTTCTCCGTGGACCGTAGGGATCAAAGCTGCTCCGGTAATGGCGTATCGGGAAGTTGGAGCGTTGGATCCGATTCCCCCATCGGGATTCGCTTCTACTTCCACTATGATGGATACCGATATGCCCATCTGGGGTTGGTCAGCTGGCATCTGGATTGCCTGCCAGAGTCATTACAGGTGGCAGTTTTCGTCTGGCGTACGCTACCATCAAATGGGCCAGGTTGCCAACGCTGTAATTACCGGCACCACCTTTATTGGGAGCTCTGTCTATTCGCCCGGATCTGTTGAAACCAGTATCGGAAGTGTGGAATTACTTACCGGGGCAGTGCCGTACGGAGCAGCGGACAGGCAGATGTATGAAAGCCTGGTGGAGCAACGGTTCCATTACCTAGAAGTGCCTTTGACGGCTACCTATCTCATTGGAAACGGCGCTGTAAAACTGGGTTTCGAAGCCGGAATTGCCGGGAATTTCCTGATCAGCAATAAAGTCTATGCACGGTCCGGGGAAGAATGGCTGATCGGTCGAACGGCTGATATCCGCGGTTTTCTTTTCAGCGCTATTGGCGGAATGGATCTGCAAGTCCGAATAGGTCCGGATTTGGTGTTCACAGCCGGTCCCAATCTGCGGTATGCCTTACAATCGGCCAGCGAGACCACTTATTTTAAGCCTTATTCCATCGGCCTCGCGGCCGGATTAGGCTATCGGTTGTAAGTTGCCTTTACAACACGCAACATGCGTGCAACAAGAGGAATGCAATGGCTGCCTGGCCATGGAAACCTAAAGGGAATGGGCTGTGAGGTTCGCAAAAACCCCGGACTTCGTTCCAAAGCCAGCCGGCATAGACTGTCCCAGGGGTTTCTCCGATCCGAAACTCGGCTAATATTCTGCGTTTTAGCGTGCTTTCAAAAGCCGTATGGGGAAGGCCTGCCGGGAGGAGACAGGCCTTCCCCATTTATTTTTGGATTACCAGCTGGCGACTGTTGCTTTGGCTTCCATTGCTGAACAATACACTGTAGACCCCATTGGCCCATTCAACTACATCCAGGCGCAGTTTACCACTTATCGCATTCGGCTCGCTGATCGTCAGCACTACCTGACCCAGATGGTTCACCACCGTCACCTCCAGATCCACTTCACCGGTAAAGTCGTAGTCAATGAAGACCTCCTCCGCCGTCGGGTTCGGATACAGGCTGATGTACCGGGCAAAGTTCAGCTCTTCCATGCCGACTATGACATCTATTTCTGCAGTGTCAGAACACCCGTTGGCATCAGTAACGGTTACCCGATAGAGCCCGGCTGTCGTCAGATTGGTCAGATTTGGGGTGATGTCCCCCGTGTTCCACAAGTAGCTATATGGAGGAGTTCCACCCGATATGCTGGTCATTGCTGTGCCGGAATTCGGGGGGCTGTTACCGATGACAATCAGTTCAGCCGGTTCGGTAACAACGAGTTGGTTGCTGATGACAACACATCCGCTGGCATCGGTGACCGTTACCTGATAGGCCCCGGCCATCAGGTTGCTCAGAGTTGGAGTCATGTCCCCCGTGTTCCACAGATAGCTATACGGAGAGGTTCCGCCCGACACGGTTACATCAATTGATCCGTCGCTGGCTCCATGACAGCTGATGTCCGTTGCTCCAAAGATAGCAGCAAGTGCTGCAGCGGGCTGGGTAATGTTCACCGTAGACGATTGGGTACATCCCGCATCGTCGGTCAGCGTTACCTGGTACGTTCCGGCCGTCAGGTTGCTCAGGCTTGAAGTGCTGTTCCCTGTGTTCCACAGGTAGCTGTACGGAGGGGTTCCACCTAAGATAGCCAGGGTCAGTGCCCCGTCGTTACCGCCAAAACAGCTTACGTGGGTTACCGAACCTGCCGATACGAACAGGGAGTCCAGTGGTTGAGTAATGAAAAGCATGGATGTGGTATCCGGGCAACCATTGGCATCGGTCACCGTTACCTGATAGACCCCGGTCGACAGGTTGTTCAGACCTGGAGTGATGTCCCCCGTGTTCCACAGGTAGCTATACGGAGGGGTTCCGCCCGATACACTTACAGCTGCTATCGCCCCGTCATTGCCGCCGAAACAGCTTACGTGGGTTACCGAACCTGCCGATACGGTCAACTGATCCGGTTCGGTAATGGTAAGGGTGACCGTAACAGGCAGGGACGTGGTACCGCTATCACTAACCGTTACAGCGTATATACCTGCAGACAGGGTAGCGGTTGGTGTGATGCTTCCATCGGACCACAGGTAGCTATAGGGAGGCGTTCCGCCACTGACTGTTACTGTTACAGATGCAGTACCGCCGTTACAGGCGATCGCCACCAGGCCTGAACTGTCCACACCCGCGATAAGGGTGCTACTTAGCCCGTCAATGCGCACGTTATCAATGAAGAAGTCCGTATCTTCATTGGAAACAGTTGATTCTCCATAGAACCCGATCCGGATATTGTTCCCCGCGTACATACTGATATCGATTACCTCGTGGATCGTATTCGTACCCGCGTTGGCAATAGCGGTGGAATCAAGCATCAAAAGGGCATTCGAACGATTCCAGGTTGCACCGGCATCAGTGGAAATGACCACATAGACCGTATCGTCAGGTCCCCAGATACCGGCCAATGTTGATGAGCCGAATTCACGGCAGGTCCAGTCAAACTCCAGCTGCCATTGTACGGAAGAATCCAGTTCGATCACCGGGGTAAATGTCCATTCATCTGTCGTGGTTGTCCAAATATTCAACTTCGCAGAACCATCAAATCCAACATTACCGAACCCATCGTCAATCCAGTTTGATGAAGATCCCGAGAATGCAGTAGGCTCACCGATCAGTCCTGATGCTTCCTCCCATTCGGCATCATCATAGGTCACGGTAAAGGGCTCAAAGTAAGGAGGTACAACGAACGTACACGCTGTAGCAGCATTACTCCACGGAGAAAAGGATCCGGGTGAGGAGGCACAGGCCTCACGAACACGGAAGTCATAGCAGGTGCCCGGTGACAGCCCCGTAATGGTGGCGTTCGGTGAGGTCACGGAAACAACGGTTCCACTACCGGCTGTGTAGCCTGGTGGCCCAAACTCAACTTCCCATCCCGTTGCAGCAGGATCAAGCGGGTTAAAGGAAACACTCGCAGCAGAAGAGCTGTTAGCCGTGGCGGTCAGGAAGGCAGGGCCAAAACATGCAGGACCCTGCTGAATACGTACATGGTCAAGTGCCAGGTCGTTTTCGAAAGCAAATCCATTCTGAGCATCAACAGTCAGCTCAAACTGAGCAGCTACTGCACCCGTGGCAGGGTCTTCATAACCAGCCAGTGACAGTACCAAACTATTCCACTGATCACCCTGATCACCATAGATCGCAAAGAGCGTATCCATGTTACCGGTATTGGCTGAATCAACCATCACATGGAACCACCCCATGCCTGCACCGTACATATGGTAATCAAAGACCAGCGCCGGGTTGGTGATCGTTGTGATGTCTACTGGCGGACTTTGGATAAGGGCCTTATCTCCGGCAGAACTTCCGGAAGTTTCCACGTAGATATACTGGCTACCGTCATTAGCTGCAGAAGGTCCTGTGTTAGATGAGGAGGTACCTCCTGAGTTTTGTTGCCAATCAAGTTGATCCGTATTGCTTTGGATCCAGCAAGTGCTCAATCCGGTTTCAAAACTATCGGACCACGGAGCTGTTACAGCTGCACAATTTGTAAGTGTACCTGCAGGACCTCTCCATTCACTGTTTGCTCCGGGAACCGTCGCACAGGCTTCCCGTACGTAGAAGTGATATTCTGTGTTGGCCGTTAAACCGGCTACCAAAAAAGGATGGGTATTCGCCGGAAGGATCCCTATTGGTCCGTTTGATGAGCCCACTGCAGAGTCGGGATGAAACCCTGGTGCACCATAGGCCACTTCCCAGGAAGTTCCTGAACTGGGTACCCAGTCCAGCGTTACGTCGGTTGCACCAAACGAAACCACTGAAATGGCACTCGGTTTAAAGCAAGGTGGACCTACGTCCACGGAAATATCATCCAGGGCCATGTCACCAGCACAGCATCCGGCAGAGATAGCACGGAAGCGGATCTGAAGTGCCGTGGAACCGGCAAAGGGGTTCAGGTCCAGTACTTCCTCAACCCAGACGTCAGCCTCATCTGTTTGCGGGCCGTCACCCTGTGTTTGGTAAACCGTTTGGAATCCACTACCCGCATCAACTTCAACAAAGAATGAGTCAATATCAGCACCGTAAAAGTGCTTCCAAAAACGGAGTGCTGGGTTGGTGATACCACTGATGTCGATCAGGGGTGTCCGGATTTCCGCCGTGTCACCTGCCGAACCCCAGCTGGCCTCTGTATAGATGTACTGACCTGTTCCCGGCACACCGGTGGTGTGGTCAGCGGAAGGACCTGTACTTGAAGAACTCGTATTGTCCGTTTCCAACCACCAGCTGTAAACAAGGGCACTTGCCGGAATGGTTGTCCAACATGAGTCAAAGGTGTTGTTCAGAGCAAAGTTCGGACCTTCAAAGTCTTCGGTCCAGGGAGCTGTTACAGTTGCACAAAGGGTGCTACTTAGCCCGTCAATGCGCACGTTGTCAATGAAGAAGTCCGTATCTTCATTGGAAACAGTTGATTCTCCATAGAACCCGATCCGGATATTGTTCCCCGCGTACATACTGATATCAATTACCTCGTGGATCGTATCCGTACCTGCATTGGCAATAGCAGTGGAATCAAGCATCAAAAGGGCATTCGAACGGTTCCAGGTTGCACCGGCATCGGTGGAAATAACCACATAGACCGTATCGTCAGGTCCCCAGATACCGGCCAATGTTGGTGAGCCGAATTCACGGCAGGTCCAGTCGAACTCCAGTTGCCATTGTGCGGAAGAATCCAGTTCGATCACCGGGGTGAATGTCCATTCATCTGTCGTGGTTGTCCAAATATTCAACTTCGCAGAACCATCAAATCCAACATTACCAAACCCATCGTCGGTCCAGTTTGATGAAGATCCCGAGAATGCAGTAGGCTCACCGATCAGTCCTGATGCTTCCTCCCATTCGGCATCATCATAGGTCATAGTAAAGGGCTCAAAGTAAGGAGGTACAACGAACGTACACGCTGTAGCAGGAGCACTCCACGGAGAAAAGGATCCGGGTGAGGAGGTACAGGCTTCACGAACACGGAAGTCATAGCAGGTGCCCGGTGACAGCCCCGTAATGGTGGCGTTCGGTGAGGTCACGGAAATAACGGTTCCACTACCGGCTGTGTAGCCTTGTGGACCATACTCAATTTCCCATCCCATTGCAGTAGGATCAATCGGGCTGAACGAAACACCCGCAGCAGAGGAGCTGTTAGCCGTGGCGGTCAGGAAGGCAGGGCCAAAACATGCAGGACCCTGCTCAATACGTACATGGTCAAGTGCCAGGTCGTTCTCGAAAGCAAATCCATTCTGAGCATCAACAGTCAGCTCAAACTGAGCAGCTACTGCACCCGTGGCAGGGTCTTCATAACCAGCCAGTGACAGTACCAAACTATTCCACTGATCACCCTGATCACCATAGATCGCAAAGAGCGTATCCATATTACCGGTATTGGCTGAATCAACCATCACATGGAACCACCCCATGCCTGCACCGTACATATGGTAATCAAAGACCAGCGCCGGGTTGGTGATCGTTGTGATGTCTACTGGCGGGCTTTGGATAAGGGCCTTATCTCCGGCAGAACTTCCGGAAGTTTCCACGTAGATGTACTGGCTACCGTCATTAGCTGCAGAAGGTCCTGTGTTAGATGAGGAGGTACCTCCTGAGTTTTGTTGCCAATCACGTTGATCCGTATTGCTTTGGATCCAGCAGGGGCTCAATCCGGTTTCAAAGCTATCGGACCACGGAGCTGTTACAGCTGCACAATTTGTAAGTGTACCTGCAGGACCTCTCCATCCGCTGTTTGCTCCGGGAACCGTCGCACAGGCTTCCCGTACGTAGAAATGATATTCTGTGTTGGCCGTTAAACCGGCTACCAAAAAAGGATGGGTATTCGCCGGAAGGATCCCTATTGGTCCGTTTGATGAGCCCACTGCAGAGTCCGGATGAAACCCTGGTGCACCATAGGCCACTTCCCAGGAAGTTCCTGAACTGGGTACCCAGTCCAGCGTTACGTCGGTTGCACCAAACGAAACCACTGAAATGGCACTCGGTTTAAAGCAAGGTGGACCTACGTCCACGGAAATATCATCCAGGGCCATGTCACCGGCAAAATTTGCGCCACGGATAGCACGGAACCGGATCTGAAGTGCCGTGGAACCGGCAAAGGGGTTCAGGTCCAGTACTTCCTCAACCCAGGGGTCGGTCTCATCTGTTTGCGGGCCGTCACCCTGTGTTTGGTAAATCGTTTGAAATCCGCTACCCGTATCGACCTCAACGAAGAATGAGTCGATATCAGCACCGTAGAAGTGCTTCCAGAAACGGAGCGCCGGGTTGGTGATGCCACTGATGTCGATCAGGGGTGTCCGGATCTCTGCCGTGTCACCTGCAGAACTCCCGGTGGCCTCTGTATAGATGTATTGACCTGTTCCCGGCACACCGGTTGTATGGTCAGCGGAAGGACCTGTACCTGAAGAACTCGTATTGTCCGTTTCCACATACCAGCTGTAGCCAGACCCACTAACTGGAATAGTTGTCCAACATGAGTCAAGGGTGTTAAGCGGGGCAAAGGGAGCACCTTCAAAATCTTCGGTCCAGGGAGCTGTTACAGCTGCACAAAGGGTACTTAGCCCGTCAATGCGCACGTTGTCAATGAAGAAGTCCGTATCTTCATTGGAAATAGTTGATTCTCCATAGAACCCGATCCGGATATTGTTCCCCGCGTACATACTGATATCAATTACCTCGTGGATCGTATCCGTACCCGCATTGGCAATAGCGGTGGAATCAAGCATCAAAAGGGCATTCGAACGGTTCCAGGTTGCACCGGCATCGGTGGAAATGACCACATAGACCGTATCGTCAGGTCCCCAGATACCGGCCAATGTTGGTGAGCCGAATTCACGGCAGGTCCAGTCGAACTCCAGTTGCCATTGTGCGGAGGAATTTAGTTCGATCACCGGGGTGAATGTCCATTCATCTGTCGTGGTTGTCCAGATATTCAACTTCGCAGAACCATCAAATCCAACATTACCAAACCCATCGTCGGTCCAGTTTGATGAAGATCCCGAGAATGCAGTAGGCTCACCGATCAGTCCTGATGCTTCCTCCCATTCGGCATCATCATAGGTCATAGTAAAGGGCTCAAAGTAAGGAGGTACAACGAACGTACACGCTGTAGCAGGAGCACTCCACGGAGAAAAGGATCCGGGTGAGGAGGCACAGGCCTCACGAACGCGGAAATCATAGCAGGTGCCTGGTGACAGCCCCGTAATGGTGGCGTTCGGTGAGGTCACGGAAATAACGGTTCCACTACCGGCTGTGTAGCCTTGTGGACCATACTCAATTTCCCATCCCATTGCAGTAGGATCAATCGGGCTGAACGAAACACCCGCAGCAGAGGAGCTGTTAGCCGTGGCGGTCAGGAAGGCAGGACCCAAACATGCAGGACCCTGCTCAATACGTACATGGTCAAGTGCCAGGTCATTCTCATAAGCATTCCCATTCTGATCATCAACGGTTAGCTCAAAATGAACAGATACTGCACCCGTAGCAGGGTCTTCATACCCACTCAGCGACAGTACTAAATTGTTCCACTGATCACCCTGATCACCATAGATCGCAAAGAGCGTATCCATGTTACCGGTATTGGCTGAATCAACCATCACATGAAACCACCCCATGCCTGCACCGTACATATGGTAATCAAAGACCAGTGCCGGGTTGGTGAGTGTTGTAATATCTACTTCCGGACTTTGGATAAGGGCCTTATCTCCGGCGGAACTTCCGGAAGTTTCCACGTAGATATACTGGCTACCGTCATTCGCTGCAGAAGGTCCTGTGCTAGAAGAGGAGGTACCTCCTGAGTTTTGTTGCCAATCACGTTGATCCGTATTGCTTTGGATCCAGCAGGGGCTCAATCCGGTTTCAAAACTATCAGACCACGGAGCTGTTACAGTGCCGCAATTTGTATACGTGCCTGCAGGACCTCTCCATCCGCTGTTTCCTCCGGGAAACCACAATGCACAGGCTTCCCGTACGTAGAAGTCATAGGCTGTACTGGCCGTTAAACCGGTTACTGTGAAAGGATGAGTACCTGCCGGAACGATCCCTATTGGTCCGTTCGGTGAGCCCACTGCAGAGTCCGGATGAAACCCTGGTGCACCATAGGCCACCTCCCAGGAAGTTCCTGAGCCGGGTACCCAGTCCAGTGTTACGTCGTTTAGACCGACCGAAACCACCGAAATGGCACTTGGTTTGGGACAGGGCGAACCTACGTCCACGGAAATATCATCCAGGGCCATGTCACCAGCACAGCATCCGGCAGAGATAGCACGGAAGCGGATCTGAAGTGCCGTGGAACCGGCAAAGGCGTTCAGGTCAACTTCTTCCTCAACCCATGGGTCAGTCTCATCTGTTTGCGGGCCGTCACCTTGTGTTTGGTAAACCGTTTGGAATCCACTACCCGCATCAACTTCAACAAAGAACGAGTCAATATCAGCACCGTAAAAGTGCTTCCAAAAACGGAGTGCCGGGTTGGTGATACCACTGATGTCGATCAAGGGTGTATAGATTTCTGCCGTGTCACCTGTCGAACCCCAGCTGGCCTCTGTATAGATGTACTGCCCTGTTCCCGGCAAACCGGTGGTGTGGTCGGCGGAAGGACCTGTACCTGAAGAACTCGTATTGTCCGTTTCCAACCACCAGCTGTAAACAAGGGCACTTGCCGGGATGGTTGTCCAACATGAGTCAAAGGTGTTGTTCAGAGCAAAGTTCGGACCTTCAAAGTCTTCGGTCCACGGAGCTGTTACAGTAATACATTGCGCCTTAGCCATATTTGGCGTGAACGCAAAAAACACCGATGCTGCCCACAATGAGGGCCCTAATAGCAGTTTTTTCATGGAATTAATGATCTATGGATGAATTACAAACCGGCGCTAAATTAGCAATTAATTTGTATAGCACAATTTATCAGGTTCAAAATGGATGACTCAAAAGATTTAGAAAAAAACGAACCGGTAAGCAATCGCAAAGGCCACACTTGTTTTAAGCCCGATTCCACCGGCCTCGCGGCCGGATCAGGCTATCGGTTGTAAAACGTACCTTCGCAATATGCGTGTCGTTGTTGTTATTCCAGCCCGATACAAAAGTTCCCGATTCCCTGGAAAACCTCTGGCCGAGGTACTCGGCATCCCGATGATCCTGCGGGTTGTGGAGCAGGCGCTCGGGACCGTGCCCGAAGTGCTGGTCGCCACCGATGACAACCGAATTTACGAGGTTGTGAAGGCATCGGGCCGTGAGGCCGTGATGACTTCTGCCAGGCATCTGAGTGGGACCGACCGCATAGCAGAGGCCGTGCAGGGTCTGGGACTAAGCCCGAAGGACGTGGTGGTGAATGTGCAGGGAGATGAACCCTTCATTACGCCGGGGCAGATTGAGGCAGTGATCCGTTTGTTCGACGGGGAGGCAGTGGAGATCGGAACCCTGGTGCGACGTATTACAGACCCGGCGGTGGTGGGCAGTCCGGATAGTACAAAGGTAGCCCGGGCTGCGAATGGTGAGGCGCTATACTTCAGCAGGGCTGTGATCCCGTTTGTTCGGGAAGCCGGAGAGCACGTGGCACACTGGCAGCATATTGGGCTCTACGCCTATCGTTTGCATGTTCTGGAAGAGCTGGTAGCCCTGCCACCCTCCCCCCTGGAGCTTTCGGAGCAGTTGGAACAGCTTCGGTGGCTGGAGCACGGATACCGGATCCACTGTGCGGAGACCGACCGCGAAACATGGGCGATCGATACGCCCGAAGACCTGATCCGGGTGGAAGCGCATTTTAGAAAAACCGGAGGGGGTTGATGGTCCATGAGATCGGTCGGCCAGGAAAACCTGTGTTTGCAGAAGATTCACGCGGCAGGATTGGTTTACTATTTTTGTCTGTCTAAAACGAAAACATGGCCAGAGTATTAACCGGCGTACAGGCAACCGGCGTGCCGCACCTGGGGAACATCCTCGGAGCAATTGAGCCGGCAGTGAAATTATCAGGGGAAGCAGAGAACGACACCTTCCTGTTCATTGCGAACCTGCATTCGCTTACGGCCATTCGCGATGCAAGGATCGTAAGGGAGAACACCTATTCCGTGGCGGCTGCCTACCTGGCTTTCGGGTACGATACCGAGCGCAACACGTTTTACCGCCAGAGCGATGTGCCGGAGGTGACGGAGCTGATGTGGTACCTCAACTGCCAGGCCCCTTTCCCGATGCTACAGAGCGCCCACTCGTTCAAGGATAAACTGAACCGCTTAAGCGAGGTGAACGCCGGTCTGTTTACCTATCCGGTACTGATGGCGGCGGACATTTTGCTGTATGATGCGGAATTTGTGCCGGTCGGAAAAGACCAGCAGCAGCATCTGGAAATGACCCGCGATATAGCCGGGAGTTTCAATCACCACTATGGTGAGATCTTTGTACTTCCGGAGGTCAGGATCAGTGAGGAGGTGATGGTGGTGCCGGGTACCGACGGACAAAAAATGAGCAAGAGCTATGGCAATGTCATCAACCTGTTCCAGCCAGATAAGGAATTGCGCAGGCAGGTGATGGGTATTGTAACCGATAGTACGCCGCTGGAGGAGCCGAAGGATCCCAATAGCTGTAACGTGGTGGCCCTGTATCGGCTTGTGGCCTCACCCGGGCAGGTAGCTGAAATGGAGGTCGATTACCGTGCCGGTGGCTATGGGTACGGTCATGCCAAGCAAGCCTTATTCGAGGCCCTCACGGGCCGATTTAAAACCGAACGTCAGCGGTACAGGGAACTCATGCAAAACAAGCAGGAACTGGATCTCCATCTAGCCATAGGGGCTGAAAAGGCACGGGTTGTAGCTCGCAGAACCCTGGATCGCGTTCGAAAGGCAGTCGGCATGGGCTGATACCTGCAGGGCTTCATACCCGATCCGAAACGGAAAATCCGGCTGATACCCTGCGTTTTAGCGTGCTTTCGAAACGTAATTCAGGCAGTTGCCGGGAAGGGGGCAGGCCTTCCCTATTTTTGGATCACCAGCTGACGGCTGTTGCTTTGGTTTCCATTGCTAAACAACAGGTTGTAGATCCCATTGGCCCAATCAGTTACATCCAGACGCAATTTACCACTTATTGCATTCGGCTCAAGGGTTGTCAGCACCAACTGACCCAGGTGGTTCACCACCGTTACTTTCAGATCTACTTCGCTGGTGAAGTCGTAGTCAATAAAGACCTCCCTGGTTGCAGGGTTTGGATACATGTTAATGCGCCGGGCAAAGTCCGATCCTTCCATACCCACGCCCACAAGTATTACTTGCGCACTATCAGTATATTCACCATTCATCTCCCATGCATTGCTGTAAGGCAGGCTTTCATCCGTTTCTGTGGTGCTTGTTGTACCGTCGTTATGGGTGTTGTCATCGGGGACAATTAAACCGGGCGGTTGATCTGGTTCTGTAATGTTGTACGAAAAGACTTGCTGACACCCATTGGCATCTGTAACCGTTATCTGGTAGGCTCCGGCCTTCAGGTTGTTCAGGCCTGGAGTGCTGTCCCCCGTGTTCCACAGGTAGCTATACAGAGGAGTTCCGCCTGATACGCTCACCGCCAGTACACCGTCTCTACCGCCGGGAGAACTTACGTCGCTTGCGGAGTCTAGCGATACGACCAGGGTATGCGGCTGGGTGATGCTCACGGAAAGGGACTGGGTACAGGCATTGGCATCCGTAACCGTTACCTGATACGTTCCGGCTGTCAGGTTACTCAGGGTTGAGGTGGTACCTCCCGTGTTCCACAGGTAGCTGTACGGAGAGGTTCCGCCCGAGACGGTTGTATTAATGGATCCGTCGCTGCCCCCATGACAGGCAACGTTCGTTACCCCACCGGTAGCAGCAAGTGCTGCACTGGGCTGGGTAATATAGAACACCAACGTAGCCAAACAACCGTTATCGTCGGTTACGATAAGGGTGTACCTACCCGGCTGTAGTTCTGATAGGTCCTCCCTACCCGGCTCAGGAACTTCTAGCTCTGGGTGGTCGCTGCTCCAGGCGTAGGTATAGAGGGGGGTGCCGCCCGATACGGTTACATCAATGGATCCGTCGTTATCCCCATGACAGGTAACGTTCGTTATCCTACCGGTAGCATCAAGTGCTGCATCGGGTTGGGTGATGTACACGGAAAAGGAATCGGTGCAGCCATTCGCATCCGTAACCGTTACCCGGTAGGGTCCGGCTGTCAGGTTACTCAGGGTTGAGGTGGTGCCTCCCGTGTTCCACAGGTAGCTGTACGGGGAGGTTCCGCCCGAGACGGTTATATTAATGGATCCGTCGCTGCCCCCATGACAGGTAACGTTCGTTACCCCACTGGTAGCAGCAAGTGCTACGCCTAGCTGGGTGATGTTCACGGAAAGGGACTGGGTACAGGCATTGGCATCCGTAACCGTTACCCGGTACGTTCCGACTGTCAGGCCACTCAGGCTTGAAGTGGTGCCTCCCGTGCTCCACAGGTAGCTGTACGAAGGGACCCCGCCTGATACGGCCAAAGCTATCGCTCCGTCATTACCGCTACAGCTTGCGTGGGTTACCGAACCTGCCGATACGGCCAGGGCTTCTGGCTCGGCAATGACGAACGTGAGCGTAGCCGAACAACCATTTTTGTCGGTTGCATTAAAGGTGTATGTCCCCGGCTGTAGTCCCGACAGCCTCCCCGTACCCAGATCGGTGAACCCGTCCTCTGGGTTCCTGTTCCAAGTGTAGGTATAAGGAGTGGTGCCGCCCGATACGGCTACATTAATGGATCCGTCGTTTGCTCCATGGCAGGTGATGTCCGTTGCGCCACCGGTAGCAACCAGGGCAACGGGCTGGGTGATGCTCACGGGAAGGGACTGGGTACAGGCATTGGCATCCGTAACCGTTACCTGGTAGGTTCCGGCTGTCAGGTTACTCAGGGCTGAGGTGGTACCTCCCGTGTTCCATGAGTAGCTGTATGGAGAGGTTCCACCCGATAAAGCCAAAGCTATCGCTCCGTCATTACCCCCGAAGCAGCTTACGTTGGTTACCGAACCTGCTAATACAGTCAGGGCCTCCGGCTCGGTAAGGTTGAACATGAACCAAGTCCCACAACCATTATTGTCGGTAAAACTAAGGGTGTATATCCCCGGCTGTAGTCCCGACAAATCCCCTGTACCCGGATCGGTGAACCCGTCCTTTGGGTTCCTGCTCCAGGCGTAGGTATAGGGAGTGGCCCCGCCCGATACGGTTACACCTATGGATCCGTCGTTTGCTCCATGGCAGGTGATGTTGCGTAAGCTACTGGCAGAAACTATGCTACCGGGCTGGGTGATGCTCACGGAAAGGGACTGGGTACAGGCATTGGCATCCGTAACCGTTACCCGGTACGTTCCGGCTGATAGACCACTCAGGCCTGAAGTGATGGCCCCCGTATTCCACAGGTAACTGTAATCAGGGGTTCCGTCTGATACGGCCAAAGCTATCGCTCCGTCATTACCCCCGAAGCAGCTTACGTTGGTTACCGAACCTGCTGATACAGTCAGGGCCTCCGGCTCGGTAAGGGTGAACGTGAGCGTAGCCGAACAACCATTATCGTCGGTTACGTTAAGGGTGTATATCCCTGGCTCCCTTCCCGACAGGTCCTCCGTACCCGGATCGGTAAACCCTGCCTGCGGGTTCCTGCTCCAGGCGTAGGTATAGGGAGTGGTGCCGCCTGATACGGTTACATCAATGGATCCATCGTTTGCCCCATGGCAGGTGATGCTGCTTGATCCACCGGTAGCAGCAAGTGCTGCAGCGGGCTGGGTGATGTTTGTGGAAAGGAACTGGGTACAGCCGGCATTATCGCTTACCGTTACCCGGTAGGTTCCGGCTGATAGGCCACTCAGGGTTGAGGTGGTACCTCCCGTGTTCCATGAGTAGCTGTACGGAGAGGTACCGCCTGATACGGTTACATCAATGGATCCATCGTTTGCCCCATGGCAGGTGATGCTGCTTGATCCACCGGTAGCAGTAAGTGCTGCAGCGGGCTGGGTGATGTTTGTGGAAAGGGACTGGGTACAGCCATTGTAATCCGTAACCGTTACCCGGTAGGTTCCGGCTGTCAGGTTACTCAAGGTTGAGGTAGTACCCCCCGTATTCCACAGATAACTATACGGAGTAGTGCCACCCGATACGGTCAGACTGGTGGATCCGTCACCCGCTCCCTGACAGCTGATGCTCATTGTCCCACCGGTAACGATCAGGGCATCTGGTTCGGTAATGCTTAGTGCAAGGGACTGGGTACAGGCATTGGCATCCGTAACCGTTACCCGGTAGGTTCCGGCTGATAGACCACTCAGGGTTGAGGTGGTACCCCCTGTGTTCCACAGATAACTATACGGAGTAGTGCCGCCCGACACGGTCAGACTGATGGATCCGTCATTTGCTCCCTGACAGCTGATGCTCGTTGTCCCACCGGTAACGAGCAGGGCATCTGGTTCGGTAATGCTTAATGCAAGGGACTGGGTACAGCCGGCATTGTCGCTTACCGTTACCCGATAAGTTCCAGCACTCAGATTGTTGTGTGAAGCACCAGCCGAAAGCCCGTTATTCCACACATAGGTATAGCCAGGTGTGCCGCCCGACACGGTTAGAGTGGTGGATCCGTCACCCGCTCCCTGACAGCTGATATTCGTTGTCCCACCGGTAACAACCAGGGCATCTGGTTCGGTAATGCTTAGTACAAGGGACTCGGTACAGCCGGCATTGTCGCTTACCGTTACCCGGTAGGTTCCGGCTGCCAGGTTACTCAAGGTTGAGGTAGTACCCCCCGTATTCCACAGGTAGCTGTACGGAGTAGTACCGCCCGATACGGTCAGACTGGTGGATCCGTCACCCGCTCCATAACAGCTGATGTCCGCTGTCCCACCGGTAACAACCAGGGCATCGGGCTCAGTAATGCTTAGTGCAAGGGACTGGGTACAGCCGGCATTGTCGCTTACCGTTACCCGGTAGGTTCCGGCACTCAGATTGCTGTGTGAAGTACCGGCCGAAAGCCCGTTATTCCACACATAGGTATAGCCAGGTGTGCCGCCCGACACGGTCAGACTGGTGGATCCGTCACTGCCACCAGAACAAGAGACGCTGGTAACCCCATGGGTAACAACCAGGGCATCGGGCTCAGTAATGCTTAGTGCAAGGGACTGGGTACAGCCGGCATTGTCGCTTACCGTTACCCGGTAGGTTCCGGCTGTCAGGTTACTCAAGGTTGAGGTAGTACCCCCCGTATTCCACAGATAACTATACGGAGTAGTGCCGCCCGATACGGTTAGACTGGTGGATCCGTCATTTGCTCCCTGACAGCTGATGTTCGTTGTCCCACCGGTAACAACCAGGGCATCTGGCTCAGTAATGCTTAGTGCAAAGGACTCGGTACAGCCGGCATTGTCGCTTACCGTTACCCGGTAGGTTCCGGCTGATAGACCATTCAAGGTTGAGGTAGTACCCCCTGTGTTCCAGAGATAACTGTACGGAGTAGTGCCGCCCGATACGGTTAGACTGGTGGATCCGTCACTCGCTCCATAACAGCTGATGTTCGTTGTCCCACCGGTAACAACCAGATCTCCTGGCTCGGTAATGCCTAATGCAAGAGACTGGGTACAGCCGGCATTATCGCTTACCGTTACCCGATAAGTTCCGGCTGATAGGCCACTCAGGGTTGAGGTGGTACCCCCTGTGTTCCACAGATAACTGTACGGAATAGTGCCACCTGATACGGTCAGACTGGTGGATCCGTCACCCGCTCCCTGACAGCTGATATTCGTTGTCCCACCGGTAACAACCAGGGCATCTGGTTCGGTAATGCTTAGTACAAGGGACTGGGTACATCCGGCATTGTCGCTTATCGTTACCCGATAGGTTCCGGCTGCCAGGTTACTCAAGGTTGAGGTAGTACCCCCCGTATTCCACAGGTAGTTGTACGGAGTAGTACCGCCCGATACGGTCAGACTGGTGGATCCGTCATTTGCTCCCTGACAGCTGATATTCGTTGCTCCACCGGTAACGAGCAGGGCATCGGGCTCAGTAATGCTTAGTGCAAGGGACTGGGTACAGCCGGCATTGTCGCTTACCGTTACCCGGTAGGTTCCGGCTGATAGACCATTCAAGGTTGAGGTGGTACCCCCTGTGTTCCAGAGATAACTATACGGAGTAGTGCCGCCCGATACGGTTAGACTGGTGGATCCGTCACCCGCTCCCTGACAGCTGATGTTCGCTGTCCCACCGGTAACAACCAGGTCTCTTGGCTCGGTAATGCTTAGCGCAAGGGACTGGGTGCAGCCGGCATTGTCGCTTACCGTTACCCGATAAGTTCCGGCTGTCAGGTTGCTCAGGGTTGAGGTGGTACCTCCCGTGTTCCATGAGTAGCTGTACGGAGAGGTTCCACCCGATACAGTTACATCAATGGCTCCGTCGCTGCCACCGGAGCAGGATACGTTGGTGACCCCACCGCTGGCAGTAGCAGTAAGTGCTGCAGCGGGCTGGGTAATGTTCACGGAAAGGGACTGGGTACAGGCATTGGCATCCGTAACCGTTACCCGATACGTTCCGCTCGTTAGATTGCTCAGACTTGAAGTGATGGCCCCTGTGTTCCACAGGTAACTGTAGGCAGGGGTTCCACCCGATACGCTCACAGTCAGCGCTCCGTCATTACCCCCGAAGCAACTTACGTTGATTATCGAACTTATTGATGCGGTCAACAGGCTTGGTCCTGTAATGATGTACGAAGAGACTTGCTGACACCCGTCAGCGTCGCTCACCGACACCTGATAGGTTCCTTCACTCAGGTTACCTCGTGAAATAGCGTATGGAGCGCGGTTTAAGGTACCGGTTGGTCCGTTATCCCACGCGTAGGTATAACCGGGTGCACCGCCGCTAACGGTTAGGGCGATGGAACCATTGCCGAATCCACAGGTAGTAACGTTGGTTGATCCACCGGTAGTGAGCAATGCAACAGGCTGGGTAATGCTCACAGAAAGGGACTGGGTACAGTTATTGACATCCGTTACAACAAGGGTGTAGGTACCTGGCTCCAGCGCCGACAGGTCCTGCGTACCCGGATCAATAAAGCCTGCCTGCGGATCCCTGCTCCAGGCGTAGGTATAGGGAGTGGTGCCGCCCGATACGGTTACATCAATGGATCCGTCGTCTGCTCCATGGCAGGTGATGTCCGTTGCGCCACCGGTAGCGACCAAGGCACCGGGCTGGGTGATGTTCACGGAAATGGACTGGGTACAGGCATTGGCATCCGTAACCGTTACCCGGTAGGTTCCGGCTGTCAGGTTACTCAGGCTTGAAGTGATGGCCCCTGTGTTCCACAGATAGCTGTACGGAGAGGTTCCACCCGATACGCTCACAGTCAGCGCTCCGTCATGACCGCCAAAGCAACTGACGTTGGTTACCGAACTCATTGATGCGACCAGTAGGCCTGGTCCGGTAATGATATACGAAGAGACTTGCTGACACCCGTTAGCGTCGCTCACCGACACCTGATAGGTTCCTTCACTCAGGTTACCTCGTGAAATAGCGTATGGAGCGCGGTTTAAGGTACCGGTTGGTCCGTTATCCCACGCGTAGGTATAACCGGGTACACCGCCGCTAATGGTCAGATCAATAGATCCATCGTTCGCCCCATGACAGGTAATATCCGTTGCCCCACCGGTAGCAGTAAGTGCTGCACTGGGCTGGGTGATGCTTGTGGAAAGGGACTGGGTACAGCCGGCATTATCGCTTACCGTTACCTGGTAGGTTCCGGCTGTCAGGTTACTCAGGCTTGAAGTGATGGCCCCCGTATTCCACAGGTAGCTGTACGGAGGGGTTCCGCCGCTAATGCTTACACTGATGGAACCATCGCTGACTCCACAGGTAGTAATGTTGATTACTGCGGTATGGACATTCAAACAGGCACCTACATAAATATCATCCAGGGCGAGATTACCGAGCCAACCTCCACCACGGATAGCACGGAAACGGATCCGAAGTGCTGTGGAACCGGCAAAGGAGTTCAGGTCAACTTGTTCCTTAACCCAGGGGTCGGTTTGAGCTGTTTGCGGACCGGGGCCATGTGTTTGGTAAATCGTTTGGAATCCGCTACCCGTATCAGCTTCAACAAAGAACGAGTCAATATGGGTACCGTAGAAGTGTTTCCAGAAACGGAGCGTCGGGTTGGTGATACCACTGATGTTGATCAGCGGTGTCCAAATTTCCGCCTGGTTACCTGCCAGACCAAGATAGCCCACCGTATAGATGTACTGACCTGCTCCCGGCACACCGGTGGTATGGTCAGCGGAAGGACCTGTATTGGAAAAACCCGTATTGTCCGTTAGCACCCCCCACTTATAAGCACCAGAGTCGCTCGCAGGAATGGTTTTCCAACAAAAGTCGAAGGTATTGTAAGCGAAGGTCCGCCCATCAAAGTCTTCTGTCCATGGAACCGTTACAGCTATACAATATGTACGTGCGCTCGCAGGGCCTCTCCATTCACTGTTCGCTCCGGGAACCGTTGCACAGGCTTCCCGTACATAGAAGTGATAGTCCGTGCCAGCCGTTACACCGGTTACTGTGAAAGGATGAGTACCTGCCGGCATGATCCCTATTGGTCCGTTCGCTGAACCCACTGTAGAGTCGGGATGAAACCCGGGTGCTCCGTAGGCCACCTTCCAGGAAGTCCCTGAGCCGGGTACCCAGTCCAGCGTTACGTCAGCTACACCAGTTGAAACCACCGAAATGGCACTTGGTTTGGGACAGGGTGGCTTTACATCCACGGAAATATCATCCAGGGCCAGATCACCACGCCAACCTCCACCATGGATAGCACGGAAGCGGATCTGAAGTGCCGTGGAACCCGCAAAGGCATTCAGGTCCAGTACCTCTTCAATCCATGGGTCGGTCTCAGCTGTTTGCGGACCGTCGCCTTGTGTCGCGTAAATCGTATGGAACCCACTACCCGTATCGACTTCAACGAAGAACGAGTCAATATCGGCACCGTAAAAATGTTTCCAGAAACGAAGCGCAGGATTGGTGATGCCACTGATGTCAATCAAGGGTGTCCAAATTTCTGCCGTGTCACCTGCTGAACCATGACTGGCCTCCGTATAGATGTACTTGCCTGCTCCCACACCTGTTGTGTGGTCAGCAGAAGGACCTGTATTTATAGACCATGTGCTGCCCGTTTCCAACCGCCAGCTGTAAACATAAGGTATACCAATAGCTGGGATGGTCGGCCAACATTGATCAAAAGTGTTGAGCGGGACAAAGGCGGCACCTTCGAAATCTTCTGACCACGGAGCCGTTACAGTCACACAAGCCGTTAAAAAGCTAGTGGAGTTCCAGAGCGAGGTGTCGTTTGCACACATGGCGCGAACGTACACAAAGTACTGCGTGTTCGGAGCCAAAGTGTTGGCAGTAAAGAAAGTGGCCGCTGTCGCTGTACCGGAACCCGTTGGCGTGCCGGCAGACGTAGTGATCACGTACTCATAGCCGTTGGCCGGGTTTGATGTGGAAGCCGTCCAGCTGATGTTTGCTGAGGTGGTCGTAATACCTGTGGCCGTAATGCCCTGTGGCGGGATACATCCACCCAGGGAGCTGCTGAATACCGCCGTTGTGGTATGACCAGTCGAAGTACCGCCGCATGCCGCGTTATCGGTCCAGTGTGCTCGGTACTGACCCGTTATTGGGATTGATACCTGAAACGGTGAAGGGCCATGGGCGATCACGTTATTCAGGTCATCGGTCAGGGTCACGTAACCCGGGGTTCCACTAGAATTTCGCGTTACCTCAAAGGTATAGACCCCCGGGAAATTTATCTGAACCGCGGAATAATCATCCGTTGTATAGCTACTCGTGGAAATAGTAACAGGGGTGGTTATCGTTTGATCAAGGGTGGTTATCGTTTGCGGCGGAAACTGGATGTTGTTGATACATTGCGCCTCCACTATATTTGGTGTGAACGCAAAAAACACCGATGCTGCCCACAATGAGAGCCATAATAGTAATCTTTTCATGGAATTAATGATTTATTTGATTGATGGCAAACCGGCGTCAATTTAGTATAGAATTATTACCTGCAAAAGAAAATGAGACGAATTTAACATTTTTTCTGCTCCTGTAAGGTTAAACACAACCTGAACTACCGCATCTTAAAAGTGCCATACGCCCCGACTACAAGGACGCTGTATCAGGAGGCTATGAAGTGGAACTCCTTTCCCAGCGGGCCAAAGCGGCCAATATGACCCATCTGAGACTTGTCTGGTATGTATGACAAGGAACAGTCCCTACTTTTGGATCACCAGCTTACGGCTGTTGCTTTGGCTTCCGTTGCTGAAAAACACGCTATAGAGCCCATTGGCCCACTCAGCTGCATCCAGACGCAATTTGCCACTTACCGCATTCAGCTCGCGGGTTGTCAGCACCACCTGACCCACATTATTCACCACTGTCACCTCCAGATCCACTTCACTGGTAAAGTCGTAGCCAATGAAGACCTCATCTGCCGTCGGATTCGGGTACAGGTTGATGTGCCGGGCAAGGTCCGATCCTTCCATACCCACGTCCAATACTTGCGCACTATCAGCATATTCACCATGCATCTCCCATGCATTGCTGTAGGGCAGGCTTTCACCCGTTTCTATGGTGTTTGTTGCACCGTCATTGTGGGCGTTGTCATCGGGGACAATTGAGCCTGGCGGTGGTGCTGGTTGGGTAATGGTGTAGGAAAAGGCTTGCTGACAACCATTGGCATCTGTAACCGTTACCTGATAGGTTCCGGCCGTCAGGTTGTTCAGGCCTAGATTGGTGTGCCCCGTGTTCCACAGGTAGCTGTACGGAGGGGTTCCGCCTGATACGGTCACCGCCAGTGCACCGTCATTACCGCCGAAAGAACTTACATGGGTTGCAGAGCCTGGCGATACGGTTAAAAGGGTTAGACCACTAGCAGGAATAGTATAGCTTACAGCAGTGTCACAGGAAATAAAAAAATCAGGAAGATAAGTGACATCAACCTGGGTTATTGATACTGTATAGGTTCCAGGTGTCAAATTATCGATCTGCGGAGTGGTTGACCCACCTGGGTCGTTCCACAGATACGAATAGGGCATGGTACCACCACCATTTACGGTAATACTCAGGTTATTGATCGCACCAACGCTGCCGCAGAGGTTGGTCGTAATGTCGAGCGGTGGCATCACAGATATCGTTACCGTATCTGATGCACCGGTGCACCCTTGAGAATCCGTTATGGTTACAGCATACTGGTATCCAATATGTCCTGCAAAACCATCAACCAGATAACCTATAGTATTAGTATTCCATGTCCACGTAGTTGTTGAGCCATCTGGATTTATTCTGTCCCACGTCTGATCAATATACGTACCGCTTCCTCCACTGATCGTATAATAAATATGTCCATAGTTATTGCACCAGAGCACTTGATCAACAACTGTGATATCTATAGTAATCGGGGTCGGTTCGGTAATGGTATAGGAAAAGACCTCTCTACATCCGCTAACATCTGTTACCGACACCTGATAGGTTCCGGGGCCTAGGTTACTGCGTGACATAGCATATGGAGCGTTGCTTAAGGTACCGGTTAGTCCATTATCCCACACATAGCTATAACCGGGTATGCCGCCACTAAGGGTCAGGGCAATGAAACCATCGCTGGCTCCACAGGCAGTAATATGGGTTACCCCAGCGGTAGCAGCAAGTGTTCCACTGGGCTGGGTGATGCTCACGGAAAGCGTTTGGGTACAGCCATTGACATCCGTAACCGTTACCTGATAAGTTCCAGCTGATAGACCACTCAGGCTTGAAGTGGTGCCCCCTGTGTTCCACAGGTAGCTGTATGGAGGGGTTCCACCCGAGACAGCCAGGGTCAGCGCCCCGTCGTTACCGCCAAAACAACTTACCTGGGTTACCGAACTTGCCGATACGGTCAAAGCCCCCGGTTCGGTAATGGTATAGGAAAAGACCTCTCTACATCCGCTAAAATCCGTTACAGACAGGTGGTAAGTTTCAGCGTCCAGATCATTGCGTGAAATAGCATATGGAGCGTTGCTTAAGGTACCGGTTAGTCCATTATCCCACACATAGCTATAACCGGGTATGCCGCCACTAAGGGTCAGGGCAATGAAACCATCGCTGGCTCCACAGGCAGTAATATGGGTTACCCCAGCGGTAGCAGCAAGTGTTGCACTGGGCTGGGTGATGCTCACGGAAAGCGTTTGGGTACAGCCATTGACATCCGTAACCGTTACCTGATAGGTTCCAGCTGATAGACCACTCAGGCTTGAAGTGGTGCCCCCTGTGTTCCACAGGTAGCTGTATGGAGGGGTTCCACCCGAGACAGCCAGGGTCAGCGTCCCGTCGTTACCGCCAAAACAACTTACCTGGGTTACCGAACTTGCCGATACGGTCAAAGCCCCCGGTTCGGTAATGGTATAGGAAAAGACCTCTCTACATCCGCTAAGATCTGTTACCGACACCTGATAGGTTCCGGGGCCTAGGTTACTGCGTGAAATAGCATATGGAGCGTTGCTTAAGGTACCGGTTAGTCCATTATCCCACACATAGCTATAACCGGGTATGCCGCCACTAAGGGTCAGGGCAATGAAGCCATCGCTGGCTCCACAGGCAGTAATATGGGTTACCCCAGCAGCAGCAGCAAGTGGTGCACTGGGTTGGGTGATGCTTAAGGAAAGGGACTGGTCACATCCCGCAGCGTCGCTTACCGTTACCCGATAGTCCCCGGCTGTCAGGTTGGCCAGGGCCTGGGTAGTGGCGCCCGTGTTCCACGAATAGCTGTACGGAGGGGTTCCACCCGATACAGCCAGGGTTAGCGCTCCGTCGTTACTGCCGAGACAACTTACGTTGGCCACCGAGGCGTTAGCATGCAAACAGGGACCTACGGAAATATCATCCAGGGCCAGAGCACCACGCCAATCTCCACCACGGATTGCACGGAAGCGGATCTGAAGTGCTGTGGAACCGGCAAAGTCGTTCAGACTGAGTACTTCCTCAACCCAGGGGTTGGTCCGGGCTGTTTGCGGACCGGGACCATGTGTTTCGTAGATCGTTTGGAATCCGCTACCCGTATCGATTTCAACGAAGAACGAGTCAATATCGGCACCATGGAAGTGCTTCCAGAAACGGAGTGTCGGGTTGGTGATGCCACTGATGTTGATCAACGGCGTCAGAATTGCTGCCGTGTCACCTGCCGAACCCCAGGCCTGTATATGGATATACTTACCTGCTCCCGGCACACCGGTGGTGTGGTCAGCAGAAGGACCTGTGTGACCCGACGTGTGTTGCGTGCGCACCCCCCATCTGTAATTCGTTGGAGAAATAGTTGTTGTCCAACATGGATCAAAGGTAAAGAATGGTGCGAAGGTCGGGCCTTCAAAATCTTCAGTCCAGGGAGCCACAACTTCATTGGGCTGGGCGATACTCATGGAAAGGGACTGGGTACAGCCGGCATTGTCGCTTACCGTTACCCGGTAGGTTCCGGCTGTCAGGCCACTCAGGGTTGAGGTGGTGCCCCCTGTGTTCCATGAGTAGCTGTATGGAGAGGTACCGCCCGATACGGTTACAGTCAATGCTCCGTTATCACCTCCAAAGCAACTTACGTTGGTTACCCCAGTAGTAGCAGTAAGTGCTGCACCGAGTTGGGTGATGCTCATGGAAAAGTGCTGGGCACAGTCATTGGCATCCGTAACCGTCACCTGATAAGTTCCAGCTGATAGACCACTCAGGGTTGAGGTGGTGCCCCCTGTGTTCCATGAGTAGCTGTACGGGGAAGTTCCGCCCGAGACAGTCAGAGTCAGCATTCCGTCATTACCTCCAAAACAAGATGGGTTGGTGACCCCAGCGGTAGCAGCAAGTGTTGCACTGGGCTGGGTGATGCTCACGGAAAGCGTTTGGGTACAGCCATTGACATCCGTAACCGTTACCTGATAGGTTCCAGCTGATAGACCACTCAGGCTTGAAGTGGTGCCCCCTGTGTTCCACAGGTAGCTGTATGGAGGGGTTCCACCCGAGACAGCCAGGGTCAGCGTCCCGTCGTTACCGCCAAAACAACTTACCTGGGTTACCGAACTTGCCGATACGGTCAAAGCCCCCGGTTCGGTAATGGTATAGGAAAAGACCTCTCTACATCCGCTAAGATCTGTTACCGACACCTGATAGGTTCCGGGGCCTAGGTTACTGCGTGAAATAGCATATGGAGCGTTGCTTAAGGTACCGGTTAGTCCATTATCCCACACATAGCTATAACCGGGTATGCCGCCACTAAGGGTCAGGGCAATGAAGCCATCGCTGGCTCCACAGGCAGTAATATGGGTTACCCCAGCAGCAACAGCAAGTGGTGCACTGGGTTGGGTGATGCTTAAGGAAAGGGACTGGTCACATCCCGCAGCGTCGCTTACCGTTACCCGATAGTCCCCGGCTGTCAGGTTGGCCAGGGCCTGGGTAGTGGCGCCCGTGTTCCACGAATAGCTGTACGGAGGGGTTCCACCCGATACAGCCAGGGTTAGCGCTCCGTCGTTACTGCCGAGACAACTTACGTTGGCCACCGAGGCGTTAGCATGCAAACAGGGACCTACGGAAATATCATCCAGGGCCAGAGCACCACGCCAATCTCCACCACGGATTGCACGGAAGCGGATCTGAAGTGCTGTGGAACCGGCAAAGTCGTTCAGACTGAGTACTTCCTCAACCCAGGGGTTGGTCCGGGCTGTTTGCGGACCGGGACCATGTGTTTCGTAGATCGTTTGGAATCCGCTACCCGTATCGATTTCAACGAAGAACGAGTCAATATCGGCACCATGGAAGTGCTTCCAGAAACGGAGTGTCGGGTTGGTGATGCCACTGATGTTGATCAACGGCGTCAGAATTGCTGCCGTTTCACCTGCCGAACCCCAGGCCTGTATATGGATATACTTACCTGCTCCCGGCACACCGGTGGTGTGGTCAGCAGAAGGACCTGTGTGACCCGACGTGTGTTGCGTGCGCACCCCCCATCTGTAATTCGTTGGAGAAATAGTTGTTGTCCAACATGGATCAAAGGTAAAGAATGGTGCGAAGGACGGGCCTTCAAAATCTTCAGTCCAGGGAGCCACAACTTCATTGGGCTGGGCGATACTCATGGAAAGGGACTGGGTACAGCCGGCATTGTCGCTTACCGTTACCCGGTAGGTTCCGGCTGTCAGGCCACTCAGGGTTGAGGTGGTGCCCCCTGTGTTCCATGAGTAGCTGTATGGAGAGGTACCGCCCGATACGGTTACAGTCAATGCTCCGTTATCACCTCCAAAGCAACTTACGTTGGTTACCCCAGTAGTAGCAGTAAGTGCTGCACCGGGTTGGGTGATGCTCATGGAAAAGTGCTGGGCACAGTCATTGGCATCCGTAACCGTCACCTGATAAGTTCCAGCTGATAGACCACTCAGGATTGAGGTGGTGCCCCCTGTGTTCCATGAGTAGCTGTACGGGGAAGTTCCGCCCGAGACAGTCAGAGTCAGCATTCCGTCATTACCTCCAAAACAAGATGGGTTGGTGACCCCAGCGGTAGCAGCAAGTGTTGCACTGGGCTGGGTGATGCTCACGGAAAGCGTTTGGGTACAGCCATTGACATCCGTAACCGTTACCTGATAGGTTCCAGCTGATAGACCACTCAGGCTTGAAGTGGTGCCCCCTGTGTTCCACAGGTAGCTGTATGGAGGGGTTCCACCCGAGACAGCCAGGGTCAGCGTCCCGTCGTTACCGCCAAAACAACTTACCTGGGTTACCGAACTTGCCGATACGGTCAAAGCCCCCGGTTCGGTAATGGTATAGGAAAAGACCTCTCTACATCCGCTAAGATCTGTTACCGACACCTGATAGGTTCCGGGGCCTAGGTTACTGCGTGACATAGCATATGGAGCGTTGCTTAAGGTACCGGTTAGTCCATTATCCCACACATAGCTATAACCGGGTATGCCGCCACTAAGGGTCAGGGCAATGAAGCCATCGCTGGCTCCACAGGCAGTAATATGGGTTACCCCAGCAGCAGCAGCAAGTGGTGCACTGGGTTGGGTGATGCTTAAGGAAAGGGACTGGTCACATCCCGCAGCGTCGCTTACCGTTACCCGATAGTCCCCGGCTGTCAGGTTGGCCAGGGCCTGGGTAGTGGCGCCCGTGTTCCACGAATAGCTGTACGGAGGGGTTCCACCCGATACAGCCAGGGTTAGCGCTCCGTCGTTACTGCCGAGACAACTTACGTTGGCCACCGAGGCGTTAGCATGCAAACAGGGACCTACGGAAATATCATCCAGGGCCAGAGCACCACGCCAATCTCCACCACGGATTGCACGGAAGCGGATCTGAAGTGCTGTGGAACCGGCAAAGTCGTTCAGACTGAGTACTTCCTCAACCCAGGGGTTGGTCCGGGCTGTTTGCGGACCGGGACCATGTGTTTCGTAGATCGTTTGGAATCCGCTACCCGTATCGATTTCAACGAAGAACGAGTCAATATCGGCACCATGGAAGTGCTTCCAGAAACGGAGTGTCGGGTTGGTGATGCCACTGATGTTGATCAACGGCGTCAGAATTGCTGCCGTTTCACCTGCCGAACCCCAGGCCTGTATATGGATATACTTACCTGCTCCCGGCACACCGGTGGTGTGGTCAGCAGAAGGACCTGTGTGACCCGACGTGTGTTGCGTGCGCACCCCCCATCTGTAATTCGTTGGAGAAATAGTTGTTGTCCAACATGGATCAAAGGTAAAGAATGGTGCGAAGGACGGGCCTTCAAAATCTTCAGTCCAGGGAGCCACAACTTCATTGGGCTGGGCGATACTCATGGAAAGGGACTGGGTACAGCCGGCATTGTCGCTTACCGTTACCCGGTAGGTTCCGGCTGTCAGGCCACTCAGGGTTGAGGTGGTGCCCCCTGTGTTCCATGAGTAGCTGTATGGAGAGGTACCGCCCGATACGGTTACAGTCAATGCTCCGTTATCACCTCCAAAGCAACTTACGTTGGTTACCCCAGTAGTAGCAGTAAGTGCTGCACCGGGTTGGGTGATGCTCATGGAAAAGTGCTGGGCACAGTCATTGGCATCCGTAACCGTCACCTGATAAGTTCCAGCTGATAGACCACTCAGGATTGAGGTGGTGCCCCCTGTGTTCCATGAGTAGCTGTACGGGGAAGTTCCGCCCGAGACAGTCAGAGTCAGCATTCCGTCATTACCTCCAAAACAAGATGGGTTGGTGACCCCAGCGGTAGCAGCAAGTGTTGCACTGGGCTGGGTGATGCTCACGGAAAGCGTTTGGGTACAGCCATTGACATCCGTAACCGTTACCTGATAGGTTCCAGCTGATAGACCACTCAGGCTTGAAGTGGTGCCCCCTGTGTTCCACAGGTAGCTGTATGGAGGGGTTCCACCCGAGACAGCCAGGGTCAGCGTCCCGTCGTTACCGCCAAAACAACTTACCTGGGTTACCGAACTTGCCGATACGGTCAAAGCCCCCGGTTCGGTAATGGTATAGGAAAAGACCTCTCTACATCCGCTAAGATCTGTTACCGACACCTGATAGGTTCCGGGGCCTAGGTTACTGCGTGACATAGCATATGGAGCGTTGCTTAAGGTACCGGTTAGTCCATTATCCCACACATAGCTATAACCGGGTATGCCGCCACTAAGGGTCAGGGCAATGAAGCCATCGCTGGCTCCACAGGCAGTAATATGGGTTACCCCAGCAGCAGCAGCAAGTGGTGCACTGGGTTGGGTGATGCTTAAGGAAAGGGACTGGTCACATCCCGCAGCGTCGCTTACCGTTACCCGATAGTCCCCGGCTGTCAGGTTGGCCAGGGCCTGGGTAGTGGCGCCCGTGTTCCACGAATAGCTGTACGGAGGGGTTCCACCCGATACAGCCAGGGTTAGCGCTCCGTCGTTACTGCCGAGACAACTTACGTTGGCCACCGAGGCGTTAGCATGCAAACAGGGACCTACGGAAATATCATCCAGGGCCAGAGCACCACGCCAATCTCCACCACGGATTGCACGGAAGCGGATCTGAAGTGCTGTGGAACCGGCAAAGTCGTTCAGACTGAGTACTTCCTCAACCCAGGGGTTGGTCCGGGCTGTTTGCGGACCGGGACCATGTGTTTCGTAGATCGTTTGGAATCCGCTACCCGTATCGATTTCAACGAAGAACGAGTCAATATCGGCACCATGGAAGTGCTTCCAGAAACGGAGTGTCGGGTTGGTGATGCCACTGATGTTGATCAACGGCGTCAGAATTGCTGCCGTTTCACCTGCCGAACCCCAGGCCTGTATATGGATATACTTACCTGCTCCCGGCACACCGGTGGTGTGGTCAGCAGAAGGACCTGTGTGACCCGACGTGTGTTGCGTGCGCACCCCCCATCTGTAATTCGTTGGAGAAATAGTTGTTGTCCAACATGGATCAAAGGTAAAGAATGGTGCGAAGGACGGGCCTTCAAAATCTTCAGTCCAGGGAGCCACAACTTCATTGGGCTGGGCGATACTCATGGAAAGGGACTGGGTACAGCCGGCATTGTCGCTTACCGTTACCCGGTAGGTTCCGGCTGTCAGGCCACTCAGGGTTGAGGTGGTGCCCCCTGTGTTCCATGAGTAGCTGTATGGAGAGGTACCGCCCGATACGGTTACAGTCAATGCTCCGTTATCACCTCCAAAGCAACTTACGTTGGCCACCGAGGCGTTAGCATGCAACAAACAGGGACCTACGGAAATATCATCCAGGGCCAGAGCACCATAAAAACCTGCACCACGGATTGCGCGGAAGCGGATCTGAAGTGCTGTGGAACCGGCAAAGTCGTTCAGACTGAGCACTTCCTCAACCCAGGGGTTGGTCCGGGCTGTTTGCGGACCGGGGCCATGTGTTTCGTAGATCGTTTGAAATCCGCTACCCGTATCGATTTCAACGAAGAACGAATCAATATCGGCACCGTAGAAGTGTTTCCAGAAACGGAGTGTCGGGTTGGTGATGCCACTGATGTTGATCAACGGCGTCAGAATTGCTGCCGTTTCACCTGCCGAACCCCAGGCCTGTATATGGATATACTTACCTGCTCCCGGCACACCGGTGGTGTGGTCAGCAGAAGGACCTGAGTAACTCGTGTGTTGCGTGCGCACCCCCCATCTGTAACTCGTTGGAGAAATAGTTGTTGTCCAACATGGATCAAAGGTAAAGAATGGTGCGAAGGACGGGCCTTCAAAATCTTCAGTCCAGGGAGCCACAACTTCATTGGGCTGGGCGATACTCATGGAAAGGGACTGGGTACAGCCGGCATTGTCGCTTACCGTTACCCGGTAGGTTCCGGCTGTCAGGCCACTCAGGGTTGAGGTGGTGCCCCCTGTGTTCCATGAGTAGCTGTATGGAGAGGTACCGCCCGATACGGTTACAGTCAATGCTCCGTTATCACCTCCAAAGCAACTTACGTTGGTTACCCCACCAGTAGTAGCAGTAAGTGCTGCACCGGGTTGGGTGATGCTCATGGAAAAGTGCTGGGTACAGTCATTGGCATCCGTAACCGTTATCTGATAGGTTCCGGGGCCTAGGCTACTGCGTGAAATAGCATATGGAGCACTGTTTAACGTACCGGTTGCTCCATTATCCCAGGCATAGGTATAAACGGGTGTACCGCCGCTAATAGTTAGATCAATGGATCCGTCGTTTGCTCCATGGCAGGTAATATCCGTTACCCCACCGGTAGCGCTCAGGGCATTGATGCTCACGGGAAGGGACTGGGTACATCCTGCAGCGTCGGTCACCGTTAGCTGGTAGGTTCCCTCGCTCAGGTTATTCAGGGATGAGGTGGTGCCCCCCGTATTCCACAGGTAGCCGTACGGAGGGGTTCCGCCGCTGATACTTACATTGATGGAACCATCGCTGACTCCATGGCAGGTAACGTTGGTTGATACACTTGTAATGAGCAATGTATTGGGTTCGGTGATGCTCACGGAAAGCGTTTGGGTACAGTCATTGGCATCCGTAACTGTTACCCGATAGGTTCCGGGGCCTAGGCTACTGCGTGAAATAGCATATGGAGCACTGTTTAATGTACCGGTTGCTCCATTATCCCAGGCATAGGTATAAACGGGTGTACCGCCGCTAATAGTTAGATCAATGGACCCGTTGTTAGCTCCACAGTTAGTAACGTTGGTTGATGCACCGGTAATGAGCAACGCATTGGGTTGGATAACGCTCACGGAAAGGGACTGGGTACAGTCATTGGCATCCGTAACCGTTATCTGATAGGTTCCGGGGCCTAGGCTACTGCGTGAAATAGCATATGGAGCACTGTTTAACGTACCGGTTGCTCCATTATCCCAGGCGTAGGTATAACCGGGTGCACCGCCGCTGATGGTTAGATCAATGGATCCGTCGTTCGCCCCCTGACAGGTAATATTCGTTGCCACACCGGTAGTGCTCAGGGCATTGATGCTTACGGGAAGGGACTGGGTACATCCCGCAGCGTCAGTCACCGTTAGCTGGTAGGTTCCCTCGCTCAGGTTACTCAGGCTTGAAGTGGTGCCCCCCGTGTTCCACAGGTAGCTGTACGGAGAGGTTCCACCGCTAATGCTCACATTAATGGAACCATCGCTGCCCCCATGGCAGGTAACGTTGGTTACTGCGGTATGGACATTCAAGCAGGGACCTACATCTATAGAAATATCATCCAGGGCCAGATCACCCTGATGGATCCATGCACTATGGATAGCGCGGAAACGGATCTGGAGTGTTGTGGAACCGGCAAAGTCGTTCAAGCTGAGCACTTCCTCAACCCAGAGGTCGGTTGAAGCTGTTTGCGGGCCGGGACCATGTGTTTCGTAGATCGTTTGGAATCCACTACCCGTATCGACTTCAACGAAAAACGAGTCAATGTGTAACCCGTAGAAGTGCTTCCAGAAACGGAGTGTCGGGTTGGTGATGCCACTGATATCGATCCACGGTGTCCGAATTTCTGCCTGGTCACCTGCCAAACCCCAAGTGGCCTCTACATAGATGTACTTGCCTGCTCCCGGTACACCGGTGGTGTGGTCAGCAGAAGGACCTGTAGCAGAAGAAAAAGTTTGGTCCGTTTCCACCCACCAGCTGTAAGAAAAACCTCCACTCGTCGGAATGGTCGTCCAACATGGATCAAAGGTGTTGAGCGGGACAAAGGAGGCACCTTCAAAATCTTCAGTCCAGGGAGCCGTTACAGCCAAACAAGGTGTGAGAAAGCTAAAAGAGTTCCAAAACGAGGTGTCACTTGCACACATGGCGCGAACGTATACAAAGTACTGTGTGTTCGGAGTCAAAGTGGTGGCAGCAAAGGAAGTAGCCGTCGTTGGTGTACCGGAACCCGTTGGCGCACCGGAAGTCGTAGTGATTACGTACTCATAGCCGTTGGCTGGATTCGATGTGGAAGCTGTCCAGCTGATATTTGCTGAGGTGGTCGTAATACCCGTGGCCGTAACGTCCAACGGTGGGATACATCCCCCCAGGAAACTGGTGAATACCGCCGTTGTGGTATGATTAGCCGAAGTATTGCCGCATGCCGCGTTATCAGTCCAGTGTACACGGTACTGACCCGTTCCCGCGATCGGAGCCTGAAATGGTGAGGGGCCATGAGCGATCACGTTGTTCAATGCATCAGTCAGGGTTACGTAGCCCGGATTTCCACTAGAATTCAGCGTTACCGTGAAGGTATAGATCCCTGGGGCATTCACCTGAACCACGGAATACTCCGTTGTATAGCTATTCGTGGCAATAGTAACCGGTGTCGTTGTCGTTTGATCAAGGGTAGTGATCGCCTGCGGAAACTGTGGGGTGTTGATACATTGCGCCTTAGCCATATTTGGCATGAACACAAAAAACACCGATGCTGCCCACAATGAGGGCCATAATAGCAGTCTTTTCATGGGATTAATGATTTAGATTAATAACAAATCCGGCGCTAATGTAGTAAGTTAGATTATGACCTGCAAAAAAAATGAGGTGAATTTAACATTTTCCTCCTCCTGTAGGCACACCTGTCCAAAATAAATTTCAAGGCATAATTGACCTACTGAAAGTCAGGTATTTACCTCTTCCATATCCCTGTTTTTCGAAAAGCAAACTCCTGTAGATCTAAAAAGCCAGTTTTAACTGTCCCTTTGGAGGCGGTCTTTCCTTCTCCATAGTGATAGATACCGGCCAACCTGCAGTGACCCGTATCAGCCACTAGTTCCCTGAAGTTTATCGATCTGTTGCTGAATGGTGCTATCCCCGATCTTTTTAAAGAGCAGTTCCGCTTTCCTGATCCGGTGCCCTTTCGGCAGCGCCGGGCGCGCTTTCACATCACCCCATTGCACATCGCCCATATTGAGCATACGACGCATTCTGGCGGCGGTATGTGGCAAAAACGGCTCTGCCACTATGGCCAGTGCTCCGGCTACCTGAAGGGCCACGTGGATCACTACCTCCGTACGCTTTGCATCTGTGCTGATCCGTTTCCAGGGCTCCTGAAAGGTCAGATATTTGTTTCCGGCCCGGGCCAGGTCCATCATTTTGCTCAGTGCCTCGCGAAAATGGAATTTATTCAGCGACGAGGCAATGGCTTCCGGGCGGTCCCTCAGGTAGTTCACGATCCTGTGATCTTCGTCGGTCAGATCGCTCAGCTCACACGGTGGCAGCGTACCGCCGTAGTATTTGTTTGCAAGCACCATGACCCGGTATACAAAGTTGCCAAAAACAGCCACCAGCTCATTGTTGTTCCGCATTTGGAAATCCTTCCAGGTAAAGTCATTATCCTTTGTTTCGGGTGCATTTGCCGTTAGCACATAGCGCAGCACATCCTGTTTTCCCGGGAATTCCTTCAGATACTCATACAGCCAAACCGCCCAGTTCCGCGAGGTGGAGATCTTGCGGCCTTCCAGGTTCAAAAATTCGTTTGACGGCACCTGTGCTGGGAGTATGTAGCCACCGTGTGCCTTCAGGATCGCCGGGAATATGATGCAGTGAAACACGATATTGTCTTTTCCGATGAAGTGGATCAGTTCCGTATCCTCATCCTGCCAGTATTTTTTCCATTCCTCTGCATCACCTCGTTCCCGGAAATACTCCTTTGTTGAGGAAATATATCCGATCGGCGCGTCGAACCACACGTACAGTACTTTTCCTTCCGCGCCTGCGGCGGGAACCGGAACACCCCAATCCAGATCGCGCGTAATGGCCCGGGGGGCCAGTCCCTGGTCAAGCCAGCTCCTGCACTGCCCATAGACATTTGCGCGCCAAAGGCTTTTTCTGGTCCCGATCCACTGATCCAGGAAGGTTTTCTGATACCTGTTGAGCGGCAGATACCAGTGTCTGGTCATTTTTTTGACCGGCGCATTGCCGGAAAGGCGCGATACAGGATCTATGAGGTCCTCCGGATTCAAACTCGTTCCGCATTGCTCACATTGATCGCCGTAGGCTTTTTCGAATGCACAGCTGGGGCAGGTTCCCATGATATAGCGGTCGGCCAGGAACTGTTGCTCCTGCTCGTCGAAATACTGTTCTGATTCCTGCACCACGAACTCATCTGCCCTGTCCATTTCCCTAAAAAATGCCTGTGCCGTCTCAATATGCAGGGAAGAGGAGGTTCGGGAGTAGTGGTCGAATGCGATCCCGAACTCCTCAAAGGAGTTTTTGATCATATCGTGGTAGCGGTCCACCACTTCCTGCGGACTTACATTATCTTTTTTTGCACGCAATGTGATGGCCATTCCATGCTCGTCGGAACCACAAATATGAAGCACGCGTTCCCCCTTCATCCGAAGATACCGTGTATAAATATCGGCCGGAATGTATACGCCGGCCAGGTGGCCTATATGTATGGGACCATTTGCGTAGGGGAGCGCTGAAGTGACCATGAAGCGCTTGCTCATGCCTATTCGGAATTAAGTTGCAAAAATAGGATTTTCAAAGCTCACCGGGACCGTCATGCCAGGCATCTTCAACGTGTCTGATCTGGTAGTTTTCGCTGTTACCGGTTATCAGGATCAGGTCACAGCGCAATTCAGCCTCCACCTGGTTTTGCTTCATCCAGACTTCAGCTGCATTGAGCAGGCGATGCGCCTGCGCGTCGCTCATATATTGATCTCCACTGATCAGTTTACTCCGTGTTTTTACTTCCACCACCACGATCTCCCCATCGTGTTGGGCCAGGATATCGATCTCTCCCTGTTTGCTGCGCCAGTTGCGTTCGAGCAGCTGATACCCCAGGCGTTCCAGGAAATGGGCTGCCTTGTCTTCTCCCCATTTTCCAAAGTCCTGTTCGCGTGTCATGATCAATAGGTCAGGACGGTTTGCTTTGGCCCGACCCGCAGTTCCACTTCCGAGCCGAGGATGAGGGGGCGGTTATCGTTTACGTGTCCGGCCGGAAAATTAAAAGCTACCGGGAAGTTCTTACCCGCCACATGTTCGCGAATTATTTCTGTGGCCTGCTTCCCGAAAGGTACGGTGTTGTCGTTCATATCGGTCATACTGCCCACGATCAAACCGGCGATCCCGTTCAGCCAACCTCCCCGGGCCAGGTTCATCATCATCCGGTCAACGTGGTACAGGTATTCATCAAGATCTTCAATGAACAGGATCTTTCCCCTGACATCAATGTCAGACGGGGTGCCGCGTTGTGAGCAGAGGACGCTCAGATTTCCGCCCGTGAGGGCGCCGGTTGCCTTTCCTTCGCGATTGAAGGGATGATGGCCGGCTACTGTGCCAGTGAGCTGCCCGCACAGGGCACGTCGGACATCTTCCAGGCATTGGGGCGTGTTTTTGAGGAATTCCAAAGGCATTGGGGCGTGGATCGACTGCAATCTGAGCGCTGTATGGACATGGCTGTGCCATGCCGTAACATCTGAATAACCGAGGATCCACCTGGGTTGCCTTCCGAGGGACTCCCACTGCACGTGATCAATCACCCGAACGCTCCCATATCCACCCCGCGCGCAGTAAATAGCCTTTATGGCCGGGTCATCCAGCATCATTTGCATATCCGCCGCACGTTCCTGATCGGTACCGCTGAACTGGTGGTATTCCCGATGAAGATGTGCTCCCTTTTTTACCCTGAACCCCCAGCTTTCGAACAAGCTTACAGCAGGCTCCACCTCTTTTGGGGTTAGCTTCCGGGCAGGTGCAACAAGGCCAATGGTGTCGCCGGAACGCAAAAAGGGAGGTGCCTTGAAGGAAGCCGACCGGTTGGCCGGCTGGTCAGCTGAATGGTTCACAGACTTACTTTTGCACATGACCACAAAAATATCAATTGAACCCGTTTGGCTGCTCCAGATCCTCAAAAATGAACGACCCTGCCTGATATCAGGGGCGAATTATTTGCGACCTTTGGCAGGTTGTAACCTAACGGACCATGAACCACCTGATCATTTTTATCAGGAACCCGATCCTGGGTAAGGTCAAAAACCGACTGGCACGAACCATCGGGGATGAGCAGGCGCTCATGGTGTACGAAAAATTGCTTCGGCACACGCTGGAAGTGACGCAGGCTGTACCGGCGGAAAAACGCTTGTACTACAGTGAGCAGGTGGCGGACCACGATATGTGGCCGAACGATCATTTTTTGAAATTCGCTCAAAAGGGACCCGATCTTGGAGAGCGTATGAAAAACGCCCTGAGAACATCCTTTACCGATGGGGCCAAAAAGGTCGTGATCATGGGATCCGACTGTTATGAAATAGAGCCAGGACATATCGAAGGAGCTTTCAGGGCGCTGGACGGCCATGATTTTGCCATAGGCCCGGCCCTGGATGGCGGATATTACCTTTTGGGCATGAAACAGCCAGCCAATTACCTGTTTGAAGGCATCAGGTGGAGCACGGAATTTGTGTATGATGAGTCGCGTAAGGCGATCATCTCGCGCGGTTTTACCCTTGAGGTGCTTGATCAGCTGCGCGATATTGACGAACGGGCAGACCTTATCCATTACAAAGAACTATACCAATACATCCGATGAACTACGAAGAAAAAGTGAATGAAGCAGTAGCCTTTTTGCAAGGCGCCGGAATGCAGCTCCCCCGGGTTGGCCTGGTGCTCGGTACAGGACTCGGAAAACTGGTCCGGCACATCAATATGGAAGTGGAGATAGCCTACAGTGATATTCCCCATTTCCCGGTTGCCACGGCCGAATCCCACCACGGACGCCTGATCTATGGACGCCTCGCCGAAAAGCAAGTGCTCGTTATGAGCGGTCGCTTCCACTACTACGAAGGCTATTCGGCCAGGGAGATCACCCTGCCGGTTCGCGTTATGAAACTCCTGGGCATTGACCACCTCTTCCTGAGCAACGCGGCCGGAGCCATAAACAGGGACTTTAAAAAGGGCGGACTCATGCTTATCGAAGATCATATTGATCTTTTGCCTGACAACCCGCTCTTTGGAAGGAACGTCGATACCTGGGGTGAACGGTTTCCCGATATGAGTGCGCCCTATAACGGGCGGATGAACCAGCTGCTGCATCAGGCCGCCGGAGCGACAGGGACTGAGCTTTATGAGGGGGTGTACGCGGCTGTGGCCGGACCCAACCTGGAAACGCGGGCCGAGTATCGATTTCTGGATCGGATCGGTGCCGATGCGGTTGGTATGAGCACGGTACCGGAGGTGATCGTATGTGCCCATATGGGGCTGCCCTGTGCGGCCATTTCCGTGCTCACGGATGAATGTGATCCGGATAACCTGAAACCGATCGATATTCAGAAGATCATGGAAGTGGCTGCAAAGGCAGAAGATAAACTGATCAGGGTATTGCTCTACGCTATCGAACGCGTATGAGTCAGGTCTTTTGAGTATACTTGCATGGATCAATAAGGGAAGAAGATGAGAACCGCTTTTCTGACCTGGTGTGCGGTGGCCTGTCTCGCCGCAGGCGGACAACCGGATCATGCCGCGTTTGATGCCTTACTGAAGGAATTCGTTTCAGCGAACGGCGAGGTAAACTACTCCGGATTGCAAAAGGCAGCGCCAAAACTGGAGGCCTATACGGCTATGCTGGAAGCTAATGTGCCGGATGGCTCGTGGAGCGATGATGCAGCGAAAGCGTATTGGATGAATGCGTACAATGCCTACACATTGAAACTGGTGACGGACCATTATCCGATCGGGAGCATTACCGATCTTGAAGAGCCCTGGGATCGCAAATGGATCGCGATGGGTTTTGCCGAAGAAGTGAGCCTGAACTACATTGAGCACGAGATCCTGCGGGCACAGTTCCGGGATCCCCGGATCCATGTGGGCATCAACTGCGCGTCGAAATCCTGCCCCAGGCTGCATCCGGAAGCGTTTACGGAAGAAAATGTGGATACCCTGCTGACGCAGCTCATGCGCGAGTTTGTGAATGACCCCGTGCGGAACAGGATCGGTCCGAAGAAGATCATGCTGAGCCGCATCTTTGAGTGGTTTCGGAAAGATTTCACCCTGGACGGCACCTTGATCGAATTTTTGGATCGCTATAGCAATGTGGAGATCGATCCAAAGGCACGGATACTGTACCTCCATTATGACTGGAGCCTGAACGGCTATTGATCAGCGGAGGAAGCGGAATCCCATATTAAAGGTTTGGCCGGCACCGGAACTGTTTCCACTCCAGAAATTGGTGTAGCTGACTTCGAGCTCCCAGGATGAGGTGAACTGCCATTTTCCACCCACACCGCTTTGAATGAAGTACGTACTTCCAGACCCCGGTGTAGGCGTGTATTGGGTGCTTCCGTAAACCGTAAGATCATTGCTCGGGAACCAGCTCAGAAAAGCGCCAATGGGGAGTTGCAGCAGGTGGTCCTTGCTATCGTTACCGATGCGCCACCAGGCCTCAAGCGAGGTGAATACCTGCCAGTCGCCGTTCCAGATAGTGCGATCAAAGAAAAGCTGGTTCCACCACTGAAATTGCTGGTACTCAAGGAAGGGTCCGTCTTCGGGTCCGCCTTCGGGTGTGCCTTCGGAACCGTCCAGGTTCCCTGCGGTCGGGATCCAAAAGTGGCTGTAGAGAGACACCCGTTTCCATTTGGCAACGGGCTGCCATTTGAGGGTTGGGCCTATGCTGCTGATGGCCGTTCTGCTCTTAAAGCCGTCACTGGCGAACCTAAAGACCTGCAGGGGGGACGATCCCGGATCGGCGTTGAGCACCGATTTCACGATCACATCGTATCCTACGTTGAACCGACGCGATGAGTTGACGCCAAATACGAAACTGTTCAACGAAGTGAAATAGGTTGATCGCTCGGAAAGTTCCTGTTTTTTGCCCGAGGGATCGAAAAAGGAGCTTTGTGTGTACAGGTTCTGAAAAAGCTTCACCTCCACCTGACCTTTGTTGAGGAGGGCAGAGGGAGTAAAGGTGCGGATATTGGACCCTCGCTGCCCGGCAGCGATTAGGCAGCAAAGGAGCAGGGCGGTGATCCATCGGCCCGTGAGGGCCCTGTTTTTTAATTGGAAACGCATGATCCAAAGGAATGGCAAATATCTGAAAGATCCGTACTTTGCCATGGTTTTTTAAGCATATGGCCCATATTGCCATCATTGGGAACGGTATTAGCGGCATCACCGCAGCGCGACACCTCCGCAAGCGGGGCAATGATCAAATTACGGTGATCTCCGGCGAAACCAGGCATTTTTTTTCGCGGACAGCATTAATGTACGTGTACATGGGCCACATGAAGTACGAAAACATCAAGCCCTACGAAGATCATTTCTGGGCCAGGAACAGGATCGGTCTGGTGTTCAACCACGTGACCGGGATCAATTATTCGACTAAAACACTCTTTTTTCGGGATGGATCTGTCCTGGAGTACGATGTGCTGATACTGGCGGTCGGTTCCAGGCCCAATAAGTTCGGCTGGCCGGGGCAGGATCTGCCTCAGGTGCAGGGGCTGTACTCGTGGCAGGACCTCGAAGCCATGGAAAAGCACACGGCGGGTGCACAACGGGCTGTGATCGTAGGAGGCGGGCTCATTGGCGTGGAAATGGCTGAGATGCTCTGCACACGCGGGATCGGGGTCACCTTTCTCGTGCGCGAAGGCCGGTTTTGGGGTGGGGTGCTGCCCGATGAGGAGGCAGCCCTCGTGGGGCGTCATATCCGTGAACACCATGTGGACCTGCGTTTTCACACAGAGCTCAATGAGATACTGGCCGATGAGCAAGGCCGTGTGCGTGCAGTCCGGACCAGGGGCGGTGAAGAGATCGCCTGTCAGTTTGTCGGCCTCACGGCCGGAGTGTCGCCCAATGTGGCATTCCTGAAGGGATCGGAACTGGAGATCCGTAGCGGGGTGCTCGTTGATGCGTTTTGCCGGACCAATATCCCCGATGTTTATGCCATCGGTGATTGCGCGGAACGACGGGCTCCCATATCAGGCCGCAGGCCTGTTGAGCAGGTGTGGTATACAGGCAAAATGATGGGCGAGGCTGTGGCGCAGACCATCACCGGAAAGCCGACCGAATACCGGCCCGGGCATTGGTTCAACTCGGCCAAATTCTTCGATATCGAGTACCAAACCTACGGCTGGGTGCGGAGCTCGCTACAGAAGGGTGAGGCGGATTTTTACTGGGAGCATACAGACGGGCGCACAGGTGTGAAGATCGTGTTTGATGCAGACAGCCGGCGGCTGATCGGTATCAATGCGTTGGGGATCCGGTTGCGCCACGCAGTGCTGGATCGCATGCTGGAGGAAGGCAGGACGGTTGAGCATCTGCTCAGTCATTGGCACGATGCCCTATTTGATCCGGAGTTTTGCCGGGATCACATTGGCGATATCCTGGCGGAGTTCAATGCCCGGCAGGGAACGAACATCAGGCCGCTAAAGAAAAATTGGAAGCGCATCCTCGGAGCGCAAAAAACATGGCTGTCGGCATGAACGGAATCCAAAAACTGGGTTTGGGGATCTTCATTGCTGCCCTGCTGGCCTTTACCTCAGCGATCACCTGGAGCCGGTACACCCTGACGCCGGAACTGGTTTATGAGCAGATCGGCAGTGAGATCAAAAGAGAGGCACTGAATGAAGTGGCAGATGGGCTATATGGCAGATCATTTACAGGCAATTTTCCGTTTATTGCCTCCCTGAGATCGGCCTTCCGTCAGGCCAACGCCGATATTGAGGCACAATACGCCTATCCGGCTGAGACTGCTGAGGTCTCCCAGTCGGCCCTTTCCGATCCGTTGAAGTACGATCCCGATCAGGTACGCCCGGCTCTTTCCGGCCTGCTGGAGCCTGATCAGGTCCAGACCCTGATGGATCACACTTCCTGGATGGTTTCCAGGGAATACGCGGATCCTATGGCCCTGCGGGCCGATTTACAGGCGAAGATCAATGAGCTGAACAACGATGTAGGCGCTCAGCTTGGATTCTCTCCGCAGGAGATCAAAAGCCTGAGTTTTAGCTTGACCAGGGCAGCCAGTCAGGGCATCCTCGTAACCCATAAGGCCTGGATGCTGCTCCTGATCTTCGGAGGAGGTGTTGCGGGGGCACTGATGTACCTGCTACCCCTGTACCGGAACGAACCGCCGGGCATCAGGAACCACCACATTTTTTTCAGCGCAGTGATGGATCGCGGATGGCTCGGCATTGCTTTGGGTACCTATCTGATCGCTTTTTACGTCTTCCTGTACTGGTTCCCCGAATACCTCACGAACTGGGTGCTCCTGACGGATCCCATTAGTCGGGCCCTCAGCGGGAACCCCGCCAGCCAGTGGTTTCTCTATGGGTTTATGTACACGGTGGTGGTACTTGTAATGGGCACGCGCATGCTGATCAGGTACCGCGGGAACCGCTATCAGATCGTGCGCACCATTTCGGTGATGTTCTTTCAAACGGCCTTTGCCTTCCTGATCCCCGAGATCCTGGTCCGGCTCAACCAGCCGTACTACGATTTCAAGAATATCTGGCCACTTGATTACGACTTCTTTTTTCAGTGGCACCTGGACGGACTCATTAGCTCGGGCAGGCTCGGACTCTTCATGTTGGTTTGGGGCATGATCCTGATCGTGGTGGCCGTACCGGTCATCACCTACTTTTTTGGCAAGCGCTGGTACTGCAGCTGGGTTTGCGGTTGCGGAGGTCTGGCTGAAACGCTGGGCGATCCCTTTCGTCAGCTGAGCGATAAATCGGTAAGGGCCTGGAAGATCGAACGCTGGATGATCCATTCCGTATTGGTTTTTGCCGTGGTCATGACCGGATTCACTTTGTACACCTATTTCAGTGGTAACTATTCGCCCTTCGGCGTGCCTTCGGGCGGAATCCAAAAGACTTACGGATTCCTCATCGGCAGTGCCTTTGCGGGAGTTGTGGGGACCGGATTTTACCCGCTCATGGGCAATCGCGTATGGTGCCGGTTCGGCTGTCCGCTCGCAGCCTATCTCGGAATGGTGCAGCGTTTCAGGTCCCGGTTCCGCATCACCACCAATGGGGGGCAATGCATCAGTTGCGGGAACTGCTCAACCTATTGCGAAATGGGGATTGACGTGAAGTGGTATGCCCAGCGTGGTCAAAACATTGTACGCTCAAGCTGTGTGGGTTGCGGGATCTGCAGTGCCGTGTGTCCGCGCGGCGTGCTGAAGTTGGAAAACGCTCCGGAACCAGGCCGCTTCGACGTAGCACCCCTCACCATTGGCAACAAAAGTGTGGAGGGGGACGGATAGGCACAGCCGACAGGGAAATTTGGTGTAACCCATGGCCTGCAGTGAATGAAAAAGAAGATCGTGGTCGTGATACCGGCCTTCAATGAGGAGCATTCCGTAGGAAAAGTGGTGCGCGATATTCCAAAGCACTGGGTAGATGAGGTTATCGTAGTTGACAACCATTCAAGCGATGGAACCAGCCGGGTGGCGAGGGAGCAGGGTGCGACCGTGTTGCGCGAGCCAAAACAGGGATACGGTGCAGCATGTCTGAAGGGTTTGGCCTATGTGGAAGCGATGGAAGTAAAGCCCGATATTGTGGTTTTCCTTGATGCGGACTACAGTGATTATCCGGAAGCCCTGCCTGAGCTGGTGCGGCCGATCCTGGAGCAGGGCATGGATCTGGTGATCGGGTCGCGGGCGCTGGGCCATCGTGGGAAAGGCAGTATGACCTTTCCGCAGGTCTTCGGAAATGGGCTGGCGACCACTTTACTGCGCTGGTTTTATGGGGTGCGGTTCACGGATCTGGGTCCGTTCAGGGCCGTCCGTTATGAGTCGCTCCGGCGGATCGGCATGGTTGATACGAACTACGGCTGGACTGTTGAGATGCAGCTTAAGGCAGCCAAATTGAAAATGCGCTGCACCGAAGTTCCCGTGAACTATCGGCAGCGGATCGGACAAAGCAAGGTAAGTGGAACCATAGGGGGCACGCTCCGTGCCGGTTACAAGATCCTGTACACCCTCTTTAAGTACCTGTGAAGCCCGTAACATTCAGTGGTTGCCGGCACCAAAATACCGCTTTCGGGCAGGCACTTCTTTTGCCAACAGTCAAGAAAAATTATTTTGGACAAGTGTGGTTGGCGGTAATTTATTCTTTGAACTTAATCGACTTAAATCCTTCTATTATCTCATCACGATATTCCTTGCTAACATCTCCATAGATATGAAAACGAGCAACTCCAGATAAGTCGAAACTACTCCAATTATATAAACTATCAATATAAAGTCCGGTAATTCCTTCCTCTCTTCTTGGAATCGTTATTTTACAAAGTCTATTTGCAATTTGAGCGTAATGTACATTTTGTTTTCGATAATCATCTAAATCATAATCTTTTCTTTGACTTAAAATAAAGTCATTAGGTGGCACAAAGGTATCATTTTTTATTGGCGGCATGTAAATAATTTTAGGACATGGTTCAGAAAGGTTGTTAAGTATGAATCCTCTTTTATATTTCAAAGTGTCTGTATTAAAAAAGATATATCCTTCATTTGAAGAAATTTTCTGTAATTTTAAATGATATTTTTTGTTAAAATAAATTGAAAAAAAATCAGTTTCAATTTTTGTTTTTTGACAACTTATTAATGAAAAAATAAATGTTATAATAAAACATTTTTGAAATATTTTTTTTGTTTTTATTAATTTCATAATTAAAAAATTATTTTTAATCGAATATTTTTTGAAAATATGTTAAAAATTTTGTTAAATTTTTATAATGTGCAGATAAGAAAAAAAAGACAAAATATTCCTAAGTGAAAAAGAATGACATATAGATAATGAGCCCTATTGATTATTTTTTTTATCAAATATATCAAAGTATTTGATATAAATATCAGAATGCCAAAGAAGAAAATAATTAGTAACACATGGGATCATTAAAAGAATAACAATAAAATAATGACGTAAACTATTAATATTAAATAATTCCATTAAACACCAGCAAATAAACATGCAAGTTAACATAGTTGTCAAAGTCATAAGAGAGAATGAATAACGGATAGTTATCCCTACATCTCTGTCATATATATATTCCTGAAAATATTTCTGTCCCTTTTCCCATCTTTTTCTAAAAAAAGGAATCAAATTAAACACGTGAACCAAAGAATATTCTATCAAAACGTTAATTAATCTACAATGAATTCTCCAAGTAAGGTAGAAAAGATAATTCCATACTTTGAACATGATTTTACTTTTCTTCAATTATATCTTCAACCACTTTTTACCTCCTCATATGTCAAAGAAGCAAAAAACACTTCTTTTACAACTGTTTCACATCCAGATAAAATAATTGGGCCAACAGCCGCACCCACTCCTCTTGCTACTATGCTACCACTCTGTGAGATACTCTCCAACTCATGGATCAAAAATAGTTGTTTTTTAGTTGTATCGTGGTGTAGGTATAGCGCGTTCACAGGGTTTTGCTTTTTCGTTCCCCTGATGACCGGTACTATCTCATAGAGCTATGTCGGTTCAAATAAAGCCCTTAAATATATGGTTATATGTAGCATTAATTACAGAGCTAGCTCTGTAGCTAGCTCTATAGTTTTGCATTTATGTCGAAAGGGAAGTAAGCAGATGAAAACAGCTGTTTAACCAACCTGCGAACGACCCGGAAGCTGTCCACCGCCGCTGATTGGAGTAGATGGAATTGAGATTAGAACGATTTGTCCTTAAAGGTCGCCTTTTTTGAGGGGCGGGGTCGGCTGCTTTTGGCAGACTTTCTAATTATCCTATTTGTCTTACTCAGAAAAAAATGGAGTAAATTTTCATCCCTGTGATACAAATCATCATTAATCAGCATTATAAAGGAGTCAAACCCAACTGTATCTGTTTTTCCAGTACTATATTCTAAAAGCACAACCAAACGCAAGTCATAAACGCTGCGAGTATCATATTTATCAAAACTAGTATCAAATAAACACGCTGCTTTTTCCAGATCAGATTTTTTCGACAATTTAATAAATTGAAATGATTTATCATTTTTTTTCCTTTTTACTATTTCAATTACATCCATAAAAGAATAACCATATCGCATACAATCTATAGAAAAAGACATTGTATAAATAGTAATCGAAGATATACTTGCATTCTCATCAAGTGATATAGGAATAAAAAGATCATCAATATTAAAACATATATCATCAAATAATTTTCTTTTATTTTTAACAGAGTGCAAATCTCTACTTTTATCAGTTAATTGTTTTTTATCTACAGGAACATCCTCATGATTTATCTGATTTTTTTGATCTAACTTTTTTGTTGTATTTTCATGAACATATTGTGAAATATTCGTTTGAACAAATTTATTATCAATATATTTTAATAGTTCAACTTCATTAGGTTTTTTTAGTACAATGCTATGTTTTTTTCCACCAACCTCATGACAAATAGCAATTTTTCTACCCTCAGGATCAACTAAAAAGACAAAATTATTTGCAGCAAAACTGTATGCTGATAAGTTTGGGTATTTTGCTTGTAATGGACCTACGCTCAGCCAACGTCCCAGCCTTGGATTATGCATTCTGGCTCCGAAATCGTAGCTGTTTCCGACGCCTTTGACCTCTTCATCACGCTCCATCCCGTTAAAGCCGTAGGGGTTGCCGTTGATCTCGTCGTGGCGGCCCGGCATCAACATGCCGAAGAAATACGAACTACGCACCCTTTTAGTCCGATAGTTGGAGGTCAGTTCGCTTAAAGATCGTACTAAACGAGTCTCAGGTAAGGTGTTGATTGCCGAAGGAGCCACCCGAGACCTCGAAACATCCCTTAACTCCATGCCATTTGTCGCCTGTACCGACTGGGCTCCAATAATAAAACAGAATATGGCTAAAAAACGCAAAGTCATGACGTTAAACAGAAAAAGGATTGCCCCAAAGATAGGCAAACAAGTTTGTTTTAGGACAAGCAGGGCCGTTTTTGCGAAAGGGAGGGGTGTTTGGTGGGCTCTTTAGCTGCTTTTCGGTGGCCCAGAGGTATTTAATTCAGGGGATGGAACAGGTCCAGATCGTTTTTGCTATCTGAACGTTCGTCCTTAAAGGTCATCTAGCCGCTCGCCGGGCAGCCTAGGGGCCCTAGTTGGTCGCTTTTGGCAATTCCCCGGCATTCTATTTGGAAGTGAGGTGTCCCATAGTGCCAGTTGGTGAATAGTTTAGGGTATTTTACGAAAATCCGTACAAATCTATTTTCACGGTTGAACCTCTGACAAAAAAATCAACTATTGCTTTAATGTCTTCAGGTAAAGTTTCAAGTTTTACATCAGATTCATTATAGTATGTAATATTATTAAAAATAAGCTCTATTCTCCAGGAATCTAAAATTATTTCTGATTCTATATTTTTTCTTTGTTTTAAATTTAATAATAATTTATTTAATTTTTTTATATCATTTTTTGATAAAAATTTCTTATAATTATATTTTTTAAAATTTAAATTATTTATAATAAGAACATTATTTGATAAAAAAATTGTATAAATTAATGAACCTCCACTTGAAGAATAGAAATTAATTTCAAGAGTTATATTTTTTTCTTTCTTTTTATCTTCTTTACTTTCGATCGTTGAATTACAAGATGTAAACATCATAAAGACAGATAATAATACTATTAGACAGCTTTTCATTGTAAAGTCAACTGAGATACTTGAGATACTCTCCAACTCATGGATCAAAAATAGTTTTTTTAGTTGTATCATGTAGTATAGGTATAGCGCGTTCACAGGATTTTGTTTTTTTGTTCCCCTGATGACCGATACCATGTCATAGAGCTATGTCGGTTCAAATGCAGCCCTTAAATATATGGTTAGATGTAGCATTAATTACAGAGCTAGCTACAGAGCTAACTCTGTAGTTTTGCATTTATGACGAAAGGGGGTAAGCAGATAAAAACGCATGTTTAACAAACCTGCGAACGGCCGGAAGCTGCCCACTCCGCTGATTGGAATGATGGACTTGATATGGGAACGATTTGTCCTTAATGGCGATAGCTTGGGGACGTTCGGTTGCTTTTGGCTACTGATCGGCTATAGATTTATGAACTTCCAAAGTATTTCCGTGCCTCCTTTTTCCATGTAAATGGTTGTTCTCTAAGTCTCTTATACAATGGGTGATCATAGCCTAAGTCCATAGTCATCCCAATTAATTCTCTTCCTTCCTGCTCCAGCTCAAGATACCTATCTGACCAGCTAAAATCCCCTTTGAGCACACCGGGAAGATACTTTATTAGATCTTTCGCTGTCTTTTTGTATTCTGTCACATAATCATCTTCTTTGTCATATTCCCATGGGATTCTGGTTTTACCCTCGATACATTCGTAGATTAGATTCGGCCAATATCGCTTTTCTGTTGATTTAGGGTTTAGGATATAAACATCCAAGCCATCTTCTGTGTCTATTAGGTCTATTATACACTTTTTGTTCGAAAGCAAAACCTCATACTCATCCAGGGATTTGGCTTCAAAACCATATTGTTGTTCCAATTCAAAGAAACCCTTTTTGATATCGTCGTAAAAGCCCGGTCGTGGTGAGTGGATCATTTTTCTGCCGTTTTCTTTACCATCTCCATTTTTTCTTTATCAAATTTATAACCGACCTTTTCTAAATAATATATTTCTCGTGAGAACATGGTGCGTTCCCCCGTTCTTATATTAATAAGATTAGCCTGTTTTTTTGGGGATTTTGAGTTAATTTAAAAGAGTCATGACCCTTAAAATAATATCAAACTTAACCATTGGTCCGAAAAGGGGAGCTTGTTACATTACCCTCCTTTGAAAAGTTTACGTCTCTTCTTTTTGTTTTCACAACATGAAAATGGAAAATCATTTGAATGAAAGCCTAACACATGACCCATCCCTTGACAAGTTCTATATCCACCAGAAACGTATCTATATTTAGGCAGAAATTTACTCAACTCTATCATTACTGTATCGCAAAGGATTCTATCATACCAAATACTTAAGCATAATTTCTTTTTTTTACGGCCTAAATAAAAATAAATTACAGTAATTAACTTTTTACCCACCAGGTCATCTTTGGTTAGATTACTGTATCTATCAACTCTATTGCATTCATAATCAAAAAGGACAACAGAGTCAATTTCTAAAAACTTTTTCTCATACTCAACAGTAAAGTTCTGTCCAACAGAAATCAAAGGGCAGATAAAACTGAAAACAAGAATCAACCTAATCATTCTGACCACCTCTTTACCGTTTCTTTTCATCTTTTAGTATTGATCTAGCCTCTTTTCCTGATACAGTTCCTTGCATTTTTGAGTCAGAATCAAATACATTGATTACATCTGGTCGGTCTTCAATCTCACCTGTGTAAATCAGAACACCTTCTGGGTGAAGCTGAGTACCAAATTCAGGATCAACGCTCAGCCAACGTCCCAGCCTTGGATTATGCATTCTGGCTCCGAAATCGTAGCTGTTTCCGACGCCTTTGACCTCTTCATCACGCTCCATCCCATTAAAGCCATAGGCGTAGGTTCTTCCGGGGAGCTCGTCGTGGCGGTCCGGCATCAACATGCCGAAGAGGTACGAACTACGCACCCTTTTTACCCAATCGTTGGAGGTCACAGCCTTTTTAACATGCACCACACGAAGCTCAGAGCTCCATTTATACCTCCACCTGTCAACTAACCTAAGGCAACCCATCGTTTTTCCGTTTTTTTTAAAGAGTGGATACCCCAAAGATAGGCAAACAAGTTTGTTTTAGGGGAAGCAGGGCCGTTTTTGCGAAAGGAAGGGGTGTTTGGCGGGCTCCTTAGCTGCTTTTCGGTGGCCCAGAGGTATTTAATTCAGGGGATGGAACAGGTCCAGATCGTTTTTGCTATCTGAACGTTCGTCCTTAAAGGTCATCTCTTTAGCCGCTCGCCGGGCAGCCTGGGGGCCCTAGTTGGTCGCTTTTGGCAATTCCCCGGCATTCTATTTGAGGCACAGATGTTTTTTAGATTTGGGTCAGTGCCATTGAATAGAGCAAAGAGCTTTGTGTTTGAGCAACTTTACCGAGGCATTTTTGCCGTTTTTTTTTTCATAGATTCACGACACAACATTCGTAAACAAATAAACGTTATTTAATAAGAACTAAGCTTTAGTTAGAAGGTATCCTGTACATGTTTAACTAGATACCAGTTAGGTTCCATTTTTTCGATATTATCCTTCTCACTCGTCTTAATTGACACTTGATCTTTCAGTGTATAAACTGCATAGTAGAAATTGGTTAATAGGACCTCTCCTTCAACAGCAATCTGAAATTTTATTTGATCAAGTTTTACATATGCATGAGATACATATTCCTTATCCATAAAATTTTTCAATTTCGATTTAATATTTTCTTCTATTTTTCCAAAACATTTGTCGAATGAAGCAGCAGTAAAGCTAATTGTTTTGTTTTCATTAACTCCACAAGTGGATTTTTGAAGCATTTCATTTCGATTATCTATTAAAAGGATTGCAATGTTCTTAAATTCATTCTCATGCCGCTTAAAGATTTCTTTTGGTTCTTGAGCTGAACACGAAGTAAATACAATCAGTATTAAAAAAATGAAATAAATGCTTTTAATTTTCATTGCTTTTATTGTTAATATTTTTGTTTTCTATGTTATCATATGCCATAAAAAAATCGTATAGATTCATTAGTTCTTCATTAAAATTATGTAAAACTTTTTTATAAGATCTGGTTTTATCAATCGGTATTTACTCCCAGTTTGGGGCTGACTCTGGACCTGTCCTGCCTTATCGAAATCCCCTTGAACAGCCTCAAATAAATCATCATCTTTCTTTCTGAACCTTCTTGTAGCCAGTACATCCTTCTTTTTGGATTGAGAGATACTCTCCAACTCATGGATCAAAAATAGTTGTTTTTTAGTATTATGCAGCATAGTATACTGTTCGTATGATTTTGTTTTTCCGACTCCCTGATGACTGGCACCATACTCATGGAGTTAGGTTGATGTTGATGAATAAAGTCTTGAAAAATAAGGATATATAGAGCATTAAGACAGAAAAGATGAGCGAATAGAGACTCTTGTTTTGACCAACCTGAAAACGATCGGAAGCTGTCCGCTGCCGCTGATTGGAGTAATGGATTTGATATGGGAACGACTCGTCTCTAAAGGCTATAGCTTAGTGGAGGCGGGGATCAACTGCTTTTGATAATTTTATCCTTGCTATTTGAACGTCACTTTGGCACTTATAACCTTACATATCTGCCTTGAAAGCTTGTCAGAATACCTGTGGAAGAAGATCGTATGGAAAAAAGCTCAGGCTGTTAAACCTGGGCCCTGGCTAAAATATTTCTCGTTGTTTGTTTTCGTGAGGAACATTCGCATTTACCATTCTTACAAAATCGCTAAATACAGGCTTTAACTGATCGTAAAACGCTACAGACCGTGAATGAAAGATATAGATTCGATCTCCTTTCTGACACACATAAGCTCCACGATTGACGTACACTTTTGATTCTTCAAGAGCTAGCTTTTCTGCAAGCTCCTTTGCCAGCTGAGTATTTGCAATTCGCCATTCCTCAACAATACCGTCTGGTCGGGTTTTCGTTTCTGTCTGGCTAATGAAGTAATAAGCCCGAATTTTTTCTATTGGATCGAAGCTAAAATCAAATCCAGGCCTCATTTCCTTATAGAGAAAAGGTGCTGTTGCAGAATATGGAACTTCGTATAAGACAAAACCCGATTCTGTGTATGATCTGGCATTGTTTGAGTACCCTAATCTCCCCCTATAGGTATTTCTAAATTTGACTGTATCAAACTCATATCCACTACTTTTAAGCAAGTGGATTAATTCAAAAAACAAACCTTTCTGTGCTTGCTTTACGACTGGCTGTTCAGAAAGCTCTTTTTCAGATTCATTATTGACTACATCGTCAGAGCATGATAAAAGCAGCGATGTGGCAAAAAGCAATGGATACCACCTCATAGTTTTTTATTGTCTGATTGAAATTCTGATTTCTTTTGTTTCCTGCTGATACAACTGGAATAACCTTGAAGGGCCTCTGTTTCCAAAACTAAAATTGAAAATATCAAATTGTTCCTGAGTCAAGGATTGACTAGCATTCTTCACGTCCCAGCCCGTGTCTTGATCGTCGATAGAGAATTGCACATCACTACTGTTGTATAGCATGGTTATAGAATGATAAGCCCCTCCTGGACCTGCTAAAAACTCTGTGTAATTTCCGTTAGTATTGCCTGATACATTTGAAATAGCCCGAGTTTCTTTGCCTCGTGTTCTGGATATTTCAAGAGCAACCCCTCCTTCTTCCAAGTTTTCTCCAAGATCAAAAAGGTTCTTGCCGCTGAGCGATAAGTTACCGGAAGAGTTATTAAAACTGCCATCTCCACCTGTCAACATTTCTGCTCCACGGGTTGCACATCCTAAACAAGCTTTGCTTTGTGTAGGCCTGTTATCGGGATTGTCTCCGCTCTCATTTGTGTACCACGGTTCCAGTCCTTCTAACTCCCTTGCCCAAATTGGCGTTAACCAGGCAAAATGATAACACACCCTTTTAGTCCGATAGTCGGAGGTCACACCCTTTTTAGTATGTACCACCCGAAGCTCAGATCTTTGCCCATGCGTTATTCGAAGACAACCCATCGTTTTCCGTTTTTTTTAAGAGTGGGTGCCTCAAATATAGGCAAACAAAGTTTGTTTTACGGTAAACAGGAGCGTTTTTAGCCTGCTGCACCTTTGCAGCAGGCCTAATTCGGCCGTTGACGGAAGATCTTAACCGATTTTTGGACGGTTGCAGGCGTTTTTGACCGCTTTTTGGCGGCCAGACAGTGTTTAGTTCAGAGGATGGAACAGGTTCCAGATCGTTGTGCAGGTAATGCTCAGTACTGCTAATGTAGCGGTGACCGGCCAGATACTGAGCCTTTCTGAGTCCGTGCTGCTTGATTCAGCAAGTGATCACCGAGGCCTGAACCTGAAAAAATTCCGATATCGCGGGCAAAGCTAACGCAGGAAGCGGTTCAGAAAGTCCACATAACCAGGGGAACTCACCAGATTGACCTGCTCATGCTGACCAATAATACTGCATAAACATGCCGATCTGAGCCGCTTTGAGCGGTAGGGTTCTTTCATGGCTCTTTTTTCGCTCCTTATTTTACGGTGGCTTTGGTTAGGTCAGGGGCTTGGATTAACAACGTGTCAAGTTCTTTGGTAGTTGTTCCCTGATTGGGTAAGGGGCTAAGGATTACGGCATTTCTCTGTTTGGCAAAAAAAGGTTGCCCTGCGGCTGATCTCTTTTTGGTAGCCATTTAATAGAAGCTCAATTTTAAGGGGTTGGTTTATTTCACCAAAAACACTTTTCATCAGTCTGTAAATGGAGATTGGTGAAAAAAAGAAAAAGAACAGAAAAGCAAAATAACAAAGAGATTACAACTCCTTTGCTGTTCTGTTAATAACTTTTTTGGCTCGAAGGGGCAGGAAGTGATGTTTAAAGCTGTAGAGACGAACTAATTACAAGGCTTAACATCCAAGAAAATAGCATCTTCTTTTTCAAAATTTCTTTCCGTGCAGATGCGACTTTTTGACGTAAACCATTTTCTTTCAAAAACTGCTGGCGGTCTGTCAGCTACATGACCTATATCATACAGAACTATAGCTTTTTTCGTACGCTTCCACTTTCCTTCGGTTGTAAATATCCCTGCTGCTTCAAATTTGTATTTGTAGGTAAAATCTCCATCTGCATATAGAACTAAATCAATATATGATGATTGATCTACTGAAGTAAAGTAGCGACTGGCAACAGATTTTGTATTTGCTGTAATTAAATTGCTTGTCTGACCAAACAATGAGCTACCAGAAAATATGAAACATGCCATATAAATATGTTTTAATTTATTTATATTTTTTGTCCCAATTACTTGATGTTTTTTTTTATATCTTTCGATCTGATTCATAACCTTAATGATATTATATATAAGCACTACATAGATATTTCGTACGACCAAAATAGTAAATCATATTTGTACACTCAGCTATGGGAAAAATTCAATCCGCTGAATGGTTATAACTCTGGATTCTATGACGACAACTTTCTACCAACTTGCGATTGCGATTGATTTTTCCCTTGCATTTTATTTTGTGTTGCATTGAATGTACATCTTGCAATCGTAGCCACTACAAACTTACTATCTACGCCTTCTCCAAACTATTTTAGTAAGTTAAGAGTAGCTCTTATTTCTTGATTGGAATAAATGACTTTAGTGTGCCTTTCTTCAACACTTGAATAGTTTGATTTTCCAGGTTAATTGAGGTTGAATCAGGTTGTTCTAGTTCATCAAAAGGCATAGATTTCATAAACATTCCTTTTTTGTTGTCGTAATAGTAATACTCCATATATCCGACAGTGCTTGAGTAGTAGCCAAATACAGGTACTGGATGCATAAATTCGATATTAAAATCCGCTTCGTAAGTTGCAGGAACAACAAGACTATGTATTAACTTTTCATCATCAAAAACAGCTATTATATTGATCAAGGGATCATCTGTCCAAGTTACTATTTCCATATTTTTAACTTGAATCCATCCAATAATAAGCCCCGAAATCTCGTAAGACTTTTCATTCAATAGTTCTCTTCTTTCAACTTCTTCTGGTAAAAGGTTGCTACAAATGAACAGTTCTACTAATGCACTTTTTTTGAACTCTTGCTCGGATACTGACGAGTTTGCAACTTTGTCACTTAAAATATCTTTTTGATCCGAATCAGCCATATTTTTTCCAAAACCAATCAAGCAAAAGTTTACTAATATGATTACTACAACTGTTTTCATTACTGTGGTTTTCTTGGTGCAGTTTCACTACAGTTACATGGTTCAATAATTCTTTCATCATTGCCGGCAATAGAAGGACTCTCGCAATTCTTCTGCATTGCTCTAATAGGGTTGCCAATCAAATCTTGAGTAGTTTTAATTACTCCAGTTGTACTCTGGTCTCCGTTGCGAGATATACTCCCCATCTCATCAACCAAAAATAGTTGTTTTTTAGTATTATGCAGCATAGTATACTGTTCGTATGATTTTGTTTTTCCGACTCCCTGATGACTGGCACCATACTCATGGAGTTAGGTTGATGTTGATGAATAAAGTCTTGAAAAATAAGGATATATAGAGCATTAAGACAGAAAAGATGAGCGAATAGAGACTCTTGTTTAGCCAGGCTGCGAATGACCGGAAGCTGCCCGCTGCTGCTGATTGGAGTAATGGACCTGATATGGGAATGATTTGTTCTTAAAGGCCATGGCTTAGGGGGCCGGGTCAGTTGTGAATGGTGAAGCTATTTATCATTTTTTGGAATATTGGAAGGTATTTATCAAAATTCTGGTGAGTAGACGAACAAGTTAAACTATAAGACTTCCCTTTGTTAAGTGTAAGATAATAGGCTACCTGTAAGGGCAATCCATAAGTATTATGCTGATAGATAATTCGGACATATTTTCTTTCACCTAATTCTGAGTATTTTATTGATAATTCTACATATTCAAAAAGCATATTTCGCATTTGAATCTTACCTGCGCCCACATATTCCTGAAGATTTAAATCTTGATCATCACCAATAATTAGATTTATATTTTCTCTAAAGGCGTGATCTGGTTCTTCTATTGGACGCCTTAAGATAAATACCGTAGCGGGATTAGCAAAATATTCCCATGAAGAAGGATGTTTTATGCTTATCTTATTAGCTTCATCCTATATACCTTCACTTCCTGGGCCTGAGATCCTAAAAATGACAAAGTGAATAATATTAATGACAGTATATATCTCATTTTGTTGATTTATTCAAATTTATTATTGCTCTTTTTGGATTTTTTTTCCAATATTCTACATCATAAGAAGCTCCTTCTTTTATATTTTTGTATTTTTCTTTATAGTTTTTAGGTAAAGATTGTGCCTTTTTAAATTTTTTCCCATTTATTACATATTCAAATTCAATCCCATGGTTAGGTCGATATTCATTATTACTCCAGCTAAACCAATAAATTCTTGTTATTGTTCCTGTACATCTTTTTGTTAATTCTGATTGTCTGAAAATTGGTTGATATGTAAGAACGAAATTTTTAGAAGGATTTTTTTCTTCATAAACTATCATGTATTTTTCTCCAAGAATATTTGCTTTATATTTAGATGATCCTATACGCTTTTCGTATACTTTATTATCAACATGGAATATAATAACAGCTTCTAAACCCGAAGATTTTTGCCCTTGTTTGAGATTCGTAAGCGTCCCTACGGTATATTCAGGATGTATAATCTTTGGAGGTCTTCCCGCATCAATTGCTTTCCAAACCAGCCAACCACTAAACAGAAGAAGAGCGCCCAGTACCAAATAAGTTTTCATTTTTCTTTTCGGTGTTTTTCAATATTGGTTTTCATGTGTTTATGGACTTTCTTTTCGCCTTTAGGCGTTACCTTACCCTCTCGAGTTACTTCTTTTATTTCTGCAGAAACCTCTACTTCTGGTAACAGGAAGATTAGTCGTATAGTTTATAAAATAGGGGCTTTGTCCCGGTAATTTTTGCCATTGAGGATCTATATTCCACCTTCTTCCCAACCTCGGATCCATTCCATAACCTTCCCAGTTTAGGTGTTTTCCTGCTCCTTTTACTTCATCATCCCGTTCATGTCTTATACCCATAGGTGTAAGGGTTGCCGTTGATCTCGTCGTGGCGACCCGGCATGAACATGCCGAAGGGGCCGGGGCTGCGCACTTTTTCAACCCTCTTTTTAGAGGTCACCCCCTTTTTAGTATGTACCACCCGAAGCTCAGGTTTTTGGTCATGCGTTAGCCTGAGACAACCCATCGTTTTTCGTTTTTTCAAAAAGAATGGATGCCTCAAAGATAGCAAAGTTTGTTTTTGGGGAAGGTTGTTCGTTTTTTAACCTGCCGCACCTTTCCAGCGAGCCTAATTCAGCTGTCAACGGGGGCTCTTAACCACTTTTTGAACGGTTGCAGCTATTAGTTCAGGGGGTGGAACAGGTCCAGATCGTTTTTCAGTTGCTCAAAATCGTTGTGTAGGTAGTGTTCCGTACTGCTAATGTAGCGGTGACCAGCCAGATACTGCGCCTTTCTGAGTCCGTGCTGTTTTATCCAACAGGTGATCACCGAGGCCTGAACCTGAAAAAATTCCGATATCGCGGACAGAGCTGGCGAAGTAATCTGTTTAGAAAGCCCACACAACCCGGTGAGCTTACCAGATCAGCCTGCACATGCTGGCCATGGCTAGGGGGCCGGGATCAGTTATTTTTGTTAGCTTTACGGCTTACTATTTGAAGCCCGACTGCCGTTCGGAACATCAGGACGCTATTATCAGACGTTTAAATGAAAGTCTTTCTAACAGATCAGAGCAAAAATTTTAAAAAACATTTAGCGGCTTTTAAAAGCATGGAAGTAGTCCCTTATGATAAAAAGCATTTGACACATAAAGACAGTAGCATAGAACTTGATTGGAATTTTTCGAGTATCAATTTTAATAATCTGTTCAATTATCGCATTTTCCCTGTACAAATTCTTTCCACATTCCCACAATGGGTTCAGGAGAATAGGAAGATTCAGGTAGGTGATACGATTGTCCAACAGATAAGCATTCCTCCACTTAAAAAATTAGCTCAACGGATTCTTGTTGGTGTGCGGGTAAAAGAAATTATTGATAACAAGACTGCCAAGGGGTTTTCCTATGAGACGTTGCAAGGCCATGTTGAAAAAGGTTGTGCCCTTTTCCTTATTGAACAAGTGAATGATAAGGTCTTCTTTAGAATTGAAACATATTCCGCTCCCGAGCGGCTGAAGCTTTTTCAGTCTCTTTCTTCTTGGTATCAAGATTATTGTATTAAAAAAGCGTTAATTAATTTTAAAAATAATCTGTCTTTAGATATGACTAACGTTATTGTTTAACATTGTTATTTTTTATCGTATAAAAAGATCTTTTTTCCCAGATATGGGTATCCTCTGTGAGGTCGTTTAATAAATTATTGAAATACAGGTTTTTATATATCATTAATTACAGAGCTAGCTACAGAGTTAGCTCTGTAGTTTTACCTTGCACGAAAAGAGAAAAAGAAGTGAGTAAAACAGCTGTTTAACCAACCTGCGAACGACCGGAAGCTACCCGCCGCTGCTGATTGGAGGATAGACTTGACATGGGAACGATAGTGTCTATCACACTGAAAAAGGGGGTCTTTTTCAACAAAAAAATATATTTTGCTCGCCAAAGTGAGCTGCTTTGGCTTTATTTGAGCGGCAAAGCGCATCCGGGGAAACCGGTTACATACCCCTGGGATGTTCTATTGTGCTTAAGATCTGTGTCATAAAATGCTTTTAGGATCCATATGAAATTACGAACCATATCCGATACCTCAGCATTGGTGCTGCTGCTGGATAATCCGCCGGTCTACGGGAGTGATTATACCTCCGCATACCGGAACATGCTGGACTTGTCCGCCGGGTTTGAGCTGATGCGGCAGTGCTATGAAATATGGCCGCATCTGGATCAGATAATCAAGAACCGGAAAAAATGCATCCTTGATGAAACGCTACGCAGCCTGGGCCCTGACACCAAACAGGTTGTGCTACTGGGTAGCGGCATTGATGCACTCTCTCTGGAGCTGCTATCCTGCATGCCTGACATTCGGATCTATGAGGTGGATCTGTATATGATGGATGTCAAGCGGGATCTGGTGCGGGTGGCGGCACCTGATGTAGCGGATCAAATCAGGTTCACAGAGGCGGATCTGTGCAATCCTGAGGAAGTAATCCGGCGTATTTCCCTGGAAGGATGGCGCTCTGAGGAGCCATCGGTTCTGGTGCTTGAGGGCATATCATACTATCTGATGCCAGATGCCTTGTGGAGCCTGCTTTCCATGCTGGGAAAAGATGCTGCCAACCACGTCATCCTTGAGTATATACTGCCTGATGAGGCGATCGGGCCCACCCGCTCTCATATTCCCACCAGGATATTTGATGCAATCCTTCAAAGTTTGTCGTCTCCCATGGAGATATACCGGTTTGGGTATGATACGGTGGTGGCAAACCTCAAACGCATAGGGGGAAGCATCATGCACCACCACACCATGAAGCAGATGGAGTTTGCGCGTGTCGGATATAATCACCATTTTCCTAATGACAACAGTGGCTGGGTAGAGGTGGTCTGTATCAGGACCCGTCCTGGCATCAGGCCATAGGCGGGTCCGAATAGATCCGTCTTCCGGTCTCCTGCACGTTGCTTCATTTCCCTGAGGTGTTTGCTCGCGTGGTTTACAGGTTCGTCCGTACCACTTTTCAGCATGAAGGTAAAGAGTAATGATCATAGCTTTTTTGAGCGAGGCATTCTTCAAGACGGCTTTTTTACTTTTGGGGTATGAACAAGGCACTTTTCCTGGATCGCGACGGAGTGATCAACCATGACCCCGGAGACTATATCACTTCCTGGGAGGCATTTACTTTTTTACCGGGGATCGGATCCTTCCTGAAAATGCGCCAGGAAGAAGGCTACCTGCTGATCCTGATCACCAATCAGGGGGGGATTGCCAAAGGCCGCTGTTCGGCAAAAACAGTAAACGATATTCACCGACGCATGCGCGAACATCTTGCCGACCAGGGAGTTCATTTGACCGAGATCTACTACAGTCCATATCACGACGATCATTCGCGATCCCTGTCGCGAAAGCCCGGATCAGTTATGGTGGAGAAGGCCCTGGCGCGATTCAATATTGATCCGGATCAGTCGGTCATGATCGGCGACCGGCAGCAGGATATCGATTGTGCAGAGAAGGCCGGAGTACGGGGCATTTTAGTTCCCATAAATTCAGATCTGAATGAAGTGCTGAGCGATGATCAATTTTAACGGGGCCTTGCGGCCCGATGAGGAAGCCCGTTTACTGCCTTCGAACCGGAGTTTCCGATATGCCGACGGAGTATTCGCAACGATCAAGTATGCTAAGGCACATCTTCAGCTATGGGAAGATCACTACTTCCGGCTGATGGGCGACATGCGCATATTGCGCATGAGCATCCCACTACCGTGGTCTCCGGAGTACCTGGAGGAAGAGATCCGGAAAACGCTGGAGTCGAATGCCCTTGATCAGGGAGCAGCGCGGGTGCGCCTTACGGTTTTCCGAAACGGAGGAGGGAACTATGTGCCTGAAACGAACGAGGTAAGCTACCTCATTGAGGTGTATCCGATGGTTGACGAGGAATTTATCCTGCCGCAGGCAGGAAAAAAAATGGAGCTCTTTCAGGAACATAGGAAGCCGACGGGGCTTTTGTCGAACCTCAAATCGAACAGCGCCCAGGTGTACGTACTGGCGGGGATCTTTGCGCGGGAGAACGGGTTCGACGACTGCTTTCTGCTCAATGAACACAGGCATTTGGCTGAGGCTGTCAGCAGTAATATCTGGATCGTGTCTGGCAAAAAAGTGAAGACACCGGCGTTGTCGGAAGGCTGTGTAAAGGGAGTGATGCGGACGAATCTGCTGAAATGGTTGCCAAAATGGGGCTATGAGGTTGAGGAGACAAAGATTGCACCGTTTGAGCTGCAGCGGGCCAGTGAGGTGTGGCTGACAAATGCCATCCGGGGGCTGGAATGGGTGGCTCAGTACCGCAAAAAAACCTATGAACAGGTCGAAGCTGCGGATGTGTTGCGGCGGATCAAAGCTGCTTTGGCTTAATTCAGGAACGGGTTTTTCGGCGCATTTGCCCAGATCCTGTACTCATTGCCCAGTCGGAGCAGTACTTTTTTCCAGAGCGTTTCCGGGTCGTCGTTGAGCGGATCCATGCATCCCTTTTCAAGTACCACCCAGCTGTTTTCTTCAAGCTCGCCCTTGAGCTGTTGCGGGCTCCATCCGCTGTACCCCATAAAAAACCGGATCTCATGTGGTTGTACTGCACCGGTCTGCAGGAGTGCCTTGAGATCGTCAAAATGGCCTCCCCAGAACAGGTCTCCGGAAATGTGGACGGGATCGCTGAGCTGGTTCCCTATCGTGTGTACGTAAAAAATGCTGTCGTTCTGCACCGGGCCACCGAAGAAAACCGGGAAGGAGTTTTTTGGCAATTCGGGAATCAGTTCGTGTATGCAGAGGTCCATTGGCTTATTCAGGACGAATCCGACCGAGCCATCTTCACCGTGTTCGGTGAGCAGGATCACGCTCCGGTTAAAACTTTGGTCGGGCAGCATCGGCTCTGCAACCAGATAGCATCCCTTTTGAGCTTCCCTTATGGGAGTATAGTGATTCATTTAGTGCGAATATAGAGAGATGAGGGCTGGATTCCAAAGGCATCCCCGTATATTTGTTAACAGGTCAATAACCAAAAGAATGGTGCTATGAAAATACCAGCCGGCATGCGCAGGGAATATACCAGGGAAACCCTTCACAAATCAGACCTGGAAGCTGATCCGCTCGCCCAGTTTCAGAAGTGGTTTGATCAGATCAGCTCCATGGGAGTGGCGGAGGCCAATGCCTTTACCCTGAGCACGATCAACGACGGTGGATTTCCGACCGCTCGGGTGGTTCTGCTTAAGGGGGTAGAGGAGGGGAAGCTGATCTTTTACACCAACTACAACAGCAAAAAGGGCAGTGAACTGGCCCGGCACCCATCGGTGGGCGTCCATTTTTTTTGGCGGGATCTCGAGCGACAGGTGTGCATGCTGGGTACAGTTGAAAAAGTAGCCCCGGAAGTGTCGGATGCGTACTTCAAAAGTCGTCCTTACGGTAGCCAGCTGGGCGCTCTTGCGTCACCTCAAAGCAGCATTATTCAAAACCGCAAGTGGCTTGAGGAACAGTGGCATCGGCTTCAGGCAGAACACCCTGATGCCAGTAGCATTCAACGGCCCGATCACTGGGGTGGATACGCCATTTCACCTATTGAGTATGAATTTTGGCAGGGACGGGCGAACCGGTTGCACGATCGTTTCCGCTATCGCCTCGAAGGCACCAGCTGGATTATTGAGCGATTAGCACCTTGACAATGGGTTGGTTGGTATCCAGATCCCCTGTTTTGCAAGCCTGCTACAGATCAAAGGAAAAATCTTCAGCGTCTATTTCAATTGATTGCTCCAGATGTCTGATCCTCCGGAGGATCTGTGACTGAAATTTATTAAAGTTGGATGGAGTGTTTTTGTTGAGTAGGGCACCACGATCAAGGTTCACCTTAAACCAGCTTAGCAAATGTTCTGTAAAGGCCGGGTTTTCGGTCCGGAAGTAGTTTACACCGGCGTATGAGGTATAGGCAGTCTTCATACCGGGCGTAACAAGCAATGCCCCGTTGGTCATCATTAGGTAATCCGTTTCATAGAGTTCAAGTGTTCCGAACCTTTTCTTTCCACTGGCTGCAGACTTGAAGATTTGGTTCAGCACTTTTTCCAAACCCCTGATCACCTCAAGTAAATAGGACGTGGCGATCGTTTTTGAATAGTAGGTTGACTCGATCTGCTTCAGAACGTTCACAACGGTTCTTGCCGTCCAGAGCTCAGTGGTGTTCAGGTCCATATACAGTTTTCCCAGCTCACGAAAAGGCTGAAGAACGTTCTCATCAAACCTGAGGTCCAGGGATTTCCTTCGGCGTTTTCCTTCCAATCCGTCAAGCCAGATAGCCAGCTTGAACCTGAGCAATGACTCGTCAAGGGAATAGAGAAAAAGAGGCATATCTCTTGCCGCGTAGTAGAACCTATGCTCCTGATTGGCAAACCTTGAGAGGTCGTAGTACGTTTTTTGGGCATATTCCATGAGATCGGCCTCATCTTTGATAAAGCCGGAAAACTGGAACGTGACCAAAGAGCCCTGATTTATCCCAACCCACTGATCAATGGAAATGCCATAGGTCTGGCAGATGAGCAGCATTTCATCAAACCTAAGCCGCAGCTCACCTGACAGCCTTTTATATACATTGGGAACGCCCATCCCAAGCACTTCAGCTATCTTTCTTGAAAATCCGGGCGGATCGTCCAGCTTTTTCCTGACGTACTCAAAAAAAGCAATTTGCCATTCCCTGGCATCCATAGCTCAAATTTAATGGATCTACCGGAAAAACAGACAAGTTAACGAAAAAGATTGTATCCATTCGCTCCTGTCGGTGAATTTAAGGGTTTTCATTAGCTTAACCCATTGTCCTAAAGCCGGGGGAGGCTATACCATTCCTGTATCATTCCCGGTTTGTATTCTGTCCCGTGATCACCCGCCAGAACTCACTGAAATGATCGAAATCTGCAGTATAAACCAGTCCTACCCCCTGCCTGTACTGGTACTGTTGTGACAGTGGGTCGTTTTGATCGCTCCGGTTAAATGCCTTGACCCGAAAGCGTCCGTCCCCACTTACCTTCACTTCCACCTCCACATTTCCCACCAGGTTTGAGGTATTCTCGCCACCTTCCAGCGGCACCCCGATGTTGCTGTTCAAAAGCACACGATCATTGAACAGCTGCGTCGACAGGGCGAACTCTACCTGCTCGCTGTTCAGCTCATTACCGACCTCATAATTCACCCCGATGTCAAAGTTCTCGTTGATATCTGAGATCCACCTGGACAGCTGGTTCGACAACATTTCCGTGGTATTTGCCGTCAGCCCCTGGTTGATCAGCCCGCTGTTCGAACCGGTCGTTGAAGTTTCCGGCGTAATAAACGATCCCATCACCAGCAGTGAGATCACCTGACGGTTCAGCTCATTTTCGTTACGTGTGACCACCAGGTCCACCTCCTCCTGCAATGCCGTATTTGCATTTGGCACCTGGATTCCGAATTCAATATTGGGCTTCATGAGCTGGTTTGTCAACTTCATGTTCACCTCCACCGGGCGCCTGCGGCGCGATGAGTCCGATACTTCCAGGGGTTTCAGCGAAGCGCGGGTGGGGTAGCTTGCGGTCAGATCGATCTCTGCATCGTAGGGGTTTCCGCTCCATTTCAGGGTCCCTCCCCGTTTGATATTGAATCGCTTAGAGAACAGGTTCTGCAGGGTAAAAAGGTAGGTTCCGTCGTAAATAGTATAATCTCCGGACATGGTCATTGTTCTGTCCTCGGCCATACGTATAATAAATGATCCCGTGCCGGTACCCTTCAGAATATCTCCGACCGTTTCATCAAAAATGAGCTCGGTCTCCACCCCTTCCTTAATTTCCACATCAAAGATCATCTCGTGAAGGGCGCTGCGACCCTTTCGTTCATTCACTTCCCCGGATCTGTAGGGAGTTGTTGATCTGTCCACAAAACTGATGAAGCTGTGTTCACTGACCGAGGAAGTTCCGCCCAGGGGCAGAGCAAACCTGGTCCCTGTTTCCGCTGCGGCATCAATAGCGAGCCTGATCCGGTCCAGTGGCCCAACTATGTCGAGCCTTCCGGTGCCGAAAGCGGTGCCGTAGTAGTATTCCCCATGCCCGGTATCCAGGACCAGGGTGGAATCCACCTGGACATGCAAATCGAATGACCAATTCCTCAATCCCCGGTGTAGTATGGAGCCATAGACCCTTCCCGGGGTCTGGTATTTATAGTCTCTGAACCTAAACTCTTTGAAATCAATACTTTGATCATTGAACTCAACCCGGGGCACGCCATCCACATTGTAATCAACAGCTGTCTGCTGCACGGTAAACCCGATCTTCCGCAGCTCTGCCCATCCGGTCAGGGACAGATCCCTTCCCTCGATCACCAGTTCCAACCGGGCATCTAAAGCTCCACGTAAGTTGGTCAGATAGGCCTCGGTATACTTGCTTGCGGCATCAACCCGCATCTTGTTAAGATTCATACGCAGCTGAACGCGATTGTGCATATTCCCGGGGAAGTAGGCGCCGCTCAGGTCCAAAGTGTGCAGTTGGCCCCGGTAAATATCTCCCTTGATCGCAAAGGCATTCATTTCATCGTCCCGGTTGATCCCGGCCGTGAATTCCCCGACGTAGTGTTCATTAAGGGCCAGGCTGTCGATAGCTATATTGCCGATCATGTTGAACTCATTGTAGACATCAAACAAGCGGAGTTCACCCGTTATCCCGCCGTGAAGGCGGGTATTCCTATCATTGATCAAGGGATCCAGATACTCCATACGGAGGTGATCAAAGGTGAGGTTAAGCGACTTGCGGAAGTCTTCGGACAAGGAGCCGTTAATGGCGACACTTTGGTCAAAATGGCGAAAAACAAGGTTGTGGAACTCCACTTCGCGCTCGTTGGCCAGGATCCGGTTGCCACCGGGAATGGCGATCGAATCACCGAGGTAGAGCAGGTTCGAAGGGCGAAATCCGGCCACCCAGGTGCTGGAGTCGGTCAAAGTCAGGTATGGGTGAAGGGATCCGGCAAAGCTGGAGCTGTCCATGTAGGTCCAGTAGATGTTGAACAGGCTTGAATCGTGCCACGTATGGTTTTGCAGCAGGAAGGTATCGACCTGGGAACCATCGGGCAATTCGATGTATTCCGCAGAGAGTGCGGATTGGAGGCTGTGCCCGTCACCCCCGACCGAAAGCAGCGCGTGCTGCATGCGATAATCCCGGTAGCCGAACCCAGGGGCATTCAGTTGTAGCTGGATCCGGTTTTCCTGATCGTCGTAGGAACCATAGAGGCGCGTACCGGTTTCAATCGTTAGGTCGGGAAACAAAAGCTCGGTAATGGGCAGGGTGTTGTAGAGGGTACATTCATAGGTCAGCTGCTGAGTTTCCGACGGTTCCGGTGCATTAAGCCCTTCGTAATACTGACGGCAATGCCCTTGTATGCTGCTGATGAGCGAGCTGATGGTAAAGGCTCCCTCCACCTTTCCCTTAAGCAGGTCGCTGTTGATCTCCAGATGCCGTTGCCCTGAATGGATCCGCGAAGCCAGATCCATATACTTCATAAAGTAGAGGGCTTCTTCGGTTTCGTAGGAGGTTTGGCCGATGTTGAGCGTGCCCTGTGCATCATCGGGCCCGATCCCGCTGAAAGCGGCATTGATGGACGTGTTCAGATAGGCTACCGAATCCTCCACGAGTCCTAACGCAAACAGGTCCGCCGTAGCTACATCAAGCCTGAAGGACAGGGCCGGACGCTGGCTTCGAAGGTCAATAGTTCCATCCAGATCAACGGTCAGCCTGGGATCGCGGACCAAAAAATGCCCTTCAAAGAGGCCTTCCTTCAGGTGCCCTGTCATTTCTCCTTTTCCGTAGGTATACCCCCGGTACCCGAAGCGATCTATTTGGCCGGAAAGGTCTGTATTCAGCAAGTCGGCGGTCAATCCATATCCGTCTGCCACCAGGTTGAGGTCAACATACCCGAGATCTTCGTTCTGCAGCATGGCACCCAGGTCCCAGCCGGAGGCGGCGAGTGTGCCCTTGTAGGTCATTTCCAACGGCCTCGCGGCCGGAAAGCGGACTTGCAGATCGGCCTGCAGTTCTCCGTGCGCGGTTCTAACCTCCATGCTCGTTCGGAAATCGTTGAGATACCCTTCGAACGAGCTACTTAGTACAATATATTCGAGGTTTTGAGCTTCTTCGGGCAATACCAGCTCCGGTATCAGGGCCTGAAGGCGTTTGAGGTCCTCCCAGTTCGTGGTCAGATACAGGTCGGGGGCCTGGACGTATAGCTTATCTGTATCAGGCAAGCCAACCACTTCCAGGTCGCCATCAAGTACGGTGTTCCTGTCATATTCCAGGCAAAAGTCTGTGGTTTCAAAGTCCGACAGCTTACCCAGTATGTGTCCGCTGACCTTTCCGGCCGCCAGGCCGTCGGGAAAAATGCCCGGGGGAAGGTAGGGATGGAACTCGGTCGGATCAAAAACGATCTGCCCAACGGCCACATCCCAGTTGAGGCGCTCGTACCACATAGGGGCGTTTAGGGAATCGTAATCTATGCGTCCTTCCCATTCGGCAATATTGCGGGCAGTATGCAGCTTAAAATGGTCAAAGGTAATAGCTCCGGGCGCGTGGGCGAATTGGCCCTCAAGCTTTTGGAGCTCAAAGCCCTGTGTTTCGATCCCCGAACCACTGTTGAACACGACTTTGGTCCGCTGACCATCGTAGAGGAGCTCGCTGAAGTCAAGGTTCAGGTCCTGCAGATGGTATTTGACCGAATGTTCCGGGTTTTGGGCGTCCCGGAAGTGGACCGAGGCATTGGATAGCAGGAGGTTATTGAGCCGCAGGCTCAGTTCGGGGGATCTTTCGCTTGCTGTATCCCGGTTGAGCCGTTTGAACAGCACCTGGTAATCAAACTGCTCTGAATCCCGGTACCGAATCAGCTTTATGACCGGCTCCTTGATCGTGAGTCGCTTCAGGGCATAGTCGGCCCGGCGAAACCAAAGGTGTTGGATCTTCGCCTGGATGCGGTGCGTGTAGATCAGGGTATCGCCGTGATAATCTTCAAGGTATATACCGTGGATATCGATGCTGTTCAGGAAACGCAGATGCACGCGTTCGATGCTGACCTGGAGTTCGAGCCGCTTCTCCAGTTGCGCGGTGAGCACGGCTGCCAGCCTGGTTTGCACCCAGGGTATCCAGGCTAAAATACCGGCAAGGAGCAAGGGCACGACAAGGGCCGTGAGCAGTCGGATCAATATTTTACGCCACCGTGTTCTCAGTGCTTGTTGTACTTTTACGCTATGTCGAAAGGGCCCATTACGCTGTTAGCGATCGAATCAAGTTGTGATGATACTTCCGCTGCGGTGATGATCGGTCGCAAAGTCCGTTCCAATATTGTGGCCGATCAGAGCGTTCACGAAAAATACGGAGGTGTGGTGCCTGAATTAGCCTCCAGGGCCCATCAGGCGAACATCGTTCCGGTCGTGGACGCGGCATTCCGACAGGCAAATATCGGAATAAAGGAGGTGGATGCCATTGCCTACACGCAGGGACCCGGACTTATGGGTTCGTTGCTGGTTGGTAGTTCCTTTGCCAAAAGCCTCGCCCTGGCGGGCGGATGCCCATTGATCCCCGTGCATCATATGCAGGCGCATATTATGGCGCATTACATTGACGATCCTGCTATGAGGGCGCCGGAGGAACCCTTTTTATGCCTGACTGTTTCGGGCGGACATACCCAGATCGTGCAGGTGAATGGCCCGCTGGAATTCGACCTGCTCGGTGAAACGATTGACGATGCGGCAGGTGAGGCTTTCGACAAGGCTGCGAAGATACTCGAACTCCCTTACCCGGGCGGACCGCTCATTGATCGCTATGCGCAGAACGGCGATCCGGAATTCCTGACCTTTTCCAGGCCACAGATCAATGGGCTGGATCTTAGTTTTTCAGGACTTAAGACGAGCATTCTGTATACCCTGCGCGATATGGTGAAAAAGGAACCGGATTATCGGCAAAGGCATATGAGCGATATCTGCGCGAGCATCCAAAAGAGCATTGTGGATATTCTGATGGAAAAAGTGTGTATTGCCGTGGAACAGACCGGGATCAGGCAGGTTGCCATTGCCGGCGGGGTTTCTGCTAACTCGGGCTTGCGTGGAGCACTGGATAGCGCATCCAGCCGTTTAGGCTGGGAGGTCTACATTCCGCCGTTTCAATACTGTACGGACAATGCCGGCATGATCGCCATTACGGGACACTACGCTTTTGAGCAGGGGAAGTTTGGCGGACTCGGGGCAAAACCAAAGGCGCGGATGAACCTTTCCTGCGCATCGCCTTCAAGGTGGTAACGTGTTCCAAAGGCCTTCAGACAGGCCACCTTTTTTGCCAGGCGAGGCCTCAACCCAGCCCACCGGAAAGGAAATTTTCCTTATCCGGTTGGCAAGGGTCCCTGGCTTTTTGGAGATAGCTTCCTATTGGTTCGCTTTTGTGACCCTTTACTGTATGATCAGCTGGCGTGCGCCACGGGTATGATCCTCAAACTCGAAATTTAGGAAATAGATCCCTCCAGCGAGGTCGTTCAGTTCCCACTGCAATTCCGTTCCGGTGATGTTTGCAGAACGAACGATCTGCCCCATGGAGTTGATCATTTCAACAGCGACTACATCTTTTGGCGCATCGGCTACATCAATGGTCAGGTGATCCATAGCCGGATTCGGATAAATGTTGATGGCCTGAGCAGCCTGAACAGCTTCATCCACACCGATAGTAAATCTCTCAGTACCCGGTAAGTTCAGGCTCAGCATAATACGGGGCAGCAAATAACCCTGAATGGTATCAAGGTACGCATTCCCCTGTACCGGGCCCATGTTCGGGTTTGAAGCCAGTCCGGCCTGATGGATCGTATTCGCATCGTAATTTGTTCCAAGCTGAGCGTTTACAGCAGTAACCACTGCCGTCAAAGTAGTTGGATCCCACCATTGCCATGGAGAACTAACCTGCTCAAATTGTGTAGCAGCCAATGGCACCACCACCGGAAAGCACCCTTCCAGACTATCTTGAACTGTGATGTTGTTGAACGGAGCAGGCAGAAAATAGCTATAGGTATTTCCATAGATCGAACGCGCACGTTCAGTGAATACATCGTTAGGGAAGAGCACATCCCTGAAAGCATCGTTATTGCCCAGATCGTTTGCCTTTTTGATGAATAGGTTCGGACCCTGAACTTCCACCACATCCTGGCTGATGGGTGGAGGTACCATTACAATTCCGTTTTCGAACGGGGCAGATCCGTCGCGAACCGTATGGAAACTCACCATGGGTACGTCGCCGGCTTCCAGCCAGGAAGTATCACCTAAAGCGCCGGAGGCGCTTGCAACCATGGCCACGTCTGACGAAAACCCATTATCCTGGTACAGGTTTAATGAACCACCGAGTCCGTCCAGATTGCCAACGGTATTGGAGTCGATAAACGGCTGACCGGCTAAGGGATGACCAGAGGGCCACGTGAACTTGGGCAGGTTTATCTCACTGGGCTTGTCCAGTGTTGCATAGGTCAGGGCCATGTACCCTCCGGAACCCTCACCGTACAGCACGATCTGGTTTGGATTAATTGCATAGGTATTGCTCGTAGCTGCATCGGCCTTTAGGAACCGTACACACTGCTTGACGTCGTGAATGGCGCGATAAACCGCATTGATCAGTTGTGCACGGCGTTCTTCAACTGTAGGAGCCAATGGATTCCATCCATGCCGATAGCTTATGGACACGGTAACATATCCGCGTCTGGCAAAGCGCCTGGCCAAATTCACAATGGAACTGTCAGTCCGTGTACCAACCGGAAAGCCGTTGGCAAGCTGGGGAAGGAAGCTTCCGCTGTGGATCAGAATGATCACCGGACGGGCACCTTCGGCATCTACGGTCTGATCTGGCTCATAGATGTCCATTTCCAGGTTGCCCACCTTGACAATGGATGAGGTATCATCGCTAAAAGGTATGTAATAGTTACTCGGGATCGGTTGACCGGACATGATCAACGTATTCAAATTAATCAGGTCTTGCTGAACCTGAGCCTGATTAGCCGGATTGGCCAGATCGCCGCAAATAAGAAAATTAACATTGGTACCATATGTCACTCCCTGCGTTACGCTGATCTGTGTAAACACGGGTTCATAGTAACGAAGGGGCTGGGCAAAGGTGTACAGACCTGCTGCCAGAGCAAAGGTTAAAAAAGATAGTTTTTTCATCATAAAGCAATTTAATTGGATTCCTGAATGTGCAAATATAAAGATTTTATTTTTCCTTGCCAGTGGCCAGATCAAAAATTATCTGGCCATATATGAGGCGGCCTATGGCCGGACCTCCGTAAACCTGATATACCTCATTATTGAACACATTGGAGGCTCCTGCCTTAAGCAATACATTCCACTTAGGAATGGAGTAGTTTGCCTGAACATCCACAAGTGAATACGAGGGAACGATGCCGGTGAACTGGGGAGATCCTTCAAACAGGAAGCTCTCGACCCACTTGTAATTTACACTCCAGCTCAGATCTTTGAGCCTGGTGCCAAAAACGCGCAGATTGCGTCCTGTGATCCCTAAATTATATTTATGCTCCGGAGTGTTATATGCCGGAATGATCGGATCATCTGAACCGCGCAGATCCAGACGGTTCCATGAATAGTTCCCAGACAATACGTAGTGATCGTTCAGATAGCAGTTTGCACCGATGGAAAAGCCCTGTGTTGAGACGCGGTCCTGGCTGTTCGCGGCTATGCGGTAAACCTGGATCGAACTCGGGGGGATGTTATTCTGGTTCGGAATGCTGGCATCTATGCCGATGTTGAATCCGATGAAATTGTCGTACAGACTGTAATAGTAGGTCAGGTCGACATAGGCCTTTTTACCGAGTGTTGCACGATAGCCCATCTCAATGGTACGAACCTGTTCCGGGGCAATGGGATCCACACTGAAATACTCCAGCTCATTTATTTTAAGAGTTGCGATATAATCGCGGAACGAGCTAACCGTGATAAGCGAGTCGTATCCATCCAAATTCCCGATCAGTATCGCCCGGCCTACATTGTAGTACAGGTATTGATCCTGCAAGGTCGGATTTCGAACGGCCGAATTAAAGGCCAGTCGCAGCGTATTGTTCTCGTCTGGTGAAAAAACAACTGAAACAGCCGGTGAAAAGATGTAATCGAAGTTCTGGTTCTTATCCACCCGCAGGGTGACATTGAGTTTTAGGCGGTCCATCATCAGTTTTTTCCCGATCCCAATATAGGCTCCAAACTCCCGGTTGGTTATGACCACATCCGCCGTGTCGTAGAAGATAGTACCCCGGCTATTGGGTAAATACCGGCGGAAATTTCCTCCGACTACAATGTCTGCGAAAGTGGGCGTGAATTTATATTCGCCATGAATGTGCTGGAGGGCACTTTTGTCGTAGAATCGCGATCCGCCCTCTGCAAAGGATCTCGAGGTTACCCAGTTGAACAACGAATCAAAGCGCGCCGTACCTGGCTCAAAGAAAGGGTATCCGTTGTGTCGCGGGGTGGAATCTGTCCAGGCCCGTGTAGCTTCGTGGAATTTTTGGAGGACCCCGGCATTCTGATCCAGTAGGGAGTAATACAGTTCTTCATCGAATGACGGGTTGGTCAGCACATCACCAATGGTTACCACATTTCCCTCACTGTCAACTCCGGAAAGATTGCGCACATAGTTGCTGTAAACGCTTCGCCAGTAGAACTTGTAATCGCTTAGCCATTCATTGATAGGCTTGGCCGCATCCTGCATATAAAAGGCCGTGAACACAGCATCGTAGGTGTCTCCGGCATCCTCATTGGTCATATACGTCCGAAGGAACCATTTATCTTCTTTTCGGATCTCGAACCGGTTCTGCATAAAGCGGATATTCTTCAGGCTGTAGCGGTTATCGCCCTGGTACACCGTGGTGCCCGTGCCGTAATTGAAGGCATAGATCATTTCCACATCCTCCTCCACCCTGTAGTGCAGGCTGGCTGAGAATTTTCCGTTCCGGGTATCATAATCCACCAGATCGGTTTCAGAATATCCGGTTCGATGCAGCGCGCCAAGACCCGGAGCATCCTGAAGCTCCAATGGACTGGAGTGATCGTTTGTACGGTTCGAAATATGTTCATCGCCATACCAGTTCACGCGGTCCCATCCACCCAGATTTCCGTACGACGCGTCGGATTCGTACACAGGTTCATCATTGGTAGCCTCCCAATCGTAGGCCGATAAATAGAAGAGGTTCAGCTTGATCGCAAATTTATCTTCTCCCTTTCTGTTCTGCCAGACGTTGGCATAGCGAAAGGCGGTTTCGGCCAAAGAGCGCTCTCCCATTTTAAGCGATGCAGCAACACCCCTGTAATGCCAGGGATCCTTGGTTTCCATCTGGATTACCCCATTGAAGGCGCCCGGACCGAAGAAGGCTGAACTGGCACCTGCAATGATATTTACCCGGGCCACGTCCAGATCACTAGCCCCCAGAAAGTTACCCAGACTAAAATTGAGCCCCGGAGCCTGATTATCGACCCCGTCAATGATCTGAAGCGATCGAACCGGTGAAGTGCTGTTGAATCCGCGTGTATTGATGATCTTGAATGCCATACTCGCTGAGGTCATGTCCACCTCCTTCAGGTTTCCCAGCGATTCGTAGAACGATCCTGAGGCTGCCTCCCTGATCGCCACCACGTCAAGTGATTCCACGGTTAGTGCCGCCTCTTTTTGCTTCCTGGTGATCCGCGACTCCACTACGGTTACAGCGTTCAAATTAAAGCTGGTGGGCTTCAGTTTGGCCTTCACCCGGAATGAAGCATGCTCCACCTCAAACTCCTCCTGTCCATAGCCTATATAGCTGATCTGGATCACGAACGGGAAACTTGTTTTCATCGGATTCAGCTCAAATCTGCCGTCGAAATCGGTAGTGGTCCCAATTTGCGTGCCCTCAATCAATACCCCGGCACCAAAGATCGGTTCACCGGTTTCCATATCCTCCACCGTACCACGGATCCGCTGTGCTGTCACTTCAAGACCCAAAAGAAAGAACAGGATGAGCCATCCCCCTCTGATCCACTCCCTTTTCATTAATATATGCATTTTTCAAAAAAGCCCCCCAAACTAAAGAATTATCCCCAATCCGGTTTACTTCCCGGGCCCCTTTGAATAAGGGTACAAAATTAACAGACCCATAAGTAAAAACGTTTCTCAATTGTCCGAAAAAGTCGAAAAAGTGCAGAAAAAAGCGGAATAGGTTTAAAAGAGGAGAAAATGTATTAAAAAAGTCACGCCCCAAATAATTTTCTTCAGACCAGGAAGGAATGACAGGTATAACGGAACCTTGTTCAAAGGCTTCTTCCATCTTTTCTGGCATATTTTATTACCTTAGCCATCGCCCTGGCAAAAGGGTTTTTTTAAATGGTCAACGGAAAGAAACTTGTCGTCGTACTGCCCGCCTACAATGCAGCCAAAACCCTGGAGCAAACCTACAGGGAGCTGCCTATGGATCTGGTTGATGACGTGATCCTGGTCGATGATCACAGTCCCGACAACACCATTGAGGTCGGAAAACAGCTGGGCATCAGGCACATCATAAGGCACAGGCAAAACAAAGGCTACGGCGGAAACCAAAAGACCTGCTACAATACCGCACTGGAGCTCAAGGCCGACATAGTGGTGATGGTACACCCCGACTATCAGTACACGCCGAAACTCGTTGCGAGTATGTCGTATCTGATTGCGAACGGGCTCTTCCATGTCGTGCTCGGATCGCGCATCCTCGGAAAAGGAGCACTGAAAGGCGGGATGCCCTGGTACAAATATATTGCCAACCGGATCCTGACCCTTTCGCAAAACATCCTGCTGAACGAGAAGCTATCCGAATACCACACCGGTTACCGGGCCTTCTCCAGGGAAGTGCTACAGACGATCAACTACAATGCCAATTCCGACAATTTTGTTTTTGATAACCAGATGCTTTCCCAGATCTTCTATGCGGGATACGAAATTGCGGAAGTTACCTGTCCGACCAGATATTTTGACGATGCCTCCTCTATCAATTTGAAGGATAGCATCATTTACGGATTGGGGGTCCTGCGCGTTTCACTGATCCACCGCTTGTGCAAGTGGGGTCTGATGAAGAGCAAGCTGTACGCCTAACTATAGTCCTGAGAAGCCTGCCTTTGGCCTGTCCTTCTTTTTTGATCCGGCTGTGCTTAGCCGGAATACTTCCCGGGGATCCTGCCTGTGGTTCTTTCCACAACGAAGCATGCCAGCTATCACAGATAAGTCCGGGTTGTACAGCCCGGTGCCTGTTAGGGATTACGAACCAATGGTGTGCAGCAGGCTGCGGATCTGTGTCTCCCACAGCAATTTGTTTTCCTCCAGTTCGTCCTCTTCAGCAAAATCTGTAACGATCAGTGACACGTCCTTGGTCAGGTCATCGATCTCGATACGAAACTCAAAAAAGGTATCATCGTCCGTTTCGAGCCACCGAAGCTTTATATACGTGTTTAGCTTACTGCTGATGACCTCCGCCTCTTCCTGGCTGTCTTCCCAGATGAAAACGTATTTCCTGCCCCGAAAATTCACATCGTCCGAAAACCATTCCGACAATCCGGACGGCTTGGTCAGGTAATGATACAACATTTTCGGCGAGGCTTTCACCGGAAACTCGAGCTGATATTTGATTTTGCCTGGCATATGGGGGATGAATTGCTGGGCCGCAATATAACAAAATACCGGATTAGCAAATCACGTCGGCATGAAGAAATCCATTTGCCCTATATTTGCACCCCTAAAAATTCACGGCGAGGTAGCTCAGCTGGTCAGAGCGTCGGATTCATAACCCGGAGGTCGCGAGTTCAAGTCTCGCTCTCGCTACTTTGAGAGGCCTGTTCTGCCTTACGGCAAAATGGGGGTGTTCTTTTTTTTGCTTACCCGAACTTTATACTTCGCCAAACGTTGAATAGGAATGAGCTCTATTACGACCATTGAAGGATTGATCAGGGAATTGGAACAGGGACCCGGAAAGGAAGGGTATATGGGCGTTCTGAAGCGGGTTGGTCCGGATTTCAGAAAGGAGGTCTGCCCACTCTGCAAATGGAGCAATGATCGCTACACGCGGATCCCCCTGTTCCGCAATAGTGATTGCGAATTACTGCTTATGTGCTGGGAACCGCATCAGACCTCTCCCATTCATACCTATGACTATCAGGAGGGGTGGATATACATTCTTCAGGGCGAGCTCTGTATTGAGCAATATTTCACCTCCATGGTTGAAGATCAGCTGAAACTGATCGAAAGTATCCGGCTGCCCGAAAAATCAGCTCCCTATCTGAACGATTACATCGGTTTTCACCGGGGGTTCAACTGTGCAAACAAACGCACGATCAGTTTGCATATCTACAGCTTGCCGATCGATACCTGGCAAGTCTACGATGATGGGGCCAAACGCGTACATTCCATGAGCGTTTGGAACAACCCGCAGGAATGAGATACCACTTTTGCAGGTTGGAAAGACAAGTCTAACCGGTTACAGTAACATCTGTTTCCTTCTCAATGGCCCTGAACCCTCCCTGAATATCAACCAGGTTGTGGAATCCACGACATTTTAAGATGGATGAGCAGATCATTGAACGATAGCCACCCGCACAGTGAATGTAATAGGTGTCGTCCTTATTAAGTTCACCCATGCGGTCATTAATATAGTCAAGCGGATGACTAATGGCTTTTTCCACATGCCCCATATCGAATTCGCCGGGCTTACGTACATCCAGGACCTTCAGGTTACCCGATTTCCATTCCCTGGCGAATTGCGTAGCCGGGATTGATTCCACTGTTTCAACGTCCTTTCCGGCCTTTTCCCATGCTTCAAATCCACCTTCCAGATAGCCCCAGGCGTTATCGTAACCCACGCGAGCCAATCGGGTCACTGCCTCTTCTTCCCTTCCTGGCGGAGCGATGAGTACGATAGGTTGTTCCAGATCCGTGATCAATGTACCCACCCAACTGGCAAACAACCCGTCAATTCCGATGAAGATCGAGTTCGGAACATGTCCGTGGGCGAATTCCTGAGGTTTGCGCACATCCAATACGAGTGCTCCCCTGTGATTGGCCATCGCTTCAAAAGTGTCGACATCTAAAGGGACCACCCCTTTCTTCAGTACCGTTTCGACAGGCTCATACCCTTCCTTGTTCTTCCTGGCATTCTTGGGAAAATACTGCGGTGGCGGCATGATTCCGGTCAGTACTTCTTCAATGAACTCGTCCCTGGTCATATCAGCCCGCAGGGCATAGTTGTTTTTCTTCTGATTGCCCAGCAGGTCAGTTGTTTCCCTACTGATGTTCTTTCCACAGGCAGATCCTGCACCATGGGCCGGATAAACGATCACGTCATCCTCCAGGGTCATGATCCTGTTGCGGAGACTGTGGTACAACATACCAGCCAGGTCGCGCTCAGTAAGATCACTTTTCACTGCCAGATCCGGACGCCCCACATCTCCGATAAACAAGGTGTCGCCACTGAAGATCGCGTGATCTTTACCGTTTTCGCCGATCAGTAACCAGGTGGTGCTTTCCGGTGTATGACCCGGGGTGTGCAGCGTTTTAATGCGCACCTTCCCCAAAGTGAATTCCTCGCCATCCCTGGCACAATGGATAGCATAACTGGTTTCGGCTTTTGGACCATATATAATGGTAGCGCCGGTTTTTCTGGCCAAATCAATGTGGCCGGAAACAAAGTCGGCATGAAAGTGCGTTTCGAAGATATATTTGATCCTTGCACCGTTTTCCTTTGCCTTATCTATATAGGACTTCGTCTCACGAAGCGGATCAATGATGGCAGCCTCTCCATCAGATTCAATATAGTAGGCTCCCTGTGCAAGACAGCCGGTATAGATCTGTTCTATTTTCATTGCTTACCCGATTAGTTAATGCGCATGCGGCCAACACACGGAAGATCCCTCCTTTCAGTGCACTAATGTACGATACCCGCCAGTAATACTCATGGGCAGGTCCGCACGCATACACCCGGTTTTTGCGTTGTAAATTTGCACGGAATGTAAACGCTAAAATTAAAAAAGTAATGAGCATGAGTAAGCGACCCGGACCCAACTCCAAAGAGGGGCAGGCTATTGCAGACAGTTTAAATGCCGTTTTGGCAAACTATCAGATGCTCTATCAGAAGCTGCGAAACTTTCATTGGAATGTCGTGGGTGATGCTTTCTTTGATCTTCACGAGAACTTTGAAGTATACTATTCGAAAGCGGTGGAACACATTGATGAAATTGCGGAACGTATTCGCATTTTCGGTGGAACCCCGCTGAGCAACTACAGCGAATATTTGAAACATGCTACGATCCAGGAGGCATCTCCCGATACGGAAGCACAGGAGATGGCTGCGCAGATCACGAGTGACTTTGAAGAAATGTTGAGCTATTTCTTTAAAGCAACGGAAATTGCCGCTGAATATGGCGACACCGGAACGGTTACACTACTGCAGGAGTACACGAAGGATATGGAAAAAGACCACTGGATGCTTCGTTCCTGGTTAGGTAAATAAACCGGACCGCATAAAAAATGATGTGAGCCGGATCAGAACGGGCGTTTCCCGTATTTTCGCTGGAGTGACCTGAATTGTCTCAGCCCTTTCTCCGAAAAGAAGGGTTCGAATGGCTTCAATTCCAGATAAGCGAAATATTTCAACGCCTCATCCAGATTTCCCTCAGTGGCATAAGGGATGTACTGAATGATCCAGGCAGACCTGATCAGGGAATGGCAATCCCAGGTACAAAAACTGTCCGCAGACCTGATTGAGTCAATCAAGCCAGACTTTTTATACTCTGAGATCATTTTCCAAAACTTTTTGTAGCGGTACTCCAACTTAGCCCTGTTGGCCTCTTTTTTATTCGGGTTTGCTATCTGGGTCATTTGAAAGAGGATCAATCCTCTGTAATTCCATTGGATCTGGCATATTTCATACTGGTATTCCCACAGATCGAACAGATCCATATCCCTGAAGGACATCGCTTCGGTAATCTTTGCGACCTCCTCTTCATACTCCTGGTGGATACAGGTTAGTAAGTCCTCTTTTTTTGGGAAGTAATAGGTTATGTTCCCGGGGCTCAGTTTCAGACCACTGGACAAGTCTTTAATGCGCAAGGCTACAGGGCCATCGGAGTTGATCAACTTCAAGGTCCTGCGAAGGATCTTTTTTCTATTCCTCATTTTCTGATATGTGTTGTACAAAGTACGAATATGCAAAAAAGTTCGCTAATAAAATAACGTTAACTGCTCTTTTTCGTAATAGCAAATGTTACCTTGATCCGGTGTGGGTCCAAAAGACTGTAACGCTGCCTGCATCACACGAATGGTATGTGGCTTCATACCGGAGGTTGTTCCGGGTGTTTAATGGAGCAGGGTTGCTTCATGAGGTGCCCGGGCGATCACGACCGGCAAAAAAGCAATGCCGGTACCATGAGGCCCCTGCAGTGTATGATCACTCGGTATCAAAGCTGGCTACCGCATTTTCGGTAATGCGGCGTGCCAGATCCATATTGTCCATGGTGTGCGTAGCATCATCTAAGAAGATGTCGATCGGGTCATTTGGGTTGTAGAGCACGTTTTGAACGTCGAAAGACACGTCAATGACCTGCTGACCGTATTCCGTAACCGTGATGTCAACAGGCAGGGTGGGCAGCTCGCGATATAAGGCGTCGGTACCAGTATGGTATACGAGGAGGTGGTTGAAGTTATTCGACTGGGTGCTGTCAACCCTGCCTTCATAGATCAGGAAGCGGTAGCGGGAGGCCCAGGTCCAATACATATTCTGCTGTACGCTCAAGGGGCTTGAAGCATCAAAGGTAGCCGGATCCTGAGCATTCAGGTCTTCGGGTAAACCGAGCGACATGCTGAGTCCGGTATATTTTTTGGCAGGCACGTCAAAGCTAAAGCTCATGACATCGTTCTCTGGGTCAACCAGCACCACATCACTCAGGCTTTCCTGGCTTCCACAGTCGCACTCCAGACGGAGGTTCGACAGGTACATTTTCAATTTAGTCACCTGATGATCGTTTCCGCCAAACGAGAAGGTTTCATTCATTCCGATCGGACTCCCCAGTGCTACGAAATGCACACGCAGGGTCACGGTTCCGTCCTCCGGATCCTCATCTTTCCTGCAACCCAAAAAAATGGCCAGGGCAGACAGCACCGATATAACAAGTAGCTTTTTCATGGTACTGCAACAAGCAGATCAAGCTCAAAAGATCTGTTCGCTTAGTGAACAGCCTCAGGATCAAAGGCTCCCCTGATGCAATTTGCATCAGGGATCCTTTATAGTTGCCCGACTAGGACTCGAACCTAGACTGACGGAACCAAAATCCGCTGTCCTGCCAATTAGACCATCGGGCAATCACGTCCGGGGGCTGCAAAGCTAACGTTTTTGTCCTTATGAAGCTCTTTTTGATGCACTGCAGAGCGACTCATCCGGCCGCAAGGCCGTTAGTTCACAGATCCGGTTTTGGGAAAACCTTAACGGGCATGGCAGCGGGCTAAATTATTATATTCGCCTATATTCGCCGCAGATAATACCTTATAAAGATGGGGAAGCGCTATCATTTCATCAATAACGTGACCGGATGGGCCGTTTTTGCCATTGCGGCGGTTACGTACCTCCTGACGATCGAACCTACCACGAGCTTCTGGGATTGTGGTGAATATATTGCCACGGCCTACAAGCTGCAGGTAGGGCACCCGCCCGGAGCACCGATGTTCCAGATCCTGGGAGCGTTTTTTGCACTGTTCAGCTTTGGCAACGTAACCAACGTGGCCATGATGATCAACGTGATGAGCGCCCTGTCGTCAGCATTTACCATTTTGTTCCTGTTCTGGACCATCACGGCCTTCGGCCGGAGAATTACCGAACGCAGCGAGGAGGAACTAAACGACGGCAATTTGCTCGCCATCATGGGTTCCGGAGTAGTAGGCGCCCTGGCCTATACCTTTAGCGATTCGTTCTGGTTTAGTGCCGTGGAAGGTGAGGTGTATGCGATGTCGAGTTTCTTTACGGCGATCACCCTGTGGATGATCTTCAAATGGGATCGCGACTACGGGAATCCGCACGCAAATCGCTGGATCATTTTGATCTCGCTGATGATTGGTATGGCCGTTGGGGTGCACATGCTGGCCTTGCTGGCCTTCCCGGCAATCGGCATGATCTACTATTTCAGGAAATACAAGGTGACCCCGCGCGGATTTGTGATCGCCAATCTGATAACGCTGGGTATCCTCGGAGTAATTTTCAAAGTAATTTTTCCGCTCGTGCTGAATTTCAGTTCGTGGATGGAGATCACCTTTGTGAATGGCATGGGCCTGCCTTTTTACTCAGGAACCATTTTCGGATTCCTGATCATCATTGCAGCCCTTGTTCTTGGTTTGCGCTATACGAAGAAACGCGGCTGGGATCTGGGACACATGGCCTTACTCAGTGTGGTGTACCTGCTGATCGGATATTCCACCTTCCTGAGCCTGGTGATCCGCTCCAATGCGAATACACCGATCGATGAAAACAATCCGGAAGATGCGCCGAGTCTGCTGGCCTATCTGAACCGACAGCAATATGGGGATTGGCCGATCGCATACGGATGGTACTACAATTCTCCGCTCGACCGCCGTGAACCGTTCAAGGATGGCCGGCCAGTCTATGAAAAAGACGAGGAAAAAGGGGAATATGTCGTAGTAAACGACATGAAAAACGCTATTCCGAATTACGACCCGGACTACCAGTCCATCTTTCCACGGATGTGGGATCGCAACGATCCGGCGCATGCCGATACGTACAAGAGCTGGGGAGGCGTAAAGACCCCGGACAGCCAAAAACCCCCGTTTGGCGCAAACCTGCGCTTCTTTTTCCGGTATCAGTTGAACTACATGTACTTCCGGTACTTCATGTGGAACTTCTCGGGCCGGCAAAACGACGAACAGGGCCGTGGAGGCATCACGGAGGGACAATGGCTCTCGGGCCTTAAGTTCATTGATGAACCGCGATTAGGACCACAGCAAGATCTCCCTCTGAGGCAACGCGGCAACAAGGGACGAAATGTGTATTATATGCTGCCGCTGATACTCGGGCTCATCGGGCTCATTTGGCATTGGAACAGGAACCGGCAGGATGCCTGGATCGTAACCGTACTGTTCGGTATGACCGGTATAGCCATCGTAGTTTACGTAAACCAGTACGCTTATCAGCCCCGTGAACGGGATTATGCCTATGTGGGTAGCTTTTATGCCTACGCCATTTGGATCGGTCTTGGGGTAATGGCTATCTACGATCGGCTACGCAGGAAAGCCCCGGCTAAAGTGGCGGCCCTGGCCGTGACCGGAATTTCATTGATTGCCGTACCCGGGATCATGGCCAGGGAGAACTGGGACGATCATGACCGAAGCAACCGCTACACGGCCCGCGATTTTGCCAGGAATTATCTGGACAGCTGCGCGCCAAATGCCATCCTCTTCACCAACGGAGACAACGACACCTTTCCGCTGTGGTACGTTCAGGAAGTCGAGGGTTACCGCACCGATGTGCGCGTCGTGAATTTGAGTCTCCTGAACACCGACTGGTACATTGATCAAATGAAACGCGCAGCCTATGACAGCGAGCCGGTACCTTTTAGCATGACCCGCGATAAATACGTCGCAAACCGGCGCGAGGTAATATACTATGTGGATAAGGGCGTGACGAACCGCTGGACCGTAGACGACTTTGTTCGCTGGATCGTCAGCGATGATCCACAGACCAAGGTCAGCGGCGGCCGCCAGCAGTTCGACTTTTTCGCAACACGGAAGATCCGCATTCCGGTTCAAAAAGAAAACGTATTGGCCAATGGCATTGTGGAGCCCGATCGCGCAGATCAGATCGTGGAATATATCGATATCGATATGGAGCAACGCAACAGCCTCCTGCGGAGGGATCTGATGATCCTTGACCTACTGGCCACCAACGATTGGAAACGCCCAATTTACTTCGCCGTTACAGTGGGGAACCGGGCACGTGACTTTATGTACCTGAAGGATTATCTCGAATTGGTCGGAATGGCCTATCATTTAGTGCCTGTTTCCCAGCAAGCTGACCGCACAGGTCAAATCGGGGGCGTGAACGCCGATTGCATGTACGATGCGGTCATAAACAAATTCCGATGGGGGAATATGAACCAGCCAGATGTTTATCTGGACGAAACGAATCGTCGGATGACGCTGAATTTCCGCAACAACCTCGCCCGGTTGGCCAACAAGCTCAACCAACAGGGGAAACGGGATTCCGCCATTGCAGTCCTTGATCTGACCACAGAGCAAATGCCACACGAAATAGTGTCGTACAACTACTTTAACCTGCCCATAGCAGAGGAGTATTTTATGGCCGGCGCAAAGGACAAGGCAACGGAGATCCTACTGACCTATTCGGATGTACTGGCGGAGGAGCTCGAATACTACAGCACTTTCCCGCGCAGCCAGCAGGAACAGATTGCCATAGAGATCCAACGCAGTTCACAGTTCCTTCGGCAAATAGTACAGTTGGCTCAACGCTATGCAGATCGCGAGGTGGCGGACGATCTCAGCAATAAACTGAACAGCGCACTGGCCCTGTACGGTGTTCAGTAAGCGCGGTATCGCCGGGTCTTCCACATGACTCCTTCGGTGTTCGCCCAGTGGGCTATCTTTGCTACATGAAGCGAGTGTTCTCCGTGTTGATGCTGCTGTTTTGTTCCGCCTGCGGCAAAGGGCAGGAGCGACCTGCGGTCGGATCCGGAGCCTACCAGGTTATGCTGAACGGACTGCTTGATCGGGACGTGCCGGAAATATCGGTGAGTGAGCTCGACAGCATCAGGAAACAGCTGATGCTGCTTGATGCCCGGGAGCAGGCCGAATATAATGTAAGTCACCTGGAATCGGCCCGGTGGGTAGGTTACGATGATTTTGACCTGAGCCGGGTAGCAGACATCCCGAAGGATTCGGCTATCGTGGTGTACTGCAGTGTGGGCTACCGAAGCGAAAAGATTTGTAAGCAGTTGCAGGCTGCGGGTTATGGCCATATCCGGAACCTCTACGGGGGTATTTTTGAATGGTCAAACGAGGAACGACCGATAGTGGACCCCGCAGGCCAGCCTACCCGAAAAGTCCATGCCTACAACCGCGTATGGGGCGTGTGGCTTCGCAAGGGTGAAAAAGTATACAAGCCTTGAGGCCAGCCTGGGGGAAAGTCCTTTGGTTCGCACTGCTTATCGTTTCTGCTGTGGGCTATTTCCTCCTCGCCTACCACACGGAACGATCCAATTTTTCCCAGCTTATCTCAATCGTAGCGACTCTTTTTGTTGCTTACGCGGTTTTAACCGCCTCCCGGCTGCGCAACACGGGCTGGATGCTTGTCGCTGCCTTTGTTTTTCGGGCGATCTGGATCCTTGCCCTGCCACAACTGAGCGATGATTACTTCCGCTTGCTGTGGGATGGACGCCTGTGGTTTGGCGGCATCAATCCCTTTGCGATGCTCCCCTCTGCAGCCCTTCAGCTGGAGGCCCTCCCGAAAGGCATCACACCGGAGCTTTTCGAAAAGCTCAACTCTCCGGAATACTTTAGCGTGTATCCACCCATCGCCCAGTTTACTTTCGGATGTGCAGCAGCACTGTACCCAGCGAACGACCTGGCTTCCGTGATCGTATTGCGGGGGCTGCTCTTCCTCGGCGATCTCATGGCCTTCGTATCGCTCCGCAGGATCCTCAGCCACTTTCGCCTTTCACCCGACCTGGCCTTTCTGTACCTGCTTTGCCCCCTCACCATTATCGAATTCACAGGTAACCTCCACTACGAAGGGATTATGATGGGCTTCCTCCTCACGGCCTATTACCAGATCCTCAAACGGCGCTGGCTTTCCTCCGCCGTATTTTTCGGGCTCGCAGTCTCCACCAAGCTCATCCCGCTGATCTTCCTGCCCTTCCTTCCCCGCTTTGCCGGATGGCGCATCTCCCTCATATTTTATGCCATTGTCGGCGTAGTTTTCACCACCCTTTTTGTACCGTTCTTCAGTCCGGATCTGCTCGCAAATTTCAGCGGCAGCCTGGCTCTTTATTTCCGCCATTTCGAATTTAACGCCAGCATTTACTACCTGGCTCGCGAGATCGGCTTCGTCCTGCGAGGCTATAACCTTATCGCCTATCTCGGTCCTGCCCTGTCGCTTCTGGCTTTCCTTATCATCATGCTCCGGGCCCTCACGGGCCGATATGAACACCGCGAAAAAGAGCTGCCCACGGTATGGATCGGGGCACATACGGTCACGCTGCTACTGGCTACAACGGTGCATCCCTGGTACATCGGGGTATCTCTGGCATTGATGCCGCTGAGTCGATTCCGTTTTCCGGCACTTTGGGCCGCCCTGGCGTATTTGAGCTATGCAACCTATCGTACCTCTGCTTACGTGGAGGATCTGTTGCTTGTCGGTATCGAATACGGCGTGCTGGCCTTGTTTCTCCTGTGGGAATGGCACCGATCGGCCAGGAAGCAAACAGGCCATTTGTTCAAAGCTTCCTCCATGATCCCGTAGGATATTTGGATCGCGAATGGCAAATGCTGTAGTAGTAGACGATCCCGAAGCCAAAGGCCAGGAAAAGATGGTATGGAACCAGGCCGTAGTCGCCAGTGTGGTAGGCCAGATACAGTGCCCCCGTGAAATAAAGTGCCAGCAGGCCCTCCATCAGGGTAAACCCGTTGAATGCCGATTTTTGGTACACATTCTCGCGCCAGCGGTTGCTCCCTTGCTCTATATTGAACTTGGGCGTGCGAATAAAGGGCGATTTTTTACCGATCAGCCCCTCTGCCACGGCAATGGCATTATGCAGGCTCATGCCCATGGAAACAGATAGGAACAAGGGAAATTTTAGCAAAAAGATTTTTAGCCTGGGTTGTGTTTCCCGATGGACAAAGCTCACCCAGTAGAACACGATCAGGATGAGCAGACCCGAAATAAAGACGCTCCCGTAGTAAAAAAGGCTTTTAAGCTCCAAAAAAGCCTCCTTGATAATCAGCATCGGCACACTTAATATGGCTGTAAGAAGGATGCATACGAACAAAAAACTGTTCATCAGGTGAAAGGTTGCGTGCAGCTTGGTGCTCCATCTCAGTGGGGCCCGCAGCACCTTTCCCAGGTTTTTGCGGGCACATTCGGCGGTTCCCTTGGTCCAGCGAAATTGCTGGGTTTTCAGAGCATTCATCGTAGCCGGTAGTTCGGCTGGCGAGCCCAGTTCCTCAATAAAATGGAATTTCCACCCTTTCAGCTGTGCCCGGTAGCTGAGGTCAAGGTCTTCGCTCAACGTATCGCTTGCCCATCCGCCTGCGTTTTCGATGCACGATTTTCGCCATACGCCGGCCGTACCGTTAAAATTGATAAAGTGGTTGGCGGCGCAGCGTCCGCCTTGTTCCACGGTAAAGTGGGCGTTCAGGGCAAAGGCCTGCATACGGGTCAGAAGGCTGTGTTCTTCATTGAGGTGTTCCCATCGCGACTGTACGAGTCCGATCGCGGGATCCGAAAAATAGGGGATACATTTCAGCAGAAAATCCGGTTTTGGAACAAAATCTGCATCGAAGATCGCCACGAACGCACCCTCTGAAACGGCCAATCCGCCCGCGAGGGCGCCGGCTTTAAACCCTTTTCGGTTGCTGCGGCGAATATGCCTGATATTTCGGCCTGCGGCCTGATAATTGATGACCGCGTTTGCTACCAGCTTTACGGTGTCATCGGTGCTATCGTCCAGAACCTGAACCTCAAGCTGGTCTGTTGGGTAGTCCAGTGCCATGATGGCGTCAATGAGGCGCTGCACCACGTAGCGTTCGTTGTAGACCGGAAGCTGCACGGTAACTTTGGGCCAGCGATCAAATCCGGCCGGTTCCTGCCCGGTTGTTTTTTTCTGACGTCTGGCGCGCAGGTAGCTGATGACCAGACCGAGCTGCACCAGGGAGTACAGAAGAATAAAGGTCAGCATTCCGGTGTAGAGGGCGATCAGTACGTAGCTTAGGGCCTTCATTTTCAATTGTCAGGGGTCGGGGATCGTGGTACCAGCCTGTTTTTTCGTAAATTCAACGGAATGCCCTGCCAAAAAGTGCATGGAGCGGGCTTCATTTCGGGCTTTGATACCTTCTCCTTTTTTAGATGTATTGCCTTTTACCCCCGGCCGCAGGAACAAAAAGCGTCCGTTTTGCGACCTGACCCAGGCAATCCCCGGATTGTTCAAGATCAAGGCTCAACATGGTTGATTCATTTTCATATTTTCCATTAACCTTTACAGCCTTCCCCGCAGTTTCATTATTACAAAAGCTTAGTGAAAAAGCCGAAATACAAATAAGTACCCCTGAAGCCTTCATCCCAACTTTAATTCCTAGCGCTTTCATTTCAATTAAGGGGTTTGATATCGAAATTTATTTACGTCATTCTGCCAGCCCCGTTCCTACTATCATTTCTTATCCCATAGGTAAGTTTATTCAGGTTTGGGGAGCCCGGATAGCTTACCGAAGTCAACCTGTTGTATGAATAGCCGTTGATGATCTTACTGGACGAAGCGCTCAAAACCTGCCTTCCCTTATCTCATATTGATATGCCAACTCTTGACAATAAGGACGAAGTTTCAGTTCACTAACTTTGATTGACCCTGTTAGCTCTAAATTAGGCTTACTATAGTATAGCACCCCTTTCAAAGGAGGTTCTCGCCAAGTTAAGGGAAAGAAAAACACTTCTTTTATTATCCCCCCTTCCACGGCCAGCATCAATAATTCAGTTGCTGAACTAATACCACCATCTTTTTTAGTCCCACTTTTAGCAACACTCCGTGTTAACTGATATACAGTATATTCTCCAGGGAGTGTATTAAACACATTTTGCAAGAGATTTTCTTCTCCAGTAAAATAATTAATTGAGTCTAAGCCTGATTTATTGAAGCATGCTTTATCATGCACCTTATGAACCTTAAAATCAACCGCTTGTGAAAATCCATTAAAAGCCATTACAAGAAGACTTAAGCTCAACCAAACATTTTGTTTCATCACCTGTACGACTAATCTTCTTGTCTAACCGATTTGCCAATCAAGACGGACTTATACCTCTAAATGCTTTCCCGATCTTTCGAAGATTCGCTTACCCTTCACTCTCATTTTTTATATGGTCAAGGACTCGTTTGTGGATTCGGTGAATGATAAAATCTGACCAGGCATTCCAGTAAAATTCAGGTTGGATATTGATTGTATACCAAGTTGTTCCTTCCAATTTCGTTTTATTTTCCAACATTCTGGTCAGTTTGAACTGACCTTTATGAGATTGAAAATATCCGTCTAAATGAGGTGGGCGGACTTCCCAAAAAGGATTCCATTCATTCATTGGAATAGGCTGCTCCTTCACATCAAATTGTAACAGAATTGGTTCTTGCCATGCAGTTATCGGCTCCACAAAACTACCTGTAGAAAAATTACAATACCTTATGGCTCCAACACCTTTCCCTTCTATTGTCGCATTTACAGGATACGATATCCCTGTTTTAAAGATCCAGTCAACAGGAGCAGGTATTTCATTGAATGTTATCACGCTTTCCCAGACTTCTTCAATGGGAGCATTTACAACAGCATCTGTTTTTACCAGTATCAACTTTTCAGTCTTTGAAGCACGATCAAACCCCATAAAAGCGACGGAGCAAAAAACCAGTAAAGCAGCGATATTCTTGTTTCCTGTGCCTGCCCGATAGCCCACATAGGAACCCAACCAAGTTGCCAACCCAAGAATGGGGCTTGCCATTGCAATACAGATCATTCCTTCAATAGCAAACACTAGTAAACAAGTGCAGGCAATACCAAGTGTTCCAAAACTCAAAGCATAGCTATCCCTCTTTGATAATGCACCTCTCCTGATACCTATAACATAAGGGGGTAAAAAACCAATCAAAAAAGGGATAAGGACAAAAACTGTCCAGCCATAGTCACCCAGGAACTCAACAGATACAAGGCCAATCAAAAATGATAGGGCTAAAGTACCTAAAATGGCAAGTGATTTGGTTTTGTTAAAGGTCGTGAGCAGTGCGGAGTGCTTTTTGTCGTTTGCCATCAAAATAGATGATTGAGGATAAGATCACGCTTTTAGAGCCTATCACTGCCCAAAATTACACATTAAAAGGAACTTGCCATCTGAACGATATATCCTTAAATATCAAATCTTTATCCACTCTTCGGGCAGCCTGGGAGACTTTCGTTGCTTGCTTCTGGCAAGTCGTCAGCATTCTATCTTGGAGTATGCGTGTCCCTTAGTTCCATAAAAAGTTATTTTTAGTAAGTTATTGAAATACATCATTTTATGTAACATTAATTACAGAGCTAGCTACAGAGTTAGCTCTGTAGTTTTGCATTTAAGGCGAAAGGGGAGTAGGCGGATAAAAACAGCTGCTTGAGCAACCGGCGAACGACTGGAGACTGTCCGGTACCTTTTTGGATCAAATGGCGAGGGAAGTCACTTCTTTGTACCCCCTACACCTGAAAAAACGTGCTTTTCTAAAAAAGTACTTTGTTCCGACCTGACCTTTGAAATTTCCTAAATGACTCGCCGGAGCAAATAGTGCTGTCGTATTGGGCCACTATATCGTCACCCGCCCACTCTATTGAGGATAGGTAATCCAAATTAATGGAGGTTTCCTGTCTGGTCATCACCTTCACCCCAAGATCTTTGTTGAAATGCCTCAACGGTCCCTTCCTGGGGTTCAACTCCCGCTCCAGAACAAACTTTTTATGAGCTTCCAGTCTTCTCCTGATGGTTTCATTGTAAAAATCCAACGGCAGTCCCTCCATATTATCCTGAATAACCTCCCTGAAATCAGGATCAATTTCGTAACCAATACTGTTTCGTTTGGAAGCAATTGCGGCAATGACCGTTGTTCCCGTTCCCAGAAAGGGATCAAGTACTGTATCCCCTTCAATAGAGTACATGTTTATTAATCGATATGGTACTTCAAACGGATATGCAGCACTCCTCTTTCGGGTTCCGGAATTGTTTACTTTTTGGCCGACCCCCCTGAGCTCCCACAAATCGGAAAACCAAACATTCCTTTCTTCCCAAAAAAAGCAACTCTTTTTCCTCAGATCCCTGGCAGCAGGGGTTTTATATTCCCTCTGACCCTCCTTTCTGAAGATCAGGATCTGAAGGCTTCAATCCCACATTTCAATCATCGGATAGGGAGGCGGGGTTACCACGAGATGCACTGATGCATCGGATAACGTTATCATTGACGTGCCATTCATCTTCACCCCTAACTCGCCCGATTGCTGCCTTGATTTTTCGCTCCATCTACCAAATGTAAACCATTCAGACATATGGCAAAGCTATATATCTCTGATTCCCCCTCCCATTTTTATTGCTCTCCCCGCGATGCAAGTGATCCAGTTAGGCCGGGCTTTGAGGAGGGAGCCGCCGACAGGTTTCACACTATTCGATCGGAGGGATGGAAATGTTGGGATTGATCTCTTTTGCTCTCTCCCAATCCTCCCTGGCGCCCTGCGGGTCTCCTAAAGCGAACTTGACATTTCCCCGGTTGTAGTATGCCTTAGCGTCCTGGGGATTGAGCTCAATGGCCTTATTGTAGTCTTTGATTGCTTCTGGGTACTTCTCTAAGTTACTATTGGCAACCCCCCGGTTGTTGTATGCCTCAGTGTGTTGGGGATTGAGCTCAATGGTCTTGTCGTAGTCTTTGATTGCTTCTGGGTAATTCCCTGATTTTATCTTGGCACCCCCCCGATTGTAGTATGCACTAGCGTATCGGGGGTTGAGCTCAATGGCCTTATCGTAATCTTCAATGGCCCCTGGGCAATCCTCTAATTCTTCCCTGGCATTTCCTCGGTTATAGTATGCCTCAGCGGATCGGGGGTCTATTTCAACTGCTTTATCGTAGTCTTTGATTGCCCCTGGGTAATCCTCTAATTCTCCCTTGGCATTTCCCCGGTTGTTGTATGCCTTAGCGTCCTGGGGATTGAGCTCAATGGCCTTGTCGTAGTCTTTGATTGCCCCTGGGTAATCCTCTAATTCTCCCTTGGCATTTCCCCGGTTGTTGTATGCCTTAGCGTCCTGGGGATTGAGCTCAATGACCTTATTGTAGTCTTCAATGGCCTCTGGGTACTTCTCTAAGTTACTATTAGCACCCCCCCGGTTGTAGTATGCATTAGCATATCGGGGATCAATCTCAATGGCCTTGTCGTAATCTTCAATGGCCCCTGGGTAATTCCCTAATTCCATCTTGGCAACCCCTCGGTTGTTGTATGCCCGAGCGTGTTGGGGATTGATCTCAATGGTCTTATCGTAGTCTTCAATTGCTCCTTTGTAATTCTTTAATTCTCCCTTGACAAGCCCCCGGTTGTAGTATGCAGCGTATCGGGGATCAATCTCAATGGCCTTGTCGTAATCTTCAATGGCCCCTGGGTAATTCCCTAATTCCATCTTGGCAATCCCTCGGTTGTTATATGCCTCAGCGAATTGGGAATCAATCTCAATGGCCTTATCGTAATCTTCAATGGTCCCTGGGCAATCCTCTAATTTACCTTTGGCATTTCCCCGGTTGTTGTATGCCTCAGCGTATCGGGGATTGATCTCAATGGCTTTATCGTAATCTTCAATGGCCCCTGAGTAATTCCCTAATTCCATCTTGGCAATCCCTCGGTTGTTGTATGCCCCAGCGTGTTGGGGGCTGTTCTCAATGGCCTTATTGAAGTCTTTGATTGCTTCTGGGTAATTCCCTGAGTCCATCTTGGCATTTCCCCGGTTGTTGTATACCTCAGCGTATCGGGGATTGATCTTAAGGGCCTTGTCGTAGTCTTTGAATGCTCCTGAATAATCCTTTAATTCTTCCTTGGCATTTCCCCGGTTGTAGTATGTCTGAGCGTCTCGGGGATTGATCTCAATGGCCTTATCGTAATCTTCAATGGCCCCTGGGTAATTCCCTGATTCCATCTTGGCAATCCCTCGGTTGTTGTATGCCTCAGCGTATCGGGGATCAATCTCAATGGCCTTATCGTAATCTTCAATGGCCCCTGGGTAATCCCCTGATAATTCCATCTTGGCAACCCCCCGGTTGTTGTATGCCCCAGCGTGCTGGGGATTGAGCTCAATGGTTTTATCGTAGTCTTCAATTGCTCCTTTGTAATTCTTTAATTCTCCCTTGGCAACTCCCCGATTGTAGTATGCACTAGCGTATCGGGGATTGATCTCAATGGCCTTATCGTAATCTTCAATGGCCCTTGGGTAATCCCCTGATGATTCCATCTTGGCAACCCCCCGGTTGTAGTATGCATTAGCATATCGGGGATCAATCTCAATGGCCTTGTCGTAATCTTCAATGGCCCCTGGGTAATCCCCTGATGACTCCATCTTGGCAACCCCTCGGTTGTTGTATGCCCGAGCGTGTTGGGGATTGAGCTCAATGGTCTTATCGTAGTCTTCAATTGCTCCTTTGTAATTCTTTAATCCGTACTTGGCATTTCCCCGGTTGTTATATGCCTCAGCGTCTTGAGGATCAATCTTAATGGCCTTATTGAAGTCTTTGATTGCTCCTTTGTAATCCTCTAATTCCTCCCTGGAATTCCCCCTATTGTAGTATGCATCAGCGTATCGGGGATTGATCTTAACGGCCTTGTTGTAATATTCTATTGCCTCCCTAAATTGACCTTGTTGTTGAAATTTCAAAGCATAGGAAAAGTAATCTTCGGCTGAAAGATCACCATTGGGCTTATTATGCGTGTTTACGGTAGGGTTTGTCATGCGTGTAAAATAGAGTAGGAGAGGTTGGAATGCGTTCTAGAGGGGGAATAATCACCGAAATCGTTGAAAAAATGCTCTTCTTTAACGCCAAGGGATTTTTCTAATGTCAGGATGATGCTTTTCTTGCTCCTCGCATCTATCTCAATCTTTTCATACAGATACTTTCCTGTCGCGCCTTTTCCAAATATAAAAACGGATTGTTGAGCAGTAGTGCAGCTGTCCAGGCCGCCAGTCGTCCATTGCTGCAGTTTGCCCCGATTTAGAAAACCATAAACTGATTTTTTTGATTCTTCGTAGTTTACGATGGAAATGCTTGTAAAATCATCTGTCGCCAAAGCGACTACTTTCCCAATTTGCTTTGGTTCTTCGCGGCAAGCAAACCAGAGCGCTATCAGGGCGTTCCTGGTGAAATCAATCAAACAGGTGGCTGCGCCGTAGTGTTGTAGTTCAGCAAGTAGCTCCAGATCGGACCATTTCCGATCGTGCTGATATCGAAATCCCTGCGAGCTTGCTCTGTCCAGGAGCTCCCTGATGTAATTCTGAAAGATGTCCGGAGAAGGGTCTTTTTCCGGTTCTCTCAGTCTGCGGTACGCCGATGACTCTACCAGCCAATTCGCACACGGGAGCCCGCGATAAAGAAACATCCGGCCTTCCAACTTTTCCGTCCGTGCAACGAATTCATCAACACTTTTTATCGGTTCACTCATTTACTTCTGTTTCACCCACTCCCTGTGCAGTAGCCATCTTGATTTTTTGCCCCATTTATCAAATGTAGGCCATTCAGACACATGGCAAAGCTATAGATTCTCTGATTTCCCCTCCCATTTTATTACTCTCCCTGCGGCGCAAGTGATCCTGATTGGCAGGGCTTTGAGGAAGTAGTCGCCAACAGGTTTCACTATTCGATCGGAGGGATGGAAATGTTGGGATCAATCTCTTTTGCTCTCTTCCAATCCTTCCTGGCGCCCTGCTGGTCTCCTACCGCGAACCTGGCAAGCGACCGGTTGATGTATGCCCAAGCGTATTGGGAATTGATAATCTTATGAAGTATCCGGCCCCTTTTTTTAAAAATTAACAAATGACCGAAAGGGTCTATTAATCGTCTTTTAATAAAACATTGAAATACAGGTTTTTGTAAAACATTAATTACAGAGCTAGCTACAGAGTTAGCTCTGTAGTTTTGCATTTAAGGCAAAAGGGGGAAAGCAGGTAAAAACAGCTGCTTAAGCAACCTGCGAACGACCAAAAACTCTCTGCTACCGCTGAATGAAGTCAGGACCCTGGAATTGGAACGAATCCATCTTTAAAGGCGACCTCCTTGGGGGGCTTGGCTTGGTGTGTCGAATGAGGCTTTTTATTATTCAAACGCTTTTGCTATTCAAATTTCCTAAACCACCTCAGTCCTAACGTGAAAATTGATAATTTAGCTTAGCCAAAAAACTGTTCGGACGATTAGGACCACCTCACTCCGAACCGGAAAAGCAGCAAGTTTACCTTAACTTAGATGAGGTTATAAGGGAAATCAAAAACAGAAGAACCTACGCTCCCGTTAAGTCTGGCATGTAACTTAGGCTCCGGAAAACATGAAAACTGAAAACACTTTTATTCTTCACCCCGATACTAAAGAGAAGGAAAGGGCCCTTAAAGCCTTCGTGCGTGCGCTCAAGATCAAATTCGAGGTCACCAGGGGAAAACCTTACCACCCTCAGTTCGTGGAAAAGATCCAGGAAAGCAGAAAACAAGCTGCTGAAGGCAAAACCAAACGAGTAGAGAAGGAGAACCTCGAAAAGTTCTTAGGCCTCTAAAATGGCATACCATATTGAGTTTACCGATAAAGCCCAGGCCGATATTCAAACCCTCAGGAAATTGGGAGACCGCGCAGCACTTAAAAAAATACTCAAACTCCTGGATGAAATAAGTGAAGCACCTTTTTCAGGAACCGGCAAACCCGAACCTCTCAAAAACAACCTCTCCGGATGCTGGTCTAGACGCATCAATAAAGAACACCGACTCGTCTACGAAGTAGAAAACAATACCGTCTTTATCCTCTCAGCTGTAGGGCATTATTATTGATGTTTGACAAGAACGTTAGTTGTACATATTACTAAATTAAAATGTTCAAAGACCTATGATGCGCTTCAAAATCTCAAATGAAGAAATCCAACAGCTATTAAGTGGCAGAAAATACCAGTATCCAAAATACGCTACTCAAATAATGAATTTGGCAAATAAAAATTCGCAGGGAACAAGAGCGAGAGTTGTTGGGCAAATGAGCGATTTGATCCAGGAGTTTAAAGGGCAAACTCTCGACGAATGGGAAACGTGGTATTTAGACAAACATCCAACTACAATAGAAGACGCCACCGAAAGAGTCTGGGGCATGGTGCGCAACTTCCAGGAAGTAATTGGCCACATAACAAAGGAAATGGTGCACCGTTGGGTGGAGGAATTGGTACTGGTAAAAACTTTTTGTGGGTTGAAGTTCCAGGAGGCGGTATTGAAGAAGATAGCCAGAATAAAAAAAACGACATACCGGCTTGCCTTTCCAGAAGAGGAAGCACGGGGGATTGATGGACTAATTGGAGATCAGCCAGTAAGTGTAAAGCCTGAATCCTATAAGGCTGAGATCCTTGACGAGCAAATACGTGTACCGATCATTTTCTACAGCAAAGAGCGCGATGGCATTAATGTGAGTTATGATCTTTGATCCAGTTATAAAGAGTTAGGGCAAAAAACGTCCTTTTCTAAAAAAGTACTTTGTTCCGACCTGACCTTTGAAATTTCCTAAATGACTCACCGGAGCAAATAGTGCTGTCGTATTGGGCCACTATATCGTCACCCGCCCACTCTATTGAGGATAGGTAATCCAAATTAATGGAGGTTTCCTGTCTGGTCATCACCTTCACTCCAAGATCTTTGTTGAAATGCCTCAACGGTCCCTTCCTGGGGTTCAACTCCCGCTCCAGAACAAACTTTTTATGAGCTTCCAGTCTTCTCCTGATGGTTTCATTGTAAAAATCCAACGGCAGTCCCTCCATATTATCCTGAATAACCTCCCTGAAATCAGGATCAATTTCGTAACCAATACTGTTTCGTTTGGAAGCAATTGCGGCAATGACCGTTGTTCCCGTTCCCAGAAAGGGATCAAGTACTGTATCCCCTTCAATAGAGTACATGTTTATTAATCGATATGGTACTTCAAACGGATATGCAGCACTCCTCTTTCGGGTTCCGGAATTGTTTACTTTTTGACCGACCCCCCTGAGCTCCCACAAATCGGAAAACCAAACATTCCTTTCTTCCCAAAAAAAGCAACTCTTTTTCCTCAGATCCCTGGCAGCAGGGGTTTTATATTCCCTCTGGCCCTCCTTTCTGAAGATCAGGATCCACTCATGCTCCAGGGTAATATAGGCCCCACAGGGCATCATTCCAGAGCCCATGAACTTGTTTGGCGCATTTGTTTGTTTTCTCCAAAGAATATTCGGCAAATTTTGAAATCCCAGATCCATAAACGCTGAAATGATCCTCGAATGATTGGGATAAAGGGCAAATCTTCCACCAATGGTCCTGGTGGCATCTCCAATGTTAATACAGGCAATTCCTCCCGGAGCCAAAACACGATGAACCTCGGACCATACCTTGTCTAGCTCTTTATGCATTAATTCAAAAGCTCCCTCTCCGTTTTCGGAATTTATTAACTCCCTGATCTTACCGTTCTGATCCCACATTATCTCATCCCACATTTCGATCATCGGATAGGGAGGCGAGGTTACCACGAGATGCACGGATGCATCGGATAACGTTCTCATTGACTGCGCTCTTTCAAGAATTAGCTGGTGATGCGTTGTATTCATGGTCCAAACTTATAAAACACGCCTGCCACAGGCAACATCAGGTAACCCTGAGGGGATTTAGCACAGCAGATCTCAGAAATTAATTTCCTGTTCTATGAAAAAACGAACGGCAGATCCAGTCCGGCTTTCAAAGCCGAAGTGGTCATGGAGAAGGGGGGCTGTCAGTTTATAACCCCGCTGAGATCAGGAAGGTTGCTGCAAATGCCACAATGGCATAAAGCTCGGGGAATACGGCCAGGACCATGGTCCGACCAAAAACATCGTATCCCGATCCGATCCCTTCGATCCCGTGGGCGCTGACTTCTCCCTGCCTGATGCCGGAAATGAGTCCGACAAGCCCGAGTGCGAGTCCGGCCGCGAAGACCATTCCGCCCTGGTTGATGGAGAGTTCCGCGATTTGCGACAAACGGCCGTTGATGATGAAGAATCCTGCGAAACCGTATAGCCCCTGCGTTCCTGGCAGGGCGCTCAGCAGCATGTAGCTGCCAAAGGCTTCTTCGTTCTTCTTTAAGGCACCCAGGGTTGCCTTTCCGCCGATGGATACGCCGATGGCTGAACCGATGCCGGCGAGTCCGATCATTAATCCGATGCCCAAATAGGCAAGTACTACTGCTGTGGTCATGATGTTTTGCTTTCTGGTTTTAAGTTTTGCAAAGGGTTATAGGCTTCGCCGCCTCCACTGAAGCCGGCGTTTTTATAGAATTCGACAAAGGTCAGACGCATGGGGTGCACAAAGGCCCCTAAGGTAGCAATGAATATGTTGAGTCCGTGTCCGATCACGAGCATTATCACAAAAAAGACCGGGCCGAGGATCGGGTTGCTGCCCAGGATGGACAGAGCTATGTCGTTCACCACGAACCCGAGGATGGATCCGGCCAGGCCGAGGGCGAACAGGCGGATGTAGCTCAGCAGGTCGCCAAAAAATCCGGTAATGCCGTAGAGGTCCCACAGACCTTTTCCGAGCCGGCCCAGGATCCCTGCTTTCGGATCGCTGAACCCAACCACGATGGCCACGCCAGTCCAGCTGTATATTTTCTGCATAAGCCCAAACTCGCCCAGGTAACCCCAACCCAGTCCGGTCAGCAGGATGATCCACCCGAAGGGTGAGAGGGCATAGGCGGATCCGAACTGGCGCCATTGGTTGATGATCCTGAGCGTGAGGCCAAAGAGGGTCTGGAGTGCGCCGATAACAAGCGCGGCGAGGAAGAGCGCATCGGCGTCGAGTATAAAGGGTCGCAGATGGGAGAGTAGGGGGAGGTCTGTTTCGAGCAGATTGATCCCGAAAAAGGTTCCGGCGATGATGCCGACCGGGAAGGCGACAGCCTCAAGGGCCAGTGCAAGCGCCCAGATATTTTTGTAGGCGGGTGGAATTCGTTTGCGGATGGCCAGCAAAAACAGGAAAAGCAGGAGCCCGTAGCCACCATCGCCCAGACAGAAGCCGAAGAACAGCAGAAAGAACGGGGCAAAGAAAGGGGTAAGGTCCAGCTCGTGGTAATCGGGCAGGGAAAAGAGATTGGTGATCGGCTCGAACCAGCGACCCGGCTTTTTATTGACCAGCTTCACAGGTGGTGCATTGGCTGGTTCGGGCCTGGCGCGCTCGTAGTAGTAGCCGGCAGCCTCAAGGGCCGCTTCAAGCACTTCAGCCCTATCTTCGGGGATCCAGCCTTGCAGCATGATCACCTTGCCGAAAGCCATATGCACCATTTGATCATTTGCGTTGGCCATCTGGAGCAGGTCGGCTACCTCGAGATTGCGCTGATCAAGGTAGGCACGGATTTCGTCCTTTTGTTCAAAAAGAGTCTGGCGGATTGCATCGCGCCGTAGGTGCGAGTCAGAAATTTCGGCGGAGATGTCGGAAAGCGAACGCTCGGGAAGCTCTTCATGCTGGGCTTTAATGGCTGGCGGCTGCGGATCGTTGCTCAGGATAACAAAAAAGCTTTTGCGGCTGGTGTTGAACAATGGTTCCAGGGCGTATTTCCCGGACCACTGAGGATCGATCTTGCCGATACCCACGCTGAAGAGGTGAAAGAAGAGTCCCTGCTCCCTGAGGGCCTGGATCTTGCCGGCGTCATAGGACCCAAAATGGCGGACGTGGAATTCCTCCTCCCCGAGCCGGGGGATCACCTTGAGCAGATCCTTCAGTTCCTCCAGGGCGGCATTGAGTTGCTCCGGATCAAAATCAGCCAGTGGTGCACGGTCCTTCAGGGCTTCCCCGGGTAGCAGGCGCTCAAAGTGGCTCCGGCTCTGTCTGAGCTGCAGCCGGAGGTTCTTCAGGCGCCCTTTTTGCCCTTCCGGGTCCTGTTTCACCTTCTTGATGTGCACCACCCCCAGGCGCTTCAACGTTGCAAGCAAATGCGCTGCATCGCGATAAAACGCCAGGATCTCGTATTTCAGCATCGGTGCGATCATACCTTCATTTTTCGTGCCTTCACCATTTTTTGCGACGCCTTCGACAAATTTTCCTTGTCCTCCAGAAAGCGTTTGATCTTTCTTATGGCCTCGCTCAGCTGCGGTATCTGCACTTTTTCGTACAGATTTACCCTTTGGGTGGTACGCTTCCGTTCCCGCTCCAAAATGGCCAATTGCCGCCGTGCCAGCTCCAGCTTCACGGTTTCCTTCGCGTCCCGCTTCAGGTACTCATACACATCCGGATACCAATGCGGCGCCTCGTACCACAGGATATCCCTGAAACCGAGCTCCACACTTTTCAGGAGCGGAATAGCGACTCCCGCGATCTTGCGGGTTTTGATCTCCACGGATCCTATTTCGATCTGTTTGATCGGAAAATGGCCGATCAGTTCCTGGAGATATTGTCCTTTTTCGCGCACCTCACGGTGCGATGCCTTCACTGTCTCCAGCAGGGCCTTGTGCCTGATCACTTCTGCCCGCAGGGCACTTTCCTTATTTTTCAATACGGGCAAGGCCCCTTCACGCATCTTAAGCTGCTTGCCCAGATCGTTCAGCGAAGTCTTGTTGTATTGAAAAGCGAAAGCCATTAACCCTTGTAGTATTGTTCGGTGAATTCGGATCTAATGCCCAGTTCCTCTATACTGAAATAGCGGCTGAAGAGTTCCCAGGTTTGATCGAGCATGCGCTCGTTGTCAAGGGTTACATCTACGGCCAGGATGTCACGGCTGTACTCTTTGGCGAAGCCAAGGGTCCGTTGGTCGTAATCGGTCAGGTCAAACCCGTTTTCGAGCTTGGTACGTGCGTTGGCTGCATCGGCGTAGAGGCGGATAGCTGCGTTCATGACCTGTGGGTGATCCTGACGCGTTTGCTTGCCGATCACGAGCTGTTTCAGGCGGCTCAGGCTGCGGAACGGGTCCACAATAACCTTCCCGACCTCCACATCTTTCCGCAGGAAAAGCTGCCCTTCTGTGATGTACCCCGTGTTGTCGGGGATCGCGTGGGTAATATCGCCTTCGCTAAGGGTGGTTACGGCGATGATGGTGATGGAGCCACCTTCCGGGAACTGTGCCGCTTTCTCATAAATACGGGCGAGGTCGGAGTACAATGATCCGGGCATGGAGTCTTTTGAGGGGATCTGGTCCATCCGGTTACTCACGATGCTGAGCGCATCGGCATAGAGGGTCATATCGGTCAGCAGCACCAATACATTCTCGTTTTTTTCGATGGCGAAGTATTCGGCGGCCGTTAGGGCCATATCCGGAACGAGGAGGCGTTCCAGGGGTGGATCCCCGGTGGTGTTCACGAAGCTGACGATCTTGCCAAGGACTCCTTCTTCTTCGAAGAGCTGCTTAAAGAAAAGGTAGTCGTCATTGGTCATACCCATACCGCCCAGCACGATCTTATCGGCTTGTGCACGGAGGGTTACCGTGGCCATGACTTCATTGTAGGGCTGGTCGCTATCGGCGAAGAACGGGATCTTTTGCCCGGCTACGAGCGTGTTGTTCAGGTCGATCCCCGCAATTCCCGTGGCAATGAGCTGGAAGGGCTGCTGACGGCGGACGGGGTTTACGGTTGGCCCGCCGATTTCGGTTTCGGTGCCCAGCAATTCGGGTCCGTTGTCGATCGGTGCACCATAGACATTGAGAAAGCGTCCGATGAGGTCGTCACCCACTTTGAGGGTAGGGGCATGCCCCAGAAAGACCGTTTCGGTATTTGTAAAAAGCCCCTCCGTACCTCCGAACACCTGCAGGGTTACTTCCCTGCCGATGATCTTCACAACCTGTGCCAGTCGTCCGCCTACTAGAGCGAGTTCCTCATTGCCCACGCCTTCCGCTTCAAGTGTGCAGGTGGCCTTGGTCAGATCCCGGATTGCGGTATAGTGCTTTTGCAGTTCCATAGCTTAGGCGTTTGCGGTTTCGACACGTTCGCGCACGGCGGTTTCGATCGCAGCTTTGCGTCTGTTGTATTCCTCATTTTCGTAGGGCGTATAGTTGAGCTGTCTGAAGTCGTTGATCAGACCCTTGAAAAAGCCCGATACTTCCTCGAAATGTCCAAAAGGCAGTTCCCGCCGGCAAATTTCGAGCACCAGGTCCACCATTTCCATTTGTCGCTTCATGGGGGTTACCGCGTCCACGTTATCGAAGGCGTCTTGCTGCAGGATTGCGAAGTCGATCAGCTCGGACCGCCAATAGTGCATATGGTAGTTGAGCGGTACTCCGTCGTCTCCAAGGATATTGATCTGGTCATTCGACTCCCTTCCACGCTGGAGCAGGTTTTTCATTTCCTGGATCGCATCAATGTAGTGGTCCGACACATGCTCTTCGGTATAGCGTCGGAATTCGGGGTATCCGAGGTATTTCGAATAGCTCATGATCGGGTCAATGGCCGGATACCTTTTGCTATCAGCCCGTTTTTGTGCGAGGGCATAAAAGCAACGTGTAGCTTTCCTGGTTGATTCCGTCACGGGTTCCTTGAGGTTTCCTCCGGCGGGTGAAACGGTCCCGATGAAGGTAATGGAGCCATAGGTTCCGTTTTGCAGTTGCACGCGTCCGGCCCGCGCATAGAAATTCGATATAATGGCCGTGAGGTCCATTGGGAAGGCATCGGGTCCTGGCAGGTCTTCGAGGCGGTTGCTCATCTCGCGCAGGGCCTGTGCCCACCGGCTGGTTGAGTCGGCCAGCAGCAGCACCCTCAGGCCCATTTGCCGGTAGTATTCGCCCAGCGTCATGGCCGTATACACCGATGCTTCCCGCGCTGCCACCGGCATGTTCGAGGTGTTCGCGATGATGATCGTCCGGTCCATCAGTTTTTGTCCGGTCCGGGAATCCTCCAGCTCCGGAAATTCCTTAAAGATCTCTACCACCTCATTGGCCCGTTCGCCACAGGCTGCCACGACTACCACATCGGCTTCGGCCTGCTTCGAAATGGCATGCTGGAGTACGGTTTTTCCACAGCCGAAGGGCCCTGGTATAAAGCCCACACCGCCTTCGAGCATCGGGTTCAGGCTGTCGATCGTCCGAACCCCCGTTTCGAGCAGCTTACTCGGTCGCGGTTTGTCCCTGAAGGCCTTGATGGGCAATTTCACTGGCCAGCGCTGGATCATATTTACTTCCATCTTTTTGCCATCGCGTTCGAGCACTGCGATCGTATCCTTGGCCTTGTACGTGCCTTGCGGCACGATGGACTCCAGCGTCCAGCTTCCTTCCAGCTTAAAAGGCGCCATGATCCTGTGCGCCAGGGCGTGTTCTTTGACTTCGCCCAGCCAGTCACCGGCCTCTACGCTACTGCCTGCAGTTGCCAGTGGTTCAAAGGTCCATTCTGCCTCGGGATCAAGCGGCGCCGAACGTGCACCACGCTCCAAAAAAATACCTTCCAGGCTGTCGAGATCGTTCTGCAGTCCGTCATAATTCTTCGACAGCAAGCCGGGTCCCAGCTCCACTTCCAGCAATCCGCCCGTAAACACCACTTCGGTCCCCACCTTAAGCCCTCTCGTGCTGTCGAATACCTGCACATAGGCTGTTTTATCCGTGATCTTGATCACCTCTCCCATCAGCTCGGTGCCTTCGTGTTCGATCATGCAGATCTCGTTCTGCGCAACCGGATCGTCCGTTTCGACCATGAGCAGGTTGGCGATGATCCCCCTGTTGATCCCACGTGTTTTCATGAAATGTTTGGTATTTGATCCACCATTTGTTCTTCGAAAGCCTGAATGTATTCAGCCCCGCGCCCGGCATTGTTCTGCGCCCATTTGGCCAGGTCCAGATATTTCAGCAGCCAGCCATAGAGTCCCTTCATCCCGAAGGGATCCATAAAGGCCAGGTAATCGTAGTATGCCCACTTAATTTCCAGCATTTTCTGTTCCCGTATGAAGGGGTCAGACTCGTCGAAACACGACAGCAGCTGCGCCAGTCGCGGATATTCGGCCTGGATGTCGGCAATCGGGAGCTTGCTATACGAGAAGCGATCGAAAATCCCACCTGAGAGATAATTTTCTTCGGCTTTGGCAGGTATCTCCCGCTCCATATAACCACTGAAAAAGTTTTTTAGTGTTTGTTCCCTGACCAGAAAAGGATCAAGCTCTCCGCGTGACAGATCACTCATCACGGCATAAAAGGTTTCCCAGTGATCGTGTATCCGCTGGATGTCCGACCTCTCCTCATCCAGGGCGTTTGGGGCCTCCTCACCAAACGGCGTGCCCGGTGCCTGGTTTTCCCCGAACCACCGCTCAATGCCGGTGCGGTCCAGATTACCACCCTCCATCCACCAGTCGGTTTCCTGCACACAGGCATTGTAATTTATCAGGTCCCACTGGTAAAAGAAATGGTACACGATCTGTGCATCACGGCCCGATATATACTGATCAAGCAGTGATCTCAGCTCCCATACCTCCGGATTCGGCGCCTTCCGGATCTTCAGAGCCTGCAATCCACTTATGAGCCCGTAGTATCTCATTACTCCAGCAGGTTCCGCGTTTCAACTTTCAGGAACTGTCCGAGAAAGCGGATAAAAGTGGCATCGTCGAACACGATCCTGTAGGAACCTCCCTCTTCACGGATCACGAATCCGTTCAGGATATCTCCGCTCGCAGCCAGTTCGATGCCCTTGGCCAGCAGTTCTTTTTTACCGGCCTCCACGGCCGGAAATATTAGCTGCCGCATTTCTTCTGACACTTCAAGTCGCCAGCTTCCGTTTGCTCCTTTGCTCAGGCTTCCGGCACAGGCCTCAAGTACGGACTTCATCACTTCAGGATCGGCCAGGCTTTTTTGCACCGGGGCACCAATGGATCCCTCAAGGAGTAATGCATGCAGCTGGTTCTTTACGAGATTGGCCGTCTTGCGGGCCGACATCCGAATTTCGGTCAGGACTTTCTTTCGGTAGTTTTCCATTTCCGACTTCGTTTGGCTTACCAGCTCATGACGCTCCTGTTCGGCTGCAGCCTTTATTTCCGCCGCTTCCTTTTTTGCCAGCTCCAGGATCCGGTCACTTTTCTCCCTGGCCTTCTCAATACCTTCGTGATAGATCTTATCGGTGAGGATCTTTAGTCGGTCACTCATAAGGGTTGGTCATTTTTCTTTGGCAAAGAAGAGTCAATTTACAGAGAAAAAAAAATGAATTTTGTCAAATCTTGTTAAAGTTCGCTCACGATCCTGAAAACCCTCCGCAAAATAACTCTAAAAAACATGTTCAGCAGCCGTGCAGATCAACATTGGCCGGATGCGCGATCCCTTCCTGCAAGCGTATTTTTTAAGGGCCTTCCTCCGGGAAAGTTCGCGAAAAAAACTATTTTAGCCCCGTGAAGGCAATTGCAAAGTACTTTCTTCAGGGCCTTTTGTACCTCGTGCCGATCGGGGTCACGGCCTATGTGCTCTACCAGGCCTTTGTGATCATTGACGGATGGCTGCCGTTCGAATACCCCGGATTGGGCATTCTTTCACTGATCGTGGCCATCACCCTTATCGGGTGGATCGGCTCCTACCTTCTTACCCTGCCGATCATCACATTCATTGAGAGTTTACTTACCCGGGCGCCGCTGGTCAAGCTGATCTACACTTCCATGAAAGATCTCGTGCAGGCCTTCGTAGGATCCAGGCGTGCCTTTAGCAAACCGGTGATCGTCAGGCTCTGCGAAAATTCGACTATTGAGCGACTGGGGTTCATTACCGAAGAAGACCTGAGCCGCATTCAGGTTAAGGAAGGCCTGCTTGCTGTGTATGTACCCCATAGCTATGCCTTTAGCGGAGAGCTTTTTCTCGTTCCCAAACATTGTGTAACTACCATTGACGCGGATCCGACCGACATCATGAAATTCATCATTTCGGGCGGTGTCACCGAGGTGGAACCAAAAACCAAAAAATGATCAAACATTTACCCGCACTCGCTATTATCGTCCTGGTCATGCATTCTGCCGTAAAGGCAGCCCCAGGAGATACCACCATTGTAACCGCACACCAGGACGTGGACATGACCTCGCACGGCAGCTACGATGAATGGGTGCAGTTTCCGACGGGCATGACCTATGGCCAGATCATTATGGAATACGAAATGGGATGTGCGAGCAGTGGCTGTTCGGATTGGGATTATACGACCAGGATCTTTGCACAGATCCCAACTGGTATGCTTGATTCAACCATCGCGAGCATTGATACCAATGGAACGGTGATCGACACCACGTGGAACGTCTTTGAGGTTTTTGAAAGCTTTGAGCTGGGGCGGGCCATCACGCCGTACGGAGGGTACATGGCCAATGGTCAGCATGGATACAACAATAACTGGTCGCACCGCTTTTACTATGACCTTACGGATTATCAGATACTACTGAATGATTCGGTCCGGATCCGTGCGCACTACAGGGGATGGTCAAGCGGATTTTCAGTAACGCTGAAATTCCATATGATCGAAGGAACGCCACCGCGCAATGTGCTGGCAGTGACCCCCCTGGTCAATCGCCGGTTCCAATACGCCAATCGGGAGACGGTGGATTCGCTGTTCCTGACGCCAGTTGACATCGCTATGGATCCGGCCATGCAGGCAGCGGCCATGCGGGTGATCACTTCGGGGCACGGGTTCGATAACAACGTGTACTGCGCGGAATTTTGTGAGCGTGATTACTTCGTGTATGTTGATGGCCAACAACAGGTCAGCCAATTGATGTGGCGCGATGACTGCGGGCTAAATCCCATCTACCCGCAGGGTGGGACCTGGCTGTATGATCGTGCGAACTGGTGCCCGGGTGCCAAGGCAACAGGATATTGGCATGAGCTGACCCCGCATGTGACCGCCGGACAAACACATGAGGTGGATCTGAGCATTGAGAGTTACACCTGGAGCGGTTCACAGGCGCCTTATTATATCTTTAGCGCAGTGCTTTTCCAGTATGGAGCCCTGAACCGGACGCTTGATGCAGCCATTGAGGAAGTGCGGGCCCCGAGCGATCATGAAGAGTACCGCCGGATCAATCCGGTGTGCGGTAACGCCTTGATCGAACTCAAAAATTACGGTGCGACACCATTAACCAGTGTGACCTTCGAATATGCCGGAGGTACAGGGAATTATACCGATACCTGGACCGGGAATCTGGCCTTTGGGGAAAGCACCCTGGTTGAGCTGCCAATCGGCTATGACACCCTTTTCCCGTCCGGTTTTTTCGTGGAGATCACAGATGTGAACGGCCAGGGAACAGATGCCACCCCGTGGAACGATCGCCAGGAACGCAATTTTAGCATGGTGGCCAATCACCCGCCTAAATTTTATCTGGAGCTGCGGACAAACAGCAGGGGATACCAGACCGACTGGACCCTTGAGGATGACATGGGTAATGTGCTGTACTCCCGGGGCAACTTTCCCAACCCCCTGGATGATAACACCATATACCGCGATACCTTCGAGCTCGGATTCGGATGCTACCGCTTCCGCCTGAACGATTCGGGCAAGAATGGCCTTAGCTGGTGGGCTAATAATGAAGGCTCGGGCTATTGTCGTATGCGCACGCTGGATGCCACCATTCTGAAATCCTTCAGATCAGATTTCGGCACCCGGCATGATTATGAATTTACCGTGACCTCCAACGTTTCCGTTCCCGAAGAACAATCCATGATGTGGCTGGAGGTTTATCCTAATCCAACCAGGGACCTGATCTATGTGGATTATGCCCTCCCACGGGCAGATGAGGTTGTTCTGCAGATCACGGATCTCCGGGGGAGGCTGGTGGCCGGGCAACAGATCAATTCAAAACCTGAATATCGCTGGGAAGTTGACCTGAGTTATCAGCCCAAAGGGCTTTATCTGCTGAAAGTGACCTCGGGTAGTGAGACCCGCATAGAAAAGATCGTGGTTCAGTAAATAACAAACGGTATGGCACCGGAGGTGTACCGTTACTGTGAGGATCTATTCGAATACCGGCGATTCCGCTCGCGCGAAGTAAGGATCGGCGAGGTGGGTTTTGGAGGCGACAATCCTGTTCGTCTGCAATCAATGACCACTACCGACACCATGGATACGGAAGGTACCGTGGAACAATCGATCCGCATGATCAATGCAGGTTGCGAACTGGTACGGATCACGGCGCCCAGCAAGCGCGATGCGGAAAATTTGCGTTTGATCAGGAACGAGCTTCGGGCACAGGGCTACGATACTCCACTCGTGGCCGACATCCACTTCACGCCGCATGCGGCGGAAATTGCTGCCGGTATTGTAGAGAAAGTGCGCGTGAATCCGGGCAATTATGCCGATAAGAAGAAGTTCGAAGAGGTGGCATATACCGATGAGCATTATGCCGCCGAACTGTTGCGGATCCGCCGGCGCTTTGAACCCCTGGTGAAGCTGTGCAGAAAAAATGGCACAGCCATGCGCATTGGGGTCAATCACGGTTCGCTGAGCGATCGCATTATGAATCGCTACGGCGATACTCCGCTCGGGATGGTGGAGTCGGCTATGGAATTCCTGCGGATTTGCCGTGATCACGATTACCACGACATCGTGCTGTCAATGAAGGCCAGTAATCCGCAGGTGATGGTGCAGGCCTATCGTTTTCTGATGCACTATTTTTATAAGGAAGGGATGAACTATCCGCTTCACGTCGGGGTCACTGAGGCCGGAGAGGGAGAAGACGGGCGTATCAGGTCAGCAGTCGGGATCGGCACCTTGCTTGAGGACGGGCTGGGCGATACCATTCGTGTGTCGCTGACGGAGGAGCCGGAAGCCGAGATCCCGGTTGCGCGGCGGTTGGCCCAGCGATATGCGCGCCGTACCGGACACGACCCTATTCCGCCCATCCGCGATGTCCCCTTCAATCCTTTCACGTATAAGCGCCGCCAGACCCGGGCCGTTAACAATATCGGCAACAGGAACGCTCCGGTCGTTTTCGCGGATTTCAGCACCCGGAAGCAAATTACCGCCGCAAGCTTTTTCCCGGTCGGATACAACTACAGCAAAGCAACCGATAAGTGGGAACTGACCGACCGATCCTGCGACTACGCCTTTGTCGGCAACCACGAAATCGATTTCGAGATCCCCGGAACCCTGGGTATCGTGCAGCACGCGCCGTTCTGGCAGGCAAAGGAACGCCACTATCCGCTGCTGTCTGTAGAGCAGTTTCTCGGCGATCATCCGCGCAGTTCGGAGTGCAATTTCGTCTCGGCCACCCTGAACGACCTCCTTCAGGAAGCATTGATGAATGCCCTGCGGGCAGATACATCCGCCGTGCTTGTGCTCGGGACCAATAATACGCACGGCATGGCCGAGCAGCGCAGAGCCTTTTTTGGGTTGATGAAACAGGGGGTAGAGGTGCCGGTAGTGATCAAAAGGAATTATCGCGCCGTAGGGGCAGAGGATCTTCAGCTGTATGCCTCAACGGACCTCGGTGCCCTGCTACTGGACGGACTGGGAGATGGCGTATGGGTTGAAACAGATCCGGAACTTTCGGCCAGGACCGTGAATGCAACCTTATTTGGCATCCTTCAGGCCACGCGGACGCGCATCAGCAAGACGGAATACATCAGTTGCCCGAGTTGTGGACGTACGCAGTTCGACCTGCAGGAAACCACAGCGATGATCCGCCGGCGAACCGATCACCTCAAGGGCGTCAAGATCGGCATTATGGGGTGTATCGTGAATGGCCCGGGCGAAATGGCCGATGCGGACTATGGGTACGTCGGCACCGGTCCGGGCAGGATCACCCTCTACAGGGAAAAGGAAATTGTGAAGCGAAATATCCCGGCAGAATATGCCCTGGACGAGCTGGTCAACCTGATCAGGGAGCACGGCGACTGGGTTGAACCATAAAATTTTGTATTCTTGGGGCCGATAATTTTTTAAATGTTGACAAGACTTAAAAATTTATAGACACATGAAAAAAAGAGCTGTTCTATTGATCCTGTGCCTGGCCACAACAACGGCCACGTTTGCGCAGAAGGGTGAAAAAACAAATCGTGGCGACAAGAAAGCCAGTGAAGGGATCGAGTATCTGGTGATCCGCGCCGTAGAGATGAACAACATGTCGCCTGAGTACATGAATTCCAGGGAGATGAACAATCCGGCCTATCGGCAAAAAATGACCGCCATGATGTTCGAGGAGGTCCGTTATCAGTTTTATGTATTGGCGGCATCGGTCGGGCAGGAGATCATGCGCGAGATCCGGTTGGCCGTGGATCCGTCTGCTGCGCTATCGGCTGCCGGTCAGTACGGTTGGGAGCTCGAATCATCCTACGCCGTGAACCAAAACGGCATGATCGTTCATTATTATCAGCTTGCCCGGGATCAGAAGTAAGTAGGCCCTCACGGGCCCGATGGATCACCGTATCGTGAACTGGTCCTGATCTCGCAAAAAAGGCAGCTTCTCACGGACCCGTGCCAGGTCTCTTTTCGACAGGGTATGCGTTTTTTCGCTTTCTTCCCGTGGCTCAAATGTCACCAGGGGCTCACCCATGGGATCGATCAGGGCTGAATCGCCCAGATACGGAATTTCATTGCCGTCTGAACCTACGCGATTGACCCCCACCACATAGCACTGGTTCTCGATCGCCCTGGCCACCAGCAGTTTCCGCCAGGCCTTTGACCGACGTTCGGGCCAGTTGGCGACATACAATAATATGTCGTAGTCAGCGCCTGTGGCAGCACCCCATCCATTGCGTGCCCACACCGGAAAACGCAGGTCGTAGCAAATGAGCGGGCAAAATTTCCAGCCCCTGTACCTGACGATGAGGCGTTCCTCTCCGGCCGTGAAATGGTCCTGCTCGCCGGCCATGGTAAATAGATGGCGCTTGTTGTACGCCTCGTAGGTCCCGTCCGGTTCCATCCATATGAGCCTGTTAAAAAGCCGGCCCTTTTCCTGCACGACCAAACTCCCGCAGATGGCTGCCCCTGTTTGTTCGGCATGCTGTGCCATCCAGGCAAAGGTTTCGCCATTGGCTTCCTCTGCCAAATGTGCGCAATTCATGCTGAATCCGGTCGTAAACATCTCGGGCAGCACGATCACGTTCTGACCGTTGGCTAGTGACCGGATCTTTTTGCCGAGGAGCTGGCGATTCGCCATTGGATCCTCCCAGTGGAGCGGGGTTTGGATCAGGGTAATATCAATCCGCTCCATTATAGTTCCTTCAGTTTTTTGAGTGCTGCATGTAGCGTCTCATCTTTCTTTGCGAAACACAGCCGAATCACCCGCTGATCGGGTGGTGGTACGTGATAAAACGCACTGATCGGAATGGCTGCCACGCCGATCTCCTTCGCCAGCCATTCGCAGAAGGCCATATCATCCAGGTCGCTGATGGCAGAGTAGTCCACGGCCTGAAAATAACTTCCCTGGCTTGGCCGAAAGGTGAATCGGCTATGCTCCAGTTCCTGAAGAAAAAGATTGCGCTTCGCTTCATACATCGCTGAGATTCCGGTCCAGTGCTTCGGATCCTCCAGCCATTTTGCCAATCCGACCTGTGTCGGACGATGCACGGAAAAGGTCACATACTGATGCATCTTCCGGATTTCTTTGGTGAGCGCCTGCGGCGCGATGGAATAACCCACCTTCCAGCCCGTGGCATGAAAGGTCTTTCCGAAACTGAACACTGCAACCGAGCGTTTGCGCAGTTCCGGATCGCGCAGCACGGATACATGTTCGCGCCTGTCGAACACGATGTGTTCATATACCTCATCGCTCAATACGATTAAATTGTACTGCTCTGTGAGCCTCTTCAGCTCAGCGAGGTCATCTGGCCGCCAGGCCGTTCCCGTTGGGTTGTGCGGATTGTTGATAATGATCATCCGGGTTCGGTGCGAAATGCTCGCGCGGACCTCGTTCCAGTCAATGGTGAAATCGGGGGCTGTGAGCGGAAGGTATTTCGGTATACCGCCAGCCAGCGCCACACCCGGGGCGTAGCAGTCGTATGCCGGGGTAAAGAGGATTACCTCCTCGCCCTCGCGAACGAAAGCGGTGATGGCGTTGAAGATAGCCTGGGTAGCTCCGACCGTGATGGTGATCTCACTGTCCGGATGCACCTCAATGTTATAATCGTGCCGATATTTGGCGCTGAGGACCTCGCGCAGTACCGGCAATCCGGGCATCGGTGCATACTGATTCTCGCCGTCGTGCAAGGCGTCTGCCACCGCGTTGAGTAAACCAGTATCGACCGGAAAATCAGGATATCCCTGCGAGAGGTTGATGGCATTGTGTTTGGTTGCCATTGCGGACATCGTGGCAAAGATAGTGGTGCCTACAGCTGGTAGTTTGGAGCGAAGATCAGGGAAGTCGTTCATGCGATGAAGATAGTCATTTTTTACTGACTGATGCCATAACCGTCTCAACCGGCAGATTGCCGAGCAAATTAACGGTTCTTCCCTATATTCGGATCATGACACTACCCATAACCCCTTCCCAAATACAACGAGCCCACGAAGTACTCAAACCCCTCATTCACCGGACGCCCGTTCTTACAAGTACCGGGCTTGATGACCTGACCGGCGCAAGGTTGTTCTTCAAATGCGGGAATTTTCAAAAGACCGGCTCTTTCAAAGCCCGCGGGGCCGCCTACCTCACCAGCACACTCAGTGAGGAGGAACGTATGGCCGGACTCTGTACACACAGTTCCGGCAATCATGGCCAGGCCGTTGCCTGGGCTGCCAAAAAACAAGGCATTCCCGCCTACGTTGTAATGCCCTCCAACGCACCTGAGGTCAAAAAACGTGCTGTTAAGGGCTACGGTGCCGAAGTGATCGAATGTCCGCCTACTCTTGAAGCGCGCGAGTCTTATCTGGCTGAGGTCCGGGAACGTACGGGCGCCTGCTTCCTCCATCCGTACAATGATCTCCGCATCATCACCGGTCAGGCCACCTGTGCCAGGGAGTTGATCGAGGATACCGGGGATTTGGACTTCATCATCCCGCCGATAGGCGGTGGCGGCCTTGCGGCCGGATGCTGCCTGAGTACCCACTTTTGGTCACCCGACACAGCGGTCATCGGCGGAGAGCCCATTGGAGCCGATGATGCCTATCGCAGTTTGAAAGCCGGAAAGATCATTCCGGCCGGGGAGGCGTATACGATTGCAGACGGGCTCCGGACATCGCTTGGGAAACACACGTTTGTGATCCTGCACCAGTTGCTGGAGCAAATCGTGCTCGTTACGGATCAGGAAATTATTGCCGCGATGCGCCTCATCTGGGAGCGTATGAAAATCGTGATTGAGCCAAGTTGCGCGGTACCTCTGGCAGTGGTTGCAAAAGACCGCGACACCTTCAGGAATAAACGTGTCGGGCTTATGCTGACCGGGGGAAATGTAGACCCCGGTTCCTGGCAGTTTTAGCCGATCAGCCTCGCTTTCAAATACTCGCGGTTCATGCGGGCGATGTTCTCCAGACTGATACCTTTCGGACATTCGACCTCGCAGGCTCCGGTATTGGTACAGTTTCCGAATCCTTCCAGATCCATCTGTCTGACCATATTCAACACGCGATCCGCAGCCTCCACCTTTCCCTGGGGAAGCAGGGCCAGCTGCGATACCTTGGCACTGGCAAACAACATGGCCGACCCGTTCTTACAGGTAGCCACGCAGGCACCGCATCCAATACAGGTTGCCGCGTCGAATGCTTTGTCTGCATCTTCTTTCGGCACCGGAATGGCATTCGCGTCCAAAGTACTTCCACTGGTATTCACGGATACGAATCCACCTGCCTGAATGATGCGGTCGAAAGCCGAACGATCGGTCACCAGATCCCTGATCACCGGGAAGGCCTTTGAACGCCAGGGTTCGATGTAGATCGTATGCCCGTCACTGAAGGAACGCATGTGCAACTGACAGGTGGTAATGCCCCGACCCGGTCCGTGTGCCTGTCCGTTGATGAACATGGAACAGGCACCGCAGATCCCCTCACGACAATCGTGGTCAAAGGCAACCGGCTCTTCACCACTTTCCACGAGCTGCTCGTTCAATACGTCCATCATTTCGAGGAACGACATGTCCGGCGAAATATCACTGACTTTATACTCGGCCATTTGACCCTTGTCGTTTGGCCCGTTCTGACGCCAAACTTTAAGTGTAAGATCCATCTTTTGGGTTTTTGACCATCATTCTATTTATAACTACGCGTTTTCAGCGCTACATTCCCGAACCTGAGCTCTTCCTTATGCAATTTAGGCTCACTCGGGTTTCCCGTGTATTCCCATGCCGCCACATATGCGAACTCATCATCCCTACGGAGCGCTTCTCCTTCCCCGGTTTGATGTTCCTCACGGAAATGGCCACCTGCCGACTCCTCCCGGTTCAGCGCGTCAATACACATTAATTCCCCTAACTCCATGAAGTCGGCCACGCGAAGAGCTTTTTCCAATTCCTGGTTGAATCCGTTCGCAGATCCCGGTACACGTACATTTTTATAAAAATCCTCGCGCAGGGAGCGGAGCTCCCCGATCGCCGTTTCCAACCCTTCCCTGTTCCGCGCCATTCCACAGTTGTTCCACATGATCTTTCCAAGACGCCTGTGGAAATGGTCAGTGGTCCTGCTTCCATTATTGTTGACCAGGCGATCGATCTGATGCTGCGTCCTTTTTTCTGCCTCGTCGAATTCCGGTGAGTTGGTCGGGATCGGACCGGTTCGGATGTCATCGGCCAAATAATCACCGATGGTATACGGCAATATGAAGTATCCGTCTGCCAGCCCCTGCATCAAGGCAGATGCTCCCAGGCGGTTAGCTCCGTGATCTGAGAAATTTGCTTCTCCGGTCGCGTACAAACCCGGAATCGTGGTCATCAGGTTATAATCGCACCAGACCCCTCCCATGGTATAGTGCACGGCCGGATAAATTTTCATCGGCGTTTCATACGGGTGGTCGTCCGTGATCTTTTCGTACATCTGAAAGAGGTTACCGTACCTGGCGGCAATGATCTCCTTTCCAAGTTTAGCTACTTCCCTATCGGAAGGATCATGATTTCCGCGGGTATTTGCTTCTGTACGTCCGTATCGCATGATCGCAGCATTAAAGTCAAGGAATACGGCCTCTCCGGTCTCATTGACGCCGTGGCCCGCATCGCAACGCTCTTTCGCAGCACGTGAAGCTACATCACGCGGAACCAGGTTACCGAAGCTAGGGTACCGGCGCTCCAGGTAATAATCTCTTTTTTCTTCCGGAATATCGGTCGGCTTCAGGCGGCCTTCGCGTACTGCCCTGGCATCTTCGATGTTGGCCGGAACCCAGATCCGTCCGTCGTTCCTAAGCGACTCGGACATCAGGGTCAGCTTGGATTGTGACGCTCCCGAGACGGGAATACACGTCGGGTGGATCTGAGTGTAGCAGGGATTCGCGAAAGCAGCCCCTTTCCTATGTGCCTTCCACGCCGCAGTTACGTTTGATCCCATGGCATTGGTGCTCAGGAAGAACACATTTCCATATCCTCCTGAAGCCAGGACCACTGCATGTGCTGAGTGACGCTCTATTTCTCCGGTCACCAGATTACGGGCGATGATCCCGCGCGCCTTTCCGTCCACGATCACTATGTCGAGCATTTCGTGGCGATTGTACATTTGGATCTTTCCCCTGGCTATCTGGCGGCTCATCGCGCTGTAAGCGCCCAGCAACAGTTGCTGTCCGGTCTGGCCCTTCGCATAGAAGGTCCGGCTCACCTGAACCCCACCGAAGGAGCGATTGTCGAGTAAACCACCATATTCACGGGCAAAAGGAACACCCTGTGCTACACATTGATCAATGATATTGACCGACACTTCCGCCAAACGGTAAACGTTGGCTTCGCGAGAGCGGTAATCTCCTCCCTTAATGGTATCGTAGAACAAACGGTATACCGAATCGCCATCGTTTTGGTAGTTCTTGGCCGCGTTGATCCCCCCCTGCGCGGCGATGGAATGTGCCCGGCGGGGGGAATCCTGAAAACAAAAGGCCTTCACGTTGTAACCCATCTCGGCCAGTGAGGCAGAGGCCGATCCGCCGGCCAATCCGGTTCCGATCACGATAACGTCAATCAACCGTTTGTTTGCCGGGTTGACCAGGCGGACGCTGTTTTTGTGATTCGTCCACTTATCGGCCAGTGCTCCTTCAGGTATTTTAGCGTCGAGTTTCATATCACCGGGTCTTCGGGTTAAACAAAAAACAAATACACAGGAATCAGTCCGAATAAGACCGGGACCCCCACTGCAAATGTGGCACCTACTTTTTTGATAGCCGGCGTATAGCGCTCGTGGTTGATACCGAGTGACTGGAAGGCGCTTTGAATTCCATGCCAGAGGTGGAAGGCAATTGCGATCATACCAATCAGGTAGATCAGTACGATCCACCAGGCTTGAAAGGCCTCTGTCACTTCTGCATGAAGGTCCTTCATAACCGGACCCATATCCGTACCGGTTATATCGAATACGTGTCCGTCGCGAACTGTTCCGGCCTCAACCGCAATGCTCTCCCTGGTCATCACTGCCGTACCTGCCTCGTTCGTCATATAAGCCATTTCGCCAAACTTGTACTCGTACCAGAAATCTGCCATGTGGAAAATGATGTAGGCCAGGGTGATCACTCCGAGCAGGGCCATGTTACGACTGCTCCATCCGCTATTGGCCGATGCCTTCTCCATCACATAGCGCTCCGGACGAGCCACCCTGTTCTGATAAGCCAGTATAATGCCATCCACGGCGTGGAACAAAATGGAGAAATAGGTCAGCCAGGATAAAACCTTGATGGCCGGATTAGTGGTCATGAAGACCGTGTATTCGTTGAAGGCCAGCTTACCTTCATATCCCGAAACAAGAAGTTGTAAATTACCGGCCAGGTGGGCGACAAGGAAGAGACATAGGAAAAGACCGGTCGCAGCCATCCAGTATTTTTTGACTAACGAAGACCCAAGCAATCCTGAGTTACTCATTGGGGTTGGATTTTAGACATGGCAGGCAAAAGTACGCCCTAATCGTTCCATATGCAAAGTATAGGCTGCCAAAAGCAGGTTCCGTGCTAATTTGGAATGACTTCAGGTAGCAGATGGGATCATTTATGGATTTGCCGGTTCAGTATTGTAACTTTGTCGGAAATAGGCGTAAGAGATGAGATACGATCCGATTCCCGCTGAATTGTTCGTTAAAAACAGGAAGAGGTTTGCCGCGCAGATGCAACCCAACGCGGTAGCCATCTTTAACTCCAACGATATATTTCCGACCAATGCCGACGGGACCCGTTCCTTCCGTCAGCACAGCGACCTCCTGTACCTCAGCGGTGCTGATCAGGAGGAGACGATCCTGGTCCTGTTTCCGGATGCCTGTCATGAAGAGCATCGTGAAATACTGTTTATCAGGGAAACCAACGAACAAATTGCCATATGGGAAGGTGAAAAACTAACCAGGGAACGCGCCACCCGGATCAGTGGGATCCGAAATATCCAATGGCTTGATCAGTTCGATACTGTTATGAAAACGATCATGTCGGAGGCTGCGGTAGTCTATCTAAATGGAAACGAACATCTGCGTCAAGGCAATGAAGTGGAGCTACGGGACGATCGCTTCCGCAGGAAGATCCAGGCCAGCTATCCACTCCACCGATACGACCGGGCCAATCCGATCATGCATCAGATCCGTGCCATTAAGCAGGAAGAGGAAATTCCTCCTATAGCTGCCGCCTGTGCTCTTGATGTCCAGGCCTACAGGCGTGTCATGAAATTCGTTAAGCCGGGCGTCATGGAATACGAGATTGAGGCGGAATTTGCACACGAATTCCTCAGCAATCGTTCCCGCGGGTTTGGTTATGATCCTATCATTGCCAGCGGAGCCAACGCGTGTGTACTTCACTACATCGGAAACAACCAGGAATGCAGGGACGGAGACCTTTTGCTCATGGATGTCGGCTGCGAGCTGGCCAACTACAAGAGCGACATTACCCGCACCATTCCGGTCAACGGCCGCTTCACCCAGCGTCAGAAGGATGTTTACAATGCCGTGCTCCGTGTTCAAAAGGCGTCGCTCAAGCTCCTCCGGCCGGGGAATCAGTTGGATGAATATCACAGGGAAGTTGGCAAACTTATGGAGTCTGAACTCCTGGGGCTCGGACTCATTGACAAGACCGATATCAAGGATCAGGATCCGAAATGGCCGGCCTACAAAAAGTACTTCATGCACGGTACCAGCCATTACCTCGGTCTTGACGTGCACGACTATGGCCTTTGGAATGTAAAGATGGAGGTCGGCAATTGCTTCACCTGTGAGCCAGGCATCTACATCCCTGAAGAAGGTATCGGGATCCGCATTGAAGACGATGTACTCATCACGGAAAACGGACTTATCAACTTCACTGAAGGGGCACCGAAGGAAGTCGGGGAAATTGAAGACCTGATGAACAGCTGACTATACTGCCCGGGAATAGGTACAAGGAGTCAGCTCCCAGGCAATAAACTCCGGCCCTCCTCTTCTGTAGGCTCAACCGTTATTCCTAAGCCGCGATATCACTGAGGGAACGGTTTAATGATTTCGGGCTCCGAAAATATCACTGCCAATACGTACCATGGTGCTTCCCTCTTCAATGGCGACCTTGAAATCGTTGCTCATCCCCATGGAGAGCGTATCGCAATGGGGTAGGGAAGGCCCTATCCGGTCAAAGACGTTTTTAAGTGAGCGAAATTCGCGGCGTACCTGATCCATATCGTCCGTAAAAGTGGCCATGCCCATGAGGCCGCGTACACAGATGTGCTCCAGCCCGGCCAGTTCACCCGAATTCACCAAGGCTTTTAGTTCATCGAAACTGAGGCCGAACTTGGTGCTTTCCTCTGCAATATGAACCTGCAAGAGGATGTCTGTGATCCGTTCATTTTGCTCAGCGCGTTTATCGATCTCTTTCGCCAGCCGAAGGCTGTCGACTCCGTGGATCATATGCACGAAAGGAGCCATATACCTGACCTTGTTTCGCTGCAGGTGGCCGATAAAATGCCAGTGGATGTCTTCGGGCAGATCTGGCTGTTTCCGCTGTAGTTCCTGTACTTTGTTCTCTCCGAAATGCCGGTGCCCGGCTGCATAGGCCTCCTCAATGGCCTTATTGGGCTTACTTTTACTGACCGCGATCAACGTCACGTACTCCGGAAGCTCGGACAGGATACGTTGCAGATTTTCGGTAATGGACGACACATCATTTACTTTCTTCCCTCTATTGGGTAAACAATAAGTCCACTTCGAAGTTTTGGTTCGATATACGTACTTTTCGGAGGCATTATTTTCCCGGCGTCGGAAATGTGCCTGAGCTGTTCCATGGAAACCGGATAAAGGGCAAATGCGGCAACATACCGGCCCGAATCAACGGCGGCCTGTAGCCCTTCCATACCCTTGCGGCCATCCATAAAGCCGACCCGGTCATCGGACCGCAGGTCCGCAATATCCAAAATAGGGTCCAGGACTTCCCTGGTCAGGATGTGCGTGTCGAGATCGGCCACCGGATCGGTCAGATCCATGTTTTCATTGTGGTAGGTCATGGAGTGCCACTCGCCGTCAAGATAAAGCGAAAGGTGGTGTTTACCCTGCGGGCGCGGGCTGTTTCCCGCCGTGAGGCGGACAACCTCAAATGATTCGCCCAGCTTCTTTAAAAAGTCTTCCTTTGACAGCCCGTTCAGATCCTTCACGAGGCGATTGTAGTCCCAAATGTGTATGCGGCTCCCGGGGATCAGGAAGGCCATAAAGTAATCATATGGCTGCTCGCCCGTGGTGCCGTTTTTTCGGTGCAGCTCCTCCGAAAGCAGGGCACTTGATGCCGACCGGTGATGCCCGTCCGCTATGTACACTGCCTCCATGCGCGAAAAGTATTGCACAATATGCTCCATTTCGTTGGGTTGATCAAGGATCCACAGCCGGTGGAGGCATTGATCCGTGGTGTAGTATTCGTATTCAGGCCGCCCGGCAGTTTTGCCGGCGATCAGCTCCTCAAGCCCCGGTGCATCCGGATACGCCAGAAGCACAGGCTCGGCATTGAAGTCTGTCACCTTCAGGTATTCCCTGAACATATCCTCGCGGTGGCTCAGCGTATCTTCGTGCTTGCGGATGACGCCGTTGCGGTAATCGTCCACTGACGCTCCTGCTATGATGCCCATGAAGCTCTTGCCCTGTGCGACTTGCTCATAGAGATAGAAGGAGGGCTGCGGATCCTGAAAAAAAGTGCCTGCGGCACGAAAAGCCCCGAAGGCGTCCCGGACAGCCTCGTACCTGGCTGTTCCGCTCAGTTCCCCGCCTTCCCAGTCGGGGTTGATGATGTGCAAAAAGGTATAGGGGTTGTTTTCGAGTTTGTTGCGGAGCGATTCCCTTGAGTAGGACATGTATGGGCGCGAGGTTACCAAATGCACGAGGTTACGGGGAGGGCGAATAGCCCGGAATGGAATGATCTTTGCCAAGGCGTTTATGTTTGTGTATGAGTAAAGATAGGCGTTAGCCTTTGGCTGGTTAACCTACGCGTAAAGTTAACGCTTTCGATCAAAAAAACGGATAAGATACCCTGCCATTTCAGAACTGATCCGATCCTGTGCCTCTTCGGTAGCTGCTCCGATGTGCGGACTCAAACTGAGTTTTGGGTGCATGAGTACCTGAACGGATGGAGTGGGCTCATCCTCAAATACATCCAGAGCGGCAAAACTCAGCTGCTCACTGTCCAGAGCTCTCAGAAGGGCCACTTCGTCAATAACGCCACCACGGGCTGTGTTAACCACTGCCGCCCCCTTTTTCATTTTACTGAACTCATCGGCTCCCAGTACGTATTTCCCGTTTTTTTGCATGGGTATGTGCAGCGTGATGAAATCTGCCCGGGAAATGACCTCTTCCCTGCCTGTACTCTTCAGTTCGAAGTCCATCGTACGGCCGTCAGGGAAAGTCAGTGTCAAGGTCAGTTCCCTGACGGATGGGTCGTGGTAGATCACCTTCATTCCGGTTCTCAGTGCGATGCGTGCAGTGGCCTGACCAATATGTCCGCAACCCAGTATGCCAAGTGTTTTTCCATGGAGTTCATGCCCGCCTGAGTAGGCTTTTTTCAGGGCCCTGAAATTTTTCTCACCTTCCAAAGGCATCTGGCGATTGGCATCAAACAGGAACCGAACCCCGCCGTACAAGTGGCCGAAGACCAATTCCGCCACTGATTCGCTGGAGGCAGCCGGGGTGTTTTGCACGTGCAGCCCCTTTTCGCGAGCGTATTCCACGTCAATGTTGTCCATTCCGACCCCGCCGCGACCGATAAACTGCAATCCCGGACAGGCATCGATCAGGTCCCTGCCCACTTTCGTAGCAGAGCGTACGAGTAATGCCACTACCTGGTTTTCGTTGATAAAACCGGCCAGCTGCTCCTGAGCCACCTTGTTCAAAAGTACCTTGTGTCCGGCCTTTTCGAGCATTGTCACTCCCACAGCGGCCATACCGTCGTTTGCCAAAATGTTCATCCCTATCCGTATTGCTTTTCGAAGTTCCTCATAACATCAACCAATACCTGCACACTTTCTATCGGCAGCGCGTTGTACATGGAAGCGCGGTATCCGCCGACCGAGCGATGTCCCTCAAGACCATTGATGTTTGCGCCTTGCCACATTTCGTCGAACTGAGGCGACAATGCACTGTTCCTGAGCAGGAAGCAGGCGTTCATATTTGATCGGCTTTCTGCTTCCGCAGTTCCCTTGAACATCGGATTTCGGTCAATTTCACCGTATAGCAGACCGGCCTTGGCCTGATTTGCTTTTTCCACAGCGGCCACACCTCCATTTTCCTTTAAATGGCGCAAGGTCAGCATTGAGGCATATATCGGAAATACCGGTGGCGTATTGAACATGCTGTCTTTTTCGATATGTACGTTGTAGTCAAGTATGCTCGGGATCGTACGGCCCGTTTTGCCCAGGATATCCTTTCTGATCAATACCAGTGTGGTTCCGGCAGGACCCATATTCTTTTGCGCACCGGCATAGATCAGATCGAACCGGGAGTAGTCCAGTACCCGGCTAAAAATATCCGATGACATATCACATATCAGAGGTATGCCCGTCTCCGGGAAGGCTTTTACTGATGTTCCAAAAACCGTATTGTTCGAGGTGCAGTGGAAATAGTCGGCATCTTCCGGAACCTCATAGTGTGTTGGAACAAAACGGTAGTTCGCGTCCCTTGAACTGGCCACCACGTCAACCTCGCCGAACAACCTGGCTTCCCTGATTGCCTTGTCTGCCCAGATGCCGGTATCCAAATAGGCTCCCTTTCCATTCTCCGCCTTCATCAGGTTACAGGCCACCATCAGGAATTGCATGCTGGCTCCCCCCTGCAAAAACAGGGTTTCGTAGTCGTCACCCAGGCCCACCAGCTCCTTTGCCAGCGAGCGGGCTTCTTCCATGATCGCCACAAATTCCTTTGAGCGATGCGAGATCTCCAGAAGCGACAGCCCGATCCCATCCAGATCCAAAACAGCCTGAGCCGATCGTTCGAATACCAGCTGAGGCAAAATGCATGGGCCAGCGCTGTAGTTGTGTTTTTTCATAGTTCAGGCCTTGCTTGCTGCGACGCAAAAGTAAGCATTCAACGCGCCCGGGAGGATAAGCATTTTGTTCCTTTTTGCCTACGGCAAGATGAGCCACGCACCCGCTATCGATTGGTCACCTCAACATCTTCCCGCAGCCAAAACGCCCCCTTATCAAACTCCAGGGCATCATAGCTTAGGTCGGGCACATAAAAGGCGAACATGCCCGGCTGTGCACCGTCCCTCGGTACCAGGTGGTCAAAAACGTACATCTTCAACTTTCGGTTCCACCGGAAGCTCACCCCCGCATCTTCTCCATATTCCAGAATAAAACGCGTGCGGGGATCCTGATCAACATGAATAATGGGTTTCCCGAACCGGGGATGGTCTGCCCTGTCGAAATACAGGATCTCGAGGATCTTCATGTTGGAAAGCATATCCTTGCCATTCCACCCGAGCAGGGTGTAGTATTCATCGTTTTTGTAGCGTTCCTTACGGATCGCGTAGTAAATAGCTCCAAACCAGTGTTCGGCATCTCCCGGGGCAAAGTCGCGGTTTGTATATTGCCTGTAGGTGTCATTCAATTCCACCACGCGGGATCCGTCTTCCTCCGGGATCTGGATGAATCCGTAGAATTCGTGTGTCCCGTTCCCGAGTGGAAGCGTCCAGGTGTAGATCCGGAATTTTTCGTCCGGTGCTGTCAGTTTGGATATCGTAGCCAGCCCTTCGAAGGGATGCCGAAAGCTTTCCTCTTGCTTCAATAGCTCCCGGAATGCGGCCCGCATGACTTTATTGTGGTGGCGTTTCAGGGAATCGGTTTGGCCATTCAGAACGATCTGGCCCATCATTCCGAGTTCGTCCTCCCACAGGTCCATGGTCTTTCCTACCTCGTAGGAGGGGTCTTCCTGGGCCCACAGTTCGTGGCCCGCAGCCCACAGTCCAACAAGCAGGACCCATTTTTTCATAATTCAATAACTCGTTTTCGGCTGCCATGGTACAAAATAAGGCTTCTCCCTTTCAGAGGCATCCCGCAATCAGGACATAACCCGTTACAGATGCAAAAAGTCTTTCTTTTTCAGTAGCTCAGCTTCCGATTCCACGTGTTTCTCGTCGGGAATGCAGCAGTCAACCGGGCAAACGGCTGCGCACTGCGGTTCTTCATGGAATCCCTGGCACTCCGTACATTTATCAGTTACAATGTAGTACACATCGTAGTCTACCGGTTCCTGGGCGTCATGGGCATCGGCCGTGATGCCTGTTTTCGAGGTGACCATTCCGGACAGGCTCGTTCCGTCGCTAAAACGCCATTCCTGTCCGCCTTCATAGATCGCATTGTTTGGGCACTCGGGTTCGCAAGCCCCGCAGTTAATGCATTCGTCGGTGATCTTAATAGCCATCGTGGCCTTCTTTTTGGTTGAGCGTTGTACCTTTGAATGGCAAATATAGCAAGATCCCATCACACATGCTTTCGCCTGAGGATCGCAAAAACGTGCTTATTTCGCTGGGTCAGTTTCTCGCTCAGTTCGGTCCCGGTGGCCATAGGGCAGGGCACCCGCTCAATCGCGATTATTTTGATGCGTTCGCAACCCTGCTCGATCGCCAATTCATCAGGAATGCCTGGTTCACGCCCGATAATGTGCGCTATGCCGCAGGTGCCTGGGGAGCGGCCTTGCGGCCGGATGCGGTCGCAGCGTGGTTTGCTCGCGAAAACATCCCTGCGGGTTCATCTGACCGTCAGGTCGGCGTTATCATGGCCGGCAATATTCCGATGGTGGGAATGCACGACCTTTTGAGCGTGCTCACAGCCGGACACCGCCTTGTGGCAAAACTTAGCAGTGATGATGCGCACCTGCTGCCAGTGATCGGAAGATTGCTGGAAGAAATGGAGCCTAAGCTAAAGGGGCGGATAACGTTTGCAAAGGATGGGCTGGGCGAAGTGGATTCGGTGATCGCGACCGGATCAGGGAATACAGCCCGGTACTTTGAGTATTATTTTCGCGACAAACCGGCATTGATCCGCCGGAATCGAAGCAGCGTGGCGATCCTTGACGGCGACGAGCGTGAAGGGGAGCTAACGGGCCTGGCAGAAGACGTGTTCCGGTATTTTGGCAGGGGCTGCAGAAGTATTTCCAAGGTGTATGTGCCGAGGGGCTATGATCTCAACCGCTTGTTTGAGGCGTTCTCTGGATTTAGGGAGGTCATCGATAACAATAAGTACGCCAGCAACTATGAATACCACAAGGCCATCTTTTTGATGAATGGTGACGAGATCACGGAGAATGGGTTCGTACTGTTCAAACGGTCCAAAAAGTTAGCTGCGCCCGTAAGCACGGTTTTCTACGAGGAATACGATGATCAGGAAGCGGTACACAGCCAGTTGTCGTCGTTGAAAAACCAGCTTCAGTGCATCGTGGGTCGGCAAAAAAACGGGTCGCTGTATGTGCAACCGGGTCATACGCAGCGTCCGGAGCTTTGGGAATACGCCGATGGCGTGAATACCATGAAATTCCTGGGATCAGTATAATTTGGGAGGATCTTCACAGAGATCTTTCCAGGGTTTTCAGGATCTGTTTCTTATTTTCGATGTTCAACTAACTCACCAGTGTATGAAAAACCTACTCCTTGATCATTGCGTTCGCGAACCGCTGAAAAGATCCGGGCATCCGCCTCTGATCCTGATGCTGCACGGCTATGGAGCTGATATGAACGATTTGTTCCACTTCGCTTCCCGAATGCCGGATTGTGCACTCGTTATCAGCGCCCAGGCTCCGCATCGGCTCTCCTGGGGTGGCTATGCATGGTGGCCGTTTGAAACAGACCCGGATGGATTGATCCGCCGGGATCCGGATCAGGCCCTGAAGGCTGTCGAAAAAGGACAGGCCTTCATCAGGGAGCTGGAGGCTCATTTCGAATACGACCACAAAAAGTTTTTCTTACTGGGCTTTAGCCAGGGTGGCATGATGAGCTACGGCCTGGCACTGTCAGATCCCGACCGCTACGCCGGCGTTATGGCCCTGAGTTCCTACCTGATCCCCGAATTTATCCCTTCTCCGCCTACGGCGGGATACCAACTGCCACCGTTTTTTGTAAGCCACGGAACGCAGGATCCGGTCCTGCCCATTGAAGGTGCCCGGGAAGACCGGGAACGACTGAAGTCAATGGGTGCCGAGATCGCCTATCACGAATACGCTATGCCACACGGGATCAGTCCGGATAATTTCAACGACCTGCTGGATTGGCTCGGTCAGCGCATCTGCAGCTGATCGCATCTCCGGCTCGGTACTCCTTGTCAAATAAAATGGCTATGACCATATGCTCCTCAGACGGGTTCATACCGCGACATTCGGGCATGCCAGACACAGCCACAAAGCATTGACTATGCGGCATTTGGCCAGGCAGTTAACACCTGCCTGGGATTTTAGCGTACCAGCCTGTTGCTAAAAACAGGGTTGGAGTGTTATCGGATCAGGAATACATTGCCGGTGAGTCGCTCCTGCCGTATCCGTGATTCACCCTTATTTCGTATGCTGTAGCTGATCTCGTAGAAATAAACATTGTCCATGAGATAGGCACCGTTGAACAGACCATCCCAGCCAGTAAATGAATAGAAATCACCTGCATAGGAAAAAATAGCTTGTCCCCAACGGGTGTATATGTTCATACTGAACCCAAGAACGATGCAGCTGCTAAGATCCGTAACCGGCCAAAAAACATCATTCTTTCCATCAATGTTAGGTGTGAAGGCATTCGGCACGTACATATTGCAGGAACAGGGATCTGTCTCAACCGTGAGTGTGTCGCTTGTGACCGTATCACATACATTAAAAATAGTTACATAGTAATCACCCGAATAATTTATGGTATGGACAGGGTCCTCTGATCCATTTTGCCACAGGTAGGTCGAATTCGGAAAAAATGTCTGCAGTTGAAAACTCTGCCCATCGCAGATGGTGGTATCTTCACCGAGGGTAACTTCAAAGCCCGTAAACGGTGTAAAGGTCACCTCATCGGAAATACTCTGGCACGCGTCGGTTACGGTTACTGAATACGTACCTGCACCGGTCACCTGTAAAGTGGAGGTGATTGATCCATCCTGCCATAGGTAGGAATATCCCGGGCCCGGGCCCGGATCCAGCACTATGTTGTTTCCAGAGCAATAAGTGGTATCGGGGCCCAGATCCACTGTAAAGGCCGGAGGCGTGGTTACCACAATGGTATCGTACTCCGTGGAACAACTGTCCATCACCTCAGCATAGTAGGTGCCTGCAGCGGTGATCACCCGGATACTGTCGGTAGAGTTGTCATCCCATAGATAGTTGTAGGCGGGAGGTCCGCCCAGGCCTGGGTCCAGCACGATCTGGTCACCCGCACAGATGATGGTATCATTTCCCAGGTTCAGAATGAAGGACTGCAGTTGCAGGATCACAATGGTATCACTGACAACTTCACAGTCGTTCGTCGCATTCACAAAATAGGTCCCTCCTGAGTTCACCGTGTAGGTTGTTCCGCCGATGCCCGGATTTCCCATCCATTGGTATTGGACGTTAGGTTGATTGGTCGTGGCGGTAATGGTATAGCTCTGACCCTGACAGATCAAGGTATCCGGTCCTACATTAACGGTCAGGGGCGGAGGCGTGGTCGCATTGAAGAAGTCTACTACCGATCCACAGGGATTACTTACGGTTACCGAATAGGTTCCGTCTGAAGTGATGGTATCTGTGGAGGCTGTGGAACCACTGCTCCACAAATAGCTCACGGGCTGGGCTCCTGCAGGCTGTATGGCATCAATGATCGGGATCATGTCTCCCTGGCAGATCACAAAATCAAGCACGTCCACAACCACCGAATCCAGGTATTGCAGGTTGAAGGTCAGGGTACCGGAACCGCAGATATTGGTCACGAGGCAGGTCACCGTGGTATCGGCACTGGTTGCCGTATACGTTGCACTGCTTCCAGCCGGATTCCAGCTGTAGGTACTGAACGGATGGGTCGCATCCAGCACGACGGTCCCGTTTGGGCAGATGAGCGGGCTCAGCGAAGAGGTTGGGGGCGTGGTCGCCACATCGATCGAATCCGAGGCAGATCCCACCGGCATACCCGCCAGGTCGTAACCGGTCACCGATACGTTATAGGTTCCCGGCATGTTGAATTGATGGCTGATCGGTGTGCCCGACCCGTAGCCCGCCGTTCCCGCCAGTGCATCGTCAAAGTCCCAGTACAGCGAATCCACTGTCACAGCACCGGTATAAGTGAATTGCAGCGGGTTATCGCCACAAACCGGACTCGCATTGCCTCCATTCCAGGTAAAGGTAAACTGGGCTCCGCGATACTCCAGGTTTTCTGCCTGCGGCAGGATGAGTTGCATCGCGGCAAATGACAAAAACAGGGAGGAAAGTAAGTTGCGTAAGGTTTTTTCGGCGATCATACAGGTTAATTTGCGAAAGTAAAGATAGGTAATTTTTTAAAGTCGTCTTCCGGCATTGCATTTAATAAAATCGGATAGGATCAAAGCCAGGGCACGACCCACCGACCGTTCCGAACCCGGATCCAGGCCCGGAGCTGCCTCCGCGATATGCAAATACGGCACGTGTGCCTTCGTGTGCTTCAGGGCTGCGATCAATTGCCGTACCTCATTCAACGACCACCCGCCGGGAGTTTCGGCGCTTGACGGAAAACCGGTGATACCGTCCACATCGATTTCGAGCCCCACCTTTTCCGACCCGAAACAACTCCAAACCCTGTCCCAGTGATCAATAAAGGGCAGCTGCCCAAAATACAGCTGCTCAAAGCTCAGATACCAGGTCTGTCCCGGCTCATTCATCAGTGACAGCATGTCTGCGGAATTATATCCCTCGTGCAACCCAAACACCGCATACTTTTCCAGGTATCCTTCGTTCCGGGCGTACCGAAAGCCATTTCCGCTATGGCGCCCCTCCATGGCCCGGTAATCGGCATGTGGATCAACGTTTACACAATGCACCGGTCTTCCCAGAGCCTGCGAAACCCCACGTAAACAGCCATAGCTGTTATTGTGGCCGCCCCCGACCACCAGGGCTGTTTTTCCGGCCGCGGCGATCTTCCCGATCAGCGGCCACACGGCTTCGTCGATTTCCCTGCACAGTTCGCGCAACCGATCTGTGGAAGCACCTTCCGATTGCCGCATCCATTCTTCAGCATGGAGGGCACCGAGCACCAGCACTTCCCGCCCGTCCAGGTATTCATTACTTTGCACATTCATAAAATGGGACAAACCTTCGATCCAGCCGGAGGCTGCTCCCGGTCGCCCGCCATTTGCCCGCACCCCAATATCCTCCGGAATGCCGAGCAGCACATAGTGCGCATCACATTCCTCCAGGCTTTCCGCGATGCCTGCATCCGCGCATTGAACCCGCTGGCCTACCTTCGTTTCGCCCTCACGGGCGGATGTCAGGGCGGCGGCTTCGTCAGATGTAAAGGGTTTCCAATGGTCAGTCCAGGTCATAATAAACGCGTTTTCCGTTGATGTAGGTGGCCTTGATCCAGTTCGTGCCGAAAGCATACGGCAGAAAAGCATGGCTGTTTACGTTTTTTGTGACAATCAGGTTGGCTTGCTTGCCCGGATAAATGCTTCCGTGGGTGCGCTCCAGCCCCATGGCATAGGCACCGTTGAGTGTTGCGGCCTGGATCGCCTCCTCGGGGAGCATCTTCATTTTGATGCAGGCCAGGGACAGGATAAGGGCGATTCGGCCCGAAGGGCTTGAGCCGGGATTGTAATCGCTGGCCAGCGCTACCGGTAGTCCGGCATCGATCATTTTACGGGCGGGTGGATATTCCATACCGAGGAAGAAGGCCGTCCCCGGAAGCAAGGTGCTCATGGTCCTGGAAGAGAGCAGTACGCTGATTTCCTCGTCGCCCGTACACTCGAGATGATCCACCGAGCGGGCATGATGTCGGACCCCGACCTGGATGCCACCGCTGAAGTCTAGTTCATTGGCGTGGATCTTGGGGGTCAATCCGACCTCGGCTCCGGCCGTAAGAATACGCTCGGTCTGCCGGGGGGTAAAAAATCCCCGATCGCAGAACACATCTATGTAATCAGCCAGTTTTTCCTCGGCTACGGCCGGGATCATCTCCCGGATCACCAGATCTACATAGGCCTCGCGGTTATCGCGGTATTCAGCCGGAAAAGCATGGGCGCCGAGAAAGGTTGTTTTTACCTCGATCGGAAAATCGGCCTGCAGCCTACGTGCCACGCGTAGCATTTTTAGTTCGGATCTGGTACTGAGCCCATATCCGCTTTTGATCTCCACAGCTCCGGTTCCCAGGGTCATGAGCTCCCGCATGCGGCGGGCCGATTGCTCATAGAGCTCATCCTCCGAGGTCTGGCGCAGCCGCCGGGCGGAATTCAGGATACCCCCGCCGCGGCGGGCGATCTCTTCATAGCTGAGCCCGTTGATCTTATCCACGAATTCGCCTTCGCGACTTCCGGCATAAACCAGATGGGTATGGCTATCGCACCACGCCGGCAGTACGATGCTGCCTCTGCAATCCACCGTTTCATCGGCTTCGGAAGGCACGGTGTCCATCCTGCCGAAGGCAGAAATTTTATCCCCTTCGGTCATGAGCCATGCATCGCTTAGGTGGGGGAGGACCCGCATATCGGAGCCGGCCACCCAGCGAACGGGTTCTTTTTCGGTGAGCAGGAGGGATCGGATATGGGTGAACAGGGTTTTCATACGGGCTTTAGCTTTGCCACGAAAATAGCAATTAGTATCGGTGCCGGCTATCGTGGAGCTGCAGGCTAAAGTAAAAGTTTATATTTGTGCCCCTATGGCTGGTAATTCCTTCGGGCATCACCTCAGGCTCACTACCTTTGGCGAGAGCCACGGTTCGGCAATCGGAGGCACGCTCGATAATTATCCAGCCGGGGTCAGGCTCAGCCTGGAAGCCGTGCAGCAGGCACTGGATCGCCGTCGTCCGGGATATTCGGGCCTCACCACGCAGCGCAGGGAAAGCGACACGGTTGAATTTCTGTCGGGTATCTACGACGGGTACTCAACCGGGGCGCCTATTGGCTTTGTTATTCGAAACAGTGATGCAAGGCCGAAGGATTATGATCATCTGAAGGAAGTATATCGGCCCTCGCATGCCGATTTTACCTATCAGGCGAAATTCGGCATGCGCGATCATCGCGGTGGCGGGCGTTCTTCAGCGCGTGAAACGGCTTGCCGGGTTGTGGGTGGAGCACTCGCAGCACAAATCGTGCCGCAGGCAGGCATTTTTGCCTATGTCAGTGCAGTGGGCGACTTGGAACTCGGAACCGATTACCGCGAGCTTGATCTGGAACAGCGGTATGCGAACGATGTGCGCTGTCCGGATGCGGCAATGGCAGAGCGGATGGCGGAGCATATCCGAACGGTGCGCAGGGAAGGCGATACCATTGGGGGGATGATCGCGGGAGTGATCCGGGATCTGCCCGCTGGCCTGGGCGCCCCGGTATTCGATAAGCTGAATGCCGACCTCGCAAAGGCCATGATGAGCATCAACGCCGTGAAAGGATTCGAGATCGGTAGCGGTTTTAAGGCGTCAACCATGCGCGGGAGCGCACATAACGACCAGTTTATGCCGGATAAGCGCACAGTGACCAATTTCTCGGGGGGGATCCAGGGTGGGATCAGCAACGGAATGGATATCTGCTTTCGGGTGGCGTTCAAACCCGTGGCAACACTGATGCGCAACCAGCAAAGTGTGAATGAATCAGGAGAGGAAGTGACGGTGAAAGGCAAGGGACGGCACGATGCCTGCGTTGTGCCGCGCGCCGTGCCCATCGTGGAGGCTATGGCGGCACTGACCGTGGCCGATCACTTTTTACTAAATAAAAGTAGCAGAATATGAGCAAATTAGCCTTGCATTGGCAGATTATTATCGGCCTCGCGGCCGGAATTGTATGGGCGGTGTTGTCAAGCATCCTTGGCTGGAGCCGGTTTACCCTTGACTGGATTGACCCCTTCGGGGTTATTTTTATCAACCTGCTCAAACTGATCGCCGTGCCGCTGGTGCTGTTCAGCATCATCAGTGGGATCAGCGGACTCAGTGATACCTCCAGACTCGGCCGCATGGGCATTAAAACGCTGATGGCCTACCTGGTGACCACCGTTTTTGCCATCACGATCGGACTTACCCTGGTGAATTCCTTTAAGCCAGGCACACTGGTTGACGAAAGTCAACGGCGCAGTAACCGGGTTCGCTATGAACTCTGGGTCACCGAAACACAGGGGGTTGATAAAATTGGCGACCGCAACCTGCTGAGCCAGCTCTCCGAAGAGGAAAAGCAGGCCCTGCGGGCCGAAGAGCTGGCGCTCGCTGAAAACAGCTCAGTGAAAAGCAAAATGGAATCGGCCCGTAAGACCAGGGACGCAGGACCGCTCCAGTTTGTGGTTGATATGGTGCCAAACAATATTTTTTTCTCGCTGAACGACAACGGCCTGATGCTTCAGGTGATCTTCTTCGCGATCTTTTTTGGAGTTACCCTTCTGTATATCCCACGGGATAAGGCAAAACCTGTCATTGATTTTATCAACGGATCCAACGAGATCTTTCTAAAAATGGTGGACATTGTCATGAAGGCTGCACCTTTCTTCGTGTTTGCCCTGCTCGCAGGAACACTCAGCGAAATGGCCGGCGACAACCTGGGTTCGGTGATCGAGATCTTCAAAGGGCTAGGCTGGTACAGTTTGACGGTGGTGGTTGGGCTGGCCATTATGATCTTCGTAGTGTACCCCTTTATTATGGTGGTGATCGTTAAGCGTAAAAGTTACCGCGAATTTTTTAACGCCATCGGTTCGGCGCAAATGCTGGCCTTCTCGACCAGCTCAAGTGCGGCTACCCTGCCTGTGACCATGGAGTGCGTTCAGGATAATCTGCGCGTGAGCGAAAAGGTCACCAGTTTTGTACTGCCCATCGGCGCTACTGTTAATATGGATGGGACCTCGCTGTATCAGGCCGTGGCCGTGATCTTTCTGGCACAATTCCATATGGTGGATCTCACCGTGGCCCAGCAGTTGGTCATCGTGCTGACGGCCACCCTGGCCTCAATAGGATCGGCCGCAGTGCCTTCGGCCGGACTCGTCATGCTGATCATTGTGCTGGAATCGGTCGGACTTAACCCAGCCTGGATTGCGATCATTTTCCCGGTAGACCGGATCCTCGATATGTGCCGAACCGTGGTCAACGTTACTGGCGATGCAACGGTGTCCACCATTATCGCTTCTACAGAAGGTGAATTGCAGTAGTCCGCGTTAAAATGGGCTATACGGGCGTTATGGTATGGTGCAGAAGCGAATGTACATCCCTGCTGTCCTTATGATCGGACCATGGCTGGCCTGGGCACAGCCATCAATTGACTGCGAATACGAAGTCGGCAAAAAAGCCCAAAAGCTCTGTGAAGAGGGAAAGGAGGAGCTTTTGGCCGGTCGTCCCGTGGCTGCCCAAACCCTTTTTTTGGAAGCGCTTCACAAGGAAGAGGTATTTCCACAGGCCCGGTACTATCTCGGTGAGATCAACAGGCAGCTCAGGAAATACAACATCGCACGTCAGCACTTTGAGCGGGCCATTGAGGATTGTCCGGACATCAACGGGGAAATCTATCGCCATCTGGGACTTTTTGCCTTGCAGCAGCATGATTATCCGCTCGCAGAGCGTTACTTCAAAAAGGCGCTCAGGCTATCCTTTGAATACAAAGCCGATCGTGACGAAACGGCTGAGCTACTGGGCAATACACAGACCCTGGCCTATCTTATGGAACACCCTGTGCCTTACGATCCCCGTTCAGTTCCGGGAATCAGCACCACGGGCGATGAGTACCTGGCTATCATTTCGCCGGACGGAACGCAGGCCTATTACACCCACTGCTACCAAAAAAAAGAGAAGAACATGCTTACGGCAACTTATGTTGAAGAGTTTACGTACGCTGTGAAAGAGGGCAATCGCTGGCTTTCGGGCAACCCCCTGCCGTATCCTTTCAATCAGGGCGACAACGAGGGAGGCCCATCGATCACCGCTGATAACAACCAGCTCTATTTCACTGTTTGTGCGCCTGATGGCGAAGGTCAAACCAATTGCGATATCTATTACTCCCTTCGGGAGGATGGATTCTGGACAGAAATTCGTCCCGTGGAAAATGTGAACCTGCCCGATGCCTGGGATTCGCAGCCGAGCGTGACCGCCAATGGTGACGTGTTGTTCTTTACAAGTAGCCGGGAAGGAGGGCAGGGTGGATTGGATCTGTGGCGTAGCGATCGACAAAAAGACGGGAGCTGGGGTGTGCCATACAATTTGGGGGCAACGATCAACACTCCGGGCGATGAGAAATCGCCGTTTATCCACAGCGATAGCCGAACCCTGTATTTTGCCTCGGAAGGGCATCTGGGATTTGGTGGCTTCGACCTATTTTACAGTCAGGAGCAGTCCGATGACTGGGGCAACCCAAAAAACATGGGATATCCGATCAATACCAGGCAGGATCAGGTAGGTTTGTTTGTGAGCCTGGATGGGGCCACGGCATATTTTGCCTCAAACGAATTCAAAAGCATGGGCGGTTGGGATATTTACAGCTTCAATATGCCAGTCACGGCTCAGCCCGATAGGGTGGTTCTGCTGAAAGGAGATCTGACCGATGAGTTTAGTCAGCCCGTTCGCGAAGCGCGCATAGAGGTTAAGAATTTGGCAACCAAGGAGATTCGGACCTTCAGGACGGACAGTGAAGGCCGTTATGCTGCGGTGGTGCGGCGACCGAAGGATGATGACCTGATCATGGTCGTTAAAAAAGAGGGTTACGCTTTTCAGAGCACTTTTCTGGCAGCAGATGAGGAGATAGGGGAGATCAGGGAGGTCAGCATGAACATCCGCCCCATAGAACTCGGTGCACAATACGAGATCAACGATATCTACTTCCCAACGAACAGTTATGAGCTCAGTTACCGAAGCCGTATGATCATAAATGAGTTCGCGTCGTTTTTGCTGGAGAATCCGACCGTACACGTTAGTATTGAAGGGCATACGGACAATGTGGGGAATGCTTCGGATAACCTCGGGCTCAGCACGAGGCGGGCAGAGGCCGTATATCTGGAACTGCTTGGGCGGGGGATACCGGCTGTGCGGTTGAGTTACAGAGGGTTCGGGTCCAGCAAACCGGTGGCTGACAATTCCACAGGATCGGGAAGGGCAAAAAACCGAAGGACGGTTTTTCGAATGCTCAGCTTTTAATTTTTAAAAACGCTACCACAACCAAAGTATCCTTACATTAACGATACTATTTTTTCTTTTCAAAGACAAAAAAATTGCTAAATAAAATTAAAAAAATGAAATTTAAGCTAAATGTTTTTAAAACGAACTGGATAAATTTATTAGGAATATTTTTAGCAGTTTACTTGTCTTATATTGCAATAACTCTTGCAGAAATGCAACATGACTTGTTTACTTCCTTGAAAATTGCATTCTTAGGAAGTGTTTTTGGAATTATTTTATATGGAGCAATGTTTTGGATAGGTTTTTTAGTATTGATGTTTATTCTTGATATGTTATTGATGAATAAACAAATGAAGAATGTAAATTCAAGATTGCTTTTACAATGGCTAATAATAAGTATTCCTTTTGTATACTGGTTAGTTAAATATTCTGAATGGATATTCCTTGTTGCAGTATTAGCTTTTTTGATCACTCAATATATAAGAAAGGAAAAGATACTAAAAATTCTTTCAGCAGCTAATTAGGAATAGACCTACTATTGTTCTGAAACCCTGCTCTTACCTCTACAATCCAAAAAATTCTCAACAAAGCAACGTCCTGCTGAATTATACCGATAAAGGATAAATTCGAATTAGGTTTAAAAGCAGCTGTAGAAAATTTTGAAGTATTTCTCAATTGGAAATACATTCCCGGTTGTTCGCAGGTTGGTTAAACCGGCGTCCTCATCTGCTTACTTCCTTTTCGACATGAATGCAAAACTACAGAGCTAGCTACAGAGCTAGCTCTGTAATTAATGATATATAAAAACTTGTATATCAATAACTTGTTAAAATACGATTTTTATATCCATAGGGGATACGTATACTCCAATATAGAATGCTGACGACTCACCAGAAGCAAGCAACGAAGGCCTCCCGTTGCCTGGGAGGGCAGCAAGGAAGAGATAAAAATAGCCAGGCGTTCTTTTCTTTTGCAAAAGCACCCCTACTTTCCATAAAATAGACTTTGTCTATCTTTGAGGTGTCCACTCTTTAAAAAAAACGGAAAACGATGGGTTGTCTTCGAATAGTGCATGATCAAGGGCCTGAGCTTCGGGTGGTGCGTGGTAAAAAAGGGGTGACCTCCAACTGTCGGGCTAAAAGTGCGTGTAGTTCGTACCTCTTCGGAATGCTGATGCCTGACCGCCACGACGCAGCCCACAGCTCTCCCTACACCTATGGCTTTAACGACATGGAGCGTGATGAAGAGGTCAAAGGCGCTGGAAAACATTGCATAGCAACATATTGGGAGTATGACCCAAGGGTGGTAACTCGTTGGAACACCGACCCTGTAGTAAAGCATCACGAAAGCCCGTATGCCGTTTTTGCAAATAATCCTATTTGGTTTGTTGACCCGAACGGAGCAGATACGAGTTTTGCAGACAATGCAGTACAAACACAATTTAATGAGGCTTATAAAGGCGTTGATAATGTTATAAAAGGTTTTTGATAATAAAATTGATGATAAATTAATCAAATGGCAAGAAAAAATATCACAAAAAAAGAGTTAATAAACGAATGACCCGACAAATTAAAAAATTTAATTTACAGCGTTTGCAGTTGCTTGAAATAAAATTTTCTTTTGATGAAGCAATAAATTCAGAAACAATGTTCCATTATCGCACAAGATCTAACCAGATGGCAAGTATCTTTCAGGTGATGGCACATTTTACAACAAGGATGAAGACAGAGTTGATATTTGATTTTATTCGGACTTAAAAGGAACATTGGTTCACGCAACTAGATACGGAGCAGATTATTCTTGGGGTGAATGGAGTTGGAACAATGAAAGAAATTCTCTGACAAATTATGATTATCAGGATGAATATGATGCCTATCATCAAGAGAGCAATTACACAAGAATAATTTTACGAGGAACGGGGCGTTCAAAATTTGAAATTATGAATGTGATAAAGGTGAATACGGTAACAAAAACTACATAATGAAAGAGTTTCTCCAATTATTATGAACTTGAAAAACCGTGATACAATGAAACTTGGCTTTATTCTTTCATTTACTTACTTAGTGTTGTCTTGTGTTTCTTCTCAAAATGTAACTAACGGAAATCAATCAAATGATTTTTATTTAAAAATTAGACAGACTGTATCAGGAGCATACAAACAACATACATTTGTATTTATAAAAAACGAGTTGCATATATTTGAAAAAAGTATTTCAAAGAGTGAATTAGCAGAAAGAAAAAAAATCTGTTCTAAGAAAATCAAGAACAGTGAAAAGGTTGAGGATATTGAAAGTAAAACCGAAAAGTTAGCAAGTTTAAAATCTGAATATATAAACGCACAACTTGGAGGGCTTCGTTGGGAAATTGATTTTATTAAAGGAGATACAAATAAAAAGATTGTAGTTGAAAACGCAACAGTAACCGAAGTTCAAATTCTTTTTGAAACTATAAACGCAATTATACCCGATAACAAACCTCAATTACATAAAAGAACCCTTTGAATAAGGTTCTATTACACTCACATTTTTTCTTGATTTGAAGAAAATTATTTTTTGAGCATAAAATTTTTTTATTTTTAACTTCATTTTGCTTATTTTCTGCATTTTTTTGTTTTTTTCTTCCTTTTCTGCAATCCAAAAAAGTTTTTTAAAATGAACATTTTGTCAGTAAACTATTGTGGATATTGACGTTATGTCATTTTTTTCTCCAATCCACCTAAATTACATTGTGTTTTAAAGATGAGTCAAGGCAGCTAAAAAAAATCAAAAAATAAGAGCAAAAAAATTAATCAAATAAACGTTCAAAAAAAATCTTATAAAAGTCGCCAACTGCTCCTTTCTTTTGCAAAAGCAGCCCTCCCTAAAATAAACTTTGCCTATCTTTGGGGCACCCACTCTTAAAAAAAACGGAAAACGATGGGTTGTCTTCGAATAGCGCATGATCAAGGACCTGAGCTCTGGGTGGTACATGGTAAAGAGGGTGTGACCTCCAACGATTGGGTAAAAAGGGTGAGTAGTTCGTACCTCTTCGGCATGTTGATGCCGGGCCGCCACGACGAGCTCCCCGGAAGAACCTACGCCTATGGATTTAACGGGATGGAGCGAGATGAAGAGGTCAAAGGTGCTGGAAACAGCTACGATTTCGGAGCCAGAATGCAAGACCCAAGACTAGGCCGTTGGCTGAGCATTGATCCATTGTTTCATGTTCAACCAGGGATTAGTTCGTATATAGGATTTAATAACAATCCAATGATTTTTGTCGATCCTGATGGTAGAATTGTAGAGTATGCTAATGCTGAAACGAAACAAGCGGTAGAATCTGCAATGGCTGCTGATCCAAAATTTGCTAAATCTATTCAAACGCTTATTAATTCTGATGTGGTTTACGTTTATTCATTAACGGGAACAGTAGATTGTAATAAGCCTAAGTCGCTTGAAGGATTAACAAATCTAGGTGCTATTTCAAGTGATGGAAGTCAAATTAATGTTGGTTTTAGTCTGATTGAAAATTCTGTTGAACACGGAAAGAATACAACTCTTTACCATGAAACAGAACATAGCCTTCAGTTTGAGCATGGAGAGCTTGGCTTTAAAAAGAATGCAGATGGTGAATGGGTAGCTGACGCCTCTTACGATATTAATGATGAAGTAAAAGCCTTTGAAGCAGGGATGGAAGCACCCGGGGTTGATCAGGTTGGTAAGGATAGGTTTAAAAATAAATCACCTCAACAAAAGATTAATTCTGTTGCAAGGGAGGGTGATATCTATAATGCTTTAAAAGAACAAGCTCAAAATGATGGAAAAAGTGGAAAGTAAATTGATAGAAATTATTCAAAAATCCTCAGATGGTCAACAAAAAAAGGTTAAAACAAAAACTCATTTTTTTCAAATCACATAAAGAATCGTCAGGAATGAAATTCTACTTGACAATTGCAATAGTTATTGCAACTTTTTTTAGTAGTTGTGCTCAAAATCAGTTTGAAGGTCGCATTTATATTATTGAATATCGAGACATTTTTTTTCAATTAAAACCTAATGGTGTTGCGGACTATTATACAATAACTACGCTAGGTGAAAGTAAACTTTCTGTTCATAAAGCTTCGTGGAAAATAATTGGAGATACAACGTTAGTTCTAGTTGTAAAATATGCACCAGAATTTGAAGATACTGAACTTATCTTAAGGTACAACAAAGAGGGAGATTATTGGGTATATGATTTTATCTCGGCATTTAGACGGATTAAACGGGTTAAGTTCAAAGAATTTGAACTCAACGAATTTTAATATAGCCTGCTTACAAAACCGAATAATTTACTCGTTGTTCATATCATAATATTTTGTCGACAAAGGGCGTAAAAAAGCCACTCCCAAGACGGTGCCAGCACGCAAGCAACCCGAATAATAAAAAACGGTGTTTTCATCTGCTTGCTTCCTTTTCGACATGAATGCAAAACTACAGAGCTAGCTACAGAGCTAGCTCTGTAGCTAGCTCTGTAATTAATGTTATATAAACAATTGTTTTTCAGTGGCTTAATAAAATACACTTTTTATGGTATTAAGGAGCACTCATACTCCAAATAGAATGCTGATGACTCGCTAAAAGCAAGCAATGAAGGCCCCCTAAGTCGCCTGTAGGGCAGCAAAAAAGGGACAAAAAAATCGCCAACTGCTCCTTTCTTTTGCAAAAGCAGCCCTCCCTAAAATAAACATTTGCCTATCTTTGGGGCACCCACTCTTAAAAAAAAACGGAAAACGATGGGCTGTCTTAGGTTAGTTGACAGGTGGCGGTATAAATGGAGCTCTGAGCTTCGGGTGGTGCATGTTAAAAAGGGTGTGGCCTCCAACGATTGGATTAAAAGGGTGCGTAGTTCGTATCTCTTCGGCATGTTGATGCCGGACCGCCACGACGAGATCAACGGAAGAACCTACGCCTATGGCTTTCAGGGTCAGGAACGGGACGATGAAGTAAAGGGGGCCGGGAATGCGATCAACTTCAAGTTCCGGATGCATGATCCGAGGCTGGGCCGCTTTTTCGCTGTTGATCCACTCGCGGCAGACTTTCCGTGGAACTCGACCTATGCCTTTAGTGAAAACAGGGTGATTGATGGCATTGAATTGGAAGGAGCAGAAAGGTTGTCAGTCCATACCTCCGGATTATTTTCTTCTTCAACTGTTTTACGAAATGAAACAGCAACGGAAAATCAAAAGAGTTCCGCCACATCAAAAGTTATATGGAGACACCCAATAGCTGCTTACAGGGTCGGGAAGTATGAAAGAGGTGGAACAAATATATCTACCGTTTCAAGCAGAATAGCCCGGCACGTAGCAGAAAATGGGAATATGTCGACTGAAATTGGCTCTCAAAGGAATGCTTTCAGACACGCTCTATGGTCAGCTACAATGACACACAAATACGATGCGGATATTGCATCAAAAATTGGGAATGCACATGAAGGAATACCAATGAGCGCTGATGCACACGTAGATTTTAGCGTTCCTCCCCCTGATAATATGGACGCTGCCGATGATGTCGTAGATTTTTTAAATAATGAAATTGGACGTGGCATTGCAGGTAAGTTAGGCAAAGATGCTACCCAAATAGATATTGCAAAGGAAGTTTTAAACGTTCAAAGAGATCAAGGACTATGGACAGCCACAAAAGAAAATGGTAGCGTATCCATTACAAAAACGAAAATTACAGAAGAACAATTTAATACAGGAATGAAAATGTTGAACACATTAGATGTCAATGGAATGAACGAAGCAGATAAGAACGAGTTGAAAAATGAATAGAATTTTAACTGTCATAGGTTTGATTGTTTTTTTAGGCTCTTGTAGTACCCCAGAGTGTAATGAATTTGAGCAAAAAATAATGGATATATGTCTTAAGGAAGATACCACATATATAATTACTTTAGGTTCACTAACCGAGTTTGAATGGGATACTTTATATGTCATAGGTGGCCCAACAGTAGATAATGAAGCAGGTGATATTATCGGATTGGAATATAAAAAATTAGTTCCTGACGATAGGCGACAATACATTTTTATCAAAGACAGAAAAATCGTAAAAGAATATTCTTCTTATTGCATTTTTGATTTAACTTTACCTCCGTCTTACTCAATGGGGTACAAGTATTTAAATACCTCGAAAATTCAAGTAATAAAGAAAAAAGGGGAAGGAGATTTTATTTACAGGTTAAAAAGAGTTCAAAATTGGTTTGGGCTTCTTTTTTGCTTTAAATCCTTCCCAAAACTTGCTTCCTGCTGCCCCTGCAATCCAAAAAAGTTCTCCAGAGATCCTTGCTCCATTCAGTGGCAGCGGGCAGCTTCCGGCCGTTTGCAAGTTGTTTAAACCGGCGTCTTCATCTGCTTACTCCCCTTTCGCCATAAATACAAAACTACAGAGTTAGCTCTGTAGCTAGCTCTGTAATTAATGTTGTATAAAAACTTGCATTTCAATAGCTTAATCAAATACACTTTTTATATCCTTAAGCAGCACCGATCTTCCAAATAGAATGCTGATGACTGGCCAAAAGCAAGCAATGAAAAGCCCCCAAAAAGATCGCCTTTAAAGGAGTGATCGTTCAAACTCCAAGATCTTAGCTCCCCTCAAATCTACACCCACATCGTTAGCCGGTAGGGAACCGGCCGTTTTGCTCAAAAGAGCCCCTTCCAAAGCCATTTTTTCCTATCTTGCCCTGCGTAAAGTAGGGCCGGGGGGTTCTGTTTTACAGCAGATCGTTTTAAAAACGAGGTATTAAATGGGTTGTCTTAGGTTGGTTGACAGATGGCGGTATAGGCTGAGGTTAGTACATGCTAAAAAAGGTGTGACCTCAAAAAGTATGCATAAAAGTGCGCGTAGTGACTCCCCCTATCGCTTCAGTGCCAAGGAGTTAGATATCGAAACGGGTCTGCGTTACTTCGGCGCACGATATGGCCATTCCAACCTCAGTATCTGGATTTCTGTTGATCCGCTAGCAGGTAAATATCCAGGGTGGACACCGTACCGTGCATTCTTCAATAGTCCAATTAATTACACCGATCCCGACGGTCGGGAGGAAATTTGTGAGAGTTGTCCTGACGAAGACCGTTTTGATATTTATCGGAAGTCCGAGTTCGAATTTGAATATAATCCAGAAGAGAATCGAGCTGAGCGAGTAAATCCCAATGAGAAAATAAATGTTGATGAAGTTAAGGACCCCATACTTGAACTCTCTGTATTTATGTCTGAAGCAATGGATAGGCAATATAAGGGAGACAGGTTGGATGAGCATATTCAGGCCAATTCTTCAACCAATAGTTATGGGCAACTAAACAGATCATATAAGAAAGATGGACAAACCATTCAGGTATCCATAGCACTGGACTCTGACGAACGAATCTCTCCAAGATTAAATCCTAGGGCAATACTTTCGGAGAATAAATATCGCGGTGGAGTAGATTTAACTTTGCAGTCTATGAAAAGGGAAAATCTGATCTCAAAACAGGGGCCAGTGCAATTTCCTTTGATTATTTTCCGGTTTGAGAAAACCCGGGAAGGTGTGAAGTTGCTACAAAAGATTGCTGGATCGTTATGAGCATCTTTAAGAAAGTAACTTGCTTAGGGCTGATTTCATTTTTCTGCTCTTGTCAGAAAAATGGGACTATTACACCAAGCCAAGATAATCCACTATACTTTTTTTCTGAGGAGACCCAATCCTATACTGAAGTCTTGTTTCTTGAAGATGCCGTGGTAGTTTTTAACGAAAGAGGGTATGTATGAAGGCTTCCCCTAAAACAGGAACGGTTAAAAATAGAAAAATAACGTTCATTTGAAAAAAGGGAAGTAAGATGAGGAAGAGCAAGTTTACCGAGAGCCAGATCATTGGTTTACTACGCCGTCACCAGAGTGGTGAGAAGGTTTTGGACCTGTGCCGTGAGGGGGGAATTAGCCAGGGCACGTTTTATCAATGGAAGAGCAAGTACTCTGGCATGGAGATCAGCCAGCTCAAAAAGCTTAAGGAGTTAGAGCGTGAGGTGGGTCAATACAAGAAGATCGTGGCGGAGCTCACCCTCCACAACACGGTATTAAAAGATGTGCTTGAAAAAAAGCTTTAGGGCCTGCCGAAAAGCGGGAGTTAGTGGACTATTCCCGCAAGAATCATGGCATTAGCCTACGGCAGGCCTGTTTGCTGTTTTGCATTCATGTCTCAGTGTATTATTACCGTCCAAAAGCTAATGAGGATCAGCTCATACGTAAGCAGTTGGGTATGTTGGCGGAGTTGCACACACGCTGGGGCTTTTGGATGATGCATCATCGGCTTAGGAGTATGAACTACACATGGAATCACAAACGCGTGTACCGCGTTTATACGGAGATGGGGCTGAATCTGCGAAGAAAGAGCAAAAAACGGCTTGCTATGCGTGTTCAGGAGCCTTTGCTACAGCCCCTACAGCCTAATCTGACCTGGAGCATGGATTTTATGCACGATACGTTAGCAAACGGCATCAAATTCCGTTCGTTCAATGTTCTTGACGATTACAATCGTGAAGCACTGAATATCACCATTGATACCAGCATCAATAGCCAACGGGTCATTCGTGAGCTGGATAAACTGGTAGCCTGGCGCGGTAAACCAGAAAAGATCCGGGTGGATAATGGCCCGGAGTTCATAGCACATGCCATGAAAGAATGGTCGGGCAGACTCGGCATAGAGCTAAAGTTTATTCAAAAGGGCAAACCATATCAAAACGGTTATGTGGAGCGCTTTAACAAGACCTACCGGGAGGAAGTGTTAGATGCCTTTTCCTTCGGACGGTTAAAAGAAGCAGAAGTGCTTTCACAAGCCTGGTTATGGATCTATAATAACGAAAGGCCCCACAAAGCACTGGGTTATATACCGCCCATACCTTTTGCGCAGCAGCGCCTTCGGAGCTACGCTCCTTCGCCACTGCTGCGCAATACCAACATTAAATGGAAATCCTTAGTTTTGGGTGTTCCTAATTAAGGGAAGCCTTCACTCCTATTTATGTCAACGAAGATTCGTTAAACTTTAGTTGGACCATTTTGCAAATAAGTGAAACCTCAATAATAATACCGATCAATGGAATTTTTTTCTATTTAAGTAGGGAAAAGGAGCGCGAAATTTCATTTAAGGAGTTTAAGGGTAAGGGTGATTTTATTGAAAAAATAGAATTAAACACTCATAATGCAATATTGACGATTGAGTACAATTTTCATAAAATACCAGATCAGTTAATTATAAAAGATGAATTTGATAATGTTTTGTTTAACACAAAAATGGAAGCTACTGAATATGTAGTAAAAAAATCAACAAATATTACTTTAAAGAAAAATACTTCAAAGCATATTTATTTAAATATAAAGAGTTCTCAAAAAGAAAAATCAAATTGGGATGTAAAAATGAAAATATCTGATTATTAAGATTTAGCCTTTTTAATGAGAATCAAAAGCAACTACCCCTGCCCCTAAGCTATGGCCATTAAGGACAAATCGTTCAAATATCAAGATCTTTACTCCAATCAGCGGCAGCGGGCAGCTTCCGACCGTTTGAAGGTTGCTTAAACAAACGTTTTTATCTGCTTACTTCACTTTCGCTATAAATACAAAACTACAGAGATAGCTCTGTAGCTAGCTCTGTAGAACCCTTTGAATAAGGGTACAAAATTATAGCCCCATAAGTAAAAACGTTTCTCAATTGTCCGGAAAAGTCAAAAAAGCGCAGAAAATAAGCGGAATGGGCTTAAAAAATGAGGAAATGTCATGCTCAAAAAATAATTTTCTTCAAATCAAGAAAAAATGTGGGTATAATAGAGCCTTATTCAAAGGGTTCCTGTAATTAATGTTATATAAAAACTTGTATTTCAATAGCTTACTCAAATACACTTTTTAAGGCTAAGGGACACCGATTCTCCAAATAGAATGCTAACGACTTGCCAAAAGCAAGCAACGAAGGCCCTCGTTGCCCGGGAGGGCAGCAAGGAAGGGACAAAAAAATCGCCAACTGCTCCTTTCTTTTGCAAAAGCAGCCCTCCCTAAAATAAACTTTGCCTATCTTTGGGGCACCCACTCTTAAAAAAAACGGAAAACGATGGGTTGTCTTAGGTTGGTTGACAGGTGGAGGTATAAATGGAGCTCTGGGCTGAGGGTGGTGCATGTTAAAAAGGGTGTGACTTCCAACGATTGGGTAAAAAGGGTGTGTAGTTCGTATTTCTTCGGCATGTTGATGCCGGATCGCCAAGACGAGCTCTCCGGAAGAACCTACACCTATGGGTATAATACTCAGGAACGAGTTGATGAGATCAAGGGAGCGGGAAAGCACTACACAGCTAAGTTTTGGGAGTATGATCCAAGAGTGGTTACAAGGTGGAATGTAGACCCTATTACATATCCTTGGCAAAGTCCTTATGCCATAAATAACGGTAGCCCAATTTTATTTGCCGACCCACTCGGTTTATTTGGAACACGAAAGGAAGCAAGAAAATACAAAAAAGAACACGGGCTAAAAGGACGTATTCGGCGAGATAAAAGTGATGGTATATTTTCTATAGACAATGGAAAAGAAGGGACAAGCATATTTAAAGACCCTTCAATGGATAATGTTCCAAATTTAATAGGAAGGCAGGAAGATGGTACGATTAAAGGTGTACTCCTAACAGATAAAAAGCCCGGAGGCACAAACCATAGGGGTGGTGGCTTTTTCAGTGACGGAATTTGGACATTAGGTTTTACTGGTACAGCAGCTGCTGGACCAGTTGGAGGTAGCTTTGAAATAGGCTTTACATTAGATTTCAGAGATGGATTTGAGTTGGGGGGATATGCTACCGCGGAACATTCCATGGGTGCTGATCTTTCAGTAGGGGGAGTGCTCAATTACCATAAACCAGTTGATGGCTCTTCTAATTTCTCAAGACATGATCTTGAAGGATGGGGAGAATCGTATAATGGTACATTTTTGATTGTAGATGGAACTTATGGAGGAGATTCTTTTTATCCGAGAACGTTAAACCCAAAATATCATAGG